>NZ_JBYRHR010000004.1:0-480699 GCF_058068205.1 Aequorivita sp. IT1282 | reverse complement strand
CGGTACCACTTGTTGGACCTGTTACCAAAGTGAACACTTCCGTTCCGGCTGGACCGTCTAAGTTCAAGTCATTGGTAGATACATCGCCTCCTACTGGTAGGTTCTTAAAGGTATCGTTGATGTCGTCAATGGCTAATATGCAATTGCTTAATATATTTACAGCAACTTGATTCGTGCAATTATTGGCATCTAAGACAGTGATAGTATGGTTACCTGCTGTTAAATTATTGAATGTTCCGGAAGATTGATATGCACCGCCGTCAACACTATATAAGTAAGGCACAGTTCCACCACTCGCTTGAACGGTTACAGAACCCAATCCACTACAAACTGCATTAGTTTGAGATGTAATTGCTAAAGTAAGACCAGTACCAGGCTGCAAAACTGTAGCACTCTTTGTAGCAGTACAACCATTGGCATCGGTAATGTTTACAGTATAAGTACCCGCAGCTAAATTGATAAGATCTTCAGATGTAGCACCAGTATTCCATGAGAAGGAGTAAGGAGCTGTTCCACCTGTGACTGTTAAATCTAATGCACCTGAATTATTACCAAAACATCTAACGTGAGTAATGGCTATTCCAGAAGTCAACACATTAGGCTCATTAACAGTAGTAGAAGCATTAACAGTACATAATGTAACTGTATCGGTAACAACAACAGAATATGTTCCGGCAATTAATCCCGAGATAGTTGTTGTAGTTTGACCTCCAGGAGACCATAGGTAAGTAAATGATCCCGATCCTCCAGTTACTGAAACACTTGCGGTACCATTGCTATTTCCATTACACGTTACAGATGTTGAAGATGCACTTGCTGCCAATCCTCTACAAGTTCCAGGATTCACAGTTGTAGTTGCCATTGCAGTACAACCATTTGCGTCAGTAACAGTAACTGTATAAACACCTGCACCTAATCCTGTAATAACTCTGGTGGTTTGTCCACCTGGACTCCAGCTATAAGCATAAGGCGGAGTACCGCCTATTGGATTTGCAGTTGCTGTTCCGTCATTAGTATTGGGTCCGCTTTCATCTGTTGAAGTCGCGGATACCGAAAGAACGGTTGCTGGTTCAGTTATCGTAACGCTTTGCTCTTCAGGTTGACAAACTGTACCATCGATAGTTACACTAACAGTGTAAATACCTGAAACAAGGTTATTAATAGTACTAGTTGTAACACCAGCATATACTTGAGGCGGAGTTGTATCCCATGTGAATGTAAATAATGCCGCAGGATTAGCCGCCGAAGAGGCACTAACTGTAGCAGTACCACTATTATCACCAGCACAAAGCACATTCGTTACTTGATCTACTGTAATAATCGCATCACAGGTGTTATCACAAATAATAACCACACCTTGTACAAGTTCACAACCATTAGTATCTGTTATAGTAACGCTATGTGAACCTGCAGGAAGATTGGTTGCCGTTGCTGTAGTTTGATTGCCTGCACTTGCACTCCATAAATATGTATAAGGCGCAACTCCTCCAGAAGGACTGGCAGTAGCTTGACCATTGTTACAACCTTGTCCGGTTGTTGCATTTTCTTTGGTAATAATTACACTAATAGGATTCGATGGCTCACTTACTGTAATTGAAGTTTGAGTAAGTGTACATCCATTAGCGTCTGTTACAGTAACACTGTAAACACCAGCAGGGATACTAGATAAATCTTGAGTTGTAGCACCATTGCTCCAATTATAATGGTAAGGCACAGTACCACCGGCAACAGTAATATCAATTGCCCCAGTATTTCTGCCATAACAAAGTACATCTTGTACAGTATATGTGAGCGATAAAGCTGCAGTTGGCTGTAGCACTGTTGCACTATTTGTTGTTGTACAGCCGTTTGTATCAGTAATTGTTACTGAGTAAGTACCAGCCGCTAAATTGAATAAATCTTCAGTTGTTGCACCATTATTCCATAAGAAAGAATATGGCTGGGTTCCCCCGGCAACAGTTAGATCTAATGATCCGTTATTACCCCCAAAACAAGATACGCTCGTAATTGCAATACCAGAACTTAGTACGTTGGGTTGGTTAACTGTAGTTGAAGCATTTACCGTACATAATGTTGTTTGATCGGTAACAGTAACTGTATATGTTCCTGCACTTAATCCTGTAATTGTTTGGGTAGTTGCTCCCCCTGGGCTCCATAAGTAATTGAATGGTCCTACTCCGTTACTCACAGAAACTGTTGCCGTACCATTACTATTTCCATTACACGATACTCCAGTTGAAGAAGCATTCGCACTTAAACCTTGACAACTTCCTGGGTTAACAGTTGTAGAAGCCACCGCTGTACAACCTTTTGAATCCGTTACGGTAACGGTATATACACCAGCACTCAAACCTGTAATAACCCGAGTAGTTTGACCTCCGGGGCTCCAGCTATATGAATATGGTGGTGTTCCACCTGAAGCGTTCGCTGTAGCAGTTCCATCTCCCGTATTAGGACCACTTTCATCTGTAGATGTAGCGGTTACATTTAATCCGTTTGAAGGCTCGTTTATTGTTACACTTTGTTCTACAGGGAGACAAACTGTCCCATCAATGGTTACACTTACGGTATAAACACCTGCAGCTAAATTATTAATTGTACTAGAAGTTACGCCGGCATCAATTCGTGGCGGAACTGTATTCCATGTAAATGTGAATAGTGCTGCAGGATTGGCAACCGAACTCGCCGAAACTCTTGCAACACCAGTGTTATCACCTTTACAAGATACGTGAGTAACAAAGTCTACTGCAATTACAGCATCACAATCATTAATACAATCAATTACAACCCCTTGATTTACTGGACATCCGTTAGAGTCTGTTACAGTAACTGTATGTGTGCCTGAAGGAAGGCTAGTAGCAGTTGCGGTTGTTTGACTACCAGCACTAGCACTCCACTGGTACGTATAAGGCGGAATTCCTCCAGTAGGAGTAGCCGTAGCCCGACCATTCGCACAGGCACCAGAAGTAGTGGCATTTTGTTTAGTTATTTGAATAACTATGTTATCAGGCTGGGTTAATGTAACCGAAAGCGATTTAGTATTTCCAATAGAATCTATAACCTCAACTACATATACTCCAGCAACAAGATTGTTGAATGTTGGACTAGATTGATATGTACCTCCGTTTAATCTGAATTGATATGGCGGAACTCCATCGGTAGCTTGTACAGTAATAGCTCCTGTATTACTTCCGAAACACGTGATATCTGTCTTACTTACTAAATTAAGTGCTAAATCTGAAAAACAGTTAGCATCTACATTTACACCACCTGCAATTATCCACGATTGACCATTTACAGTCTGACCGTTTTGATTATTTCTTGTATCTACAGTAACAGTTACCTGCGTTGCAGTTCCTGGAACATTATCTAATAATAGTTTAGGTATTGCCAAACAGCAAGTGCCTCCTGGCAAACTTGCATCAGGACCATATAAAATTACTTGATTAGTTACTCCTCCAGCTTCAGCTCTAAGAAGAAGATAACGTCCATCGTTTGTAAGTTCTGAAATAGGTGTTTCTAAAACTATATCACGTGGCCCACTAAAAGTAGGTATGTTGATTGTAAAAGTCCTAACATCGTTAAGCCCACTTATGTCAGGAAAAACACCTGAATTAGCAGCCGCGTCTGAGACGTTTCTAAATGCATACACCATCATTGACTGAAGGTCGCATCTATTATTATTATTTGTATATGTTACTGTATTCGTACTGCCAGAAAACAATCCTCTATACGCCCAAATATTACTACTTCCGCCAATTGGCGTTCTTCTAACTAATGTATGCGGGTTTCCACTACCATCAGTTACTTGTATTGTCTGACCCGGATTTGAACCTTTATATACTATTTCTACTATATATTCATATACATTACCTGGGTTTGGAATTGTAGCTGTTGTAGTTGTATTACAATTGGCATTATATCCATATTCATCAACAGTTTTATTATCACCACAGACAAATGACCAACCGTTCACATCTTCAGGTCCATCAACAAAATCATTTCCACAGGTTGATTTTAAATTTATAACTCGAGTAATCAAGTTATCATTGGCACCATCAACATCGGAAACAGAAATATATCCATTCGGATCAGTTTCGCGAACTTGATATGTTACATCAACAAGAGCTTGGGCAATTTCCGCTACTCCTTTATAATGACCAGTATTATCTGTTTGAATTGTTTGTGAGCTTCCGTCAGATCCAGTTATACCAACATTTACGTTAACTAAAGGATTTCCATCTACATCTTTTACACTACCACAAATAACAGGATACGTAATCAATACAGATTCAGGTTGTGGGTAATTAGCATTACTCATATTCAATGAATAATATCTATCGCTATCTCCACCCGTTTTACCAATTCTATATGATAAGGAGCTTTTATTTTCGAAATAGTTACTATATGTCCATCTTGCATCCAAAGAAACATCACCACCCGGCGCGGTCTCAGTAGTTATTGCTTCTCCTCGAATAATATTTCCAATTCTACTAATATTAATTTTTCTATTAGCAGCTAAAAAGTATGCATCTGGCAAACTTATTTCGGCATATTCTCGTGTATTACTACCATCACCATCTATATCTAGCGGCGTAGCATAATACGAAATTACCACCAGATCGCTAGGGTTATTATAAGTACCCCCAGACCGAACAAATTTTATATTAAAGAGTACACTCTGATCATTATTATTAGTACTATTTATTCTTGGTTGAAATGCCTCCGGCAAACCAGAAGAAGTTACATCCATTTCTAAAAGGGAAGCTCCTCCTGTAAATTCTTCAATTCTTACTAAACCATCAATGTTTGGAAAAATATTTGCGAATTTATAAATAGCACCAACTTGAAGTGCACTACCACTTATTAATTGTGGGTTTCTAAAATTCCCTCCATCATAAAAAGGAGCACAAGTACAATCTCTAGGAGTTGGTACTATTGGTTGCTCAATAATTCTAATATTGAATGTTAAAAAAGAAGTTCTTCCACAAGCATCGGTAACTTTAACTTTAATAAGGCATCCATTAGATAAGCCACCTGCAGTAAAAATTGGATTGGAAATTGTTGAATTATTGAAACTGCCTGATGGGCAAGTTGTAGACCATTGATAAGTAACAGCAGTATTTGAAACTACGTTAAGATTAAACTGAATAGTTTGTCCAGTTTCCACCACTGAAGGAATAACAGTAGTATTAGTAATCTGTGGCGCTTTTTCAGCAGGAGACTCTAGTGCAAAATTGAAAAATATACGTTGCGCAGCTACGTTCTCAGCTACCGAACCATTTTTTAGTTCGTGACCTCCTTCATATAAAACCATACCTCTGGCCGACTGACCAAAAGCTCTACCATAAGCAACAAGAGCTGCCTTCCCAGGAGACTTGCCTTCTAGAACATCTCTTTGATTAGGATCCCAAGCCCCAACTTTCGTGGTGCTTCTCCAACCTCCAGTTGGGTAAGGCAAATATATTTGCTCAGAACCACCATCGTGCGCTTTATCTGTTCTACCCATAAATTGCATGATAGGATCAGTAGGAAAATCATTTAGGTAAGGATAAATACCAGAAGCATCCCTATGTTCGCCATGCTCAATAAGTCCATAACCATCAAAAGGTCCTGGATATACTGTAGGGCTTTTTGCCAAAAAGTTAGTTCTTATATTTGGATTTGTAGGATCCACATCGCGTTCCAAGTTTGAAACAGCTTGACATCCTGCCCAAATCCAACCAGAATTCCCGCCATTGGCAAGAGATTCATTCCAATCTAATAATGGGTTTCCAAAACCTGCCCAATCTGGATCATCATGCGGTATAATGAATAAATCACTACATGAATTTAAACTTAATGGAGTTCCAATTGTATATGCAGAAGTAAGAATTCCTGCATTCTCCATATAAGCTTCGGCAATCTTGGCGTTTTTCTGATTAATAATCCACCTTACATTATATGTCAATTCTCTGTGTAAAGGCACATCTACACTTGTTAGTGTAGTATAGGTAACAACACCTCTACTTCTCCAAAGATTTATTTCTGTTTGAACCGTACTGGTAATATTTTCTTTTGAAATAATAAAAGTACCTCCTTTAAAACTTCTACCATCAACTGTAAAATCTACCCCATCCTTACTTTTAGCAGGATTGATAGACCAAATTACTGGCGTTTGAAATGTATTAAGTAAAGAAACTACTAAACCGTAAGGCTTTAATCCATTATTAAAAGTTTGAGGCGTAACACCCATATCTATAACAACAGATCCAACAGGAACAGTTATAGTTCCCGCCATACTAGCCGAATTTTCTGGAATGTAGCCAACTTCCTCTGCTGTGGAAGGTCCAATTTGAGCAGTCTCAAGACTGCGCAGCAATTCTGGCTCTAAGTAATATCCTTTATATTCTATATGGCTAGATTTAAAACCAGATGCTAACATCAAGATCGAAAAGAAAAACAACAGAGGGGCAACTATTGTCTTAATTTTTCTTGCGCTAATTCGAAGAGAAGTAATTCTATTCATACCTATTTATTTTTTATTACAATATGGCGTCATGAGATGATAAAGCCCATAATCAAGACCAAATGTACGGAATAATAATGTTTACTTATTTGCGTTATAACACATTATAGGTTAAGTGCAGAAAAATTTCGTTGAACTACAAGATTAGGGCTAATAACAAGCATTCTAAGCCCTTCACAAAAGGTCAAAATCGACTAATTTTTAAATTTTTCAGACCATTTTTATAGCTTTTTTGCCTGTTTTAAGTCACTAAAATTCATCTTCAAATTCCTGATATTATTTTTAATAAATTTAGAAATAAAAACACTTTATTTAAGAAATAAACTTAAAAATGGTTTTCATTTTAATAGAATTTACACTGTAAAAACTTTGTAAAAACCCATATCTTTGGCGCAAATTGTATTAGTCTATATGTCTATTAAAAGTGAAATAAAACGAAGAAGAACATTTGGGGTTATTGCACACCCAGATGCCGGAAAAACAACGCTTACTGAAAAATTGCTGCTTTTTGGTGGCGCAATTCAAGAAGCCGGCGCAGTAAAAAATAATAAAGTGAAAAAAGGCGCTACCAGCGACTTTATGGAAATTGAACGCCAACGTGGAATTTCAGTAGCTACTTCGGTTTTAGCTTTTGAATATGAAGGCATTAAAATAAATATTCTAGACACACCCGGTCACAAGGATTTTGCGGAAGATACTTTTAGAACGCTAACTGCCGTAGATAGCGTAATAGTGGTGATTGACGTTGCAAAAGGTGTGGAAGAGCAAACTGAAAAACTTGTTGAAGTTTGTAGAATGCGCAACATACCTATTATTATATTTATCAATAAACTAGACCGCGAAGGTCGCGATGCTTTCGATTTGCTCGACGAGATTGAACAAAAGCTGCAACTGCGCGTTACACCACTGAGTTTTCCTATCGGGATGGGGTACGATTTTAAGGGTATATATAATGTATGGGAAAAAAATATAAACCTTTTTAGCGGCGATAGCCGAAAAGATATTGAAGAAACCATCGAGATCGAAGACCTAAGCAGTCCCGAACTCGATAAGCTTGTTGGCGAAAAAGCCGCTAATACGCTAAGGGAAGAACTGGAGCTTGTGCACGAGGTTTACCCAGACTTCAATCAAGAGGAATATTTAGTAGGAAAATTACAACCGGTATTTTTTGGCTCTGCACTTAATAATTTTGGCGTACGCGAGTTGCTAGATTGTTTTGTTGAAATTGCCCCTTCCCCACGCCCTAAAGAAAGCAATACGCGTTTGGTGAAACCCGATGAAAAAGATTTTTCTGGTTTCGTGTTTAAAATTCACGCTAATATGGACCCAAAGCACCGTGACCGCCTTGCTTTTGTGAAAATTGTTTCCGGTGTTTTTGAACGAAATTCGCCCTATCTGCACGTTCGCAATGGCAAAAAAATAAAATTCAGCAGTCCCAACGCTTTCTTTGCCGAAAAGAAACAAATAGTAGACATCTCCTACCCTGGCGATATTGTAGGTCTTCACGACACGGGAAACTTTAAAATTGGCGATACACTTACTGAAGGTGAAGAAATGCACTATAAAGGCATCCCAAGTTTTTCACCAGAACATTTTAAATACGTGAACAACGCAGACCCAATGAAGAGCAAGCAGCTTGAAAAAGGGATTGACCAATTAATGGACGAAGGTGTGGCGCAACTCTTTACTTTAGAATTGAATGGTCGCAAAGTTATAGGTACCGTTGGCGCGCTTCAGTTTGAAGTAATACAATACAGACTAGAACACGAATACGGCGCTAAATGTAGTTACGAAAACCTAAACGTACACAAAGCTTGCTGGGTAGAAGCCAAAGACCCAAAAAGCGCTGAGTTTGCAGATTTTAAAAGAGTGAAGGCGAAGTTTTTAGCAAAAGACAAACGCGGCCAACTGGTTTTCTTTGCAGATTCATCATTCACCCTACAAATGACACAATCTAAATACCCGAATGTGAAATTTCATTTTGTGAGTGAGTTTGAAAAGAGTAAGAACGTGTAATTAGTTTAAATTTAATTTGTCAATTACAACCATTAAAAAATCCAGCGGTCGAGCTGGATTTTTTAATGAATATTTGAATTTAAATTATATTCTTCAAAAGGAATTAATAACGTTGAAGAATTTGCACCATATTTAAGGTTCCTGAACCAAAAGTTGCTCTCCATCCTTTATCATTTTTAAGAGCTGAATGGATATATCCTTTCAGTTTTATTGTATAAGCTGTATTAGCTAATAAAGGAATATATGCCTGTCCATTTATAAAATATGAGCCAGCAAAACTATCTGTACCTCCAGAGAAGTTCTCGCCACTTAATGCATATCTTAAACTTGTATTTGAATTCACTTCAAAAAAAGCACCATACAATTGAGATTCGTGTTGATTTTCCGGACCTTTAGTTGGATCCTCAGTCTGATTTACATAAACGCCTAACTGATATGACACATCTAATAAAATGTCTTGAGTCGGTGTTATTGTATAAATATACAAACTTGGACTTATAACTTCTTTATCATGTTCATTCTTCAAGGCAGAAATAATCTGAAAACTTACCGCACTTGTATTCACTACCAAAGCATCATTGGGAGATCGCGCACCCTTAACTAACAATTCGCCATTAGTATCGGCATAAACGGTTGCAGGAAATTTAAAACCACTATTCTCTGCTAGGTTCAAATCCTTAATGCGTACCGCCCCATCCCGGCGTATGTTGAATTTAACATCAGCATTTTCTGAAATCTGAAACCCAGTTGTGCCATCACCAACAGCTGAAATAAGATATGGAACAGCTATTGAAGAAGATGAGGCTGGGGATAATTTAATATCGGCAGGACCAGTAGTACTTTGTACACTCAACTCTATTTTATCAGTTCCTGTACGTTTACCTATTATGTGTACTTCACTTGTAGGGCTATCGGTTCCAACACCCACATAACCACTTTCGGTTATAACAACTTTAGTACCCGCAGCATCCGCTTGTTTGGCTTTTATTAAATTTTGATTACCCACATTTGTTCCTTTCTCCCATTCGCTTGTTAGTCCAATCCATTTAGAAGTAGCAGAATCCCAATAGTAAAAACCTTTACTTCTTAAAGTTGTGTCCATATCTAAATATACCAACATGCCATCTTGATCAGCCGTTGGAGTACTTGTTGGAAAGACACTTATTCTAGGTATTAATATACCATCTGTTATTGCGGGAGTTGCTTTGCTGCTAGCTGTAATATCCAGCGAAGATTTTGGGTCTACATTATTAATACCCACTTGGGCTATTAAGCTAACGCTTAGCAAATTAAAATACAAAAACAGTATTAAATATTTCATATCGATGAAGATTAAATTCCGCACAAATATCTATATATATTTGAATAACTATCTTAATGTTTTAGTTAATTTTCAGCACTTTTAGCGCAGCTACACGACGATATACATTTATATAAGATTAAGTAATCATTTTCAACCAAAAACGGAGATTGTTTATGTTCATGATATTAAGTTTCTATTGATATTGCTTTCCTTTTATATGTTTATCGATTAATTATACCACTTCATCGAATAATGTTAAAATATATTTTAGCTTTTTGTAGGAAAGCCGAATAGTATTATAATTCTCTAAGCCATACAATAGAACGGTTTGTCGAATTTTATGAGGTTTAATCGATTTTATTCACAAAATCAAGCCTGTTTATTCCTACAACATTCAAAAAATTACTGGAATACTATTTTTATAGAAGCCTTGCCCCCCTTGTGAGAAATTCATACTATTATACATTTGTATATTATTCAAACAGAAATTTAGGCATCATGAAAATACAACTTCTATTACTATTATTAATAATTCCCACAATCGCTTTTGCACAAGTTGGTGTAAATACCACAACACCCACGGAAACATTAGATGTTGAAGGAACAGTGCGAATTAGAAGTATAAATAATACTGCAAGAGTACAAACTACCAAAATAATCGGGACTAATGCTAACGGTGTCCTTCAAGAAGTAATTGTAGATAACAATCTAATTTTAAGCAATAACAGACTGAGCGCCAAAGTAAAATATGACTATAGTTTTGGGGAACTTCGTCTCACCGAAAAAACCCAAGAACCTTTAAACCTTTTAATTAACCCTACCACTAATCCCGCGCAAGCTAATGCTGAATTTTCTATTATTAAAATATACAATTCAAATGGAGATGGCAAAACTGAAGTTAAAGGAATTGACCCAGGCTATAATGGCCAAAGTATATGGCTTTATCCACAAGACAATGACCTTGACATTAAGGAAAATCACAACGTATTAAAAAATGGTGTAATGAAGGCTAAACAATGGGAAATGATACACCTTGTTTATGATTATGCGATATCAAAATGGGTAATTATGAATCATGAAGGCTAATACTCCCATTTGGCTAAAACAAAAAAATGCCTTGCTAACCGCAGGGCATTTTTTATATAAACGAATTAATTTAATAATACATAGCACTTACATATTAGTTGTCCCAATCTCCAAAACGCACACTACATAAAGCCTCTAAAACTGCATTACTTCCAAAATCAGCACCGAACAAATGTACATTGCACGCTCCCGCATCTAGGGAGTTTTTGCTGTTAGGCAGCCACTGGCCGTTCAACAACTAACATAAGCCGAAATAACAGTAGTCATACTCTTCTCCTAATTAATTTATAATTTTAAGCGTGAGATATATTCCTATCCTTGCGAAAACTATAAACCCGCTAATCAATCTTCAGAAATTTAGAGACCCAAAGTAGCAATATTAATATGAGGTAAACTTGCCTATACAGCAGCATACGCTAACATTTGCGCACAAATAATATTACAATGATTTTATGATAAAGTCAATAATTAACACTCTTTAACGTCGAAATATGCATTTTGTGGATATTTTATGTCTTTTATCCAATTATAAATTGTAACTTTGAACAGTTATTTTTAGAATAGCTTTTATTTAATCGATTTTCATCACCTCAAAATCTTAAAAAAATGAACCTACAACTTATATTTTTGCTATTGATAATACCATCAATTGCTTTCGCCCAAGTGGGTATAGGCACAACAGATCCTCAGGAAACATTGCACGTTAACGGAACTATGCGCGTTTCTAATACATCACCATCAGTTACTTCAACTAAAGTAAGTGGCTTAGACGCGAACGGAACCGTGCGGCAAGTTTCAGTTGGATCAAATTTAGTTTTATCTAATAATGTTCTAAGCGTCCAAGTAAAATACGACCATAGCTTTGGGTCTGTGAGTTTCACTTCCAAAACACAGAACAACGTGGATTTATTATTAGAACCTGGCCAAGCCAACGACGGAAAAACCATTATTAGAATATATAATACTGGTGACACCGAATTTACCGGTGTAAAAGCAGGATATGATGGTCAAAGTATTTGGGTTTATCCACAAAATTCAAAGTTTGCCTTTAAAACAAACAACAATAATTCATTACTAGCAAACCGGATTGAAGACAATGTAAAACCATCTGGAGAACAATATTGTATGATCAATATTGTATATGATGCCACTAGGGCAAAATGGATTATTATGCAAAACCACGGGGGTTAAAATCTCCAACATTACCACTATACAAAAGAGACTGTCAACACTGAGAGTCTCTTTTTTTTTAAAAAAAAATCATTTAAAAGAAATTCTAGTTATCCGTCACCTCAATTATATTCAGCATTTTGAGTGGTGAAACCTTGGCGATACACCATTACTGTAAGTCTGCCCAATTAGGTATAGGCACCACTCCACAAGATATGTTAAACGTAAAGGAAGCGGTACGCATTGTAAATACCACAAAAGCAATTGGTTTAAATATCAACGGATCGATTAGTGAAAATTCAATTTTAAATAATAACAATTTAAGCGCGCCAAGTCATACAACGATTATAGTTTCGGCTATCTTGAATTTCAAATTAAAGAACATGACGGCCTAAATTTACTTATTAGTGACGGAAACACGAATGAAGGAAAATCAATTATTGAGGTTAACATAGCGGCTAGTGGCGTTAATAGATACGTTTGGTTAACAGGGGTTTTAGAAGAACCTAATGGTCATAGTATCTAGATTTATCCCCAACAACCCACATTTAAAATTTGGTTTTTAAAAAGTGATTCAAGTTCGGCCAATCAAGTTCAGGCAAATATGAATAATGGCGAGGTAAGAACTACCTCGTATGATTTTGTGCAATTAATATACGATGACGAGATTCAGAAGTGGGTTGTTACGCACTTTAAAGCTAGATAGTTAATAATACATCACATTTATATCCAAACTGTCTCTATCTCCAAAATTCACACTAAACGCAGCTTCTGTCGTTGCATTACCTCCGTAAACAGCACCCAATAGGTATTTAGCCAAATAAAAAACGCGATTTTCGGTTAGTAGCGATTGCCCCATGTTTCTGAATAATAGTGTATTTCAGCTAAAGTTATACTAAAAACTTGTAGGAAACTTCTGCCTTTATATCTTTGTAACTTACTAATCCCCACAAACTTTAAAAAGATGAATCTTCGATTACTATTCTTAGTATCGCTATTACCCACTATTGCCTTTACCCAAGTAGGTATAAATACTACAGATCCCCAAGAAACTTTACATGTTAATGGCACAGCGCGTGTTTCAAACACATCTCAATTATCCGTTCAATCTACAAAATTGGGTGGATTGAGCTCCAATGGAACTGTTCGTGAAGTTGCAGTAGATCGAAACTTAATTCTAAAAGGTAACAGACTCAGCGCTAAGGCAGCAGCTGATTATACTTTTGGTGAGCTCCGCCTAAATGCAAAGGATCACGATAATTTGAATCTTTTAATTGACCCTAATTTAACTTTTCAAACCAACGCCGAACACGCAATTATTAGAATTTATAATACTTATAGAAATGGAGAAACTAAGATTACAGGAATTGTAGCAGGTTATCCAGGGCAAAGTATCTGGCTATACCCTCAAAATGGTAAGCTAGAACTTAAAGAAGGTGGAAACATCTTAATAAATAGAATTGAAAAAAATAAAGAAATGAAGGGTGAACAATGGTCAATGATCCATCTTGTTTATGATGGCGTATATAGCAAATGGATCATTATGTATCATCAGGGTTAAATTTTAGACCTTTTGTAAATTAAAAAAAATGCCCTGCAGATCGCAGGGCATTTTTTTGTGCCTTCCCTAGCTTCGAGTTTAAAAGTGTTGGCGATTGCTCAAGGTGCTTTAGCGCCTATAAGACGATTTAAAATACTTCAATAACACTGTATTGATCTTTTAATAATATAGGCTCGCAAAACCTTTTAAATAGCTTTTATCGTTTTCAAATTGAAAATAGCAATTCATTCAAAAAATAAATCGGCAATTAACTACTATAAACAGCACTACAGAATCGTAATGCACGAATTTATGACAGCCAAAAAAAATACCCTTCTCGCATTTAAAATGCAGGAAGGGTACTTTTTAATAATGAATAATATCTAATGAATAACTTAAGAATCGTTGTAATTGAACAGCTGGCATTGCCTACTGTTACTTACTATTTTAAGCCTCACCCGTTGGGCCAAAATTTAAAGGTATGGGCGGTTGCTCATAATCTTTTATTTCGCCGTGTGCGTTTTCAAAACGTTTAACATTGTCATTCAATGCCTTTAAAAACCGCTTAGCGTGTTGTGGCGTCAAGATAATTCTAGACTTCACTTTGCTCTTTGGAATTCCGGGCATAATGGTTACAAAATCCACCACAAACTCAGAAACTGAGTGATTGATTATAGCTAGGTTACTGTATATACCTTGTGCTACAGCTTCATCTAGCTCAATATTAATCTGGTTTTGTTTAGGTTGTTGTTTTTTTTGATCTGCCATTTTTTAAGATGTTAGATGTTAGATTTTAGACGTTAGCTTTCTTATAAAAAGAGGTCTAAAATAAAAAGGTGCGTTTCTGAAAACGCACCTTTTTTAAGATTAATTATAATTTACTTCCTGCTTTACGCGGTTCATTTCCTCTAGCTCTTGTTTAGAACCCACGATTATAGTGTCGTATCTACGCATACCGGTTCCGGCTGGTATTTTATGACCTACAATTACGTTTTCTTTCAAGCCTTCTAAGGTATCAACTTTACCGGCTACAGCCGCTTCGTTTAATACTTTGGTAGTTTCCTGGAAGGAAGCCGCAGAGATGAATGATTTAGTCTGTAACGATGCTCTCGTAATACCCTGAAGTACTGGCGTAGCTGTTGCAGTAACCACATCGCGTGCTTCTGCAAGTTCTTTATCGTTTCTTCTTAGTAAAGAGTTTTCATCACGTAATGTACGTGGTGAAAGGATTTGTCCTTCTTTCAAGTTTTCAGAATCACCAGCGTTGATTACAACCTTCATTCCGAAGATTTTATCGTTTTCTTCGATGAAATCGTCTTTATGAGCTAGTTGGTCTTCAAGGAAGGTAGTATCTCCCGGATCTTGAATTCTAACCTTACGCATCATTTGGCGAACAACAACCTCAAAGTGCTTGTCGTTAATCTTCACCCCTTGCAGACGGTAAACCTCCTGAACTTCGTTCACAAGATACTGCTGTACTGCTGAAGGGCCTTTAATACGAAGGATGTCTTCTGGAGTAATTGAACCATCAGAAAGTGGCATACCTGCACGAACGTAATCGTTTTCCTGAACTAGAATCTGGTTACTCAATTTCACCAAATACTTTTTCAATTCGCCTAATTTAGACTCAACGATAATTTCGCGGTTACCACGTTTAATTTTTCCGAAGGAAATTACACCGTCAATCTCGCTAACTACTGCTGGGTTTGATGGGTTACGCGCTTCAAAAAGTTCGGTAACTCGTGGAAGACCCCCTGTAATATCACCCGCTTTCGCAGACTTACGTGGAATTTTCACAAGAATTTTACCAATCTTAATTTTATCGCCATCGTCCACCATAATGTGAGCGCCAACAGGTAAGTTATAGCTACGGATAACTTCGTCTTTCTTCCCTAAAATTTGAAGGGTTGGAATACGTTTTTTATCTCTAGATTCTGAAATTACTTTTTCTTGGAAACCAGTTTGCTCATCAATTTCAACCTGATAGGTTATACCTTGAACAATGTTTTCGTATTTAATCTTTCCAGCAAATTCTGAAATAATTACACCGTTATATGGATCCCAAGAACAAACTACATCACCAGCAGTTAGGCTATCGCCATCTTTCGTATACAGTGTAGAACCGTAAGGAATGTTGTTGGTACTAAGTGTAATTCCTGTTTTCTTGTCAACAAGTTTTATTTCAGATGTACGAGAAATAACAATATCAATTGGTTTTCCTTGGTTATCTTCACCTTTAACGGTTTTAAGATCTTCGATCTCAGCTTTACCGTTAAATCTAACGACCAATTTGTTTTCTTCAGAAATGTTACCCGCAATACCTCCTACGTGGAACGTACGAAGTGTAAGCTGGGTTCCTGGTTCACCAATAGATTGTGCTGCAACAACACCAACAGCTTCACCGCGCTGAACCATTTTATTGGTAGCAAGGTTACGACCGTAGCACTGCGAACAGATACCTTTTTTAGCCTCGCAAGTAAGTGCAGAACGAACTTCTACTCTTTCTAATGGAGAGGCGGCAATTGCATCTGCTACTTCTTCGGAAATATGATCTCCAGAAGCAACAAGTAAGTCTTTGGTAAGTGGGTTAACAACATCGTTAAGCGCAGTACGCCCAACAATTCTGTCGCGAAGTGTTTCTACAATTTCTTCGTTTTTCTTTAAAGCCGAAACTTCAATACCACGAAGGGTGTAACAATCTTCGATATTAATAATAACATCTTGTGAAACATCTACCAATCTACGTGTTAGGTAACCTGCATCTGCTGTTTTAAGAGCCGTATCCGCAAGACCTTTACGCGCACCGTGTGTAGAGATAAAGTACTCAAGAATTGAAAGACCTTCCTTAAAGTTAGAAAGAATAGGGTTTTCAATAATTTCGCCTCCACCAGAGTTAGATTTTTTAGGCTTAGCCATCAAACCACGCATACCAGTTAACTGACGGATTTGTTCCTTAGAACCCCTCGCACCAGAATCAAGCATCATAAACACAGAGTTGAAACCTTGCTGATCTTCGCGAATACGCTTCATAGAAAGCTCGGTAAGTTCAGCGTTAGTTGCAGTCCAAATATCAATTACTTGGTTGTAACGTTCATTGTTTGTAATAAGACCCATGTTATAGCTATTGATAATACCATCCACTTGCGTGTTTGCATTATCAATCATGCTTTGTTTTTCTGCTGGGATAATAATATCACCAAGGCTGAAAGACAATCCACCTTCAAAAGAGTATTTATAACCTAGCGTTTTAATTTCATCAAGGAAGGCTGCAGTAACTGGAACTGAAGTTACTTTCAGAATTTTACCAATAATATCACGAAGTGATTTTTTGGTCAATACTTCATTTATGAAACCAGCTTCAACAGGAACTTTCTCGTTAAAGATTACTCTTCCTAAAGTGGTAGTAATAATTTGTTTTACCAATTCACCTTTATCATTAAAATCCATTGTACGGATTCTAATTTCGGCGTTCAAATCTACCATACCTTCATTGTAGGCAATAATAGCTTCTTCGGCTGAATAAAAAGTAAGACCTTCACCTTTCACAACAGTATCTCCCATTGTCTTTTTCAGTTTGGTCATATAATACAGACCCAAAACCATATCCTGTGAAGGAACCGCAACCGGCGAACCGTTTGCTGGGTTAAGAATGTTATGTGAAGCAAGCAATAAAAGCTGACATTCCAAAATAGCCTCTGGGCCAAGTGGAAGGTGAACTGCCATCTGGTCACCATCGAAATCCGCGTTAAATGCGGTACATACCAATGGGTGCAACTGGATTGCTTTTCCTTCAATTAATTTAGGCTGGAAAGCTTGTATACCAAGCCTGTGCAACGTTGGGGCCCGGTTAAGCATAACTGGGTGACCTTTCAATACATTTTCAAGAATATCCCAAACTACAGGCTCTTTTTTATCTATAATTTTCTTTGCAGATTTTACAGTTTTTACAATTCCTCTTTCAATCAATTTACGGATTACGAAAGGTTTGTAAAGCTCGGCAGCCATATCTTTTGGAATACCACATTCGAATAATTTCAATTCTGGTCCAACAACAATAACTGAACGTGCTGAATAATCTACACGTTTACCAAGCAAGTTTTGACGGAAACGACCTTGTTTTCCTTTCAATGAATCTGAAAGAGATTTCAACGGACGGTTGCTATCAGTTTTTACTGCTGAAGATTTACGCGTGTTATCAAACAATGAATCTACAGATTCTTGAAGCATACGCTTCTCGTTACGAAGAATTACTTCTGGAGCTTTAATCTCCATCAATCGCTTTAAACGGTTGTTACGAATAATTACACGACGGTATAAATCGTTCAAATCTGAAGTTGCGAAACGACCACCATCAAGCGGCACCAATGGACGTAATTCTGGTGGAATAACCGGAACTACTTTCATAATCATCCACTCGGCTTTGTTCTCGCGGTTTTTGTTTGCATCACGAAGTGCTTCTACAACTTGAAGACGCTTTAACGCTTCAGTTTTACGTTGTTTTGAAGTTTCGTTGTTTGCTTTATGACGAAGGTTATAAGACAACGTATTTAAATCGATTCTTTGTAAAAGATCGATCAAGCACTCTGCTCCCATCTTCGCAATAAATTTGTTTGGATCGCTATCTTCCAAATACTGGTTTTCCTGTGGAATTGTATCAAGAATTGCAAGATATTCTTCTTCAGTAAGGAAGTCCATTTTCTTAACAGCTTCTCCACCTTCGTATTGTGCAATACCTGGTTGAATTACTACATAACGTTCGTAGTAAATAATCATATCTAATTTCTTAGAAGGCAATCCAAGAAGGTAACCAATTTTGTTTGGAAGACTACGGAAGTACCAAATGTGTGCTACAGGAACTACCAAATTGATATGCCCCACACGGTCACGACGTACTTTCTTTTCCGTTACTTCTACACCACAACGGTCACAAACAATACCTTTGTAGCGGATTCTTTTATATTTACCACAGGCACACTCATAATCCTTTACAGGACCAAAAATACGCTCACAGAAAAGACCGTCACGCTCTGGCTTGTGCGTACGGTAGTTGATTGTTTCGGGCTTTAGAACTTCACCACGTGATTCCGCCAAAATGGATTCAGGGGAAGCCAAACCAATAGAAATCTTGTCGAATTTCTGTACTGTGTTTTCTTTATTTCTGTTCATCATGATTTAAAATAAACTTTGTTGTTAAATGAGGCTTTAATTCCTCGGAAGAAATTTATGAAGATCCCTTCCGCCGAAGCGGAAGGGTTTCAATTATTCTTCTAATCTAATGTCAAGACCCAATCCTTTCAATTCGTGCATAAGTACGTTGAAAGATTCTGGTAATCCTGGTTCTGGCATGGACTCACCTTTTACGATTGCCTCGTAGGTTTTAGCCCTTCCAATAACATCATCAGATTTAACAGTCAATATTTCTCTAAGTGTGCTGGATGCACCGTATGCTTCCAAGGCCCAAACTTCCATCTCTCCAAAACGCTGACCACCAAATTGTGCTTTACCACCAAGCGGTTGTTGCGTAATAAGTGAGTACGGTCCAATGGAACGTGCGTGCATCTTATCGTCTACCATGTGGCCCAGTTTCAGCATATAGATTATACCTACAGTTGCAGGTTGATCAAAACGCTTTCCAGTTCCACCATCAAAAAGATAAGTATGTCCAAATCTTGGAATTCCAGCTTCATCAGTCAATTCATTGATCTGGTCTATAGTTGCACCGTCAAAAATTGGAGTTGCATATTTGCGACCTAATTTTTGTCCAGCCCATCCTAGTACCGTTTCATAAATCTGCCCAATGTTCATACGCGATGGTACCCCAAGTGGGTTCAACACGATATCTACAGGAGTTCCGTCTTCAAGGAAAGGCATATCTTCTTCACGTACAATACGTGCAACAATACCTTTGTTTCCGTGACGTCCCGCCATCTTGTCTCCTACTTTCAGTTTACGCTTTTTAGCGACGTAAACTTTGGCAAGTTTCAAAATTCCGGATGGAAGCTCATCTCCAACAGAGATAGTAAACTTCTCACGACGCAAGTTACCTTGAAGGTCGTTTTCCTTAATTTTATAGTTGTGCATTAAATCTGCAACCAACACGTTGGTTTCATCATCTGTAGTCCAAGTACCTCCAATTAAGTGGGTATAATCATCTACAGAATGAAGCATTTTTAATGTGAACTTTTTCCCTTTTGGGAATACAATTTCACCAAGGTCATTGTTTATACCTTGTGCAGTTTTTCCGCCAACAATAGTGAAAAGTTTTTCAACTAAAACATCTTGAAGAGCTATAAATTTAGCTTCGTATTTTGCTTCAAGTTCTGCGATGTCTTCTTTGTCTTTCGCACGTTTGCGTTTGTCTTTTACCGCACGGGCAAACAATTTCTTCTCAATTACAACACCGTGTAAAGATGGCGAAGCTTTAAGCGAAGCATCTTTTACATCTCCTGCTTTGTCACCAAAAATGGCACGAAGTAGTTTTTCTTCTGGCGTTGGATCGCTTTCTCCTTTTGGAGTAATCTTTCCGATAAGAATGTCGCCAGGTTTTACCTCGGCTCCGATTCTAATCATACCAGCTTCATCCAAATCTTTTGTAGCTTCTTCAGACACGTTTGGAATATCGTTCGTCAATTCTTCGTTACCTAATTTGGTGTCTCGAACTTCCAATGAATACTCGTCAATGTGAATAGATGTGAAAATATCTTCACGAACTACTTTTTCAGAAATCACGATTGCATCCTCAAAGTTGTAACCTTTCCAAGGCATGAAGGCAACCTTCATGTTACGTCCTAGTGCAAGTTCTCCTTTTTCAGTAGCATAACCTTGACAAAGTACTTGTCCTTTTTTAACTCTGTCGCCTTTGCGAACAATAGGCTTCAAGTTAATAGATGTACTCTGGTTTGTTTTTCTGAATTTTACTAATTGATATGTTTTGTCGTCAGTATCAAAACTAACCATACGTTCATTTTCGGTACGGTCATATTTAATAGTGATTTCATTTGCATCTACATATTCTACAACACCATCTCCTTCAGCATTAATTAAAACACGACTATCTGAAGCAACTTGTCTTTCAAGACCAGTTCCAACGATTGGTGAGTCTGCAATTAATAAAGGTACAGCCTGACGCATCATATTTGAGCCCATCAGTGCACGGTTAGCATCATCGTGTTCCAAGAAAGGAATTAACGATGCCGAAATAGATGCAATTTGGTTTGGCGCAACATCTGCGTAATTTAGAATACTAGGATCAACCAATGGGAAATCGCCTTCCATTCGGGCAATTACCTTTTCTGCTTCAATTACACCTTTATCAGAAAGTGGAATGTTAGCTTGTGCAATGTGCTGATCTTCTTCTTCCTCTGCAGAAAGATAAATAGGAGCATGTTTCAAGTCTATTTTACCATCTACTACTTTACGATAAGGCGTTTCGATGAAACCTAGATTGTTCACTTTCGCATAAACCGCAAGTGAGGAAATCAAACCAATGTTTGGTCCTTCTGGAGTTTCAATCGGGCAAAGACGTCCGTAGTGTGTATAGTGAACATCACGAACCTCAAAACCTGCTCTTTCACGAGATAAACCTCCTGGTCCAAGAGCAGAAAGACGACGCTTGTGCGTAATCTCTGCCAATGGGTTGGTCTGGTCCATAAATTGTGAAAGCTGGTTGGTACCAAAAAATGAGTTAATAACTGAAGAAAGTGTCTTCGCGTTAATCAAATCTATTGGTGTAAATACCTCGTTGTCACGAACGTTCATACGCTCGCGGATGGTACGTGCCATACGGGCAAGACCAACACCAAACTGTTGAGACAATTGCTCCCCTACAGTACGTACACGACGGTTACTAAGGTGGTCAATATCATCAATCTCAGCTTTAGAGTTGATAAGCTCGATAAGATATTTTACTATGGTAATGATATCTTCCTTGGTAAGCACTTGCTTGTCCATTGGGATATCAAGACCCAGTTTTTTATTCATTCTGTAACGACCTACTTCACCAAGATTATATCTTTGGTCGCTGAAGAAAAGTTTGTGGATAATTCCACGAGCAGTTTCCTCATCTGGCGGCTCAGCGTTACGTAATTGTCTATAAATGTGCTCTACCGCCTCTTTTTCAGAGTTAGTAGGATCCTTTTGCAATGTATTGTGAATAATGGCGTAATCTGCCAATAAATTATCCTCTTTGTGCAACAAGATTGTTTTTGATCCAGAATCGATGATTTCATCAATGTGTTCTTTTTCAAGTACAGTATCACGGTCCAAAATAATTTCGTTACGCTCAATAGAAACTACCTCGCCAGTATCTTCATCTACGAAATCCTCGTGCCAAGTTTTTAGCACACGTGCGGCAAGTTTACGGCCAATGTATTTTTTAAGTCCTGTTTTTGAAGCTTTCACTTCTTCCGCAAGGTCAAATATTTCAAGAATATCCTTATCCCTTTCAAAACCAATGGCACGGAAAAGTGTAGTTACAGGTAACTTTTTCTTACGGTCAATGTACGCGTACATTACACTGTTAATATCTGTGGCAAACTCAATCCAGGAACCTTTAAAAGGAATTACACGAGCAGAGTATAGTTTAGTTCCGTTTGCGTGGAACGACTGGCCAAAGAATACACCAGGTGAACGGTGAAGTTGCGATACAACAACACGCTCAGCCCCATTAATGCAGAAAGTTCCGCTTGGGGTCATGTAAGGAATAGTACCGAGGTAAACATCCTGCACGATTGTTTCAAAATCTTCGTGCTCGGCATCTGTACAGTACAGTTTTAAACGCGCTTTAAGAGGCACGCTATAAGTAAGACCACGTTCAATACATTCCTGAATGGAGTATCTTGGTGGATCTACGAAATAGTCTAAAAACTCTAAAACGAATTGGTTTCGGGTATCGGTAATCGGGAAATTTTCCAAAAAGGTTTTGTATAATCCTTCTTGGCCTCTTTCTTCTGATTTGGTTTCCAACTGGAAAAAATCCTGAAAGGATTTAATCTGAATGTCCAAAAAGTCGGGATAATCCGGCTTATTTTTTACAGAGGAAAAATTCAATCTTTCAGTTTGCGTTGCTGACATCTATGGACGGAATTTTAATTAAAATAATAATGAAAATCGTATAAAAAAGGTGTTAACCATTATATACGCAAAATGGTTTAGGTCTTTCCGAAGTAAATTCGGAAGACCTAAACCTAAGGGTTTGGAACGTAGTGAGCTTACTTAAGCTCAACCTCAGCTCCAGCTTCTTCTAATTGTGCTTTTAAAGCCTCAGCTTCATCTTTAGATACACCTTCTTTTATTGGAGAAGGAGCACTATCAACCAATTCTTTTGCTTCTTTAAGACCAGCACCAGTTAATTCCTTAACTAGTTTTACAACTGCAAGTTTAGATGCACCAGCAGCTTTCAACATTACTGTGAATTCTGATTGCTCTTCAACTGCTTCTGCACCAGCACCACCACCAGCAGCAACAGCTACAGCTGCAGCAGCAGGCTCAATACCGTACTCGTCTTTTAATATTGTAGCTAACTCATTAACTTCTTTTACTGTTAGGTTAACCAATTTTTCTGCGAAATCTTTCAAATCTGCCATTTCTATCGTTTTTAAAAATAATTGTGTTTATATAAAATAATTAGTGCTAAATGAAATTTTATCCTTCTCTTTCGGATAAGGTTTTAACAAGTCCTGCGATTGTGTTACCACCACTCTTAAGAGCAGAAATAACGTTTTTAGCAGGTGATTGTAACAACCCGATAATTTCTCCAACAAGTTCGTCTTTAGATTTAAGTTCAACCAAGTTATCCAATTGATCGTCGCCAACGTAAATTGACTCTTGGATATAGGCTCCTTTTAAAAGCGGCTTATCAGATTTTTTTCTGAATTCTTTAATTACTTTGGCAGGTCCATTACCTGTTTCAGAGAACATTAAAGAAGTGTTTCCTTTAAGTATATCTGCTAATTCACCAAAGTCTTTATCAGAACTCTCCATTGCTTTTTTAAGCAATGTGTTCTTAACAACTGCTAACTGAATTCCTGCTTTGAAACAAGCACGACGAAGGTTAGTAGTACTCCCTGCATTAAGGCCTGAAATGTCTGCCAAATAAATGTTGGCATTATCAGACAACTGCGCAGTTAACGTTTCAATTACTTGTGATTTTTCTTCTCTTGTCATAATTTCCAGTTTTTACTGCTCAGAAAACCTTTTTGTGTCAATTTCAACACCTGGGCTCATGGTACTAGACATATAGATACTCTTTATGTATATTCCTTTTGCGGCCTGTGGCTTAAGTTTAACGAGGGTTGTTAATAATTCTCTTGCGTTTCCTGCAATTTTATCTGCATCAAAAGATGCTTTACCGATTGCTGCGTGTACAATACCAGTTTTATCCACTTTAAAGTCGATTTTACCAGCTTTTACATCAGAAACTGCTTTAGCAACGTCCATAGTTACTGTACCTGTTTTTGGGTTTGGCATAAGGCCACGTGGACCTAATATGCGTCCTAAAGGACCTAATTTACCCATTACACTTGGCATAGTTACAATTACGTCAACATCTGTCCATCCTCCTTTAATTTTGTCGAGGTACTCATCAAGACCTACGTAGTCTGCTCCTGCTTCTTTAGCTTCGGCCTCCTTATCTGGAGTAACCAATGCTAATACTTTAACGTCTTTACCTGTTCCGTGTGGAAGGGTTACAACGCCTCTAACCATTTGGTTCGCTTTACGTGGATCCACGTTAAGACGAATTGCAAGGTCAACTGAAGCATCAAACTTTACGCTGGTGATTTCTTTTATTAAAGCAGAAGCTTCAGCTACGGTATAGGTTCTATCCTCTACCTTAAGTTTAGCTTCCTTTTGCTTTTTAGTTAATTGTGCCATTTTATAGATTCTTTTTTAGATTAAAAAGGTGCATCACCTTTTAATTTAACTCCCATAGAACGTGCAGTACCAGCTACCATTTTCATAGCAGACTCAATAGTAAATGCATTAAGATCGGGCATTTTATCTTCCGCGATTGTCTTAACTTGATCCCAAGAGATTGTGGCTATTTTTTTTGCGTGTGGTTCACCGGAGCCTTTTTTTACTTTAACAGCTTCTAGTATTTGTACCGCAGCGGGTGGAGTTTTAATAACAAAATCGAAAGATTTGTCTTTAAAAACCGTGATCGCTACTGGCAATACTTTTCCTTGCTTATCTTGAGTTCTAGCATTAAACTGCTTACAGAACTCCATGATGTTAACACCGGCAGCACCAAGAGCAGGTCCAACTGGTGGTGATGGATTAGCAGCACCTCCACGAACTTGCAACTTAACTACTTTACTGATTTCTTTTGCCATTTCTAATTTTTAATGTGGTCTATCAAAAGTGGAAGCCTCTGAAAAAACCTATTAAGCGTAACAATTAAACTTTTTCTACTTGCATATAACTTAATTCTAACGGTGTCTTTCTTCCGAAAATTTTCACCATTACCTCAAGCTTGCGTTTTTCTTCATTTATTTTTTCAACAGTACCGTTAAATCCATTAAATGGACCATCAATAACTTTTACTGTTTCGCCAGTAACGAAAGGTATATTAACGTTATCATCTTTTACAGACAACTCATCAACTTTACCTAACATTCTGTTTACTTCAGATTGTCTAAGTGGCACAGGATCTCCTCCTTTTACTTCACCTAAAAATCCAATAACGCCGTTAATGGATTTTATGATGTGTGGAATTTCACCACCCAAATTAGCTTGAACCATTATATAACCAGGAAAGTAAACGCGTTCTTTGTTTACTTTTTTTCCGTTACGGATCTGTATTACTTTTTCAGTTGGCACGAGTACCTGATCAATATGATCTTCAAGCTCCAATCGTTTTATCTCAGATTCGATATACGATTTGATCTTGTTTTCCTGTCCACTAACTGAACGGACTACATACCACTTTTTTGTACTTGTTGTTTCGGACATTTCTTACGACTTGATCCAGATGAAATATTGATCTACCACCCAGTGGAATACTGTATCTACTCCCCAAACTGCTAAGGCTAATAGAACGGAAAACACAGCTACAATAACTGTTAGCTTCTGTGCTTCTGCCCATGGAGTCCAGGTAACGTGATTTTTAAGTTCTTTATACGATTCTGTAATATAGTTTACCATTTTGTCGCAGTATTAATTTTGGGTCTTTCTGAAATTTTTGGCTTGTGCTAAGCTTTTCAGAAAAAATATGTTTTTTGCACGGGTTGGGAGACTCGAACTCACGACACCTGGTTTTGGAGACCAGTGCTCTACCAACTGAGCTAAACCCGTTTATTAGGATTAGCACAATTAATTACAATACGCTAAACCCGTTATAAAAGCCAAGGTATCCCGAAGTATATTCGGGACACCCAGTACTTTTAATTATATGATAATTAGTCTAAAATTTCAGTAACCTGACCTGCACCTACAGTACGTCCACCTTCACGAATCGCGAAACGAAGACCTACGTTCATTGCAATAGCTTGAAGCAACTCAACGTGAATAGTTAAGTTATCACCAGGCATAACCATTTCAACACCATCAGGAAGCATAATTGTTCCAGTTACGTCAGTTGTACGAACGTAAAACTGTGGACGGTAGTTATTATGGAATGGAGTGTGACGTCCACCTTCTTCTTTTTTAAGGATATAAACCTCAGCTTTGAATTTAGCGTGTGGAGTTACAGATCCTTTTTTACAGATAACCATACCACGACTGATATCAGATTTCTCTATACCTCTTAGTAGGATACCTACGTTATCTCCTGCTTCACCTCTATCAAGAATTTTACGAAACATTTCAACTCCAGTAATTGTAGAAGTTAATTTTTCAGCACCCATACCAATGATGTCAACAACATCACCTGTGTTTGCTATACCGGTTTCAATACGGCCTGTTGCAACAGTACCACGACCAGTAATAGAGAATACATCTTCAATAGGCATTAGGAAAGGCTTGTCAACATCACGAACAGGAAGTTCGATCCATACATCTACCTCAGCCATTAATTTCAATACAGTATCAACCCATTTTTGCTCACCGTTAAGTGCGCCAAGAGCTGAACCTTGTACTACAGGTCCATTATCACCATCATACTCGTAAAAGTTAAGAAGGTCACGAATTTCCATTTCTACTAGCTCAAGTAATTCCTCATCATCAACCATATCCACTTTATTCATGAATACAACGATACGTGGAATACCTACCTGGCGACCAAGAAGGATGTGTTCGCGTGTTTGTGGCATTGGTCCATCTGTTGAAGCAACAACAAGAATAGCACCGTCCATTTGGGCAGCACCAGTAACCATGTTTTTTACGTAATCCGCGTGACCAGGACAGTCAACGTGTGCGTAATGACGATTAGCAGTTTGGTACTCAACGTGTGAAGAGTTAATTGTAATACCTCTTTCTTTTTCTTCTGGAGCGTTATCAATTTGATCAAATGATCTGGCTTCTGAAAAACCAGCATCAGCCATTACTTTGGTAATAGCTGCGGTTAAAGTTGTTTTACCGTGATCTACGTGTCCAATTGTACCTATGTTTAAGTGAGGTTTTGACCGATCGAATGTTTCTTTTGCCATTTTGTATTAATTTTAATCTTAGTTATATATTAGTGTTCAATTGCTTTCACAACTCGAGCCAATGATGGGAATTGAACCCATGACCTCTTCCTTACCAAGGAAACGCTCTACCCCTGAGCTACACCGGCGTAAAGTATTTAATCTTTTCCTTTTAGAAAAGGACGAGATCCCTGCCTTCGCAGGAATTTAGAGCGGGAGACCGGGTTCGAACCGGCGACATTCAGCTTGGAAGGCTGACGCTCTACCAACTGAGCTACTCCCGCATTTTTAATTCTGAAAAATCAGAATCTTGGATTTCATTATTTCAATTACTCCGTTTTCTCTGTTGAGAAAATTGATGTGGGGAGAGCAGGATTCGAACCTGCGAAGACGTAGTCAGCAGATTTACAGTCTGCCCTCGTTGGCCGCTTGAGTATCTCCCCGATTAGGAATCTCCAAAAAAGAAATTCCAAATTTTCAATATTTCAAAAATCCTTATTCAGAATCTTTAGAGCCGATAGAGGGACTCGAACCCACGACCTGCTGATTACAAATCAGCTGCTCTAGCCAGCTGAGCTACATCGGCTTTTTGATCTCTTTTTCGGGCTATATTTTAGCCATAAAAAAGTCCGCTATTTCTAACGGACTGCAAATGTAGAGAATTTATTTTTTCTACAAAACTTTTTCTAAAAAATATTACTATAAATATGCTTTTTCTTTTTGTTTCCTTTTTTTAAGTTGGCGCTCCAAAGTCTTAACAACTTCATCTGTAGCTTCTTCAAAAGTTCTGGCTTCTTTCTTAACCATCACCTCATCTCCTGGAATACTTAGCAATACTTCAACAATTTTATTTTCTTTCTCGCGTGTTTTCTGCACTTTTAAAAACACATCCGCAAAAACTATCCTATCGTAGAAGTGTTCCAGTTTCAATAATTTCTTTTCAACAAATACCAAAAGTTCATCCTTGGCAGCAAAATTGGGGGTTTGCACGTTTACTCTCATATTATATAATTTTAAAAGTTTAAATACTAAGTATTTTTATACCATACACCTCTTTTTGTTAGTTTTAGTTTCTAGGGTGAGCGTTTTTATAAACCTCTTTCAATTTAGCTATGCTATTTTGTGTGTAAACTTGTGTGGAAGCAAGACTGGAATGTCCCAACAACTCCTTTACCGCATTTATATCTGCTCCTTCATTTAAAAGATGTGTTGCAAAAGAATGCCGCAAAATATGCGGACTTTTCTTCACCTTTTCTGAAGTTTTACTAAAGTATGAATTAATAATCCGATAGACAAGATTTTCGTAGATTTTAACCCCCTTTTGGGTAAGAAACAAATATTCTGAATCTTTACTATTTTCAAGTTCATTCCTAAAAGGAAGATATTCTGTAATAGTTGCCAAAACCGTAGGCAAAAGTGGAATAATGCGCTCTTTGCTTCTTTTTCCTAAAACCTTGATTGTTTTTTGAGCGAAAGATACATCGTTCAATTTTACATTAATCAGCTCTGCCCTACGCACGCCAGTAGAATAAAACAATTCTACTATTAAGCGGTCGCGTAATCCTTCAAAATCTTTTTCCGTTGAAAGCAACTCCATAACATTTCCTATTTCATTTTCTGAAAATGGAACTTGAATTTTTTTGGAGGTTTTCAACGCTTTGTGTTTCGCCAAAGGATTCACTTCAATCTGTGCCGTTTTCAGCAGAAATTTATAATAGGTTTTAAGTGAAGAAATTTTTCGGTTTACCGTGCGGTTAGAAATGCCCGAATCTACGAGTGAAACAACCCAACTACGAACAATGGAATAATTTACAGTTACAATATTAGCATATTGAAATTCTTCCGAAGCAAACGTTTCAAAATCCTGCAAATCTCTTAAATAAGCAGTCACCGTATGTGGCGAATACTTTTTTTCAAGTTGCAAATAGTCTATGAAGGCTTGGAAGGACATTTTTTCGGTTATCTGTTATCTGTTATCTGTTATCTGTTATCTGTTATCTGGAACATTACAAAATAACTCAATAACCCATTAACGCAATAATTTTTACCCATAAAAAAATCCGTTGGAATAAATTCCAACGGATTTTTAGTTTCTATTTTCAAAAAAGAAATACTAGATTTCTTCCTGATCTCTTAAGTTCTGAATGTATTGAGCTTTTTGCATTTGTGCTCTTTTCTTAACAGATGGCTTCGAAAAAGCTTGTCTAGAACGCAACTGGCGCATAGTTCCTGTACGATCAAATTTACGTTTGAAACGCTTCAGGGCTCTGTCGATATTTTCTCCGTCTTTAACTGGTATAATTAACATAGTGTCATCACCTCCTCTCTTTAGGACGGCAAAAGTATAAAAAAGTATTTAGTTTTCAGTAATCAGTATTCAATTTTTTTAATAAAAATTATTCTTTATATAAAGAAGCACGTTTACTCAAGTCCTGAATTAGCTTTTCCTCTTCTTTACTCTCCAGCAATACGTTGTAATTCTTCCAAAACGACTCATTGTATGGTTTGCTAGAAAATATATCTGCAGACCAATCATTTTGTTGTAATTCTTGGTTTATTAATTCCGGATCTTGAATTATATCACTGAATAATATTTCCTGAATGGTGTAATAATATTGTTCGTCTTTATCAAATCCTGGCTCTGCTTCAGTTTTCACTCTTTCTGAAGATCGATCACCCGTGTTTACAAGCTTTGGAGTTTCGTAGTAAATATAGTTGGGATACATCTTTCCGTCGTATTCCATATACGTTATAACGAGTTTGTGGATAGTTTGAGAATCAAACAGGCTTTTACTGCGCTTTTTCTGAACATCAGAAGCCGCTACAAGTTCGTATTCCACCTTTTTAATAGCGTAGTTGTCGTAATAAATATAAATCCACCCTTTTGGCTCAAAACCTTCATTGTAGATGTTTGGAGTATTTAATCCTACAAAATCTGCACCTTTAGAAATTTTAATTTTATAAAGCTTTCTTCCGTTATCCACCAAGATAGTGTCTAAAGTAAACTGTTGCTTTTCAAAAATATTTTTCCCTAATAAGGCACCCGTAACATTCGAATTTCGAACTAAATTAAGTTTTCCTTTAAAAAGATTTTCCAAGCCGTTAACTCTGCTATCATTCCATTTTATGGCATCTACCAACGATTTCGTTTTTACTGAATTTCTACTTACCGTTCCAGTTTTCATCCCTTTACTTTTAAGAAATGCCGAATAGGTAAACAAACTATCCACATCTCTTAGATCGTAGCTTTTGCGGTTTTCGTCAACGTTAATCTTTAGGTTATTTTTCGCGCCAGCGGCATAACTAGAATCATACAAAGTGATGGCGCTTTCAACAAGCCACTTGTATTCTTTTTTATTGCGCTCTTTGTGACGTAAAAAACCTTTTTGAAGATAAGCTTGCTCGGGCAAATTACTTGGTAGTTTTTCAATGGCTTTCGCTACAATGCCGTTACCAGTAGTAGGTCGTGGATCTGCAATTATCACTACTTCATCTAAGGAGGCTACATCTTCTTCTAAAAAAATATCGGAGCCGTTTTCAAATTCACTAATTAATACATTGAAGCTTTTATAACCAATAGACGAAATTACCAACGTATCATTCAAATATTGCTGCGGAACTTTTAAAACGAAGTTTCCATCTGCATTTGTTATTGAACCCGTGGTAGTATTTTTTATGTAAACACTTGCGCTTTCAATGGGTTGATACGTTAAGAAATCTGCAACCTTTCCTTTTAGTTCGCTTTGGGCGAAGGTGGTGGCACCGATAAAAAAAATAACTAATGTGAGTAATTGGCTTTTATTGAAATACTTCATTTTTAAAGTTAGGTTTAAATTTTAGGTGAATATAAACAACTAAGTCGCAGGCTTATATTCTTTGCCTTCAATAACCATTTTCGAAATGATTTCTCGTAAAATTTCTGAAGTTCCACCGCCAATTGGCCCTAACCTACTATCGCGCATTAAACGCGCCAATGGATACTCTTCCATATAACCGTAACCACCTAAAAATTGCAGACATTCAGTCATAACCTCATCGGCAACTTTGGTAGAAATAAGTTTACTCATGGTTGCTTCCTTTACCACATATTCGCCATCATTCAAGCGTTTTGCGGTAACGTAATTAAATGTTTTACAAACTTCAATTTCGCTCGCAATCTGTGCAACGCGGTGACGCAAGGCCTGAAATTTTGAAATACTCTTTCCAAAAGCCGTGCGCTCTTTCATATATTGAATTGTATATTCTAAAGCAAACTCGCTACGCGCATGGGCATTAACCCCCATAATTAGCCTTTCTAAAGCGAAATGCTGCATTATATACGGAAAGCCAGCATTCTCATCGCCCATTAAATTTGTAAGCGGAATTTCAACATTATCGAAAGCTATTTCTGCTGTGTCGCTTGCACGCCAACCCAATTTGTCGAGTTTAGTTGCAGAAACGCCTTTTGTATCGCGGTCTACCACAAAAATGCTAATCCCTTTATTCCCCAATTCTGGTGAAGTCTTTGCAGCAACAATAAGATAGTCGCTATAAATTCCGTTGGTAATAAATGTTTTTGAACCGTTTAAAATATAGCTATCGCCTTTTTTTACAGCCGTCGTTCGCATACCAGAAACATCGCTTCCGCCAAATGGTTCGGTAATGCAAAGACAACCTATTTTTTCACCTGTTATACTTGGTGCTAAATATTTTTCTTTTTGTTCGTGATTTGCTTCTTTTTTAAGGTGCGTCATCGCCAAATAAGCGTGTGCCCACATCGCTGCAGCAAATCCGCCACTATTTACTTTCTGAAGTTCTTCTAAGAAAATTATGGTGTAAAAAAGATCTAAATCTAACCCTCCGTATTCTTCGGGCTGAAAAATCCCAAAGTAACCCATTTCTCCAAATTTCTCCCAAATAAAGCGCTCAATGTGCCCCGTTTTTTCCCACTTTTCAATATGTGGTACTGCTTCCTTTTGTAGAAAATCTTGAAAACTTTTTCTGAAAAATTCGTGCTCCTCTGTAAAATACATCTTATTCATACTGGTCTAAAACTATTATTTATAAGCCTTTTGGCGATTTATAAAATTTACTCAACGGACAAATATAACTGAATTAGCTGTAACTTTCTTACCGTCATTCCTTCAATTTTTTCCAGTTCTTGAATGCTGTTTATTTTTTCGCGTAGTCGTCTGTATTCCCAGATTTTCTTTGCCATTTCAAATGAAACTCCGGGAATGGTGGAAATATCGGAAGCGGAGGCTGTATTTATATTTATTTGTGAAATTACTTTTGGAGATTTTACGGTGAAAAGATTAAGCGTTCGTTGCACAACGGCAGCATCCAATCCATAAACACTGTTTAGTTGAATATCATTAGAAAATCCACCCATTTTTTCCCGATAAGAAACGATACGTTTACTCAGCGCTGCCCCAATACCACTAACTTGTTGTAGCTCTTCTTCTGTCGCTTTATTGAGATCGCCTTTCTGCGCGAAAGTCTTTTCACTAAATCCCTTTTCACTTTTATAATCATTAAAATCGCGTTTGGGTTTTGGATTTGTAACCCAATCTGGGAATTTAAAATAGGGACTCAACTCATTTAACAAAGAATCTGAAACGCCAGTTATATTTTTAAAATCTGCGGCGGAATTAATCCATTTCCCTTCGCTTCGAAATTGAAGAAGCCTATCAATTTCTTCGTTAGACATGCCTAAAACGTAGCCTTTATAATCGGTAATAAAATTAGGGTTGAACGGATATCTTTTCGGTTTTCTATTTTCAATTTCAACTATACGAAGCGAATCCAATTCCTTTTGAAGCGAAACAATTTCAGCGGATGTAGCGTCGAAACTATCTTCTTCAGAAAAATCGACAAACCAATAAACGCACAGTATCGAAACGATGAGTAGTAACAAAAGCAAAATCCCACTCCGTTGCTGTTTGCTGAACGTGAAGTGGGATTTTAATTCCATATAAATTAGTTTTTACATATGCTTCTGCAAATCTTCCAAACCGTCGTCGATTGCATCATGTTTGGTTTTGATGGCTTTCATATAGCGGTTTAATTCTTTTCTAACAACTGGTGTTAATAGCACTACCCCGATAATATTCGGCACTACCATTGCAAAAATCATTGCATCAGAGAAGTTGATTACGGAACCAAGACTGATTACCGATCCAACCCATATAAAGATACAAAATAACAGTTTATAAATAAGTTCGGTAACTTTTCCTCTCCCGAAAAGGTAGATCCAACCTTGCATTCCGTAGTACGACCAAGAAATCATAGTTGAAAAAGCGAAGAGAATTACGGCTATTGTAAGTACAATTGAAAAGTGTGGAATAACACTATCAAAAGCAGTCGCAGTTAGCTCAACTCCTTCTTTCACTTCAACACCGTATTGGATAATATTGTTGTCGAAATTTGTAATTACAATTACCAAAGCAGTCATTGTACAGATTACTACGGTATCAATAAAAGGCTCCAAAAGAGCTACAATTCCTTCAGAAGCAGGATATTTTGTGCGCACTGCAGAGTGGGCAATGGCGGCAGAACCAACCCCCGCTTCGTTTGAAAATGCACCACGACGAATTCCTTGAATCATAACACCTACCAATCCACCAGCAATTCCAAGACCGGAGAATGCACCTTCAAAAATTAATGCGAACGCATCGCCAATGTGGTGATAGTTTACAACCAGAACCACAAGTGCGCCCAAGACATAAAGTCCCGCCATAAATGGTACAACTTTCTCAGTTACTTTCGCGATACGCTTAATACCACCAATAATTACCACGGCAACAACTATTGCCATTACAATTCCAAACCAGATTGCTGCACTGGTTCCCTGTAAATCAAAAAGTTGAACAAATTGGGCAGCCGCTTGGTTTGCTTGGAACATATTTCCACCACCAAAAGAACCCCCAATTACAAATATTGCGAAAACTACTGCAAGTACTTTACCTAAACCGGCCATTCCTTTTTGAGCCAAACCTTTTTTAAGATAATACATAGGGCCACCGTAAACTGTGCCATCCGGACCTACATCTCGATATTTAACACCCAAAGTACATTCGGCGAATTTTGAAGCCATACCCAGCAAACCCGCCACTATCATCCAGAAAGTTGCACCCGGCCCACCAATGGAAAGCGCCACAGCAACACCTGCAATATTTCCTAAACCTACCGTAGCAGAAAGTGCTGCAGTTAAAGCTTGAAAGTGCGAAACCTCGCCTTCGGCACTGTCATCGCGAATGGTTTCAATTAAGTTTTCTTGTTCATTGGCAGTTACATCTCCATAGAGTGTGTCTGCTCCGTGTTTTTCAATGTCTTCATATTTTCCACGTACCACTTTTATAGCAGTTCCAAAACCCGTGAAATTTATTAACTTAAAATAAATAGTGAAATAAGTAGCTCCACCAATCAATACAATTAAAACCCAGGGTATCTGAAAAGATTCAGAAAATGGTATTTCATAAAAAATAAGATCTACAAACCAGCCGGTATAATTAGCAAAAGCCTCGTCGATATACTGAGAGGCGGTGGTTTCTTGAGCAAAGGTGATAATAGGAAGTAAAAAAGCAATTAGCGAAATAAGATATTTCTTCATAGTTTATTTTTAAGATGAAACGCTTTTTGAAATAAAACGAAGCAAGATGCTTAAAAAAAACCACAATTTCAATAAAATGTAGGAAAATTTGTTAACGGTTTCTTAAACCCCGAATTCATTAATAACTCCTTCAGCTTGTTGAGAAATCTCTAAGTAATTATGGATACAACTTCTTCATAAAAATGTAGTACAACAGAATTTCAAAAATGAAATAACTAATTGCAACAAAAAAAAATCCCACTTCGTGTTTCTTAATGAACATGAAGTGGGATTATATTTTCAGAAATAAAATTTAAATTTCTCTCTCTTCTTTACTTTCTTTATGAATAGTAGCATCCATTTTATCTATTTTAATAGCATTTAAGTATTTTTTCAATTCCTTTTTCACTTTAGGCGATAGCAATACTAAACCAATAATATTCGGGAAAACCATAGCAAAAATCATAGCATCAGAAAAACCGATTACAGCTCCTAAACTTGAAGAGGCTCCAATAACTAAAAATATTAAAAACAAGACTTTGTAAGTTGTATCGGAAACTTTTCCTTTTCCAAAAAGAAACTTCCAAGATTGAAGTCCGTAATAAGACCAAGATATCATTGTAGAAATTGCAAAAAGAACAACAGCAATAGTAAGTACAATTGAAAAGTGTGGAATTGCAGAATCGAAAGCTACCGAGGTTAAATCAACTCCGTTAATTGGTTCGTTCGTTGCATTAAGCATTACATTACTCGACTCATCAAGATTACCGTATGTAAATAAATTGTGCTTGGCATTTGTAATTACAATCACGATAGCTGTCATTGTACAAATAATAACGGTATCCACAAAAGGTCCAAGTAAAGCAGTTAATCCTTCACTAGCTGGATATCGGGTTTTTACTGCAGAGTGTGCAATGGCAGCAGAACCTACACCAGCTTCATTAGAAAATGCTGCACGTTGAAACCCTACTATTAATACTCCCATTACACCACCAAAAGCAGCATTAGGATTTATTGCTCCTTGCCAAATTTGTGTCGCAGCATAAGGAATCATATCATAATTTATTCCTAGAATTATCATTCCGGCACCTACATAAATTATAGCCATAAAAGGAACAACCTTTTCGGTAACAGAACCAATTCTTTTAATTCCACCAATAATTACAAGACCCACAATAACAGCCATAACCAGACCTACATAGAGTCCTGCATTTGGGCCATCCCAATCCATTAATTGCGTTAACTGTGCGGCTGCTTGATTAGATTGAAACATATTTCCACCTCCAAAGGATCCTCCTATACACATAACGGCAAAAAATACGGCCAAGACTTTTCCGAATCCAGCCATACCCATTTCTTTTAGACCACTTGAAAGGTAATACATCGGTCCACCGTAAGTTTTTCCATCGCCATCTACTTCTCTATATTTTACTCCTAAAGTACATTCCACAAACTTTGACGCCATTCCTAATAATCCAGCTACAATCATCCATATTGTTGCTCCTGGACCACCAATGGCGATTGCAACAGCAACACCAGCAATGTTTCCTAATCCCACCGTGGCGGACAAGGAAGCTGTTAGTGCCTGAAAGTGTGAAACTTCTCCTGGAACATCGCCCGTTAATTGAACGGTATCGTGAATTTCACCGTCTTTTACTACAATTTCTTTATCTGCTGGAACGTGATGATCTAGTTTATCATACTTTCCTGAGGCTGTTTTTATACAAATTTTGATGTATCTAAAATTGACTCCATTAAAGTATAGCGTAAAAAAGAGTGCTCCCAACAGTAATATAATAATTACAATTGGCATATCCTTTCCCGCTATTGTTACGGGATAGAAAATTAAATCTACGATTGGTGTTGTATATTTAGCGAAAAGGCCGTCGATTTTTTCACCGAAACTTTTTTGCTCTTGGGCGAATGTGATAAATGGTAAGAAAAATACAATTAGCGAAAGAAGAAATTTCTTCATAATGGATTTTTAAGATTTGTTTTAGAAATGTAAAAAAAGCAAGATGCCTAAATTTTATTACAATTTCAATGAATCCACTATAAATTTGTTAACGAATCGTTAAACTCCGTATTCTTTTTTAAGGCTTTCTATCTGATCAGGACGCCCTATCAGTATTAATTTTGAGTTTTTCTGAAGAACCAAAGACGGTTCTGGATTTACAATATATTCTCCCGTAGGAGAACGATACCCAATAATAGAACAACCTGTTTTTTTACGAACATCCAAATCTTTAATGGCTTGCTCCCTGCCTTGCGGGCACATTTTTTCAAAAGGTATTTGTTCTACATTAATGCTATCCTGCTCTCCGGCAACGGTTAAATTGTCTAAAAACTCTACAAGATCTGGCACAACGACCAAAGAGGCCATGTGATCGCCCCCTATTTTGTCTGGCATAATTACATTATCTGCGCCGCCAAGTTTCAGTTTTTTATAGCTAGTCTCTTCGCTGGCGCGACTTATTATTTTAAGGTTTTTATTCATTTGCCGCGCTGAAAGCACGATAAACAAATTGTCTGCATCATTAGGAGTAGCGCATATTAAAGTGGAAGCTCTTTCTATTCCAGCTTTTATTAAAATTTCATCTTCTATTGCATTACCTAAAACGAAGAGATATCCATCGCTTGAAAAACGATCTATTATTTCTTCATCCTTTTCAATAATAACGAAGGGACGATTATAGGCTGACAGCTTCTGGGCTGCTTGTTTTCCGTTTCTTCCATAACCGCAAACGATGATGTGATTATGCATGGAGTCCAATTTTTTCTGCACTTTTTTCTGTCTTAAAATACCTATGTTTTTACTTAAAATATATTCTGTTATAACCGAAATAGCATAACCAACGATAAAGATACTCGAAATGATTAGAAGCGAAACAAAAATTTTTTCACTGGGACTCAGCGGCATTACTTCGCCATAACCCACCGTAGTTACAGTAATAACCGTCATATAAAATGCATCGATCCAACTGTAATCTGAAAAATAATGAAAGCCAATTACACCCGTCATAAATACTACAATTAAGAGTATTATGGCGACTGTTATTTTAGAACTGAAGAATTGCTTCATAAATCAAAAACCGAGGTTCGTTTGGTATTCACCAAATCTTTCAACCTTAAAACGAAGGCTAAAGTAAGATAGATTGCAAAGCCTGCGCCCAAAGTGGCAAAGGAAACATATATAAAAAAAAGACGCACACTTTTAGCGCGCATACCTAACCTATCTGCCAAACGAGTAGATACGTAGAATCCACGTTTTTCAAGGTAATGCCGTAATGAATAAACCGCTTGCAACATACCTGCAAATTACGCTTTTTCACGATAAACTTGTAAACTGTAATGAAGAAAAAAAATCAGTTTTCAATCTTTGCATCTGTACTCCCTTTATCTTGGGAGCCAAGAAAAACATTTCCAATAGCACATTGCAAACATTTGTTTTTATCGCAATATTCATTTTTTAGTTGAAGCAGCGCTTGGCTTTGCCATGCTTTAATTGCAATGTTTTGTAGTGAGTTGTATTTATTTACAACGGTGTTTTTTTCGGAAGAAATTTCAGAAGCCAGTTGCATTATTTCGTCGGAAGCGTCCTTGCCGTGTTGTATTGCATAGCAGAACTTCAACGGAATAATGGTATTGATTATTAATAAATCGACAAAACTTTTGGTAATCCGCTTTTTACGTCCTAAAGAACCAATGCCAAAATTGTAATGAGTATCCCAATATTCGCTGCCAGATACATTAAAAAGCGAATAAAAATCTTTTAAATTATTGGTGTCAATTACCTGAGAAAACAAGTTTTCCCGCTCAGAATAAAGCGTTGCAAATTGTGCTAAACGTACGGTGGGAAAGTTTGGAGGCCGCAACCTAAAAAATTTGGGAGCAATGACAGTTTCATTTTCCAACCCAAATTTATGTTTTAAATATTTGTAGGTTGTTTTAAGTGTTTTAAAATACCAATCTTCGGTTTCACCTTCCAGCAAACCTGCTTGACCAATGAGCAATGCTTCAAGATCTTGCCGTTCTTGGCTACATTTTTTTATCACAGAAAAATCTATAGACTTCGCTATGCTGAAAAAGGAGTCGCTATTTACCTTTAACCCAAAATTTTTACACAGCATTCTAAAAAGCAAAGATTCCCAGTGATTCTGAGTGTCTTTCAATTCTTTTAAAAGCAACTCTTCCTTTTTTTGAAGCCTTTCAAAATAAAGTCGTTCCAACCAATTCTGAAAAGTAAAAGAATCCACAGACGCAAATTCGTTTTCACAATTAATCCACTTTTTTTCTCCTGAAAATAATTTTTGGTATTGTACAAGTGAAGTTTTCGGAATGTGTTTTTGTACTACAAAAGTAGGAATGACGCTCCCGTCTTTTCTATAAATTTCGGCGTCATGTTCCCAAACAACGTGCAGTATTACATTGTCATAAGCAGCATCAGTTTCGTGGCCGTGCGCGTACCAGTCTGAAGATTTTATGTGTATTTCAATATTGCCTGCCCAAAGTTGCCCGTCTAGCTCTATCTGGGCATTGAAAAAATCAGGACCCGAATTTAAGTTGTGGCTCCCTGGTTTTTTTATGTGGAGATTTTCATCATTCGAAGTGTAAAAACTGCTCACATCAAATTTCTGAAATTTCCACACATAGTGCAGAAAATCTTCTTTCATTTGAATAATATTTAAGTGAGGAGCTCTAGAAAGTAAAGGTAGGTAAAAATGTTAGGCCTCAGCCTCCTCCTTTTGCTTTTTATTGCGCGTATCAGCTTGTTTTTCAACTTTTTCTGTGATAGTATCCACATACAGAATGCGGTTCCACTTGTATAATCTTCGTGAAAGTAAAACATATCTGAAAATGCCAATTGCTAAAAAAATTACACAAACAACCAATGCAACATAGCCCAACCATTGTATTCTTTCAAAATCTTTTAATTGTAAAATACCGATGCCGCCCAAAAGGAGATAGAGTGAAGAACGTATGTAGGAAAGCAGCGTGCGTTCATTTGCCAATTTGGTTCGCTCCAACGCCAGAATTTCATTGGTATTGGCAGGAACAGGCCTGGTGCGCAGAAAGCGGAATAATTTTTTAGCTTCATTTTTCATAGAAGTCTAAAATTACGAATTATTTTGATGAAAGTTTAACCACGAATTCACGAATTATAATTTTTACTTTATTCGCGAATTCGTGGTGGTAAACTTAAAGCGCGCGTATAATATCGTGCTTTGTAATTATATTGAATTTCCCTTCTCCTAAATCTACCAAGACAGCGTTGTTGTCTTTATGTATTAATTTTGAAACTTCTTCAATAGTTGTGGTTTTCTTCACTATTGGGAAGGGTTTGTGCATCACTTCTCTAATTGGAAGATCTGCCACATTTTTGTTTTCAAGATATTTTCTAAGTAAATCAGTTTCATCCACAGCGCCCACAAAACCTGTTGTGTCTTCCACTGGAATTTGGCTGATGTTGTATTTTTTCATGCGCTCAATGGCGTGACCAACTAATTCTTCGGTTCTTACCGTAATCAAAGGTTTGTCTGCGTGCTCCTGTATTAAATCGGAAGCATTTTTAGCTTCGTCTTCTACAAAACCGCGTTCGCGCATCCACTCGTCGTTGTACATTTTACCCACATATCTACTTCCGTGATCGTGGAAAAGAATGACTACCACATCATCTTTCGTGAAATGGTCTTTTAGTTGGAGTAAGCCTTTTATTGCTGCTCCAGCAGAATTCCCCAAAAAGAAGCCTTCCATTTTAGCGAGCTTTTGGGTGTAGATTGCAGCGTCTTTATCGGTTACTTTCGTAAAACCATCAATTACACTAAAATCTACATTCTTCGGAAGAATATCTTCACCAATTCCTTCGGTTATGTATGGGTAAATTTCGTTTTCATCAAAAATCCCAGTTTCGTGATATTTTTTGAAAACACTTCCGTAGGTATCAATTCCCCAAACTTTTACATTTGGGTTTTGTTCCTTTAAGTATTTACCAACACCGCTAATAGTTCCGCCAGTTCCAACGCCTACAACAAAATGTGTTACTTTTCCATCGGTCTGTTTCCAGATTTCTGGGCCAGTGCTTTCGTAATGTGCTTTTGCATTGCTAGGGTTATCGTACTGATTTACGTACCAACTATTTGGAGTTTCTTCAGCAAGTCTTTTTGAAGTAGAATAATAACTACGCGGATCTTCGGGCGCAACGTTTGTAGGACAGACAACTACTTTGCTCCCTACAGCCTTTAAAATATCAATCTTTTCTTTACTTTGTTTGTCGCTGATTACGCAAATCATTTTGTAACCTTTAATAATGGCAACCAAAGCTAAGCCCATCCCAGTATTTCCAGATGTGCCTTCAATGATTGTTCCGCCCGGTTTTAAACTGCCATTGGCTTCTGCATCTTCAATCATTTTTACCGCCATTCGGTCTTTTACCGAGTTGCCGGGATTAAAAGTTTCGTATTTGGCAAGCACCAAAGCGGGAATGTCTCCAATTATTTTATTGATTTTCACCATTGGCGTGTTGCCGATGGTTCCTAATATATTTTCTGCGTATTCCATAATAAATTTTAGAATGGCAAAGGTACAAAAGAGAATTAGGATAGATTGCTTCGTTCCTTGCAATGTTATTCAAAACGAATCGCCTTCACCGGAGAAATCTTCGCAATAATAAATGAAGGAATTAAAAGCATTATAAGACACAGTAGAAAAGTGCCCGCATTCAATATTAAAATGTAATCCCAATTTAAATAAATAGGAGCTTCATTTACATAATAGGTGTCTGGATTTAGTTTGAAAACTTTGCCGTATTTCTGAACCAAAAGCAGTCCAATGCCAATCACATTTCCCCAAAAAAGACCGACGCCAATTAAATACATCGCATTGTAAAGAAATACTTTGCGCACGCTCCAATCGCTACTTCCCAAAGCTTTTAGAATCCCGATCATTTGGGTGCGCTCCAAAATTAAGACCAAAAGCGCAGTAATCATATTAATCCCCGCAACCAAAATCATAATCCCAATAATCATTATAATGTTGAAGTCGAAAAGATCCAGCCATTCAAAAATGGAGGCGTATTTTTGGCGGATGGTTTGGGTGTCTAGCGTGCTGCTGGTTTCGTTGTAAACGTCGTTACCGATTGGTATAATCTGATCAAAATCGTTTACAAAAACTTCAAAAGCACCAATCTGATCGTCTTCCCATTTGTTTAATCGCTGAACGTGGCGAATGTCTGTAATTATAAATTGCTCGTCAAATTGTTGAAAACCGCTATTGTAAATACCCACAATATTAAAACCACGACTGCGTGGTGTTTTAGAAACCTCGTCATTTAAAAAGAAAGTGGTTATTCTATCGCCAAGTTTTAAGTTTAGCCTGTTCACCAAATATTCCGAAATCAAAATATCGCCGTTCAAATCACCTTTAAAATCAGGGATTTTTCCTTCAATTAAATAGTCTTCAAAATATTCCCAAGAATAATCGTCACCTACGCCTTTTACAACCACGCCTTCAAAATCGGTTTCTGTGCGGATTACGCCACCTTTAGAAGCGGTAATCTGTACGTGTTTTATGCCTTCAATGTTTTTGAACGTTGGATAAAAATCTTGGTTTTTTGAAATTGGGTTTTGGGAATCGTTGGAAAAATTGGTGTCGAAATTCGTAATAATAATATCACCATTGAAAGCAGAAACCTTTTCGCGTATCTTTTTTTGAAGTCCGACGCCAGTTGCTATTGAGATTAGCATCATAATAATACCGAGCGCGATTGCAGTGATTGCAATTTTTATTATCGGTGCCGAAATACTACTTTTATAGTCCTTGGAAGCAATGATGCGCCGGGCGATGAAAAATTCGAAATTCACTGAAGTTTTATGGCTTTAACTTTTTTCAAAAATACAGTTTTATTGGTTGTTTTGACCATTTTTTCCTGCGGAAGTTCGGTGGAGAAAAAAGAACAAAGAGAAAAGAACAAAGACAAAAATCAGGACCAGAAAACAAGACTCATTACTCAAGACGACACTTCGACTTCGCTCAGTGACCAAGAAATTATTGTTGGTGCAGAGAAATTTTATCTTTATGCTGAACTTTTGAAAGGTAAAAATGTTGGCGTTGTTGCCAATCAAACTTCAATTGTATATCAAGAATCTAACCGACCCGATATTTACCCTGAACGAAATACACCAATTACAAATGTGCATTTGGTAGATTTTCTAATTTCGAAAAAAGTTTCCGTAAAAAAAGTTTTTGCCCCAGAACACGGTTTCCGTGGCACTGCCGATGCGGGGGAACATGTAAAAGATGGCATTGATTCAAAAACGGGCGTTCCCTTAATTTCACTTTACGGAAGCAACAAAAAACCGTCGCAGGAACAATTAAAAGGAATTGATGTTGTGGTTTTCGATATTCAAGATGTTGGCGCACGGTTTTACACTTATATTTCTACGCTGCATTATGTTATGGAAGCTTGCGCAGAGTTGGGAATTCCTGTGATAGTTTTAGACCGTCCGAACCCGAACGGGCACTTTATTGACGGACCAATTTTAGAAAAAGAGCATCAAAGTTTTGTGGGAATGCACCCAGTGCCTATCGTTCATGGAATGACTATTGGCGAATACGCCGCTATGATAAATGGTGAAGGGTGGTTAGATAATTTAGGAAGCGATTGGTCTAAAAAAAGAACGTATTGCGACCTTACCATTATAAAAATGAAAAACTACACGCACCAAAAACCATATTCCTTACCCATAAAACCGTCACCAAATTTGCCGAACGATCAATCCATAAACCTCTACCCTAGCCTCTGTTTTTTTGAAGGTACATTTATAAATGCTGGTCGTGGCACGGATATGCAATTTCAAGTTTTTGGGGCACCGAGTCTGCCTGCTTCAAAATATACTTTTGCATATACACCGCAATCCAACGATGGCGCGAAAGACCCAAAATTTAAAGGCCAACTTTGCCACGGAAAAGATCTTCGGAAGGAACCGCGATTGAGTAAAATTAATTTGGAATGGTTGATTGACGCATTCAACGCCAACGGGAAAAAGAAAGATTTTTTCAATTCGTTTTTCGTGAAATTAGCTGGAACAAAAACATTGCAGCAACAGATTGAACAAGGATTATCTGCGGAAGAAATTCGGGATTCTTGGAAGGAAGGACTTGTAGATTTTGAGAAGGTACGGAGCAAGTATTTGCTTTACCCTTGAATAAGTAGCAGAGGCAGTTGCAGTTGGCAGTCTGAGTGAATACTGCGCAATGCAACTGCCTACTGCTACTTTTTTTCACTGATACTTACTTAAAAGTCGTTTCATTTCCTCCACAATATTAAATGCCGCCGGACAAATAGCAACATTCTGCATCGTTAAGTTTGAAATCTGCTGAAACTTTTTTCGATCTGTATGTGGGAATTCGCGGCAAGCTTTCGGGCGCACATCGTAAATACTACAATAATTATCGGCTCCCAAAAAAGTGCAGGGAACACTTTTTAAAACATAATCTTTGTCTTCATCAACCCGTAGATAGGCTTCAATAAACTGCTGCGGTTTCATTCGGAAATGTTTCGAAATACGCTCAACGTCTTTATCGGTAAAAAGCGGACCCGTGGTTTTGCAGCAATTGGCGCAGGTAAGGCAATCGGTTCTTTTAAACTCTTCCTCGTGCAATTCCTGCATTAAAGTGTCCAAATGTTTGGGCGGCTTTTTCTTCAGCTTTGCGAAAAACTTTTTGTTTTCAGGCTCAGCTTCCTTTGCTTTCTTCGGAAGTTGTTTCAGAATATTTTCCATTATAATCCTTCTTTACGACTTAACGGCTTGGCGTGCAAAAATTTCTCGCAAAGGCGCAAAGACGCAAAGTCTTATTATTTCGCTTTGTAAACCAAATCGCCATTAATGAAAGTGGCAATTACTTTTGTATTCGGAAGTTCTTTTTCGTCAACCTTCATAATATCTCTATCGAGCACAGTGAAATCTGCAAATTTCCCTACTTCTATACTTCCTTTTTCATCTTCTTCAAAATTGGCAAATGCAGCCCAAATGGTCATTCCGCGTAAGGCTTCTTCGCGCGTTAAAGCATTATTCATTTGAAAACCATTTTCTGGATAGTTTTTCAAATCTTTTCGCGCCACAGCTGCAAAAAAAGTGTACATCGGGTTAACGTGCTCAACTGGAAAATCTGTTCCCAAAGCAATACTTCCAGCTTTTTCCAACAATTCTTTATAAGCATAAGCACCTTTCATTCGCTCTGCTCCTATTCTATCTTCAGCCCAATACATATCGCTGGTGCCGTGAGTAGGCTGTACGGAAGGAAGTATATTGTTTTTGTCATCAAAATAATTGAAATCCTGTGGCGAAATAATCTGCGCATGCTCTACGCGCCAACGTCTATCTGTTTTACCTTCCAACGCTTTTTTGTAAGCTCGTAGAACCGCAATATTTGCAGAATCGCCAATTGCGTGGGTATTCATTTGGAAATCTGACGCTGCAATTTTCTCGGCTAAATAATTCAAACTATCGGCTGTGGTAATCATAGCTCCAAAATGTCCGGGCATATCGCTGTACGGCTCGCGCATTGCGGCACCTCGCGAACCTAATGCGCCATCAGAATAAACTTTAAAAGAACGTACATTCAGCCTATCGGTTTTATAAACTCCTTTGTTTAAATAATAGTCACGATTTTCCCGACTATGACTAATCATAGCATACATTCTGAGTTTGAACTTTCCTTCTTTTTGAAGCGCATCTATTAATTCAATAATATTTCTATCTAAACCAGCATCATCAACAGTTGTTAGGCCGTATTGAAGACTGATTTTTTCAGCTTCCAAAAGCGCTTCTGTTGAAACTTCACTTGTAATTTCGGGAAAAGTTTTTCTAATCAAAGCCATCGGGGCATCGATGATTATTCCGCTGGGTTCGCCATTTTCTAAAACCACTTCGCCTCCAGCTACCTTTGTTTTTTTAGTTATTCCCGCAAGTTCCAATGCTTTTGAATTCACCAAATAAGCATGCCCATCTACACGTTGCAGCGCAACAGGAGTATTTGGAAATAAGGAATCCAATTCTTTTTTAGATGGAAAATTTTTATCGTCCCAATCATTTTGATCCCACCCGCGACCAATAATATAAGACACATCTTTTTCTTGTTGAAAAGCCACTACTCGCCCTAAAACTTCTTTATAACTGGCAGTGCCAATTAAATCTACGTTAAGCAAACCAAGTCCGAGTCCGTACAAATGTGCGTGTGCATCAATCAAACCGGGAACCACTGTGTTACCTTTGGCATCGTAGGTTTCCTTTATATTATATTTCAACTCAAGTTCGGGTTTTAGTCCTATTTCGAGGATTTTTCCGTCTTTTACAACCAAAGCGTTTGCCGTGCTGAAATCTTTGTCAACCGTATAAATAGTGGCATTTTTTATAAGTAAATCTGCAGCTATTTTATCGGGGGCGCAGGAAAAAAGTGAAACTGCGAATAATAGGGAAAGTAGTTTTTTCATCAATGGTAATATTTAAGGTGTAAAAATAAAAAAACATCCGCCACAGACGGATGTTTTATGAAATTATAATTTATTGGGTTTTTACCAGTCAAACTTATAGGTAGCCCCTGCCAAACCTTGAATTCCCTGCACAGGATAATTCATCCATTTTTCGTAATTATCGCCAAATAGATTACTTCCTTTTACAAAAACAGAGAGCCTATCGGTAAATCTATACCCAAAATTCACATTGGCGTCTACGTAACCATCCAGCGTTACTTCCTCAGCGAATGAACTGTTGAAAGGACTGTTATTATAAATTAAATCTTTTCTTTCGCCAACATAAAACAATGAAGCCCCACCGTATAATTTTTCAGTAATGTTGAAATTTGAAAATATTGAAGCCTTTAAATCTGGCAAGTTCCAAGCTTCAGTTTGCAAATCTGTGCTATAACTGTAATAATTTGCATTAATTCCTAAGGAGAATTTATCTGAAATTTCCACTTTCAATTCCCCGAAAAAAGCCAAGGTATTTATGTCGTCATAAACTACGTTGAAAGAATTTCTGTATTCATAACCTTCTAAATTCGGATTCGGATTTAGATTATTCATTGCATTGGCTTGAAAAAGCGCTCTGTTTTCATCTTTTCCGTAGGAAGCTCTTACGTTATAACCAACGGAATTGGACAATTTTCCTTTAATTCCTCCAAAACCTTCATAGAGATTTTTGGTTGGAAGAATATATAAAGTAGGCGATACAAAAGGATTTTCTTCCTTGAAATTATAATACGTATTTTGCTGAAGTCCGCCTTCGGCACCTCCGTATAAAATTACCATTTCGTCCATTAATCGGTACGATAGATTAAGTTTTGGATACAGTGAAAATTCAGAATCGCTATTCTCAGAATCTACACTTATAAATCCTGCAACACCCAACGAAACGGTTAAATCATCATTTACAAATACAATTGACGGAGCTATTCCAGCATTTAAATAACTGTATTTAATATCGGAATTGTTTGCATAATTTCTATCAAAACTTCCGCTTAAATAGTCAACATCGCCATCAATTTTTAAAGTCAAACTTTCTAAAGGAAACGAAAACTCGGGTTTAAATGTGGCGTTAAATTCCGAAGAAGAAAAAGCATCGCTCAAATAGCGAATATTTGCAGTCCCTTTTTCGAAAAACGAATCATCAATTGCAATACTACCGCCAACATAACCACTTATATAAGTTTGTTGCGGATCAATATCCACATTTGGGTTTTGTGCAAAAATAACATCCGGCACCCCGTACCAATTATATAGCTGATGCTCCACACCCGCGTCAAGCCTATAAGTTGCTTCTCGCTGGCGACTTGTATAATTTGCGTCAAGACTTGTATCGTAATATTTATTATCCAACTTTACGTCTTTAATATCGCCCTGTGACGAATTGTGACGAAAGAAAAACCCAGCATTATCCGTTCTGCTTATTTCGAAATTGCTATACAATTCACCTAAAATAGATGTGTAATTTCCGAAGCCAAGCGTGGCGTAATTATCGTACAATTTTATTGCTTTTGCCTTTTCTACAGTAGTTGCTTTTCCTTTTGCAGGCGTAAAAGTTGAAGCTACTGGCACAGAGAAAATACTGTATTTCACAGCTTTTTTTGTTGTGGAAATAGAATCGTTCAACGATGGCGTTTCCTTTACTTTAAAAGCATCCGAAATTGAGGGAGTGTATGGTTTAACAATGTTCACCACTTCAGGGTCCAGTTCTTTTTCTTGTGAAAAAGCCGAAAAATGAAATAGAAATAAGGCTGGAATTGAAAATAAAACTATTTGTTTTATGGACATATTTTCAAATTTTTATAGATTTTTTTTATAGTTTGCTCTGCGTTCTTTGCGCCTCTGCGGTGGAATAATTACCGCAAAAACGCAGAGGAAGCTGAGATTAGTTTCCGGTTTCTACCGATGAATTAGTTTTTGCTTCTGCGTTTTTAATTATCGCTAGTTCCGCTTTTGCTTCTGCGACCACCTCTGGGAAATCGGTGAAATTTTTAGTTACACTTTCCAAAATATACGAAGCTTGGTATGCATCTTTTAAAGCGTAAAAATTCTTCGCCATTAGCACCAAACCTTTAGCACCGTATAATTTGTAACCAGAATAATCCTTCGCCAATTTCTGTACTGAAGCATTTGAAGCTTCATACTTTCCTTCCTTATTTTTGAAATAGGCATCAAAATAAAGCGATTCCGCAGCAAGTTGGCCGATTGCAATTTTTTGCACTTCGGCGTAGGCGGTCTTAGCTTTGGATTCGTTATTGGTTTTCATTGCAGAACGGGCAATAATTACCTGCGCATCACTTTTTATTGAATTGTCAATTTTAGAATTCTGAAGTACTTTTTCGGCATAGTTTACAGCTTCAGCATATCTTTTCAATTCATACGAAGCTTTCATACTATTGGTCTGTGCAAAAATAATGTTCTGCGGAAAATCTGCTTCGGCCTCTAAACGCGTTAAGTATTTTAATGCGTTCTGATAATCCTTTTTGCCTAAATACAATTCTGAAACACGAGCTAAAGCTTGCTCGGTAAATTCGCTTCTTTCGCGTTTAACTACAGTTTCAAAATGTGGGATGGCTTGATCACTTTTTCCGTCAGCGAAATAAATCTGACCTAAATAGAAGTGCGCATTTAAGGCGTGTTGTCCATTCGGGAATTGTCTTAAATAATCTTCAAAACGGCTCTGCGCTTGTTTTTGATTGTTTTCTAAATAAGGCTGCTCTGCTGCGGAATAAGCTGCATCATCGAGTTCCGTATCGCCCACTTGCACGTAATCTAAAGTTTTTACCCAACGTGCATATTCGTCAACATTTCCTTGATCTATATAAATAAGTTTAGCTGAAGAAACGGCCTGCAAAGCTTCTGCCGTTGACGGGAAATCTTTCGCAACTCGTTTAAAAATAGCTAACGCCTCATTACTTTTTCCTGTATTTTCATAAATCAATGCTTTTTTCAGCAATGCTTTTGAAACAAAACTGCTGTTTGGAATATCGCGAACCAATTGGTCGTAGCTCGAGATTGCTTCATTATTTCTATTTTTTGCAACGTATGTATTTCCCAATTCATACAAAGCATCATCGCGGTAAACAGAATTTGGATATTTTTTTATGAATGCAATTAATTCTTCAATTTTGGTGTCGCTTCTATCCACAAAACCATAACTAATGGCTTTTTGAAATTGCGCATAATCGTTGTCGCCGCCCATTTCCATAGCGGTATTGTAGTTTTCCATTGCTGGCCAATACTGGCTAGTAACAAAATAACTATCGCCCAAACGCAAATACGCGTCCTTTTTACGCACTTTTTCTGCGGAAGAAGAATTCACATAACTTTTAAAATTGGTTATGGCGTCCGTGTAATTTTTCTGTTTAAATTGATTGTAAGCTAAGTTGTACTTCAAATTTTTATTTTCTGAAGTATTTTGTGCACCAGGCATCTGCGCAAACTTTTTATAACCAGCCAACGATTTGTCGAAATTTGATAGCTGAAAATCACTTTCTGCTTTCCAATATGTAGCGCGAGCAGTAAAATTAGCGTCTTGAGGTTCCTTTAAACTTTTATCGAAAAAAGTAATTGCTAGGTTGTAATCTGCTTCATTATAAAGTTCAATCCCGCGATAAAAAGCAACTTTCTGATACGCCGTTTTATCTGCGAAATTTTTGTTGTTTTCTAACAAATCCAACGCTTCCTTATAATTTTTTGAAGTGATGTAACTATCAATCAACAATTTTTTAAGTTCGTCGTTATTGGCATTATTCGGATATTTTTCAATAAACGAAAGCAAAACCTGAGGCGTGCTTTTGTAGCTGTTACCAATTTCGTAACTCAACTTTGCATAGTTTAAATATGCGTCCTCTTGAATTTCGAGACTGAAATCCATTTCCGAAGCATTTTTAAACGCGTTTAAAGCTTCCTGTTTTTTATCTAGTTTCAAATAGCTTTCCGCCAAATGGTAATAGGCGTTTTGGGCAACGGCATTCTTTCCGTCTACAATTTTATTGAACTCGCCAATTGCACTTTCAAAATCGCCTTCTTTGTAATAAGCGTATCCCAATTGGTAATAATCTGTGTTATTCCATTTGCCGCGAGTGCCTTTATATTCCTTCAAATATGGAATTGCTTCAGCATATTTTTCAAGATTAAAATAGCTTTCGCCAATAATTTTTGAAAGCTGACTTTGTTCCTGCGGATTGCTTTTGCTGTACTGCTCCTTCCCCATATCAATAGCTTTTTGGAAGTTACCGAGTTTAAAATTCATATCGGCTTGGTAATAACTAAGATCTTCGGAATAGCGCTCTTCGCCTTTTACTTCTTCGAAATTTTTGTTCGCTTCTTCATAATCATCGCCTTCGTAAGCAATAAAACCTAAATAATATTTTGCTTGTGAACCGTATTTCTGAGAATTTGAAACCTTATTAAAATAGCTTTTAGCGTCGTCGTATCTTTTCGCTTTAAAGTAAGCGTAGCCGTTGTTAAAATTGAAACGTTCCTGCTCGCTTCGGCTTAAACTACTGGCATCAACTTTATCGTACCATTTTTGAGCGTGCGAATATTTTCCGTTTTCAAAATAAAAATTCGCCACATCTATATATGCCGAATTTCGTTTTAAACTCGTCGGGTATTTTTCTACAAAACTTTCCATCAGTTTGTCAGCATTTTGCTGATTCAACCGCACGGCAGCATTGGCGATGTAATAAGCGCAATCGCTTTCCACAGTTTCATCGTTGCTACTGCTTTTTATTTTGTCGAAAAGACTTTGGGCAGCTAAATATTGACCATTATTATAAAGTTCTAGCGCCTGATTAAAGTCCGCTAGGTCGTTTGAATAGGCCGCAGTTTGCTGCGAAAAAGATGAAAATGAAAGGAATAGAAAAAGCGATAAGACAAGGAAATTCTTAACCATTTGTTACAGTTTTTTTGTGGTGTAAAGGTATTTAACTTTAAAGGTAGCTTTATACGATACTGTAATTTTTTAAGGTTTTATTAACGAATGATTTTTCGGTGAATTTCTCGGTATCATAACGGCACAATTAGCAATAAATTACATTTCAAATTTATATAGGAATATTATTTATTTTTAATAATTAAATTTTTTTTTCAATGATTTGAAAATCAATTGATGATGAAAAAATTCAAAGGAAAATATAGAATTGAATCCATTCGTGCACAATGGTGGGATTACGGATGGAACGGCGCCTATTTTATAACAATTTGCACCAAAAATAGAAATCATTTTTTTGGCGAAATAAACAATGGGAAGATGGTAATTTCACCGTTAGGGATTATTGTGGATATGTTATGGCTCGAAATTACAAATCATTCAACCCACATTTCATTGGGTGAATTTGTTGTTATGCCCAACCATATCCACGGTATTTTATTGATTGATAAACCTGATGACGATGATGCTGCAGAGGCAAGGCATGCCTTGCCTCTACGGGGCACAACGGGCAAAAATCGATTCCAAAATCAGGGGAAAAATACCATTTCATCAATCGTGGGTTCCTATAAATCGGCGGTCACGCGACATGCCAATCGTTTACAAATAGAAAATGGTTGGCAGGCAGGGTTTTATGATGTTATTATTCGGAACCATGGGCAATATAACCGTATTGAAAATTATATTAAAAAAAATCCACAAAATTGGAAAGAGGATAAATTCCATAATTAATACCCTAACTGAAAAATCAAAAATGTCCTAATCCATAAATATCACCTATTTTTATAAAAATTTAATTTTCATGAAAAGAATCATAACTACAGTCTTTATAATAACTGTCCTGCTATTTTGTTTTTCCGCAACGGCCCAGCGTAACCCATTTAATAACCTTACCGAAAAAGATGGAAAAATTGGTATCGGAACCAATTTTCCCGACGAACTTTTAACCGTAAAAGGAAAAATACACACGCAGGAAGTTTTGGTAGATTTGAATGGTGTATTAGCACCCGATTTTGTTTTTGAAAGCTATTTCAATGGTTTTTCGGAAGCCATGCCTGAATACAACTTAATTTCGTTGGAAGAATTGGAAGTATTTTTAAAAGAAAACAATCATTTACCAAATATACCTTCCGCCGAAGAAATGCAACAGCAAGGAATTTCGTTAAAAGAAATGAATCTCCTTTTACTTCAAAAAATTGAAGAATTGACGCTTTATACACTTCAGCAGCAAAAGGAAATTGACGCGCTGAAAAAATTCGTTCAAACTTCAAATAAATGATTTTAAAAAAAACGTGGGAATGGGCTAAAAACCATCCCTATACTTTTCTTTTCGTTTTTGGAGTATTGGCGCGGGTTTTAGTGTACGTACTTTATAATGGGCACATAAGTATTTTTAATGATTCTGGCGGTTATATAACCATCGCCGAAATGATTAAAAACTGTGATTTCACCAACTATAATGGCACGCGTACTCCTGGATATCCGTTCTTAATATTTTTAGCAAATCTCTCTGTACCAATTACCGCCTTTTATCAAAACATACTGGGGATACTGACTTCTTTTATGCTTTTTTATATTTTTTATAAGAATAGCAGAAACATAAATTTTTCACTTTTTGTTGGACTTATTCCTTCTGTTTTTATGCATCTTCTTTTTTACGAACGTGCAATTCTTACAGAATACCTCACCCTGTTTAGTTTGGTGCTTTGCGTTTGGGTTTTGTTTAAAACTGGTTTTTTCGCGCAGCGGCTAAGTTACCTCAATATTTTACTGATAGGTTTAGCGGCAACATTGGCACTTATTGTGCGACCTATGTTTGTAATTCTTCCACCGTTTATTGCCTTTTATTATTTGGTTTTAAACTTCCGAAGAGGAATATTTCACAATGCTATTAGTGTAATTCTTTTATGTCTTCCAGCTTTCCTTTTTTATATATCCTGGAGTTCTTTCAACGAAAAACATACCGGATACAAAGCCATTACAGCATACTCAGGGATAACTATAGCCCAAACAACTGTGTTCTTTGCCGAAAGTGCAGATGCTAAATACGCCGATCTTAGAGATTTACACGTTCGGAAAAGAGATTCACTGATTATTATTGGCAAAGATCCTGCAATGGCTATTTGGCATGTTTTTGCAGAATTGGAAAGAAAAGACTCTATTTCAGTGGCAGATTTTTCTCAGCTACTTAAACCAATGAACGACGATTTATTAAAAAATAATAAGCTAGCATACATAAAAAGAGTCTCATTATCTTGGATAGACTTTTGGGGAACAGGCATAATGTGGGATTACGATTCATTCTCAATCAAAGAAATTAAGTGGGTTTTAGCAGGATTTTGGCTGTTTATAATGACGCCAATCATTATTTTACTGAAAATACTTTTTTTAATAATATGTGCATTTCATTTTTATGAAAGAATACGTAATAGAAAATGGCTATTTACTTTTGAATTCTTCTGTGTTTTACTAATTTTGGGGGCATCGCTCGGTCAAGCTTTGGTTGTCTTTGGAGGTAACTCCCGCTTTTCAATGCCATTTTTCCCATTAATACTTATAGTTGTAGTTCAATTTTACCTAAACAATAAAAAATATGTCCCAGACAGTTTTAGAATTAAAAAACGCAGCCATTTATCAAACTGATAACTTGGTGCTCTCCGACGTTAGCGTGCGGGTTGATAAAGGTGAATTTGTTTACCTAATCGGGAAAACAGGAACTGGGAAAAGTAGTTTTATGAAAACCCTCTATGGCGATTTGCCGCTTCGAGAAGGCGAAGGAAATATTGTGGGTTATGATCTTGCAACCTTAAAAGAAAAAGACATCCCGTTTTTACGTAGAAAATTAGGCGTAGTCTTTCAGGATTTTAAATTACTGAATGATCGCACCGTTCACAACAACTTACTTTTTGTACTTACTGCAACTGGCTGGAAAGATAAGCCCGCAATGGAAAGTAAAATTAACGACGTTTTGTCTAAGGTAGATATGAAAACCAAAGCGTTTAAATATCCCTACCAACTTTCTGGTGGCGAGCAACAGCGCGTGGCAATTGCCCGAGCACTTTTAAACGACCCAGAATTGATTCTTGCAGATGAGCCAACTGGAAACCTCGATCCGCAAACTAGCGTGGAAGTAATGGAAGTTTTACGCGAAATAAACAAAAATGGAAACACCATTTTAATGGCAACGCACGATTACGCTTTACTATTGAAATATCCTTCCAAAACATTAAAATGCGACGAAAACCAAATTTTTGAAGTAGTTCAAAAAACAGTTTAGCTCTTTAATTGAAAAAAGTCATGGTTCAAAATGTCCTGCCAAGAACTAATCATCCAAAATACTAGGATCCCGAAGTTGAAGCTCACAATCTTTTGTTAGTGAAGGGTCTATTTTCAGATGAATTTTACCCAAAGCATTGGGTTTTAAAACCGTATTTTTTGAAATAATTATTCTCTTTTTCGAAGTTAAATTCAAAGTAGCGTTTTCCGTAAATTCTTGATTTTGGATCATTACTTCCGAAATAGCATTTAGTTTAAAATCCCAGCGGCTAAAACGCTGATTTTCGATTCTAACTGGTTCTTTTTCAGCAAACATATCAAACACCATTTTCACTGCACGACCTGTATTTAGCATTCCCGCGCCGTACATTCCTGCGTAAGGTTTATTGGGCTCTACATCGTCAATGTTCGTAGAAGTTAGTTTTATGATGCTCTCCACTTGTTCGGCAGGAAGACACGGATAAAGTGAAAACATAAGTGCTACACTTCCCGTTACCAATGGAGCCACCCCCGAAGTTTGATTAAATTCACTCACGTCTATTTTATCCCGCAGTGAGAGTTCACTGTATCTAAATATTCCACTTGAAGGCGCTACAATATCAATTGCACTGTTCAAGTTTCGGATACTAATAGGATACATATGCGGAACTTGTGTAGTATCATTATTTTTAAAACCTGCAGTAAGCCCAACATAATTGCGGATGTTTTTCACATAATACAATCCTTTGTCTTCTTCTATTTGTATGTTTTCCTCAAAATTCTCATAACGGTGCGAAGCTGAACTAACCGCGATTACTCCATCATAAGATGCGGGATAGTAAAATTTCTTTCCGTGGGTTTTAATATAAGATGGGTTATGGCCGATGGCAACCACTACAGTTCCATTTTCCAGCATTTCATAAATGGCTTGTTGTGCTGTTTCATAATAGTGTGTAAGTCCCCAACTGCAATTAATTACTTTCACGCCCAATTTAGAAAGCTCCACCAACTGTTCTAAACTATCAAAATGGCGGTAATTTGTAGAATAAATACTGCAATCGTAACAAACTCCTGCAATTCCGTAAGCGTTATTCCCTTGTCCTGCAGCAGATTCAGCTACCGAAATACCGTGACCTTTTGCCAAATATGACTCTTGAATAACCTTGCTTTTTCCTGCAAATTCTTTGTCGTCAGGGGGCACGGAACCGTCTGAAATCCCAACAATAACATCGCGAGAACCTGTTGTATAATACCAAGCTTTTGGCACGCCCATCACATCCAGATAGTCGAGGTTTACTTGCGCGCCTAAATTTTCACCTATCGTACTAGTCAAGCCATAATCATTTGGCTCAAATATTTTTTTGTCTTCCTCGGCTATCAATTCGCCAAATTCAAAAAGATGAGAAGCATTTTGCAGCAAATCTGTCATCATTGCTTCATTATTGGCAATTACAAAAAATGTCTTTTTCAGATTTTCCTTCTTGGCGTGCTTCCACGTTTTTTTGAAACTCTTGATTTTATAATTTCGTAATGCGGCTTTTAACCTGGCATCGTTGCCTTTATAAATTAAAAACTCATCTTCTTTTTCAAACTTTGGCACGAATGCCGTATCGCGTGCACGCAGATAAAACCAAGCATCAGGCTGCGCATTTGCTGAAAATGCAATGAGAAAAATTAGAGAAAATAGGAGAGTTATACGCACTTAAAATTCTTTTCACACAAGATACTTCTTTTTTAGAAAATTGAAGAAATATTGAAACTTTACGAGGCATTTCTAATAAGAAATATTCCGCATCCAAAAAAGTTTGCTGTATTTTAGCGGCATGTATCAAACACTTAAAAAAGTAGCACTTTCGTTAGTTCCGAAGAAAATTCTTTTTAAACACGAAGTGTTTTTTCGCTCCATTTTTGCATTTCACTTACGCGGAAAAACCCACGAGTGTCCCGTATGCGGAAAGGGTGTTAAAAGCTTTATTGAAATACCTGCCGATCTACTCTGCCCCTTTTGTGGAAGCCGTTCGCGAACCCGAAGACTTTATTCACTCCTAATTGAAAAGAACTTACTTCACGGAAAAGTGCTTCATTTTTCGCCTTCCCGAAGTGTTTACAGATTACTAAAGAAAAACCCAAACATAAATTATTTCAGCACCGATTACGAAGATGAATTTATTGCTGAATACAATTACGATATCACCAAAATTCCGTTGGAAGACGATGTTTTCGATTTGATAATATGCTATCATATTTTAGAGCATATCGAGGACGATAAAAAAGCCATGGAAGAATTGTTTCGAGTTTTGAAAGCGGATGGAACTTGTATTATCCAAACCCCTTTTAAAGAAGGTACTATTTACGAAGATTTTTCAAAAAAGTCGCCAATAGAGCGGCTGGAAGCTTTCGGGCAAGAAGACCATGTGCGCGTTTATTCTGTGGATGGATTACAAAAAAGACTTAAAGAAAACGGTTTCCAAAATGTTGAAATCAAAACTTTTTCTGCAAACGAGCATTACGGGTTTATGGAAGAAACTATACTAATTGCAAAAAAATGATTTCAATCCTAATTCCTACTTATAATTACAATGTATTTCCGTTGGTTGAATCATTGCATAGTCAGGCTATAAAACTGGCGATCGACTTTGAAATCAATGTTTACGACGACTGTTCGCCAAACCCCGTTGCTGCTAACGAAAATATAAATAGCTTAGAAAATGCCTCTTTCCAAATATTGAAGAACAATATTGGCAGAAGTGCAATTCGGAATCTTTTGGCGAAAAACGCGAAATACGAAAATCTACTTTTTCTAGATGCAGATACCGAAGTGATAAAAGAAGATTTTCTTCAAAATTATATTGCCGCAATTCAAAAAGATACTGAGATAATATATGGCGGAATCCTTTACCAAGCCGATCCTCCCGCAAAATCAGAAACATTGCGCTGGCACTACGGCCAAAAGCGAGAAGCTTTGCCTGTTTTGGAAAGACAAAAACAGCCACATTTACGATTTCTGACTTTAAATTTTCTGATAAAAAAATCAGTTTTTTCCAAATTAGCATTCAACGAAGAAATACCTAATTTAAGACACGAAGACACACTTTTCGCTTTAGACGCTAAAGCAAAAAATGTAAATGTTACACACATTGATAATCCCGTAATCCATCTTGGATTGGAGAGCAGCGAGATATTTCTTAGAAAATCAAGAGAATCTGTTGAAAGTCTACATAGCTTTGTTTCTCAAGGTCTCATAAACTTTGATCAAACAGCACTTTCTAAAAAAGCTCAAACGCTAAAAAATTATAAATTGAAAAGTGTGTCGGCTGTATTTTACAAAACTTTTCGCGGCATTATGGAGCAAAACCTTTTGTCGTCTCAACCATCATTAATTATCTTCGACATCTATAGATTGGGATATTACCTCAGTTTGTAAAAAATTAAAAAAATGAAGTTTTCTGTAGTCATATCGGTATTTAACAAAGAAAAGTACATTGGTGATACTTTAAAATGTGTCTTGGCTCAAACAATTACTAATTTTGAAATCGTTATTATAAACGACGGCTCCACAGATAATAGTGAAGCCGAAATCTTAAAATTCAAAGATCCGCGGATTTGTTATTTTTCACAAAAAAACCAAGGCGCTGCCGCAGCCCGAAACGCAGCAATTGAAAAAGCAAAGCACGAAAACATAGCCCTTTTAGACGCAGACGATTATTGGTATCCATTCTATTTGGAAGAACAAAATAGGTTGTTAACAGAGTTTCCGAACGAATCCGTTTTTGCCACCGCCGCCGAAATTAAGCGTAACGGAAAAACTTTTCAAAATAGTTATTCCATCAAAACCATTGGCAAAGATGCCGTGCTCGTAGATTATTTTGAAGCAAGCCAAATAGACTCGGTTTTGCACAGTTCGTCAACTGTTATAAAAAAAGAAGTGTTCGAAAAAGTTGGTTGGTACGACTCAACAATAAAAAGCGGCGAAGACACAGATTTGTATGTGCGAATAGGCCTGAAATATAAAGTTGTTTTTAGCCCGAAAGTTTGCGCTACATACGCAGTTAGAGAAAACGGTTTATTTAAAAGCGTACGAAAACTTGACGAAAAAGCAAATTTTGAATCGTACGAACCATTCGAAGAGTACAACCCTGCTCTTAAAAAGTTTCTGGATTTAAATAGATATTCGCTTTGTATTTTTGCGAAAATGGAAGGTGATGAAGAAGCATTTCAGAAAAATTTCAGAAAAATAGATCAGAGCAATCTCGGTAAAAAGCAACAGTTCTTATTGAAGCAAAATAAAACTATTTTGAAATATATGTTGAAAACCAAAAACGGACTCGAGAAATTAGGGCTGCGATTAGGTACTTTTAAATAGCTTGAATTCGTCGTATTCGCGGATATAATCATCTTCGTTATATTCTGCGCTAACCAACGATAAACAAACAGCTCCGGAAGAGAAAGTTTCTAACTCTCGCCAAACGCCATTCGGAATTAACAATCCTCTGTCTGGTCTATTCAAAGTTATAGTTCTTCGCTTTATTCCATTGTCCAAAACCACGTCGAAACTCCCACTTAACGCAATTAAAAATTGCTGTAGCTCCTTGTGAGCGTGACCTCCGCGGGTAGAAGAACTTGGAACATCGTACAAATAATAAACCCGTTCTATAACAAATGGAAGAAAATTCTTTTCAACCACCGAAAGGTTTCCACGACCGTCCGGATCGCTTATTTTGGGGATTTCTTTAAGTTCAATTTTATCTAAATCAACGTATTGCATGGTGTAAAGTTTGATTCCATTTTTCGGAAATGTGTTGCATTGAAAATTTTTCTACGGAAGGTTTTGTATTCTTCTTTAATTTTTGATAAAGTGTTTCATCAAAACAAATGCTTTGGAGCGCTTCAGAAAATAAAGGTAAACTTCTTTCGGCAATCAACAAGCCGTTTTTTTGGTGTTGTATTATTTCCGAAGGCCCTGAAATTATATCCAACGAAACCACCGGAGTCCCTAAAGATAGTGATTCTACAAGCACCATCGGGAAACCTTCGTATTTGCTCGTTAAGGTTACGCAATGCGCATTTTTTATTATTTGAAAAGGAGTTTTTGTGAATGGTAAAAAGATAATTTGATTTGAACATTCTTTAGAATTCACCAACTTTTGAAGCATTTTCTTATCCTCCCCATCGCCCAAAATAACAAGATTTACGCCCTTTTGCCAAACTTTGGATTGCGAAAAAGCCTCAATTAAAAACGAAAAATCTTTTATAGAATCATCCAACCTTCCGTAAGAAAGTATGTATTTTTTATTTTGAAGAATTTCGGGTAATTCGCTGCTATCATTTTCCCAAGATGGGTCAAATGCGTTATGGATTGTTGCGGAATTTTCGATTCCTTCTTTTCTTAAAATTTCCCTTTCAATGTATTCAGATACAGCAACATTCAAAATATTTTTTCGACAAATTTTTGAAAATGCGCTTAGATTTTCAGTTAAGTATTCTGTCTTTTTCGAGCTGTGAACCACGTATATTTTATTGATTTCACGATAAATGAATTTTGAATAAAACCGTTCGCGCTCCAAATTATTTTTTGGTCGGTGATCGATAACAACATCAAAATTTTCGGTTTTAAGATAATTGCGAAATTTTCGAAATCTGAGCAACCGTTTTACCAACGTATCTTTTTCAGTTTTCAGCTTACCCAAATTGAGCAATTTTCCGCTAAATGGATAATCAATTTCATCATTTAAAACTACCAAATGCACTTCGTGACCTTGCGTTTCCAACATTTGAGAAAGCATTGCGCAAGACCGCTCCAACCCGCCTTTTGCAAGCGAAATTGAAACTAGGCACACTTTGAATTTCTTTTCAGTTGCCATCGTTTTTATTTGTGTATTTTTGGTTGCACAGGGCAAATATAGGTTTATAAGAATACTTTTAATCTGGTGCACGAAAAAATTAACGACAAACTTTTCACCGCAAAAGTGCGGAGCTCGCAAAGAAATCTTTGTGAACTTTGCGTAAAGTCTTGGTGCCGTTTGTGGTAAAATAAAGCGAACAATGAAAATACTTTTGGTAGGCGAATACAGCAGACTCCACAATTCCTTAAAAGAAGGATTATTGGCGCTGGGCCACGAAGTAACGTTAGTTTCCACAGGCGATGAATTTAAAAGTTTTCCGTCAGACGTACTACTAAAACGCAATTACGATTCTGGAATCTTCAAAAAAGTGAAGGTTGGATTGTACAGACTTTTCGGTTTGGATATTACTTCGCTTTCTTTGAAAAACCAATTTTTTCAGCAAAAAGAAAAATTTAAAGGTTTTGATGCCGTGCAATTAATAAACGAAAGTCCGTTCGGAATTTTGCCGAAATACGAAAAGGAAATCATTTCATATTTAAAAACTAACAACAAAAAACTATTTCTAGTTTCCTGCGGCACGGATTATACGAGCGTAAAATATGCTTTTGAAAAGAAGTTTCGTTACTCTATTTTCAATCCACTTTTTGAAGGGAAAATTTCAGAAAAAGACTATTTCCCAGCCTTAAAATATTTAAAACCCGAATACGAAGATTTACACAAATTTGTTCTTAAAAATGTAAGTGGTGTAGCCGCTTCAGATTTTGATTATGACATTCCACTTTTGGGAACTGAAAAGTATTTCGGACTAATTCCGAACCCTGTAAATACTGAGAAATTAAAATTTCAATCTATTTCATCACAGGGGAAAATCATCATTTTTCACGGCATAAATAGAGAAAATTATTTCAAAAAAGGAAATGATTATTTTGAAGCTGCGCTTGAAAAAATACTAAAAAAACACCCTTCAAAAGTTGAAGTAATTACCGTTGAAAATGTACCGTATTCAGAATATATCGAAAAATACAATTCGGCACATATACTTTTAGACCAAGTGTTTGCGTACGACCAAGGTTATAACGCGTTGGAGGCAATGGCAAAAGGAAAAGTGGTTTTTACCGGAGCCGAAACCGAGTTTTTAGAAAGGTTTAATTTGAAGGAAGACGAAGTGTGCATTAACACGCTTCCCGATGTAGATTATTTAGTCGAAAAGCTAGAAAACTTGATTTTAAATCCTGAAAAACTGAGTGCCATTTCAACCAATGCCCGAAAGTTTATAGAACGGGAACACCACTATATTTCCATCGCCAAAAAATATTTGGAGTTTTGGAATGCGGATTAATTTCGACTTTAAAAAGGCAATTCAATAGATTCGGGATCGATAAAATCTTTGGAATATGGATTCTCAAGAAAGCTAAGTGGCGGCTTTTGAAACTTTAAAATATCTTCTCTTTCAATACCATAAACCTGCCAATAATTGGAAAGTAATTGGGCAAATATATCTTCATCCCAAAACCCGAAAAGCGGCTTGCTACCCACAGCTTTAACGGGCAAAGATTCAACGATAATTTTATCTTCTCGTGTTTCAATTTTGTACTCAGGTTTATATTGATATATATAATCTGAATAGTGAAAACGCGCGTATAATTCCTCAAATTGAATAGGATGTAAAACGTGGCCTTTCATTTTTTCAACGATATCATTTTGCTTCTCTCCTATTACACCATTATCCTGCAAACACGCAATAATTCCAAAACCATTAACGCCCATTGAAAACATTAAATTCACAGTGTCATCGCGGTAACTAAAAATATCTGATGAATATTTAAGTGGGAAAACGATAATGCTCCAAGGCTTTTTGCCAACAAATGAAACTGGGTTTATTAATGATTGAAGCATTAAATGAAAATTTCCAAATCGTTCCCGAAGCATCGGAGAAAGTTTAAATTCCTCACCTTGCCTTAGCAGCCTGTCTTTTTCATAAACCATCTCGTAATACAAAAGTCCATATACAATTCTACCTGTCCATTGAAAAAGCACTTCTTCATCAAGAGCTGCTACGCCTTCAAAGCCTTTATTATATGCTGTTTGAACTTTTAAATCGAGTTCTGCGAAAGCTTTTTTTACCTCAGGAGAGCAGGGCAATTCAAGATCGGAATATTTGTAAGATTTGGTTTTATCCATCATCTCAATTTTCTCTTCACCAAATTTAAAATGATCCATCAGCCATTCCGGAAAAACCGAGATGCGCTCATTCGTTAATGCCCCCGAAAGGAAGCAAAAGTGTTCGTCAAAAATTAAATCGTCAAATGGATTGAAAAGAGTAAAAGACATAAAAATTAAGCTTCAAAATTTTGCTGCAAAGATAACCATATTGAATTGTTTGCGCCGCCCAATTTCCAAAGAGATTACTACAGAATTACAATAAAGAAATCCCTAAATAAAAGAATCAAGTTTTACTTACTATTCAACTACTTTGGGTTGTTTTTTGAAATAACGGAACACTAGGAAGAATACCACAAAAAAGTAAATTACATATCGTATAAAGTGCGCCATTACTACGCCTTCAATGCCGTAAATTCCAGCTAAATAATAGGCAAAACCATAAAAAACTGCAAGTGAAAGTAATTCTGAAAATATGAAATTTCGCACCATTTTTTTAGCTAAAAATTGATACCCTAAAACCAGAGCTGCCAAACGCACAAAATCGCCCAACAATTGCCATTTGAAAAGGGGCGCCATTGCCACAAAATCTGGATAAATAATTTGGATTACGTAATCTCGTAAAAAGAAAAGCAGCAACATCCCAACAGCAAAAAGTGGTAGTAATGTTTTGTAGATATTGAAAAGTTCTGCTTTAAAATCAGTTTTATTGTGAATTCCTGCAAACTTTGGAAGCACATACAGCGTAAAAATGGCACTCGAAAAAACCATGTAATTTTTTGAAATATTGGTCATCGCGGTCCAAATTCCCGCATCGGACATTGTGATGCGATTTTGAATCATAACACGAATATCAATTTCAACATAGTTCAACAAAACCGTAGAGAAAAAAGACATTAATGAAAAAGCCAACAACCCTTTGGCCATCGGCATTTTAAAAGAAAGTTTGGAAAACTGAACGTATTCCCGAAGTACTTTTATAAAAATGAAAAGCAATACAAAAAACTGTAATGCGGGAGTAATAGCGATGGCAACAAGTGCGCCATCAATATTGTTGTTAAGCAATAAAACCACTGTTAAAACAGCACTCAAAATATAACTGAAAAGATCTATTCCAGCCAATTTTTTATAACGCGAAAGCCCGTTGACTATCCCATTAAAGATGCGATACATACTTATAAATGGCACAATTACGGCCAAAAGTTTTATAAGGTATATATAATCTGGAGAGTCGAAAATAGTAGTGCTTAAATAGCTTGAACCAAAAAACAGGACTGTGGAAACTACAATTGTACCTACAGTGGTAAAAACAAAAGTGGTAGAAAACAATTTTTGAAGCTGCTCTTTATCATCTTTATATTCGGCAACGTATTTTACAACGCCACTGAAAATACCCACAGATGCAAATGAGCTAAGCATTTCCAAAAGGTTACGGAGGGAACCGATTTTTGCGATTCCAGCTTCTCCAACCATTTCAGCCAATAATCGCTGAATAAAAAGGGAAATAAACAACCTAACGCCAATAACACCGGCGTTTAAAGAAGTCATCTTTAAGAGTAAATTTCCTTTTATGAATTGTGGAACTTTCAATTAGTAAAGATTTAAAATTGAAATCACTTTTGTTACTTCTTCTTTTGTCATTATCGGACTCATAGGAATACTTATTACCTCGTTGTGTATTATTTCGGTAGTTGGAAAACTTAACTGTGAAAACTCTGAAAGTGCCTGTTGTCTGTGCGGTGGAATTGGGTAATGTATTAAATGACCGATTCCATTTCTGTCCAAATAATCTATAAAAGCATTCCTATTTTTTACGCGAACCACAAAAAGATGAAACACGTGATTTTCACTGCTATCGTACTTCGGAAGTACGATTTTTTCATTCTTTATTTCAGAAATGTACCTTTTCGCAATTTCTCTTCGGTTTTCGTTATCAGCATCCAACGTTGGCAATTTTACATTCAAAAATGCTGCTTGCAACTCATCCAGTCTAGAGTTAAAACCTAAATATTCGTTGACGTATTTTGTTGAAGTGCCGTAATTTCTAAGCTTGTGAATTACTTCGGCTAAAGCCTTGTCATTAGTAGTTACTGCTCCCCCATCTCCCATAGCTCCGAGGTTTTTAGAGGGATAAAAACTAAAACCCGCAGCATCGCTTAAATTTCCTGCGCTTTTGCCAACTTCATTTTTTGCTCCGTGCGCTTGTGCCGCATCTTCAATAACTAACAAATTCTTTTCACTGGAAAATTTCAAAATCTCCTCCATTGGCGAAAGCTGGCCGTATAAATGAACGGGCATTATCGCTTTTGTTTTTTTGGAAATAGAATTTTTAAGTGAAGTTATATCGAAATTATAATTATCGAAATCTGCTTCTACCAAAACTGGTTTTAAACCCGCCTGTTTTATTGCTAAAATTGTTGCAATATATGTATTTGAAGCCACCAGCACTTCATCATTTTCTTCTAGCTTCCCAAGTATTTTATAACCCTCTAAAATCAACCGCAGTGCGTCCAAACCGTTTCCAAGGCCTATGCAATAAGTTGTTCCGCAATAGCGCGCAAAATTGGCTTCAAATAGCTTAACCTGATTTCCTAAAATATAATAACCAGAATCCAAAAATTGTTGGAATTCATTTTGAAATTTCGCTTCAAAACGCTGGTTGATTGCTTTCAAATCTAAAAAGGGAATCATATAAATACGTCGTTTAAAAGGTGATGGTTCTCCGTTCTAATTTCATAAAAGTCGTGAACAATACTTCTCCCGCCGAAGCTTTCTTTCCAGTTTAAAAGCCCTTTGTTCACTTGCATTCCCTGCGCTTCGTTACTGATGCCAAAGTCGAAATATCTTTTATGCGAAAAATGCTCCAATAAATGATTAAAGAGAAAATCTAAACCACCTGTTTGTTTCCCAATTTCGTTTGCCGAAATATATTGGGCGTGTGCTACAGTAGCCGATTCAAAAATGGTGGTTCCGGCTACAATTTTTTCGCCTTTATAAACATCGAATTGTTTGATGTTTTCAGGAAAGCGAGATTGCAGTAACACAATTTCTTCTAAAGAATGAACAGGTTTTTGATTGTGAATTTGTTCTAAATTAGGCTCCAAAACTTCGTTCCAAAAAGGTGCGAAATTTGCTTCTTCCCTAATCTCCAATTCATTTTTGACTCCTTTTTTTATTCCGCGTAAGCGATTTGAAGATTTAATTTTCAAACGGTTTTCGAAATCAACACAGCTGGTTAAATCGCTACGTGTTAATGTGGCTTTGATTAAAAAAAGTAGATATTGAATTTCGTCACTTGGTAATTGATGATAAATTTTTGGAAGCATTTTCAGCCTTAATACATCTATTCCCTCATTATTCAGAAAAGTAAGTATGTTTTTGAAAATCGGCAAAATTTCTTCGAAAGTGGCTTTCTTACTTAAAACTAGTCCGCCATAACTTAAACCTTGATGCGAAAGTAGCTCGGCACCCGAGATATTTGCAGGAAGTATCGCAACCAACTTTTCGCCTTTAAAAACCAACAACGAATGGTCTGTAAACCTTTCGGAATGATAGTCCATAAAATCCCGCTGAAACAAAAACGTAGCATTCTTTGCTTCTTTTACAAAGCTGTCCCACACAGTTTTTTGCGATGGTTGATATTTTTCTATGTTGTAATTATCCAATTCGCTAGTTTCGGTTTTAATTTGCAATCACTTTTCCACTGTCGTCAATTACTGCCCTCACAGATTTTGAAAAAGTGCCATTCTGTAGGTTATAACTCGAATCATCTTCCAAATATTTCAAATACTCAGAATTTTCGCTCAAAATTGAAAATAGCACTCGAAATACATTTACGTTGCTTTTCAATTCAGCATCCATTCCTTCCACTAAATTTCCGTTCCATTTTATGGCTGCCAAAGTAGAATAAGTGGAATGTATTTGATTTGCATCTGTGGTTGAAAACATTTCTGGGTAACTTCCTAAACCAACCCAACCACCGTGATCAGCTAAAATTACAATAATTGCATTCGGGTCTTTCTCAGAAATATAATTTACCGTGTTTTCCAACCAGCTATTAACCTCTTTAATTTTTTCAATATACGTATCGCGCTCCTCCTCTTTTGAAGCTGCAAAATGTATGTGATGCGGCAACAATTTTTCCACAAAGAAAAACTTGGGACCGTCGATTTCTACCGTATCCATTGCAGCTTTTAGATCGTCAAAAACTACTTTTTTCACATTATTATCGTTGCTAAAATATGGTATTTCATCAGTATTTAAATTGTAATAATCGTAGTTCGCTTTTGGGCGATTTTGCTGAAAATATTCGTCTTGAACGATGAAGAAATTTTTATACCCATTGTTCCGTAAAGTTGCAATGGCGGAGTTGTCTCCAGCAATTAGATCGCGCGAATTCGGCATATCAATCGATGGAAAAAGCACCTGTCCAAAACGGTGTTGCTTCATTGAAAAAAGCGATGAATTGGAGGTTAAACTAGCTGGATAATTACTTCGGAAATTATTATAAATCTTAAAACCATTATTTTCCAACCAACCGTAAAATGGATTGTCAAAATGATACAATTCACTTTCCATCATATCTCGCCCTACGTAGCCGTCTGGCTGAATCATATAAATATTTGGAGTAGTTTTAAATGTAGTTTTTGTAATAGAATCTGGTAACTGCGTCCACTTCATTTGCTGCTCGTGCTCCACAATTTTTATAATGCAAGTGATCGTTGGGAGAATACTCATCAACAGAATTATAACAAGTAATTTTTTAAAATGTGCGTGTAATTTCCAAGCTGCCAAAATTGAAACAATCAGCAGTCCCAAAAGCATTTTCTTTTTAATTGTAAGATACATTGCTTGCGACATAAGCGTAGCCACAGTCATAATTATCAGTACAAAAAGTATATGAGTTTTATATTTTGAAAGTGTTTCAGAATATTTGAAGACTAACGAAGCGATCGAAAAAACAACGACTGGAATACCAATAAAAAACAGTAGAAAAAATCCTAAATGCTCCCACGAATTAATAGCCGAAAAGTTATTCGAAAAATAAAAAACTAGCGGATAAAATCCACAAATTAGACCCGTGAGCAACGGATTAAAATTTCCTTTGAAGTATTTTACCAAGAAATTACTCATTAAGTTTTTATGAATTTATACTTTTTTAGACACTATATTTCCGCTATCGTCAATGCATTTATATACGCCCGGCTTGACTCCTTCCTTTAAAATAAGGTAGCTGCCATCCGCTTCTAAATGCTGCAAATATTTTTGATCATTGCTTAAATAGGAGAACAAAATCCTGAAAACGTTCACACAACTTTTTAAATGTGAATCTATTTCGGGTGCTTCACCATCGGGCCATTTTATAGCCAGCATAGCTCCAAAAGTAGTATAAATTATCTCGGGATTTGTGGTTTTCGTGTAAACTTGGCGGGTATAATCTAAGCCCACGAAACCACCGTGGTCGGCCATAATCATGATCAAAGCTTCCGGGTCTTTTTCGGAAATAAGAGTTACCATTTTTTCAATTTTGCTATTGGCCACTTGTAGCTTTTCAATCCACTGCTCCCGCTCTGCTTCTTTTCCTTTCGACGCTTCCTTTGTTGTGGAAATATGACTGGGCTCAAAGATTTCAATAAAGAAGAAATTTCCACCGTCCTTTTTAGCGGCAATTGCATTTTCTAAATCTGGATAAACTTCTCTTTTAACATTGAAACCAGTGGTGATATACGGTATTTCGCCATAATTAAAATTGACAAAATCGAACCCCACTTTTGGGCGATTCACCAATAAATAGGGATGCTCCGTAATAAAGTGCGTTTTGTAACCATTGTTTTTAAAAATAGAAAGCACCGGGTTTTCTGTGATAATATTTTTCCGGGCGTTTAGCATTTCAGAATAGTCCTTTCCATTATTGTAGTAATGGTGCTTCATCATAAGCGTAGCGCTGTTTGATGTAATAGTTGTAATATAATTACTTCGAAAATCGGGGTAATTATTAAAGCTGTTTTTAGCCAATAATGCATTGAAATCTGAATTATCTACTTTATAATAATCACTTTTCATTTCAGAAAAACTAGCGTAACCATCGGGCTGAATATAGTAAATGTTTGGCTTTTTCTGAAAAACAACTTCTTCAATATTGTCGGGTTGCTGCATCCAATCTGAAGAATAATTAAGATATTTAAACAGCATTGGTATTAAACCTACAAACCCAATAACCGCTAAAATTAACTGAAGCAAAATCCACTTTTTGAAATGTTTGTACAGAAAATAGGCTATCAGTGCGGAAACAATAAAAATTCCCAATATAATTTTACGCTCAATAGCGGCGTACAAAATGATTTTGATGTAAAATAGAAATATGAAAATACTGAAAAACGGAAGCATAAATTTACCCCATTTTGAAGTAAATGTGAACGATGAAAACCACTTCAACACGGAAAAGAAAACAATTGGAAGTACTATAAAAAGAAGCAAAAAATACCCGAATTGTTCCCAAGAATTAATCATTCCGAAGTTGCGGGAATAGTAAAAAACTAAAGGATACAAACCAACCCCAAGTGCGATTAAAACAGGGTTTTGCGAAATATTTTGAAAATGCTTTCCTAGAATACTTTTTTTAGGCTTCAAGATTCTTGTTTTTCAACAAATATAGCAAACGTTTTGTGCCTTTTACCGTTTCCTTTTTTTCAAGGGTGAAGTATTGTAAATAGCCTTTTTCAAACTCCATTTCATTGTAAAAATCGAAATGGTTTATAAATTCACGCTTGCGAACTAACAACGATTGCGCCCAAGAATCGTCGCGAGTTGGAAATTCAATGATTAAATTCTTCGAAAAAGACGCGAAAAATTCAGCCGATTTTTCAAAAGGCACATTTCCAGAAAGTGTAATATGATGAATCAATGCCAAGGCCATAGTAACGTCTGGCGCATATTCTGCCAAGCGTTCTATTAAAGAGTTGCGTTCTGTATTATTGAAGCCAATACCGGGCGCTGGTTGCAAAACATCGCACACAAAAGGCAACATATTAGTTTCCTTGTTTTGCTGCACTTGCTTGTAATTATAATCGACGGCGTTACTATCAATATCGGTAACAATTATATGCGGAACACTGTCAATAACTGTGCGTGCAAAAGTGCCGTCGTTACCGCCAACATCAATCAATTTTTGTGGTGCCAATGGCTTTATCCACTCTTTTATCAGCGTTTTTTTGGCTTCAAAAGCAGTTTCGTCGTAATTTGTTTTATCGTAGTAATCACCCCATTCGCTGGCTTCTTTCAGCGTTAAACCTTTAATATAATCGTAAAGACTTTCAATAATATTTTCTTGCGATTTTTTGGAAAGGGGCGTGATTTTGGTTTCGGCTTTGTAGTCTTCCCTGTGCTTGCTTTCCATTTTTGCGAGCAAGTGGATATTTGGATAAATTACCGAGCTCAATTTGGTGCGCGTTGGCAGCAAGGATGAAATTAATTTCACAGGGATTCCATCAATGTGAGATTGCATCATTTTGAAAATTTCGGTGCCGTGATATTTCGCCAAAACTAGCGGTCCTAAAAAATGCGTAATGAATTGTTTGTATGCGCGCCAAGGCGTACCTTCTTCGTAAAAATCGAAAGAAAGTGTGTCTATAAAAACAGGTTTCCCTTTGTGAAAAGTAATGTTGTATGCAGAAGCATCTTTCAAAATAAAACCTTTTGAAAGCGCGTATTTCTGAATTTTCAGGGTGTGAAGCGCGGCGTGTTTGTATTGCTCAAAGCTCCATTCGTAAGGATTTGTGATGAATGGGATTTCTTCCGGAGTAATAATTATTTCTTCCGAAGAAACCGAAGTCTCTTCATGGGGAATAAGCAAATCATTAGAAATTAGGCTTTTAAAAAAACCAGTTTCTTTCAGTTTTTTGTATTGCGCGAAATATATAGGATTGATAGCCCTTCTTAGGGTTTTTCCATCATAAAACATATATCCCGAAGGATCGCGGAATGAGGCTTGGTGTGCGTTAGCTTTTTTTGTCATCTGTATCAGTGTCTTCCTCTTCAACATCAATTGAATCGTAAGTATCTTCCTCTTCTTTTATTAATCCGAAAAAAGATTTCACCTTATACATAACTCCTTTTGAAAAAAGCAAAATGCCAGCTGCTGCTGCCACTACTGCTTGTACCAACATTGCTGCTATTCCTGCATCGAAATAAAGAAAATTCATACCTATTATTTTTTACTATTTTGCCGTTAAGCGACCACAAATAAACTAAAAAACGCCGAGTTTAATGGATTGAAAGCCGAGTTTCTTTTTGAAAAAAGACTTAAGACTAAAGGACGTAAGACACAAGACCAAAAAAATGAAACCTAATTTTAATCATTTTTTTTTAGTCCTACGTCTTACGTCTAAAAGTCCTACATCGTTAATTATATCTTGTTACGCTTACGGTCTGCTTCCTTCAAATGTATTTTTCGAAGTCTTAAGAAATGTGGCGTTACCTCTACGTATTCATCTTTTTGAATGTATTCCAATGCTTCTTCCAAAGAAAACTTAACAGCTGGAATAATTTTTGCCTTATCGTCAGCTCCCGAAGAACGTACATTCGACATTTTTTTGGTTTTAGTTATATTCACCGCCATATCATCCTGACGTGTGTTTTCACCAATAACCTGACCTTCATAAATATCCTCGTTCGGATTTACAAAGAAACGGCCTCTGTCTTGCAATTTATCAATAGAATAAGGAATTGCAGAACCTAGCTCCATAGAAACCAAACTTCCGTTTTGTCTTTCTGGAATTCCACCTTTCATAGGTTGGTATTCAAGAAAACGGTGTGTCATAATTGCTTCACCAGCAGTTGCAGTCAATAGTTGATTACGCATACCGATAATTCCACGAGAAGGGATAAGGAATTTGCAAATCATTCTATCGCCTTTTCCTTCCATACTTATCATTTCACCTTTACGGATAGTCACCATATTAATAGCGGTTCCACTTACATCTTCAGGTAAATCGATAGTCATTTCTTCAACAGGCTCACATTTAACACCATCAATTTCCTTGATGATAACTTGTGGTTGTCCAATCTGCAATTCGTAACCTTCGCGACGCATCGTTTCGATTAAAACAGAAAGGTGCAAAACCCCACGACCGAATACCAAAAACTTATCGGCACTATCGGTTGATTGCATACGCAATGCAAGGTTTTTCTCCAATTCTCTTTCAAGACGTTCTCTAATGTGGCGTGATGTAACAAACTTTCCGTCTTTTCCGAAGAAAGGCGAATCGTTAATAGTGAAAAGCATACTCATTGTAGGCTCATCAATAGCGATGGTTTGCAATGCTTCTGGGTTTTCTACATCGGCAACAGTATCACCAATTTCAAAACCTTCCAAGCCAACCAAAGCGCAAATATCTCCTGCTTGTACTTCAGTAACTTTTTTACGGCCTAAACCTTCAAAAATATGAAGTTCTTTTATTTTAGATTTTACTATTTTTCCGTCGCGCTTAACAAGTGCAATCTGCATACCTTCTTTCAAAGTTCCACGTTGCAAACGACCGATAGCGATACGTCCTGTAAATGATGAAAAGTCTAATGAAGTAATTAGCATTTGCACAGTTCCATCTTCAAATACTGGAGTTGGAACGTGTTCCAAAACCATATCTAATAAAGGTTCAATGTTATCTGTTGGTTTTTTCCAATCGTCACTCATCCAGTTATGCTTTGCAGAACCGTATACGGTTGGGAAATCTAGTTGCCATTCTTCGGCACCTAATTCAAACATTAAATCGAAAACAGCTTCGTGCACCTCTTCTGGTGTACAGTTTTCTTTATCTACTTTATTAATAACCACACAAGGTTTCAAGCCAAGTGAGATTGCTTTTTGAAGCACAAAACGTGTTTGTGGCATTGGCCCCTCAAAGGCATCTACCAATAAACATACACCATCTGCCATATTCAATACACGCTCTACTTCTCCACCAAAATCGGCGTGACCAGGGGTATCGATAATATTAATTTTAGTGTCCTTATATATTACTGAAACGTTTTTTGAAGTAATAGTAATACCGCGTTCACGCTCCAAGTCATTGTTATCCAAGATAAGATCTCCAGTATTTTCGTTTTCACGAAAAATACTACAGTGGTGCATGATTTTATCAACCAAGGTGGTTTTACCGTGATCAACGTGTGCAATAATTGCGATGTTTTTGATTTTCATAAAGCTACTCCTTTTTTAAGAGGGTGCAAAAGTAGTGTTTCTAAGTGGATTAGAAGTAAAAGTTGTGATTTAATTTTATCAAATAAAAACGATATATTTATTCTAAATCTATTAATATGAAAATATTTCTACTTTTCACACTTTCAATCTTTTGGACTATTTCTGGGTTTGCGCAGCGGTTTGGCCAACAACAGATTATTTCTACAGTTACTGAAAAACCATATTTATCCATTCCCTTTGATATTGACAATGATGGGTTTGTTGATATTTTAACCGCTTCGGGTGAAACATACGAACTTAGTTGGTATAGAAATCTTGATGGTGCTGGAAACTTCGGAAGCGAAAATGTGATTGAAGGAACAAGTGCCTCATATCTTTCCGTAGACTTTGTGGATTTAGATAGTGACGGAGATAAAGATATTCTTTACTTAAGAAATAATCCTCGGCAGGTGGTGTGGGTTGAAAACCTTGATGGAGCGGGTAATTTTGGAGCAGTACAAATATTAATGGAAGAAGATTTTATAGGTACTGTAAATTCAATCGATATGGACAATGATGGCGATTTAGATTTATTGGCGACGCTAACAGATACTTTTACAGGATGGGTAGTTTGGTATGAAAATATAGATGGACAAGGCACCTTTGGCCCAGAAAATTTATTGATAGACAACCCAAATGAATTTGCGAAAATTGCATTGGAAGATATAGATAACGATGGGCTTTTAGATATTCTTGCCACAGAATTTATCTATAGTCAAGGAAAAATTTTTTGGTATAAAAATATGGGTAATGCAAGCCTTGGCCCAATGCAAATTATTCACCAATTTAATTGGGTACAGTCTGGCGGAACTAATATTGTTGAATTTCAATATGCCGATATAAATACTGACGGTAAAAAAGATGTAATAATTACCTGGATAGATGACAACTCAAGTTATGGGACGGACTGGCTCGAAAATTTGGATGATTCGGGAAGTTTTGGCCCTCTACAATTTCTGATGAATGATATAGGCTTGTATGAATTTTACGATTTTGATAACGATGGCGATAATGATATGCTTCTTTGGAACAGTAACGTAAACTTCGTTGCTTGGAAAAAAAACGAGGACGGATTAGGCACCTTTAGCGCTCGACAATCCGTTAACACAGAGGTGGATTTTCCAAAGGATGCCGCAGCGGCAGATTTTAACGGCGATGGCTGGCTAGATATTACCACCGCTTCCATTGGCGACAACAAGTTAGCTTGGTATACAAATAGTACCTTGGGCATTTCAGAAAACGAAGTTTCCAACTACCAGGTTTATCCAAATCCAACAAATGGTGTGCTTTATATAAAAGCAAAACAACCTATTTCAAAAGTTTCAGTATTTAATATTTTGGGGCAATTGGTTGAAATAACTTCAGAGAACAACCAAATCGACATTTCCAAAGCAGAATCGGGAGTTTACTTTTTAAGGATTGAAGGTGAAAATGGAAATTCACAAACAATTAAAATTTTAAAAGATTAATTCTTCTTAAACACTCTATTGGTTTTTCAAAGTTGAGTGAATGATGCTTTTAACTACCTTTGTATTAAAATAAGCTTTTACGATGCAACTAAACCTAATCCCAAAAATAAAACACACAACCTCCAATAACTTTTTTCTCCTCGCTGGCCCCTGCGCTATTGAAAGCGAAGAAATGGCAATGCAGATTGCTGAAAAGATCTTGAAAATTACCGATAAGCTCGAAATCCCCTTTATTTTCAAGGGAAGTTTTAAAAAAGCAAACCGAAGCCGGATTGATAGCTTTACAGGAATTGGCGATGAAAAAGCCTTAAAAATATTACGAAAGGTTTCTGAAACTTTTGATGTTCCCACTGTAACAGATATTCACGAAGTAAGCGATGCCGCAATGGCTGCAGAATATGTAGATGTTTTGCAAATCCCAGCGTTTTTAGTGCGTCAAACAGATTTAGTGGTTGCCGCTGCGAATACCGGAAAAGTGGTGAATTTGAAAAAAGGGCAATTCATGAGTCCGGAAAGTATGAAACACGCTGTTACAAAAGTAACGGACTGCAATAACCAACAAGTGGTAATTACCGATCGTGGAACTATGTTTGGCTACCAAGATATGATTGTAGATTTCCGTGGAATTCCAACAATGAAACAATACGCTCCTGTAGTTTTAGATGTAACCCACAGTTTACAACAACCCAATCAAAGTGCAGGTGTTACTGGAGGAAGACCCGAAATGATTTCTACAATTGCGAGAGCTGGAATTGCAACTGGCGTAGATGGAATTTTTATTGAAACCCATTTCGACCCCGCAAATGCAAAAAGCGATGGCGCCAATATGCTGAATTTAAACCTGCTTGAAAAACTATTGACAGATCTTGTAGCAATTCGCAAAACGATTAATCATTTATAGTACTTTCTATCGCGTAAAGAATAAGCTTCCGAAAGAACATCATTTAAGACTTGTTGATCTATTCCTTCCAATGTTTTATAACGAAGGGATTTCATGTGTTTTCGTCCTTCAGAAACCAAAACTTCTGTATGCTGCGTTAAATGGGTGCCATGCCAAAAAACCAAATCAACATATTTTTTTGAAAAATTGAGATAACAAAACGGATTGTTCTCAATATAAAAGAAAGGCATTTTCCATTTGTACAAAAGTTCTGTTTCAGGAATAATATTTTCTATCGTTGCCTGCAAATGCAATAATATAGCGCGGAAGGGTTCTGGTTTTTCTAAAATATATACAGCAGCTGGTTTCACAAAGTGAAGTTACAAAAAAAATAAAGCGCCCTGCCATTCGTAAATGGCAGGGCGCTTTGGCTAAAAAAAGTCTATAAATATAAAATAGGCTAAATAATTGATAGGAAAAATAAACTTTTCAGTTAAGGGCAATATTCATTATTTCAATACTTTATAATACCATTATTTTATAAGCATATAAATATCGCTCATAAACAAACACTAGGCAATAGGAAATTTCCTGTTTTTCCTACAGGGTTTTCCCTCTTTTCAAAATTTACAATATCTTTAAAAGATAAAAGCTGCTTCTAAAAAGAAACAGCTTTTTACCATTATTTTAAATTAACTCCCCAATTAATTTAATAATGTAAAGATGCGAAGAAGTCCCGCATTAGTCAAGAGGAAAATGCCTGAATTTAAAAGGGGTTTTCCCCTTTTTATTTTGTAGGATAATTCTTTCTTTTCAATATTTCTAAAATCGTGCGTAACAATATTTTCTAAATTAATTTGGCTATGAAACATTTTTGCATTTACTTTGTTTTTCAAAGTACTTTATTATGAGTGAGCAAGATTATTTAAAAGATATCAGTGAGATTAAAAATTTAATGAACCGATCGTCACGGTTTATTTCACTGAGCGGACTCTCTGGAATTTTTGCAGGTCTCTACGCAATTGTTGGCGCTGCAATTGCTTATGTATACCTTTTCCCGGCTCCGGGCGAATATATTGCCATTAATAGTTTAGATTTTAAACTTCTTGTGGCACTTCTAGCATTGGTGGCAATACTAAGCATAGTAACGGCTTTCCTCTTAACCACCCGAAAAGCCAATAAAAACAACGAGAAAATTTGGGACGCAACAACACGCCGACTCCTATTGAACTTTCTAATTCCATCGGCAACCGGTGGGATTTATATTCTAATAAAAATCAATAGCGAACACTACGGGCTCACCGCTGCGCTGATGCTTATTTTTTACGGACTCGCGTTAGTAAATGCTTCAAAATACACCATTGGAAATGTAAAATATCTGGGGTATGCCCAAATAATTATCGGACTTTTCTGTGCCGCTCTTCCGGGTTATGGCTTTTGGTTTTGGTTATTGGGCTTTGGATTGTTCCACATTATTTACGGAAGCATTATGTATCTTAAAGAAAGAAAAAACTAAGTGGGCATAATAGACAACATAAATAAACTTTTTGACCATCGTATCCGGCTGGGTATTATGAGCATACTTGTGGTTAACGAGGATGCAGATTTTAACCGCCTTAAAGAGTTGCTGGATGTTACCGATGGTAACCTTGCCAGCCATATTAAAGCACTTGAGCAAGCCGAATATATTTTGGTTGAAAAAAGTTTTGTAGGCAGAAAACCAAATACTAGTTACAGTACCACCAAACTTGGCAAAGCAGAATTCAAAAAACATATTGAAGCACTTGAAAAACTAATTCAGCGCCCTAAACCCTGATGGGAGACTGATAAAGCAATAAATATTTTTTTACCTATTTGCTTTGAAATACAAAGTACTTTCAAATTAACTATTCACTCTACAAACAAAAATTATGGAACAGAAAAAAAGTAAATTCAACAATTGGATGCGAAACTCCATCACCGCAAGAATGTTGGTGGTTGGGTTTTTATTATTGGTATTATTAATACCGCTTGAATTTGTAAAATCTCTTATCTACGAAAGAGCCAGCAGGCAGGAAGCCGTTGTTCGCGAGATTAACGAGAAGTGGGGAAACGAGGTGCTTCTCTCCGGTCCCATCGTAAAAGTTCCCTATAAAATAATTTCCGAAGAAAAAATCTTTAACGAAAAAAGCAGTTCTTATTTCACAAAAACGAAGGAAACAATAGAATATGCCTACTTTTTACCAGACAAATTAGACATCAACTCTCAAGTTGAAACAAAACCGCTTAATAGAAGTATTTACGAATCTGTGGTTTTTACTGCTGCAATTGACGTAAAAGGGAAATTTCCAAAAGTAGATTTTTCAGACACAGACATTCTTGAGGAAAATATACTGTGGGAAAAAGCTACAGTACTTTTGAAAACTTCAAATTTAAAGGGAATAAAGACCACTCCAGTTGTGAATATAGCTTCAGAAACCCTAACGATGACCCCGCAATATTCAAAAGAACGACTTAATACTATTCAAAGTAATTACATTCCAAACGCAAAAGCCATATTTGCTGAATCGCAACCTTTTTCCTTCAACTTAAAAATTAATGGAAGCGAAAGTCTGAAGTTTTTGCCCATCGGAAAAGAAACCGACGCCACTATGAAATCTAACTGGCACTCCCCTAGTTTTGACGGCAACTTTTTACCCGAAGACACTAATAAGGAAATTAGTAAAGACGGTTTTACGGCCTCTTGGCGCGTATTGCAAATAAACCGACAGTTTGAGCAATCGTTTTTTGGACACCTCCCCAATCTTTCATCCTCTGCTTTTGGAACCAAACTCATAATTCCCGTTGACGAATACCAAAAAAGTGAACGTACCGCAAAATATGGTTTTTTGGTAATTGGTTTAACCCTGCTGGTGTTTTTGTTGATACAAATAGTTAGCAAAATATACATCCATCCGTTTCAGTATGTAATGATAGGTTTGGCCTTAGTAATGTTTTATACACTGCTTATTTCTATTTCGGAACACAGCAATTTCTTTAAGGCGTATTCTATTGCGGCTTTTGCGGTGCTCGCATTGATTACTGTTTACTCCCGCGCCATTATAAAAGGGTTTAAATTTCCCCTACTTATTTGCGGATCTTTGGTCTCGTTGTACGGTTTTATATATGTAATTATTCAGTTAGAAAATTATGCTCTGCTAGTGGGAAGTGTCGGACTTTTCTTAATCTTAGCAATAATTATGTTCGCTTCTCGAAAAATTGATTGGAGCAATGAAAGCTAATATTTAAAAACTATAACTAAACCTCACGGGCTTTTGAGACTGTGAGGTTATAATCAACATTTACAAAATGAGCATTTTTAGAAACAACTATTTATACAGTACGCTTCTACTACTCTTTATAGAAATCGGCATTGCAATTTTTCACTTCAATCCATTTATAAGAGGTTTTTTAGGAGATGTTTTGGTGATACTACTTCTGTATTCGTTTCTGAAAATTTTCATCAAAAACAATGTTCTCAAAATTGCAATTGCCGTTTTGGCATTTGCTTATTTCGTAGAACTATTACAGCTTTTTAAGCTTGCTGAAAAACTAAATATCAAATCTGAAATAATGCTAACAATTTTGGGTTCGGTATTTGACCCTTGGGATCTTCTAGCGTATTTAATTGGCTTTCTACTTATTCTATTAATCGAAAAAACTTTTACTAAAAATGAAGACAATAAAAACATTTCTCTTTGATCGTTTTAATATGCTGTTTCCGCTTATTTCGCTAACAGTTTTGTGTGTTTTTCTGCTTGCCATTCGCTCAAAAAGCACACATTCTTTTTTCTATTTTTTTCTAGCGTGGAATTTATTTCTGGCAATGATTCCGCTTTTTATTTCTATGTATGTAAAAACTCGTGCACCGTTAAAAAAATACAAGCTCTATTCGCTGCTTTTACTGTGGCTGCTTTTTCTTCCGAATGCACCCTATTTAATAACAGACTTTATCCACTTGCGTTTAAGCCCTACAGAATGGATTGGTTTTGACGCGTTAATGATTGCCATATTTTCAATTACAGGCATTTCGTTTTACCTGTTTTCGGTGAACGATATTAAAGAAGTGCTTTCTAGACATTTCAGCAGAAAAACAATTTCAGTTTTTACAGCTATCCTTCCTTTTCTAGTTGGTTTCGGAATCTATTTAGGCCGCGTTTTACGGTGGAATTCGTGGGACATTCTTCATAAACCAGACCATCTTTTTATGGATGTTTTTGAAATATTTACGAACCCACTCATACATATTGAAGCGTGGTTGTTTACAATTTCCATCGGACTATTTCTGAAGTTGGCATATTGGGTCTTTGGAAAATTTCTTTATAGAGATTAAAAATATGATTTCACGATTCCGATAATTATTTTAATTTGCGAAAGAAACACAATTTATAATTTTAAAAATGCGAATAAAAAAGTGCATATTCCTACTTTTTATTGTTAACATTTTTTGCCTTCACGCACAAACTCCGCGTTTTGAAAGTTTTGGCCAACCCACCAAACAAGATTTGGCATTAAAAATATACAAGCCTGAACCCGATGCCTCTGGGGTGATTTTGTATGAATCTGGCAATTATTATGTTAAGTCCGTTGGTTTCGGGATTTATCTTGTGAAGGAATTCTATAGGAAAATAAAGGTGCTAGATGCAAAAAAGTTTGATTTTACCGATGTAGAGATCGCTTTTTTTGATGGAAGGAAATGGAACAATGAGGAAGTTGTAGAATATGAAGCCATAACCCATAATGGTTCAAAACAAAGCAAAGTACCAGAAAGCGGATTCTTCAAAACACAGGAAACAAGTTCCATAAAGACACTAAAATTCACCTTTCCAGATGTACAAGATGGAAGTATTTTAGAATATAGGTATACCATTGTAACACCGTATTTTTATTATTTGAATGGATGGGAATTTCAACATGAACTACCCACAATCTATAGCTTATTTCAAACCGTACTGCCCGTAAATTTCAAATATAACCGTATCCTGTACGGGCCTCAAGAATTGGCTATAAAAAACAAGTCATTAAAACAGAATGGGTTTTCGTTACCAAATTATAATGGCAAGGTTGATTCTGAGGTGCATCTATACGCCATGGAAAATACCCCCTCCTTTATCGAGGAAGATTACATGCTTGCCAAAAAAAATTACGTATCGAGACTTGTTTATGAACCATTGTCTTTCAAAAGTTTTAGTGTTGATTGGAAAGAACAAGTGTTTACTCGAAATTGGAAAGATGTAGATGAACGCTTTAAGAATGATGAAGATTTTGGAGACCAATTAACTCAGAAAAATTATTTTAAAAGAAAACTCCCAAATGAAATCCTAAATATTCCGGATAAAATGCTGCGTGCAAAAGCTGTTTATAAATTTATACAAGAAAGATATACTTGGAATGGCAGATATTTTAATTATGAAATTAAAGTAAAAGACGCTTTTGATGAAAAACTGGGAAGTGTAGCGGCCATTAACCTTTCACTAATAAATGCACTTGAGGCAGCAGGATTATACGCCAAACCTATGATCCTATCAACTCGTGAAAATGGTTCGCCAACAGAATTATACCCAGTTCTTTCAAACTTCAATTATGTTTTGGCGGTATTAATGATTAACAACGAAAGAGTTTTACTTGACGCCACCAACAAACAAACACCATTTGCAGTACTTCCTTTTCATGCGCTAAATATTCAAGGCCGCGTGATGGATTTCAAAAACGGGAGTTATTGGATGCCTATTGAACCTTTTAAACAAAACATACATTACGCAAACGCTCAAATAACCGCCGATGCAAATGGAGATTTTATTGGGAAAGTGAGTCAAGCTAGCTATGGCTACATCGGTTTAAAGAAACGAAGCATTATTGAAGACGGTACACTTCAAGAGTATATTATAACCCAAGAAAATGATAAAGCAGGAATAGAAATTGAAGAATACCAAGTGGAAGACCTCAACGCAATTGAAAAACCGCTGAAAGAAAACTACAACATTTCTATAGAACCCGAAACGGTGGGCGACAAAGTGCTCCTCTATCCTTTTTTCAACAAAACCTATATTTCTGAAAACCCATTCAAAATGAAAGAGCGCAACTACCCGATAGATTTCGGTTTTCCGTTCACAAATACCTATTTACTATCCATAGATTTGGGCGATGTTTATAAAGTTGAACAACTACCCGAAAGCCGCAGCATAAAATTACCCGGGGACGATGGCGAGTGTTTGGTAACTTATGTATCTGAAGGCAGCAAAATCAACATCCGCTTTAATATGAAACTGAATGCCTATCGTTTTCCGTCTGATGCCTACCAATCTTTAAAGGAATATTTCGGGACAATGATAACCATGTTGAAAGAAGAAGCAATCATTCTAAAAAAAATATAAAATGAATTTAAAATCGTTACTAATTATTTTCTTTTCCCTTTTATTTTCAATTAATTATTCGCAAACCAAGGCTGCTCATATTTTTGGGGAACCCATGGCAGAAGAGTACGCTATGACTAGCTATTCCTTAGATCCAGAGGCAAATGGTGTGATACTTTATGAAAGAGGAAACTATTCTGTCGATGTATCAGATGGCTACATAAGGCTCATTAAAGAAGTGCATAGAAAAATAAAGGTATTCGATGCTAAAAAATTTGAATTCGACCATGTTCAAATTCTTTACTACCGCGAAAACAATGTTCGTGAAAACATTAAGAATCTAAAAGCAATTACGCACAACGGTAAATCAAAAATCTATGTAAGCGATAATGCAATTTTTGACACCGATGAAAGTGATCATTGGTCGCTTAAAAAGTTCACATTTCCGAACGTGCAAGATGGTAGTATTCTTGAATATACGTATCGTGTTGAAACTCCCTATTTACGCAACTTTGGTGAATGGACTTTTATGAATTCGATACCGACCATATATTCTGAATTACATACAGAAATTCCTGGAAATTACACGTATAATAGAACGCTTTACGGCGAAAGAAAGCTGGATGTAAATCACGCAGATATAATTAGAGATTGCTTTCACCTTCCCGGCTTTAAAGTCCCTGGCGACTGCGAATCGGCTACGTATGCAATGAAGGACATTCCAGCTTATAAAGAGGAGAAATACATGCTTTCAGGCAATAATTACATTCCTTCCTTAAAATTTGAGCTTAGAGATATTGTTCACTTAAATGAAAGCAAAGATGCATACTCCAAAACTTGGAAGGATGTAGATCGCGAATTTAGATATGATAAAGATTTAGGGCGCCAATTAAAATATAACAACTTTTTTGAAGAACAGCTTCCTACTAATATTCAGAATATTTCCGATAAACTTGAACGCGCGAAGGCAGTTTATTACTTTATTCAGAGTACTATGGCTTGGAATAAAGAAACACGAATTTTAAGTGATATTCGTGTAAAAGATGCTTTCGAAAAAAAATCTGGGAATAATTCTGAAATAAATTTAGGGCTTATAAATGCTTTGGAAGCGGTTGGTTTAGAACCAAAAATAATGATTTTAGCAACCCGTGACAGGGCACAGCCCACAAAGCAATATCCTGTGCTTACAGATTTTAATTACGCAGTGGTTTTTCTGAACATCAACAATACAAAATACATACTAGATGCCACAGATAAATATATGCCGTTCGGTGTGCTACCTTTTCGACTTTTAAATATTGAAGGACGTGTATTAGATTTTAAAGAAGGAAGTTATTGGGAACCCATTACCCCTATCGAAAAAAATATGCATTATGTAAATATGCAGTTGTCTGCCAATGAAAAAGGCATATTCTCTGGAAAGGTTAATGAAGTTTCTACGGGTTATATTTCAGTACCAAAGCGAAGTGAAAACTACAATGTGATAAAAGAACATATTGTAAAAAGAAAGCAGAGCAACAATGAAGCTTTGAATATCACTATGCTTCAGATTGAAAACGAAACAGATTTGGAACAACCTTATAAAGAAAGTTATGAGCTTACGCTACACGAGCAACCAGTAGGCGATAAACTGTTTGTATTTCCCTTCTTATTTCAAACCTATTTTACTGAGAATCCTTTCACCAAAGAAACTCGTGAATATCCAATTGACTTTGGGTATCCTGTCATTAACAACTACCTTGTTTCATTAGATTTGAAAGACCAGTATGAGATTGTAAAAGCTCCTGAAAACAAAATATTAAAACTTCCAAATAATGATGGGGAACTTTCAGTTGTTTACGATGTTTCTGGCACTAAAGTAAACGTTAGGCTAAGTGTAAAGCTCAACAACACAAGTTTTTCAACCGAAGCATATCCCGCTTTGCGTCAATTTTTTGAAACATTAGTAAAAATTCAGTCGGAAGAACCTATTGAGCTTAAGAGAATATAATTTTAGTCGCGGAAAAATTTAGTGTTAATCGGAAGTGTTTACATACTCTTGTAAATAGCTAAATATTTCCGTCAGTTTTCCTTCTGAGTTAGTCATTTGCGCACGGTCTGAAATTCCGCTTTTATCTCCATTAAAGAATGCGTTTTATTAAAAACTAAACATTCATTCTATACCTTTCTATTCTTTTCCTGAATACGCCTTATAACCGCGGTAGCAGTACGTCTGGAAACAAAACGCGGAAGTTTTGAGAGTAATTTATTAAGTGTGCCGGGCACGGCAACAACCTTCCCTTTTTGCATGGCTTTATAACCGTATTCGGCAACGACCGTTGGGCAAGCCATATTGAAATTGATTTTGTTTTCAGAATCTGAAGTGCCCACCCCATTTGATACCACCTCCTGAAAACAGGTTTTTGTTTGCCCTGGACACAGGCAGGTAACAGTAACCCCAGTGCCTTTAAGTTCATTCGCAATGGCTTCGGAAAAAGAAAGAATATAGGCTTTGGAAGCATAATATACCGACATTAACGGCCCGGGCTGAAATCCCGCAAGTGAGGAAATATTCAAAATTTTACCCTTCCCTCGATCCACCATTCCTTTTAAAACGAGTTTTGTTAAATGTGTGGTGGTCATAACGTGAAGGTTCAGCATTTCGGCTTCACGAACCCAATCAGTATCGTTAAAGCTGCCAAAAACGCCAAAGCCAGCATTGTTAATCAGTACATCTATTGATGCGCCCTCCAGAACCTCAAATATTTCATTGGCCGCGTTGCTTCTACTTAAATCATAGGAATACAGATAGATTTCACAATAATGGGCATTTAAAATCGCCTGTTTTGAGTGCTGTAATTTTTCAGTATCAACATCTACCAAAATTAGGTTGTAACCATCTATCGCCAAAAGTAGCGCAAGTTCAAAACCAAGGCCTGAGGCGGCTCCTGTAATTAATGCGGTTAATTTTTTGGGCTCTTTAAATATCAAATATTGGTAATGTTCGCATTAGTTAATAGCTATTCGCCAGTATCTACATAATCCTGTAAGTATGAAAATCGAGGGGTAAGATTTCCATCTGAAGTTGTCATTTGTGCACGTTCTAAAATTCCACTTTTATCTCCATTAAAGAATGCGGGAATAACGTGGTCCAAAAACATCTCTCCAAAACCTATACTGGCGTCTTTCGGCAATTCGCAAGGCAAATTATCTACCGCCATTACTGCAATAGCGCCGGGAGCATCAAAAGCAGTTTCGCTTTCAGTTTTTGGATCGTATCCGTAAAAAGGATTGGCAATGGTAGAGGCTCGCAAAGTACAGGCAATAGGTCCATCTACGTCGCAAGAAACATCTGCAACTAAGTTTATTTTGAAATCAGGCTGTTTTGCATCTTCTCGTGTAAATAGATAAGGCGCTCCGTTGCCGTAAAAGTGACCTGTAATAAACATATCGCTCACTTTGGCATATTTCATAAAATCGCTTTCGTAAACCGAAGGATCCTTATAAAATTCACGCTTGCTAAAAGCACCGCCGTCTTTACGTTTGTTGTATTCAGAAACGTCTATTAGGCAATAAACGGGCTCGTTAAATTCTTTTGAAAGATATTTAGCATCGGTAACTTCTTTAATCTTTAAATGATCTAAAATCTCCTTTGCGCCTCTTGTTACCTTTCCTGTTCCAGATAAGATAATTTTAATGTTGGGAATGGTTATTTTATCTAATTCAGCTTTTGCAGCTGTCAAGTCGGGAAGGATTTCAACTTTTGGTAGTTCGAATAATTTATCGCGCAATCCCAAACATCTAAAACCATTATATGCACCTACTAAACCTGCGTAATAACCAAAACCAATTAAACGGCGATTCGCTTTATTCACGATCGTTTCGTGGTCAAACATTTCAATCTTATTATTGAGCATAGCCTCCAACAAGTTTCGATTGTACGGCTGCTTTTTAAGAGTATGACTAAAATAGAAGTATTTCTTATTGGGAATTAATGCTTCAATCGGCACTTCCTTTACACCAAACATTACATCTGCATCTGTAATATCCTCCACCACTTTAAAACCTGCCTTTCTATATGCTTCATCGGGAAAAATACGGATATCTGAACTTTCCACAATTATAGTGGCCTCAGGATGTACTTTTATGACTTCTTGGCATTTTTCTGGAGATAAAACTACGCGACGATCTGGCGGGCTTTTGCGTTCTTTGATAATTGCAAAGGTTATTGGCATATGGTATTTTTATTGAATAGATTTAAAGCGAAGGTAAAGATAGGGTTTTTCATGTATCTTTGCGCTTCTTTAAACGTGAGACGTGAGACAGCTTTCTGCCACTGAACACTGATTACTAAAGAAAAAAAGGGGCCGACTGGTTTTGACAGCGGGTCTAATTGTATTGTAAGCATGTCGAGCGCTGGGATATAGCTCGTAAATATCATATTTCACACTTTTTAAACGGCGAGAACAACTACGCCCTAGCTGCATAATCCGAATTACAGTAGGATGTGCCTCGGCCCACAAGGTGGGCAAGCAGGAAGTCACTCAACGGCCTTGGTTTGCGGCGGTTGATTTAGTGGCTTCGTAAAAGTAAACCTAGCGATGCTAGTGCTTTGATGGCATCGTGAAGCTCAAGTAAAGATAAGGAGTGCGTTGGTAGTTTTCGACCGGCAATCTCACGAAAATCTAAATGAAAACTAAACATGTAGAAGGCAGTATAATTGCTTGTTTGGACGAGGGTTCGAATCCCTCCGGCTCCACCTTCGCCCTCCGAAGCTTTGCGTATTTCAGCAAAGCGAAGGAGGGCTTTTTAAATTTAGGAAACTTATCATTAATGCCGTTTGAGGGCTTGCACCTCCGCTAAAGCTTTGGCGCACGCAGTCGGTGGATGCGGATCCACTTAATTTTGAAATGAATAGATTTTGGCATTGCGCACTACTAAGCTTTGTTAAAGGGGTGATTTTTCAATGTTAATTCTTATAAGAATTAAAAATTGTTTTCTAATTTTATACAACTCCCCATAATTATAAAATTTTAAATTATGGAACTTCCCTTCGCTGTATATATTCTTAAATGCGCTAATGGTAAGTATTACACAGGATACACAACCAATATTAGCAATAGGCTTGCTGCACAAAAAAAGGTGAGGTTTCTTTTACTAAAGATAAACTTCCTGTACAACTTGAACATCTCTCACTCTTCGCAAACAAGCAAATAGCGTATGATCTTGAACGGTATTTAAAGTCAGGTTCAGGGATTGCTTTTCGAAACAAACGACTAATCTAAAATATAGAAAGGCTTTTCGCATTACGTTAGCGTAAGCGCATTTGCAGGATTGGTGCATAAGGCAACACATCTTTTTATATAATCTTCCCGCTCTACAATAAAAAACCACAATGCGCATACTATTAGCGAATTGTGGTTTTTTATTACTTAATCTGTACGATTTTTACAATATATAGATTGCAAATTTGATTATAACATAGGTAAGATTACTCTTCTCTCTTCCCTGCATTATCGCGTGCCCATTGTTGGTATTCCTTAAATTGTGCGTCGTTTAGCACGTCTTTTAAAATTCTATCTTGGTATTCTGTGCGCTCAAAGTTGTTCATTGTTTTTGAGCGGTTGTTTGTTTTCCAAGCGGCAACTTCGGTTCTCCACTCTTTTTCGAAACGACTTATTTGATCGTCGCTCAGCTTTAAGTCGGTATACATTTTTTGCATTTTGGTATTATATGCAACCTCAGCATTTTCAATCTCTGATTTGGACATTGTGGGCGCCACAGTTCTGCTTCCCGTGACAACACGTTGAGGTGCCGTAGTACTGGAACTTTTAGTAGTTACTTCTGTATTAACTCTACCCCTATTTGAGGTTTCAGATTCTGTTGTTGTAGTTGTTTGCGTTGGTCCGCAAGCGGTAAGCAAGGCTAATAATCCCGCTGCAGATACTATTTTAAGCTTTTTCATAGTGTTCAGTTTGTTTGTTGTAACTACGAATTTACACCGGAGCAGCGCTAAAGTAATAGCCTTTAAGAAAAGTTTCTAATATGGTTAATAGGATGAATTGTACACACGGGAGTTCTGGAAAGCGAGATTGTATTAGGAATACATAATGCTTTTAAACCATTAGTTTGAGTGTCTATTTAGTATTTCTTTAATGGCTTAGGCTTGTTAATGCGCATCCAGATATCGCTATCTATTAAAAACAGTATCTTCGGAACAAGTAATTTACGATTTATGGCAAATGGCAAATCTTGGTTAAAAGCATTTCTGGAAATAATTAAAGTTATTTTTGAAAGTTCGCGAAGCAACGCTACACCCAGAACCTGGCACCAACACGTGGTACCTTATGAGGGGGATTGGGCAGTAAGGCGTGAGGGTAATAAACGCATTACTTCCAAACACCGTAAACAAAGTACAGCCATTACTAAAGCGAAACGAATAGCCAAAAAACACAAAGCCGATGTTATAATTCATAGGGAGGATGGAACTATTAGAGATCGGATTGGTTTTGATTGATATCTTAGAGGTATTTTGTATAAACTTGCCTAAGGGAATGGGACTAAATTTGATTCTATGTGTTGGGTATTAATCAAACTCCTTTTGAATATATTGCTCAAAATTGAAGCCACTTGCTCCACTAGCAATATCTCTTAAATAATAAACTCCTGCCTCTGATGAAATTTTTATTTCAACAAGTCCATTATCATCTCGTATGCGGAAAACTTTACTTACATCAGTTACAACTCCTTTGGGGATTTTTATCCAAATAAAGCCTTCCTCTTTTGCTAGTAATAAATGAAGTTCTTCTGTAAATTTTATTTGCGGAATATCAAACCACCAAATGGGTTTAGCCTTATTTAAATTTGAAAAACGGGTATTTGCTTTTGATAACGCATTTCGTTTAAGTACAGCATTTACAATTTTGATTGCTATCTTTTTTGATATTATGTTCCCTTTTAAAACATAATAAGTAGATTCAAAAGATTGGTAATCTATTTCCTTTTCTTCTTCTTCTTCAGCAATTTCATTATCATTCGACTTAAAGTTTTGCGCCCTATTTTGGGTGTATAGAAAATAGATTACAATTAGGAGAATTACTATTATAACAGAGAGGATAATTATCATTTTATTTTCCTTTACTATTATTCCTTTTTGCTTTTTCGATAATATCCTTTAGCTCGTCAATCTCCAACATAGATGAGCCACGATGTAACATTCGATGACAATTAGAACATACTGGTCTGACATCTTCTAATTTAGATTTTCTAGGACCATCTGCAATAGGTATTAAATGATGTATTTCAATAAACCCTACTCCATATTGACCATAAATTTGACCAAAATCAAATTGACATACGGAACACTTTGCACCATAATGCTTCTTTGCTTGAGAAATTAATTTTCTATCTCGTTTTGAAACCTCGCGTACTATTTGCGCTTTAAATCCCTCGTCGAAAATGTCTTGCGATGATTCTATAAAAGTTAGTGGTAATAATTTCTTTGGTACTGTAGTAGCAGGAACAAGTAATTCAAAATTTTGATTCTTGTTTTGATCTCTTTCGAACTTTCCAATTATATCGAAACTTTCAATTTTGTTACCCCAATCGTAAAACTTTGAAATGATATCTTTCTTAAAGTCACTTGCCGGTAGACTTAAAACATTAATAAAACCCCGTGAAATAAACCATTTTTTAGCTGCTCCACCTCCACCATTAAAATATTCATTATCAAATCCTGCGCTTTTGGCAAATGCCCAATGTTTAAGATCTGGTGTTGGCACGTAATTTTTCGCTGATGACAATTCTTTTTTCCACTCCTCTCCATTTCTTTTAAATTGAGAACTTCTATATTTAATAGTCTTGTATACGTTTTGCAGATTATTCATAATTGATAATTATTTTTATAGACTTATGATTTAAAGCAATCCACTTCTCTTACCAAATAATGGTTTATAAGCATCCCATAAATCCTGTTCAGCAAGTTCTAGCATTTTTACAATCTGAATATCGTTTTCTTGTATAAGCACTGTAAATACTCTGATTTCAATAGTACAATTCAATTCCTTAGGTAGCCATTCTTTTAAATGCATAGAATAAACTGTTTGCGACCCTATACCTAGATGATTTCTCATACGAGTAGCTAGATACTTAGATTGGCTACTACCTACATAAAGGATTCCACTTTTAACATTGTTATTTTTGCTATATGCTTTCCCGCCTTTTTTTGAGCTTTTTGCTTTTACAAAAGCTGTATTTATAACATCATAATCATCGCATCCTTTTAACCCCACTGTATAAATGACTTCTTTATCAAAAACGCTGAAATAATCCTTAACTTTTATTTTTAAATTCGAAGTATCTGAAGAGAACAACTCCTTGATACAGACTTCGAAACTACTTTTAGGTTCTTTTATTTCTACTTTCTCTAATACTTTGGAAATAGCCGCAAGTTCAGATTGAATGCCATTTTTTATTTGATTCCAGTCTTCCATTAATTCTCATCTGTCATAGCATCCCAAAAATCTGTGTCGAGCTTTTTAAGCTCTACGGTTTGCTCTATTTGCATTCCCAAACCATAATCATACATATATTCTGCAAGTTGGTCGCCGTCAATAAGAATGATAGTTGCGGCAGTATTAAGGTTCTTTACGTAGGCAAGTGAACCCGGTGAGAAATAAGATGTTGTTATAAAAACTCCTTTGCTCACAGGAGCCCCTAAAAGGGCGCCAGCAAATTTCTGAACCTCATCCCTGCCAATGCCATTTTTTAAAGCATAGCGTTTGGCTTGTATATGAATACGACCTAAGCCAAGCACATCTTCCTTTATTATTCCATCTATTCCGCCATCATTGGTGGCGCTTGTAACTAAACCAGAATCTTTTATTTCGCCACCATACCCCATACGCTGCAAAAGACGAACTACCAATTTCTCAAAATCATAAGGTGACTTTCTTAAAATAGTATCAAGGATCTCACTTTTACGAGCTGCTTTTATTTTCTCGAATGAAATGTATAGTTTCTCTGCCGGCGTATCATTTGAGCTTTCATTTTTATCAGGGAGTGATTCTTCCTTTTTGGCTGTTGCTTTGTTTGGCTCTCTTTCGCTAACTTTTTTGTCAATGTAAATGTGGACTTTATCTGGAGTTTCTAGCATTTTTACCCCGCTTACACTAATCTGGTAATAGCCTCTATTGGGTTTATCTACTAGAGCTGCCATATGTAAATAACTGAGAGCCCAAGTAACACGGTCATAGAATATATGCCCGTTACCAGAAGGATAGATTTCAGACACTTCTTCTTCTGTTAGTTGAAAGTAAGTAGCAAGAAGCTCTACAAAATCTTTTAATTTTAGTGTTCCTTTTTCCTTAAGTAGTTTTAAAGCAGGAATGCGGATTTCATCGTGTTTTGGAATTGGCATAATAATTTTTTTAAATCAATTTGAGTTGTCTGGCAATGTCTTGTGTTAATTTTGCAAATGGTCTTTTAAATGTTTCTTCGGGTTTGCTGTAATTGCCAATAATCACTCTATCAACAATTGAAGGATCAGGAAAAATACTATTTAAACTTTTACTGAGCATATCTCTATAACTTTGTGGATTTGCATTTGCTTTTATAACCAACTCTTCAACTATATCAATTTGCTTTTCATAAATTTTTTGAATTTGAAAAAGATCAATATGATTATGCAGTAATGAAATATTGCCATCTTTGGATTGTAAACTTATTTTCAAGTGATCTAAATTTTTGTTTATCCAATATTCCAATATTGAATTATCATCAATCCAAAAATTGAAACTATCAACATCATCAGACAATGTATAAAGCTCAAAAACTGCACGGTCTTTGCCTTTGGCAAGATTACAATTTGCGCAGGTAGGATAAAGATTAAAAAAAGAAGTTGACAAAAAAGGATATTTCGATTTTGGATGGTAATGGTCCAATTGCAATTTTGCTAATATATTTTTTTTCCTTTTTCTTTTTTCTTTATCGTAATATTTTGGCTCAATTACTATCGCTGATTGGGCATTACAATAAACACAAGTTTTTATATTCGATTTTAGAAGATATTTAGGAAACTCCTTATCTCTCAAATCCTCATAACGCATGGCTTCCACAACTAATTCATGAAACTTCAATTTAGACCTAGAAACATTTTTTGATACTCTACTTTGGATTAATATAGAATCAAATTCTTTAATGAAATTTATCATTTCTTCGGGAGTAGCATTCAAAAGATCCTGGTAATTGTCAATAATTTTTTGAATGTATTTTCTATAATCAACATATTTCTGTTGATTGATTTTCCCTTTAAGTTGCTTGAGTTTAGTAAGAGGATGAATAAAGTCGGATTTTCTTGTTTCTACAAATAAGGACTTATTAAATACCGCCACCTCCTCCTTTAAGTTTTTATCAATTTTAATTTTCCGCATTATTTAATTTTTTAAGGGCTAACTCAATTTCTATTTGTTTTAATAATAGCGCTGCTTTATTATTTAAGAGGAATTTTTTATCAAAAAGGTTTTGTAGCCTTTCTTTTATAATAGGTTCGTCGACAATATCAATAACTTTCTGCGCCAAATGCTTATCCCAGTTTCTGGTAAGGACGAGTTCATCCATAGCATCTCTAGGATCATCAGTAACTATAACCTTAAGATATATTATTAATTCTTTAATTGTATCCTCTGCAAACTCTCCCATAAAACCATTTTGAAGAAAAAAGCTATCCGCAAATAAGTCGTGGACATTAGCTCCGAATGATTTTTTGTGAGTAAGCTCATTATTTAAAACCGTGGTGTTTCCAACATCATCTTTATTCAAATATATAATATTACTATTAGGTATATCTGATAAGGTAAGAGGGTCATGAGTTGAAAATATCACTTGAACATTAGGCTTACTTTTTGTGGATTTCAAATCCTTTTTAGTTATAAAATCAAATTTATATGGCTGAATTTTAGAAAAAATGACTGGAAATGTTCTAGATATTGCTTTAACAAATTTCTTTTTCCATAGTGGGTGATAGCCTAGTTCTGGTTCGTCCAATAAAAGAAGATAATTTTCAAAACATTGATGTTCTCTTCCTTTAACCTTTTCCAAATAGTTATTAATTGAGGCATAAAATTCAATTAAAGCTTTCTCACCATAAGATAATTTTTTGTTACTTCTGAATTCTAAAATTGAAATTTTGGTCGGTATATACTGAAATGCTTGAAGAACCTTTTTATACTTAAATATTAATTTATCAAAAATTTCTATTGGATGTTTCTTAATGTTATATGTTAAAGTCCCCGCATTAAAATTTAAACTCTTATTATAAATTAACGAAGATAGAAATTTGTAAAAATCTAAAATGTCAGAAAACATTAGGACATGCTTCTTCATTCTGTCTCTGACATTTACCATATCAACCCCTCCAAATTTACTCCAGGTATCTGTATTGATAATGTCTAATATTTTATCCTGATTATCTACAGATATATATCCCAAAGTGTTTGTGATTTTATCTGTTAAGGCACCATATTCACTACTTAAATAAAGATCTAAGAACTTATTCAACTTATCCTCAAATCCATGCGAATTTAAAACCTCATTAAAGTCAGTTTTACCCGCTAACCCTGTCTGGGGGAAAATTGCTCCAAGTAGTATATAACTGAGCAATGTTATTTCGACATCTTTAATAAAATTTTTTGATTCGTGTATTAATCCTGCATCGTTTTTAAATTTATATTCATCTAAGTCCCAGAGTGAGTTAAAAAGAGAGTTAAAACTTCCGCTATCAATTATGCCCTTATAATTATTTAACAAATCTAGTATATCACGCTTTGAAAATTCTTCAGATTTCTCGCTTTCCAAACGGACTATATCTCCGGTTATATGATTTTTTACAACATCGCCTTTATTTGGATTTGCAAAGTTTGCTGTGGCATAAGTTTCTTGAAAAAAGGATTGACGGTGCCCTTTAGCTGATATGTAATATTCTTCGTAGGAAGGAAAATCGTTATATGATTTTTTTAGCAATGTTATTATTGGATCATTAAGTAGGATTACATTTCTTACTAATGAATCTAAATAATAATCCTCAACGGTTCCGTTTAAATAGTTTACTAATGCAAGTGATGAAGATGTGTCTTTTAAATCATAATCAAGTACAGGAGAATAAAACTGTTTTTCTATCTCTAATTTATTATTTTCTACCCATTCAATATTTCTGGAAGAATTAATTTTTTTTTCTGTTTCATTACAACCTTTTATTGTTCCTGTTTCCGTTTCATATATATAAACTGAAGCAACATGGCCTTTATCTGCTTTATTGTTTATAGCTCGCAACAAGCTTGTTTTTCCAGCACCATTACGCCCTACAATTGCACTTATTAAGGAAATATCTTCACCCCAAAATTTATTGATAAAATTTTCATTCTCTCTTACTATGTCAATATTAATAATTTGCTGATCATCCTCTGAAAAAGAGTAAAAAAACTTACCTCCTAAATTAATAGTTTGTCCGTTATGATCATCACCAAAAATATAAGGCAAACTATTTTTGGGTAAAAATATAGCAGCTAATCTCATTATTTAATTTATTTAAAATTATCATTTTCCGCAACCATACGCAATTCCTCATCCTCAGCTTTATAGTCCTTACGATCCTTTTTAGTTTTGTTAGCACCAAGGGTTTCGACTGCGCTCACCCTGACATTAACTTATCCAGTCATCCCTTGCACAAAAACCTGAACGAACTCTTTCATTTTATCTAAAATACGCTCTCCAACTTCTCTTGCTTTTAATATACTTGGTCTGTTGTCTAAGCATTTAAAGATATCATCGCGTAAAGGTTCCCGGCCGAAGGTTGTGTAGCTTTCTATTAAAGCTCTAAATTGTGCTTTGTCTAGATTTTCTTCTTCGCATATTTTTGATAATGAGATTATTTTTTCGTCGTGCCAAAAGCGTTCGAACTCATCTTGAATATTATCCACATCACTAATATAAGGCAGATTTTCTTCAATAAATTTTTCAATAAGTTCGCGCTTACTACGCAGCTCTATATCGCCAGAAAGCATTTCTATAATTGCCTTTTTCTGTGCCTTGGCATCTGTTGTTTTAGCATCTTTTAGTTTTGCTAATAATTGTAAAATATAGGCTACATTAATCTCGTCGTGATGTATTAATTCTAGCTCAAAATCTATATCGTCAAGTATAGAGGTTTTATGTTTTGCGTTATCCTGTTTTACTTTATCATATAAATCTAAATATTTGCTTTGATAATTTTCAAAGGTTTGCTCATCTATCTCTAAAGCTGACCATTCAAAATCTGTGTAAGATTCTAACACATTTTTTGCGCGCAATAAGCTTCTAAAGGCTTTTACAAATTTTAATTCATCTTCTTCACTTTGCAGATCATCAACACTTTGGTAGGTTGGCGCAATTTTTAATAGGTTTTTTAATGCTTCATCAAATTTTTCGGCAATTGACTCATAAGGCGGTAGTATTATTTCTTCAATTGCTTCTTTGTTAGAAAACAATGTAATAGCCTCGTCTGTTGCCTTTTTAAGGTTTCTGAAGCATAAAATATTTCCTTGCGATTTCTGCTCCCCTAAAATTCTGTTTGTTCTAGAGTATGCCTGTATTAGACCGTGATATTTTAGATTTTTATCTACGTATAAAGTATTTACCTTTTTTGCATCAAAACCAGTAAGCATCATATTTACTACTAGTACAATATCCAACCTATCTTTATCTTGAAAAGTTGGTTTTTCACGTTCCTTTAAACGCTTGCTTATGTCTTTAAAATAGTTTTCAAACTGCTGACTGTCTTTTGTTGAAAAACTAGTATTATACATTGCATTATAATCAACAATATATTCGTCTAGCTTGTCGCGGGTATGACTTGTTTTGTAGCTTTTATCTGGTTCACCTGCTACATAAAAATCATTATCTGGCATAAAATCCTGTGCGTCTTCATCGTCTTCATTGGTTCCGTAAGAAAATATAGTGGCTATGCGCAAATTGTGATCGCCTGCTTCTTTTTTGCGTTTAAAGATGTCATAATATTTAATTAGGGTATCAATATTACTAACTGCGAACAAGGCTGAATAATCCTTGCTAAACGTTTTCTTACTGTGATAGGCAATTATGTAATCTGCAATTTTTTCTAAACGCTTTTCGTCTGCATACACCTCAGCAGTGTCTATATCTTCTACTTCAATGTCAATAAACGTGTTGCTTTTTTGCTTGTACCTACCGATGTATTCTATTCCAAAACGTAACACATTTTGATCTCTAATAGCATCTGTAATTACATATTTATGCAAGCACTTTCCAAACAAATCTTTGGTAGTGCGTTTTCCCAAATCATTCTTTGAAGCATTGTCCCTAAAAATAGGCGTTCCTGTAAAACCGAAAAGCTGACTGCTTTTAAAATACTCAGTAATCTTTTGATGAGTATTCCCAAACTGACTTCTGTGGCATTCATCAAAAATAAAGACAACTTTTCTATCTTGTAAATGCTTTAAGCTTTTCTCGTAATGTATTTTAGAAATGGCATTGTTCAGTTTCTGAATTGTGGTTAATACCAATTTAGAATCATCTGTTAATTGAGTAACTAGCGACTGTGTATTGTTTGTAACATCTACGCTATCCTTTTTAAAGCTATTAAACTCTAGCATGGTTTGGTAATCCAGATCTTTTCTATCTACCACAAATACTACTTTGTGTACCTCTGGCAAATCCATTATAAGCTGGCTAGCTTTAAACGATGTTAAGGTTTTACCAGAGCCTGTGGTGTGCCATATATAACCATTCTTATTACTCGTGGCAACTTGGTTTACTATGTGTTCTGTGGCGTAAAATTGATAGGGGCGCAACACCATTAATATTTTATGGGTTTGGCTATGCACTATATATTTGGCAATCATTTTACCCAAGTGGTTTGGGTTTAAAAACGCAGTTGCAAAGTCCGTTAAATCTGTGATGTTTTTATTGTTTTGGTCTGCCCAAAAGAAGGTTTGCTTTACAGATTGCAACTTATTATTGGCAAGATACTTTGTATTTGCGCCATTGCTTATTACAAACAATTGCACATACTGAAACAAACCGTTATTAGACCAAAATGAATGTCGTTGATATCTGTTAATCTGGTTAAATGCTTCCTTTATTTCTAATCCCCTACGTTTTAGCTCTATTTGCACCAAGGGCAAACCATTTACTAAAATCGTAATATCGTACCTATTTTTATAGGTGCCTTCTTGGGCTATTTGGTTGGTTACTTGAAATAGGTTTCTTGCCCAATCTTCTTTATTAAAAAAGCGAACATAAAAGCTATCGCCGTTATCTCTCGTTATGTTGAAACGATCGCGTAAGGTTTTCGCTTTTTCAAACACATTGCCTTTGGCTAAATGATTTAAAATAGTTTCAAATTCTCTAGTATTAAAAACTATTTTGTTAAATGTCTCTAACTGCGTTTTTAAATTAGATAGTAACGCATCACCATCTGAAATAACAACATTCTTATAACCCAAACTAATTAACTGTTTGATGAGCTTATTTTCTAATTGAAGTTCAGATTGTTTGGTCATAATTTAAAGGTCATTAAACAAATCGTTTCAATTTGGATTAATACTTTCTAGTAAAGCTATTTTCCTAGCCCAATTACCGCCGTTTTGTGGTTTTATTGGTTATTTATTTTCCAACAAAAAACGATGCTCTTTAATAAAAGTTTTAATTTGTTGTGCTGCGCTTTCTGCTGCTAATTCTAACGTTTCTTGCTCATTTAATTTATTTAAAAATGAGATGTCTGATAAATTAATTATTTGATTTTTAAAAATTACAGGTTGATAATGTATCCATTGTTTATTAATTGAAATAAAATCCTGTCTACTGGCTATGGAATTATTTTTATCAAAAATACCAACAAACAAAATACCGTCTTTATGTCCCACACCACTGAAGCTTTCGGCTCCAAACCACACTTTCTTAGAAACTTCCAACTCTTTGCTATAAAACCATAAATTAGAGTGTTTTTTACTAATATCCTGTTTTGTTATATTATACCCTAAATTTTTATTATTTAAAATTTCTAAAACGCGATCTCTAAATTTCGATTTAAGTTTATTTACAATCTGATGATACTTTGAAGCAATAAGTGATGCTTCCTCTAAATTACTCTTTACAATTTCTGACAGCTCCATATCTTCTTTATTATCTAATGTTTTTGTTAGTTGTTGAATTAATATGCGGTACTGCTTTATACTTTCTCTAAGTAAAGGCTGGTCATAAGATAACCTTTGACAAACCTGAAGCCAATTAATTATCTCTACTTGATAACTTATTAATTGATAATTTATATCCTTTTGCAACTTTCCTTTACTTGTTATATCAGGTTCTTTACCATCTTTTGACAAATAAATCACCTTGTTTTTATCTTTATTAAAATTACAATACCTTTCAACTTGGAATTCTTGGTCTCCTGCATCTATTTTGTTTTCAATGGAAATAGTTTTGTTCGTTACATCATTAATTAAAATATCAATCCTACCACCTGTCTTTAAGTCTTTATTTATGAGACCAACATTATATTCAATAAAGACCTCGGCTGTTTTAAGGTCTAAATGATTTTTATATTCAATATTTGGTAAAATTTCAAGAAATGCTTTTAGAAAAACCGAACCCATTAAATGCGTACCCTGTGGATTCAATAATTCTCCAATAAATGCAGAATGTGTTCTTACCTCATTTGTTTTTAAGTTGAGTATATTATAAATGTTAAACGACTCACCTTTAATTTTAGTAATTTGTTTTTGATGCTCAACTAAAGTTTTTACACTTTTAAGCATTGTATTCTGTTTATATATAGTTTCAGAGTAAGCCATAAATTTTATTAGTTAAACAAACATCCCCTGCAACAACCCCTTTTTAAAATGCTGCGTTTTTTCTAGTTGCGTTTGTACCCCGTCTATTTTTGCATCTAGCGCACTTAAATAACTGGCTATTTTTTGTTGCTCTTTAAGCGAGGGAAAATTAAACTTCAATTTTCTCAATTCAACCATAGTCAGAGCTTTTTGAGTCGAGCCAATTGAGGTTTTAATTAATTCCTTAGTTTCCCATTCTAATAAAATTTCTAGAAATTTAGAATTCTCAGTTATTTTTCTCAACCATATTAAATTTCCATCTTTAAAATAAAATTCACTTTCATCTTTTATTCTTAAAACGTTACCTAGGGTTCCAACTGCTGTTATTAAGATATCGTTTTTAATTGGGACTCCATATTTAGCTTTAAAATCTTCATAGCGTTCTCTCGTTATAAATAATATATCAGATGGCTCTTGATTTATTCTCAATTCTGATATTTCTTTTCCTCTGTAAAATGGTATTCCTTCTTGTACATAATCCTCTAAATACACTCTTTTACTAGAAGTCATTTCACAAACATCCCCCAACCTCTTCTCCTCCCAATCCCCAAAATCACTCCCATTATCATCTTTAAACCGCAATTGCTGGCTAAAAAGCTGCTGCATTACCCCTTTTTTGTATTGTTCCAGTAGTTCTTTTTTGGTGCTTAGTTGCTGTAGTTTGGTATCTACCGCTGTTAGGAAATTTGCTATTTTTTGTTGTTCTGGGAGGGTGGGGAGATTTAGTTTAGTTTTTAATAAAATTTTCTGTGAAATATTTGTTTGAGATTCTGCTAATCCACTCGATTTACTGACTAATTGTTTTTGCGCTGCTCTATTTCCTAATGAAATTGCTAAAAATAAACTTGAGCTATTTTCATTAACTTTCAATCGAATCAACTTATCAGAAAGCATCAATTTTGGACGAACTTCATTAATATGCACTGGAACTCCTACTCTACTTGTTGGACCAGCTCTTGTTATTAGTATATCATTTTTCAATACCTGCAAATCTGGTCTTGGTTTTAGTTTTAATGGTAATTTTTTATTTGCATTTTGATTGAATCCTTCCCAAACAACAGCGGTTGTTTTTAAAACTCCCCACTCATTTTCAATTGAAGGATAATCTTCGCATTGTGGACTCCATCCAGAATCGATAGATGAAATTTTAGATTTTAATAAATTCTCTTCCCATTCCCCTTCAAACTCAGGAAAGCGCAATTGGGGTGTTTGTTGTTTTGCTTTGCGAAGCACGAAGCAAACCTGTGATGTTTCGGTTTCAGCTGCCATTAAAAAGGAGTTTCTATGTTTAACTGCTTACAAAAATCTGCAATGACAGCATCCGTGCTCTGAGTTTGGGCAGCAACTTCTTTTAAATCTGCTACTATTTTGCTTAAATCTATAGGTTCTACTTCTTCAAAAGTATCTACATAGCGCGGTATGTTTAGGTTGTAATCGTTTTCTTTAACCTCGGCTAGGGTGGCAACGTAACTGTATTTGTCAGTTGCTTCTTCGGTAAAATTGCCGTTGCCGTAGGTGCGGTAGGTGTTCACAATTTTTTCTATATGTGCCTCCTGCAATACATTTTGAGTTTTTACTTTTTCAAAATGTTGGCTAGCATCTATAAACAATATGTTTTTACTGCGCTCCGCATTGCTATTTCTATCTTTTTTGAGCACCAAAATACAAGTAGGAATGCTGGTGCCAAAAAATATGTTTGCAGGTAAGCCAATAATGGCATCTAGGTAGTTTTTATCTTTTATCAAAAATTTACGAATGTGTCCTTCTGCTGCGCCACGAAACAATACACCGTGCGGTAATACACACGCCATAGTTCCGTTTTCATCTAATTGATGCACCATATGCTGTACAAAGGCGAAATCTGCTTTGCTTTTTGGCGCAAGTTTACCATAAGCCGAAAATCGATCGTCGCTCATAAACAAAGGGCTAGCACTCCAATTAGCCGAAAATGGCGGATTGGCTACAATGGCTTCAAAACGTTTGTCTATATGGTTTGGGCTTGGGTTTACTAGGGTGTCTTCGTTATAAATATCAAAGCGTTTGTAGTGTACGTTGTGCATTATCATATTCATACGGCACAAGTTATAGGTGGTTGGATTGCTTTCTTGTCCAAAAAATTCACCTACTTCTTTTACTTCTTTGGCAACACGTAACAATAGCGAGCCAGAACCACAGGTGGGATCGTACACGCTTTGCAATTTGGTTTTATTGGTTGTAACCAGTTTTGCCAATACTTTTGAAACTTGTTGTGGGGTGTAAAACTCGCCTGCCTTTTTGCCTGCGCCGCTTGCAAATTGCCCAATTAAATACTCGTAGGCATCGCCTAGAATATCGCTGTCGCTGTTTTCTAAGTCAAAGTCAATATTTTCTAAATGGGTAAGCACTTTTACGATTAGTTCGTTTTTGGCGTCTTCTGTTTTCCCTAGTTTACTGCTCGTTAAATCGAGGTCTTCGAAGAGATTACCAAAATCGTCTTCACTTTCGCTACCCATAGTACTTTGCTCAATGCTTGTTAGTACATTGGCAAGATCGCCCAATATAAAATTGTTTTTACCACCAGCGTTGCCACGTCTTGCAAGTTCGCTAAATAGTTCGCTGGGTTTTAAAAAATAGCCTAGCTTATCTAAAGCTTCATATCTAATTGCTTCTAGCAAAGCTTCGGCATCTTTATGTGTTTCAACCGTATCGTAATTTAAGTCATCCGGCTCTAAAATAACATTTGCGTAGCTACTCATTTTTCGGCTTAGATATTTGTAAAAAATAAAGCCTAGTATATAATCTCTAAAATCGTCTGCATCCATATTGCCACGTAGGTCGTTGGCAATATTCCAAAGGGTTTGTTTAAGGTTTTGTTGTTTTTCGTTTTCTGACATTGGTAATTTAAAATCTTGGTTAGATGTTTAGCTAGTAGTTTTGGTGGTGTTTTTATGTCTTCTACCATTAAAAAATACAATTCCGCCTCATTGCAAAATTTCACACTGAGACAGAATATATTCTTTATTCAAATATAGAATTAATATTAATCTAACAAAACAAGGAGCTACTACTACAAAGGTGGAAAGCAATTTTCACCTACTTCACCACATCCACATTATACGTATACTTATAGCCCACGTATGAAACGGTGAACTTACTTTGCTCTTTGGCGGTTAGTGCTTTTATGTATTTTATTCTACAGATTTTATCGTTGTTGTCTACGCAATAGAAAGCCAGGCTTTCTTCGCCATTTTCGGTGGTTTCTATGTCTTCATCGCCAGAAATGGTGTACACCATATCTTGTTTTGCCCGAATGGTTATTTTATTGGTATCTAGATTTAGCGTAATTAAATCGTTAGTTTCTGAAATAGGATCCCATTCTGTCCATTGTCCGTTATCTAGCTCGTAGCGCATCGAAATACCTGTTGCTTTAAGCTTAATTACCTGTGCTGAAATTGGCACGCTAATCAATAGGAATAGAACAGCCAAAAGGAGCGGTTTAAATACACATTTTTTCATCATACTAGTTTTTAATTTTTGTTATTCAGTAAAACAATTTTAAATGGGGATTTAATTTTTTGCGTTTTTATTTCAGCAAAGCTTTAAGTGGGTTGTATTCTTTTTTTATTGCGTTGTATTTATAAGTGTTGGTTTTAGTTTTGTAAATGTAAAAGTGTTAAAGTACATCGCATTGCGGAATTCCACATTGCAGTTAAAATAATTAGCGCACGACAGCTTGGAGCTTCTGTGCATGTGGTTTTTTGGTGATCGTGGGTATCCTACGCTAAAGCTTCGGAGACCGTGGGGAGAGAATCAAAGATATCAATTTTTACAAATTTTTCACTATCAAAATTGTTTTCTAAACAGGATGCTATTTTTTCTGAAAAAATATAAGGCGTATTTCTGTTTAGGTTGCAACTACAGCAATCTCATTCCTACAGTATTGCATACACATAGCCACTTCTATTCTCATTATACGAATGCTATCAACAATATGAAAAATAGTCTTAGGGTTCCCTATTTATCATTTTAATACACTTTAGTTAGTTACATATCTAAATTTCTGTAGCGAATTGAGTACTAACAATATACGTGGTAACACTTATTTTCTATAGTGCTAATAATCAGTAACTTTAATATTTCAAACAATATTCAAATTACTCCCCTTTCTAAATTGATGAATACTTCATATTATTTCAATATGGAGTATTTACTATACTAATAACACTAACAACCAAACCAATGAAAAAAATTACACAACTATTAGCCGTAATAGCAATATTTTGCTGTTGCTGGCAGAGCAGTGCACAAGGGACAGAGAACAGCTTGTACTACCCTTCTTCATTACAGACACAACGCGCAATGCCCACGAGCCCAACTGCTGGACCTATGGGCATTGTTCCTATTGCGCCTACACAGGGCAATGAATTTTGTGCTGTTACCCATATTCCATATATAACGGAGTTGGAACAGCCTAACGGTCAAATTTTCCGCGGTCGGATTTTGACCGTCGATAAAATAACGTATCTAGAAACTGAGGATGGTTATACTGTTATGCAAGATCCTGCGGATGGCTATTTTAAATATGCCGCGCAAGGTGTTGATGGCGAATTGTATTTATCTGATGTAAAAGTTTCTGCTGCTAATCGCAGAAATGCGCAGGAAGTGCGTACGCTAAATTCTTTAAATACCCACGCTCGTTTTACTGGAGCGCCTTTACAGGAGCGCCTAGTTAGTGCAAGTGCTTCTCGAATTCCGTCTGGAGTATCTGTACAGAGTGTGTTTCCTTCTACTGGTGTTAGAAGGTCGTTGCTATTATTAATTGATTATCCAGATCAACTTGCAACTTATACTAATGCAGAGTTTGACAATCTTAGTAATCAGGTGGGGTATAATGTAAACGGACAAACGGGAAGTTTTCGAGATTTTTATTTGGCGGCTTCTTACGGAAGCTTAACAATAAACACTGATGTTTCTGGATGGTACACTGCCGCTAATAATCGCGCCACCTATGGAGTTGATGATATAAATGCAAGAAATTTCTTTAATGCAGTACCGCTTATTCGCGAAGCAGTTGACGCAGCTGAAACAGCTGGTATTAATTATGCAAATTATGATGGTGATGGCGATGGCTCTGTTGATGTGGTTATGGTAATTCACTCTGGTCGTGGATCTGAAGAATCTGGTAATGCAGCCGATATCTGGTCTCATAGATGGACATTGTCTGCCGCTGGCTTACAGGTTACATACGATGGTAAAATTATTAATGACTATATAATTCAGGCTGAAAAATATGGTCCTGCATCGATTACAAACATAGGTGTTATGTGTCATGAATTTGGACACGCACTGGGCCTTCCAGATTTATACGATACCGATGGCGGCTCTGAGGGTTTAGGAAATTGGTGCTTGATGGCTGGCGGAACTTGGAATAATAGTGGAAAAACGCCTGCTCATCCTTCTGTGTATTGTAAGGATGAAATGGGCTGGATGACGCCAACTGTTTTAACTGGCTCGGGAACAATTACTAATATGGATTTTTCTCAAAGCTCTTCTGAAGCTTATCGACTAAATACATTGGTAGGTAATGAATATTTTTTAATTGAAAATAGACAAAAAGTTGGTTGGGATGCCTTTTTACCAGGTTCAGGTTTATGTATTTATCATATTGATAGAGCCACAGCCAATAATACCAATCCAGCGAGATATCGTGTTGATTTGGAACAGGGTGATGGTTTTAGAAATTTAAATCTGAATATAAACCGAGGCGATGCAGGTGATACTTTTCCTGGAAGTTCGGGTAATGCTACATTTAACTGTATTAATAATCCGAATTCGAAAACGTATAATAATGCTGAATCTGACGCTAACCTTTATAATATTGTAGCGGAAGCAGCCAATAAAATGGGCTTTAACTATTTTACTGCTGCAGATTATACTGCGTTAGCAGATTTAAATGTGAATGCTGGCGTTCAATCCGGTCTTGGGAGCGGTACTCCTACAGGTGGGGTATATAGCGGACCCGGTGTAACAGATGATGGAAACGGAACTACCTATAGTTTTGATCCTGCTGCTGCAGGAGTTGGAGTTCATACTTTAAACTATACCTTTTCATTTACACTTTCCTGTGCGGATACGGCCTCAGATAATGTGGAAGTGTTTGCTTCGGCAACAACTTTTACAGCATTGGCAGATTTATGTATAGATGCTGGTAATCAAACTGGTTTAGGCAGTGGTTCACCAACGGGCGGTGTATATAGCGGGCCGGGCGTAACTGATGATGGTAACGGTACAACCTATAGCTTTAACCCAGCCACCGCGGGAGCTGGAACACATACATTAACATATACCCAAGGTGGAGATTTTGCTACAGATAATGTGGAAGTATTTGCATTACCAAATGTAACTTTTACTGTGGCAATTGATCCTGTGTGCCCAGCGACTGTGTTGCTTGGTCAAGGCGGTGGAAGCCCAACAGGTGGTTTATATAGTGGACCTGGAGTAACAGATGACGGTAATGGAACCACCTATACATTTGAATCGGGTGTTTCAGGGAATGGTACCCATACAATAACTTATAGCTATACTGACGGCAACGGATGTACTTCTAGTGCTACAGACACGGTAACCGTTGAAGATACTACTCCACCAGTTGTTACGTGCCCTGGAAATATTACCCAGAATAACGATCCCGGAAGTTGTGGCGCTGTAGTTACTTATGCTATGCCAACAATGACGGATAATTGTGGAACTACTCGTAATAATCAAATTCCTGATCAAACGAGTTCTTTTGGTGGAAACGCCAGAGGATACTGGTTTACCGCGCCAGTTGATTTTGTAATTACTGCGCTAAGAGTTCCAAATACGGCTTCTGCTGATGATCAAAATGTACAAGTAATGCGTTTTGCAGCAGTTCCTACAACGTGGCCAGCTCTATCGTCTTATGACGCTTTGCTTCACTGGTCTGGCCTTACCCCTGGCAATAACTTTATTCCGGTAAATATTCCTGTTGTAGCGGGAGATATAATTGCGATTATGGGAACCCGTGGAACAGGTAATATAAATTCATATACTAATGGTAACAATATTGCAATTGGGGGAAATATTGTAAACATTGCTCGTTTTGGTACTCAAAACACTATACACACTGGCCCTGCGCCACAAGGTACTTACTGGACGGAACCTAGTGATAGCAATAAATCTCGTATAGAATTTGAATATGATGCAACTACGTTAAATCAAACAGCAGGTCTTCCATCGGGTAGTGTCTTCCCAGTAGGAACGACTACTAATACCTTTGAAGCAACAGATGCATCGGGTAATATGGCTAGTTGTAGTTTTGATGTTACAGTGGTTGATAATGAAAATCCTATAGTAATGTGTCAGGACATAACTATACAATTAGATGCCGCGGGAACGGCTACCATTATTCCTGATGATGTACTTGCACCACCCGTTCCTGGTTATTCTGTAAATCAGACAGGCGTATTTAACCCGATAGATATTTCTGGAATAGGAACAAATATTACGCTAGGTGATGATCAAGGAAGTGCGGCAATACCGTTGGGATTCTCGTTTGATTTTTTCGAAAATACATATACAGACCTTTATATATCGTCTAATGGATATTTATCATTTTCAGGTATAGATCTAGCTGATTTTTCAGACGATGCAATACCTAATGTATCTACTCCTAATGATATTATTGCTGTTGTATGGGACGATTTAAATCCTGCATCGGGAGGTACTATTCGTTATGCGATGACAGGGATAGCGCCAAATAGAGTGTTTATTGTAGAATACAATAACGTGCCGCAATTTCCAAATACCGCTCCTATTACCACCCAAGCGCAATTATACGAAGGATCTAATATTATTGAAATTCATACGCTATCTAAATTATCGGATGGAAATCCTTCAACCCAAGGAGTTGAAAATGCCGCTGGAGATGCCGGCACCTCTACACCAAATAGAAATAATCAAATATGGACCGCGTTTAATGATTATGTTGCCTTTATTCCTAGTACTGGCACTAATCCAAGTGATAATTGCGGTGTAGCAAGTACAACATTAGATATGGACACCTTTAGTTGTGCCAATGTAGGACCAAATACTGTAACTATAACCGTAACCGATGTAAACGGAAATACTAGTACTTGTACGGCAGTTGTAACTGTTGAAGATAATATACTGCCTACTATTACTTGCCCTGGAGATATTACAGTAAATAATGATGCTGGTATTTGTGGCGCCGTAGTTACATGGACCGCTCCAGTAGTAGTTGATAATTGTTCTGGAAGTGCAGTAATAACATCATCGCATAACCCTGGAGATATGTTCTCAATAGGGATAACCACGGTAACTTATATGGTAACAGATCCTGGCGGCAACACGGCTAATTGTAGCTTCACTGTAACTGTTAATGATACAGAGCCACCAGTTTTAACATGCCCAGTAGATTTCACAGTAAATAATAATGCTGGACTTTGTAGTACAGTGGTTACTTATGTTACTCCAACTGCTACAGATAACTGTTCGCTTAGCGATATACTTATTAATGGTAGTTTTGAAACAGGCGATTTTACAGGTTGGGTTGTGGATGATTTTACTGGTCCTTATATAGCATATTACGTAGGAGCATCTAATGATGGAGGTGCATTTTTCCCACCGGCTACTCCAACAGATGGAGGATTGCTAGCCGGAAATGGCTTCGATGCAGGAGCTCCTGACACCTCACTGCTGTATCAAGAAATTAGTATTCCTGCCGGAGCAACAACTGTCGATTTAAAGTGGGACGAAAATATAGATTATGACCTGCTCACTTTCTGTGGTGGATGTTCAGATAGAACCTATCAGGTTCAAATACTCGATGCAACCAACACCGTACTTCAAGTGCTAAAAACGAGAGTTTTGACTGCGGGTACAATTGAGGATGATAATATGTGGGAAAGTGAGATGGCAGATCTTTCTGCCTATGCAGGACAGACAATTAGAATTGGCTTCTGGCAAGATGTGCCTGATTCCTCCTCGGGTCCTGCTAAATTTGCATTAGATAATGTTGTCTTGCTGATAGATACGCCTGTTGCAGTTATTCAAACAGCTGGATTACCTAGTGGTAGTACTTTCCCCGTTGGAATAACAACAAATACCTTTGAAGCAACGGATGCAGCTGGTAATACTGCAAGCTGTAGTTTTACCATAACAGTGATAGATAACGAACCACCACTGGCAAACTGTGCTCCTGCGTTCACACTTCAATTAGATGCTGCTGGAAATGCAAGCATTACCGTTGGCGATATTGAAAACGGAAGTACAGATAACTGTGGAATTTCAACTACAACAATCGATAAATCAACATTCACTTGTGCAGATGTAGGGCCAAATACAATTACTTTAACGGTCACAGATGTTAATGGAAACGTTTCAACTTGTACAACCATTGTAACAGTTGAAGATAATGTGGCGCCAACAGCAGTATGCCAACCATTTACGGCACAGCTAGACGCTACTGGAAACGTGACAATTACAGGAGCCGATGTTGACAATGGATCATCAGATGCCTGTGGAATTGCTTCACTTTCTGTTTCACCAAATACTTTCACTTGTGCAGACGTGGGACCAAACACAGTTACATTAACTGTAACCGATGTTAACGGAAATGTTTCAACATGTACAACTACTGTAACGGTTGAAGACAACGTGCCGCCAGTTGCAAACTGTGCTGCTCCATTTACTATTCAATTAGATGCTGCGGGTGATGCAAGCATTACTGTTGGAGACATAAACAATGGAAGCACTGATGCCTGCGGAATTGCAAGTACATTAATTGACAAATCAACATTTACTTGTGCAGATGTAGGTCCGAATACAGTGACCTTAACGGTAACCGATGTAAACGGAAATGTTTCAATGTGTACAACAATTGTAACTGTTGAAGATAGCATTGCACCAACCATAATCTGTCCAGCAGATATAACAGCCTTTACTGATGCAGGTGAATGTTTTGCAACGGTAAATTTTGCAACTCCGGTGGCTTTCGATAATTGTGGAATAGCGACTATTGTACAAACAATGGGAGCTCCAAGTGGAGGTACATTCCCTGTGGGAGTAAACACTATTGAATTCACTGCAACCGATGTAAATGGAAATACAAGCACGTGTACATTCACTATAACAGTGACCGATAACGAAGCGCCAGTGGCGGTTTGCCAGAACATCACCATCCAACTTGATGCTAACGGTAACGCAAGTATAGTGGCAGCAGACGTTGATGGCGGAAGCACAGACCAATGTGGTGTGGCTACTTTAGCGATAGACATTGATACTTTTGACTGTAGCAATGTTGGAGACAACAACGTGATTTTAACGGTAACCGATGTAAACGGAAACACTTCAACCTGTACTGCTATAGTAACTGTGGAAGATGTTACGGCGCCAGTAGTGGTTTGCCAAGACATAACAGTAGTGCTTGATGCATCGGGTACAGTAACCATAGCAGGAATAGATGTTGACGGTGGAAGCACTGATGCTTGCGGAATAGACACCTATACTTTAGATATGGACACCTTTGATTGTAGCAATGTTGGAGACAATATTGTAACATTAACGGTAACCGATGTAAATGGAAACACTGCAACTTGTACTGCTACAGTAACTGTTGAAGACAACACCAGTCCAGTGCTAGTTTGTCAAGACTTTACTTTAGAACTTGGTGCAGATGGTACTGCTATCCTTAATCCAAGTGATGTAATAGCTAGCAACGACGATGCTTGTGGAATCTTTACTTCTGCAGTAGATATTACGGCTTTCGATTGTTCAGATATTGGCGCGCCAATTACGGTTCAGGTATTTACAATAGATGTAAATGGCAACCTTGCAACTTGTACTGCAGAAGTAACAGTTGTAGATCTATTAGCACCAGTAATTACTTGTCCGGCAGATCAAACTGTTGATCCGGGACCTGGAAATATTTTCTATATTCTTCCAGATTACTTTGGAACCGGTGAAGCAACTGCAATAGACAACTGTACAGATCCTGTAACAGTAACAACGCAGAGTCCAGCAGCAGGAACACCACTTTCTGATGGTACATATACTATTTCATTTACAGCAACAGATGCATATGGCAACACAAGCACTTGCGATTTCGAACTAATAGTAGAAAGTGTACTTGGCGTTGGCGATAACAATCTAGATCTTGGAAGCATCAAAATGTATCCGGTACCAGCCAAAGATGTACTAAACATCAGCAATCCGCAGAGTTTAGAATTGGAAAGACTGGAAATATACGACCTAAGAGGTAGATTAGTACAGAGCACAGACCTTCGCGGAATGGGCAATGTGAAAACTATAAATATTGACCAACTAGCCGCTGCTTCTTATTATGTTAAGATTAAAGGTGCAACTGGCGAAATAACCAAACGACTTATAAAAGAGTAGTTTATTTAGTAAATAGTTTATAATTGTAAATCGCCCGAGGAAATTCCTCGGGCGATTTTTTTGTTTTTATAGGAATAAGATAGCGATTACTCGTTACAATTATTTTCATTGATTTCCATTTTAAAATGGTCAATTTATAACAGGGATGGCCATATTTCAGCCCGCAACCAGTTAATTCCAACAAACTACTAGAGATCTCAACTAACCACTACAAAAGAACGTTTTTCCTCAGATTCATTTACTGTTTCCATCCTACAATTAACTTAAATAATTAATAATAAAATTGCGTTTTTAACACTAACTACGTAAAATATACGTGTTACTACTTACTTAAAAGTTAAAAATTTAACATAACTTGCTGAATAGACAATAACGCAACTGATGCGAAATGTCAGTCTTTATTCATTTTATAAAGCTCGAAACCTCCTCATTTCTGACTTAAAAGAGGTCGCTTTCAAATTACAATCGCTAAAAGCTACTAATTTGATGCAAATTCTTAAAACCTAACTCGGTAGTCCCAATTACTGTACTTGCAAAATAGATATAGAATTCTTTTTAAGTACAATTTCATTCTGCTACAGTTAAAAAATTAGCTCCACAAATTTGACTGATTTAAACCTACGCCAAATGTTATTTAGAACAATGTTCTAAATGAGTATCGCAGTTTAAAAATTTAATTTGAGTCAACTTTAACCCTTTAATACCTTCATTATGAAAAAATTTATACTATCATTATGCATGTTTGCGGTCACGTGTTTTACGTATGGCCAGACAACAGTAACCAAGACTTATTCCGGGCCCACCGTTACAGTAGATGGCTGCGGAAATTATTGTGTAGCACTGCCAGGTGTTACTTTCTCAGCCGCCGATTTCACCCCCGGATGTACATCAATAATAGACATTAATATAAGTATAGACTGGCAAAAAACCAGTGGTACTTGTGGGGCGCCAGATACAAATTGTTCTTTTCACAATGAAACCAACTTTCGTATAGACGGACCTGCCGCTATGGAAATACTGGCTACTCCTAGTACGTGGAGCGGATGTGGAAATACCCCGGCGGTAACCACCGTTTTTGACCAGGCTGCCGCTGGCCCTCCAGGACCAGGAGATCCCGTTAGCGGGACCTTTCAACCAAATGGTGGAAATTTAGATAATTTTAATGGCTTAAGTGCTTTGGGAACATGGAGTCTGTCCGCAGGAGATACAGTTGGATCCGATCCACTTTGTGTGATGAGTTACTCTGTGACTATCACCGTAGGCGCCGCCAATGATACTTGTGCTACGGCTATTACAATAGATCCCGTTGCAGGAGGTACCGTAAGTGGCAACACTACTTGTGCTACTGCAAATGTTCCTCCAGAACCCAATTGTTCGGGTGTTGCAGCCGGATCACCAATGGTCTGGTATACTTTTACCGATACCACTGGAACGGGAATGATCGTTGATGCAAATACCTGTTCTGCAGGGACCGGTTATGACTCGGCACTAGGAGTTTATATTGGAGCTTGTGGAGCTCTCGCTTGTATTGCCGGTAATGATGATGCCTGCGGTTTGCAAAGCAGCGTTTCTTTTGTCACAGATGGATCCTCAACATACACCATTGGAGTGCACGGATTTTTTGGAAGTGTTGGTGCATTTGATCTTAATTTCAGTTCGTGCATCATAGATATTACCTGTCCTGCAGATGTAATTGTAAGTAATGATCCCGGTGCCTGTGAAGCAACTGGGGTTGGCTTGGGCACGCCAATTACTAATGGCTGCGCTGGTGAAATAATAAGTAACGACGCCCCCGCAGCCTTTCCTGTAGGAGTAACTGTTGTTACTTGGACTGTCACGGATGCTTCTGGAACAGCTATAGCAACTTGTACGCAAAATGTTACGGTTAACGACACTCAAAATCCAATCATTGGATGCCCAGCGGATATAACAATTAATAACGATCCCGGCGTGTGTGGTGCAACCGTATCTTATGGCATAGGATTCTCGGATAATTGTCCTGGGGCCACATTAAGCCAAACTGCCGGACAAGCTAGCGGAACTGTTTTCCCGATAGGAACAACAGTTAACACCTTTGTTGTAACCGATGCATCGGGTAATACTGCTACATGTAGTTTTAATGTTACGATTAATGATACTGAACCACCTGTAATTGCCTGCCCAGCAAATATAACGGTCAATAACGACCCAGGCGTTTGTGGCGCTACCATAACCTATGCAACACCTGTGGGCACAGATAATTGTCCAGCTTCCACAACAGTACAAACAGCTGGACAAGCCAGTGGAACCGTATTCCCAGTGGGTACAACCACTAATACTTTTGAAGTTACTGATGCTTCTGGAAATACAGCCACCTGTAGCTTCGATGTAACGGTAAATGATATAGAAGATCCAACCATTACATGCCCGGCAGATATTACAGTTAGTAACGATCCGGGAGTTTGTAACGCCGTGGTAAATTATACGGTCACAGGTATGGATAATTGTACCACTGGAACTAATCAAATCCCCGGACAAACCGGCACATTTACAGGTCTGGCCAGAGGTTACTACTTTGTGGCTCCAGCCAGTTTTACCATAACCGGTTTGAGAGTTCCAGATACATACGTGTCTACAGATCAGAATATTCAGGTAATGCGATTTGCCTCAACACCGGCAAACTTCCCAGGAACAACAAGTTATGATGCCTTACTTCATTGGTCTGGTTTAACTCCTGGAAATAACTTTATACCTGTGAATATCCCAGTAGCTCAAGGAGAGATCATTGGAATCTTGGGTACAAGAGGAACTAACAGTTCAAATTCATATGCGAGTGGTAACCCAATGGTAATTAATGGAATCAATATACCTATTAATAGACTAGGCTCACAGAATGATATTCATGCGGCAGCGGCACCCGATGGAACGTTTTTTACTGAGCCCTCTGGTGTTAATCCTAATAAAGGACGTATAGAATTTGAATATGACAGCCCAGTGTTAACGCAAACCGCAGGTCTTGCTAGCGGAAGCACTTTTCCAATAGGAACAACAACAAACAGCTTTGTAGCAACAGACGGTTCAGGAAATACTGCTACTTGTAGTTTTGATGTAACGGTTAACGATACCGAACCTCCAGTGGCAAACTGTGCTCCTGCGTTCACACTTCAATTAGATGCTTCTGGAAACGCTAGCATTGCCGTTGGAGATATTGATAACGGAAGTACAGACAACTGTGGCATTGCAACTACAACAATTGATAAATCATCTTTCACTTGTGCAGATGTAGGCCCTAACACGATTACTTTAACGGTAACCGATATTCACGGAAATGTTTCAACTTGTACAACAATTGTAACCGTAGAGGATAATGTAGCACCGATAGCAGTATGCCAACCGTTTACTGCACAATTGGATGCAACCGGAAACGTGACGATTACAGGAGCCAACGTTGATGGCGGATCATCAGATGCTTGTGGAATTGCTTCGCTTTCTGTTTCACCAAATACGTTCACTTGTGCAGATGTAGGTCCGAATACAGTTACTTTAACCGTAACAGATGTAAATGGAAATTCTTCAACTTGTACAACAACGGTAACTGTTGAAGACAATGTTGCGCCAGTAGCAAATTGTGCGCCGCCGTTCACCATTCAATTGGACGCCGCTGGAAACGCAAGCATCACAGTTGGAGATATTGATAATGGAAGTACAGATGCCTGTGGCATTGCAAGTACAACAATTGATAAATCAACCTTCACTTGTGCAGATGTAGGTCCTAATACAATTACTTTAACGGTAACCGATGTTAACGGAAACGTTTCTACTTGTACAACAGTTGTTACAGTTGAAGACAACATCCCACCAACCATAATTTGTCCAGCAGATGTTACTGCCAACACAGATCCGGGAAATTGTTTTGCTACGGTAACCTTTGTAACCCCAGTAGCTTTTGACAATTGTGGCATTGCTACTATTGTTCAAACAATGGGCGATCCAAGCGGAAGTGGTTTCCCTGTAGGTGTAAATACTATTGAGTTTACTGCAACAGATGTAAACGGAAACACAAGCACTTGTAGTTTCACCATTACAGTGACTGATAACGAAGCTCCAGTGGCTGTTTGTCAGAATATCACCATCCAACTTGATGCAGCTGGTAATGCAACAATTGTTGCAGCAGATGTTGACGGTGGAAGCACAGACCAATGTGGTGTGGCGAGTATTGCGATAGATATTAATACTTTCGATTGTAGTGATGTTGGCGACAACAACGTAATATTAACTGTAACTGACGTAAACGGAAACACTGCTACTTGTACAGCTGTAGTAACTGTTGAAGATGTAACGGCGCCAACAGTGGTTTGCCAGGACATAACCGTAATGCTCGACCCAGTAACGGGCACAGTAACTATCGCAGGAATAGACGTTGACGGAGGAAGCACTGATGCCTGTGGTATTGCAAGCTACGATCTTGATATGGACACGTTCGATTGTTCAAACGTTGGAGCAAACACAGTAATATTAACTGTAACCGACGTAAACGGAAACACTGCAACTTGTACTGCTACAGTAACTGTTGAAGACAATACGATTCCAGTAATCGTTTGTCAAGACTTTACTTTAGAACTTGGTGCAGATGGTACCGCCATCCTTGACCCAAGTGATGTGATAGCTTCTAACGACGATGCTTGTGGAATCTTTGCTTCGGCAGTAGATATTACGGCCTTTGACTGTGCAGATATTGGAGCGCCTATAACGGTTCAAGTATTTACAATAGATGTAAATGGAAACTTAAGCTCTTGTACAGCAGAAGTAACAGTTGTAGATTTATTAGCACCAGTAATTACCTGTCCAGCAGATCAAACTGTTGATCCGGGACCAGGAAATATATTCTATATTCTTCCAGATTACTTTGGAACTGGTGAAGCAACAGCTGTAGACAACTGTACAGATCCTGTAACAGTAACTATGCAAAGTCCTGCAGTTGGAACACCACTTTCTGATGGCACGTATACAATCACGCTAACAGCGACAGACGAATATGGCAACACTAGCACTTGCGATTTCGAGCTAATAGTAGAAAGTGTACTTGGTGTTGGTGATAATAACCAAAACCTGGGAAGCATAAAAATGTATCCAGTGCCAGCCAAAGACATTTTAAACATAAGCAATCCGCAGAGTTTAGAATTGGAAAGACTGGAAATTTACGATCTAAGAGGTAGATTGGTTCAAAGAGTAGATCTTCGTGGAATGGGTAATGTAAAAACCCTAAACATCGATCAACTTGCTGCTGCTACTTACTATGTTAAGATTAAAGGCGCCAATGGCGAAATAACCAAACGTTTACTAAAAGAATAGTATTCAAAATTAATAATTTTTAAAATGAAGTCGCCTGAGGAAATTCCTCGGGCGATTTTTTTTTACTTCCTGTTTGCAGTCTGAGTTTAAACTAAGTAATAAAATAGACCCCTTCTACCAAAAACAAAACACTACACACAATACACAACTGAAAAAAAATAGTCTCAAAATTTTAATTTTCAAAATTTCATAATTGCATTTGGAATATTGAACATCATTATTTTATATTGCAATTCATTTAACTTTCAAATGTTTAAAAATCCCTTTTCATTTAATGGTCGAATTCACAGAACCGAGTATGGCATTAGCTATACTATATTTCTCTTCTTCGCATATAGCTTTACATTTATTGCGGAATGGTTAAATCTTGGTGGGTATCATTTAATAGTCATCTTTGGTGCCAGTTATTGGTTTCTTATTTCCCAAAGTACTAAACGCTGCCATGACCTTGGCAACAATGGATTTTATCAGCTAATACCTTTTTACTTCTTTGCACTCATCTTTAGTGAAGGGCAAAATCGAAATAATAAATATGGGCAAGATCCTAAACTTGTAGAATTGCAAGCTGAGAAAGCGCCTACGACCTCATTATACAATAAATTTTCCCTTCCCGAAGGAAAAAGCATGGAAGCCATAGGTAGCGAATTGCTAAGCGGAATAATGCTTACTGCACTTTCTGTAGCCTTGTTGAATTACTTCACGAACACAGAAAGCTGGGTTACTTTTATTTTTGAAAGCATGTTTATAATGGCAGGTTATTACATGGTGCTTCTATTAAGTTTTAAACTAAATCCGCTTCCGCATTTACCTATTTATTTTATAGTTCACAGAGTTATTTTTAGCCTGGGGTGGTATGTTGTTATTTGGATCTATGAAGTGTATAGCAATAACATCAGCGATATTGAATTTGCTGCTATTGGCGGCGATATAATTTATATAATTTCAACTTTTATACTTACCTATATTCCTTATTTTTTATATAAAACGTTCAAGAAACCAAATCTAATACTGCTTGAAGCCTAAATATCATATTTTAATTTCGGCCATACTCATGGCGTGTTTGGTAATGTTAGCATACGCCAAAAAAACTGAGGTCACAAAAAGTATCCGCTGGCACGAACGCTCCCTAATTTGGGATGATTTTCCTATTATAAATAATATTCCTGGCGATTACCACGCTATGGTGTATTCTGATATACAATATGAAGGCAGCCGCGAAGATCAATTTCTTTACATTTATGCGCAAATGATTCCGCATCGCTCTGGAAGAGTTATAAAGGATGATACGGATACAGAACAGCTGCTTATTCACGAGCAAAATCATTTCAATATCACGGAATATCATGCGCGTCTTTTCCGTAAAGAAGTGGTTGAAATTGGAAGAGAAAAATTAACAAACAGTACCCTCAAAAGTCTTGGTAAGAAATATTTAGAGCAAATAGATGCGATGCAAGATAGGTATGACAGAGAATCTAAGCACAATATTGAATGGCCCGCACAGCGTTATTGGGAATTACATATTGCTGGTTTGTTGCGTGAGACTGCCTATTACACAAATCAAGATCTCTATACTTATCAGGCGTTTTTGGGTGGCTCCACTAAGTGGTTCCGACAATTATATTACACCATAGAAGGGGAGGTACTTACCTCCTATCCAGAGAAAGCTGAAAATAGTGGTTATGGCGAAGTATATAACATTGAGCGAAAGGCAGACAGCACCATTGTAGAGTATTACCAGAATGGAAAACTTACCAATGGCGGCTATTTTGAAGCGGCAAAGTGCATCATTACCTTTCCAAAAGTAAATACGCGAGAGGCGCTACTTTTTGATGCAGATAACAAGCCATATTCTAATAAAACTGAAGCTCATATTACCCGAACCATAACGGACGCCAAAGGTAATATTACAAAAACTTATTATGACGAAAACAAAAAACAGATTTCAGTTGAAGGAGTTTATACACTAAAAGGAGTTTGGGATGCTTCTAAAAAAAGTATGCATTCCAGTTACTACAATAAAGACGGCATTGCCGCAATGCGTCGTGGTGCTTTTCAAGAACTCCGAATACTAGATAGTATTAAAATTTCTACTAAAATCGCATATTTTAATAGCGATGGCAAGCCAATGCGGGACAAATTTTTTGTTTCAATTTACGAATATGAATATGACAGCAATTTTATGCTAAGCACTGTAAAATTGTATGATGTGGATGGTAAATATGCCATTGGTCTAGAAGGTTATAATGCTATCTATGATTATGACGCGCTGGGCAATATAAAGTCTATGGCTTACTTTGACGAATTGGGAAGCAAAACATCAAACACGGAGGGCATTCATAAATACATGTATACCTACGACCAGTATGGCAATAGTACCGATATGCGAAAATTTAATATTCGAGACCTTCCCACCAAAGGGGCTGATGATTATCATCAGTTCGTAAACCTATATGATAGCTTGGGAAGAACCACCTTTAATGCAAAATATTATCCCGATTATGTTTTAATGTTCAACGATAATAAAAGTGGGGCTGCTACTTATGAATATGTAGGAGACACTATTGTAAACGTAAAAAATGTGGATGTATATGGCGAAGATGGGGTAAATGATTTGGGAATATTGTTGACCAAGCTGTTCATTGATGATAAAAAACAAACAATAAGGGAGGAGTTTTACGGCTCTGACGGTGCGTGGGCGAAAACCGAAGACGGAGTGGTTTCTTATACATATAAGTACGATGAAAGAGGAAACCAAACAGAAACGGCGGCATTTGATTCTTTAGGTAAATTACGTGCATGGCAAGAAGATGTAGCTATTACTCGCTGGGAATACGACGAAAATAACAATAAAAGCAGGACAACATATTTTACCGTCGATAACAAATTGGCAAATGCGGTAGATGCAACAACTTATAATGTATTTAAATATGATGATAATAGCAATTTAATAGAACGCACCAATTTCGATAAGAAAATGAATCCGAGTATTATTGATGGGGCATTTAGAACCAGCAGTATTTTAAATAAATTTGGGAAGGATTCCATCGTAATGATGTACGATATTAATAACAACTTACTAGCCAATGCAGGAATTATTAAATATACCTATAATTCACGAGGGGTTTTGCTCTCGGAAGCAAATTTCAACCCGAATAACCAAGCTGCACTAAATGAACTAGGTATTCATAAAACTGTTTATGTTCACGATAAATATGACAGGTATATTGGCTTTACATATTTTGGCAAAAATGGCGAAAGGATAAATAGTATAGAAGGCTACGCTAGCATGGAAATTAAATTAAACAATTCTGCATTTGTAAGCACCTATTCTTATTATAATGATAAAAAGAACCCAGTGCTAGGTCCCGATGGTTTTCACAAAATAGAAAATTATTATAATAATATGGATGAAGTGGTTCGAACTTCTACCTATGGATCAGACAATAAGCTAGTTAACAATGTAGATGGCATTGCAGATTATGTTTATCAAATAGATAAAAGTGGTAGGACAGTGCGCATTTCTTTCTATGATGCGAAAGGCAATTTAACGGAAAACGCAAGTGGTATCGCCGAATATTTATACAAGCCTTCATTAAATGGACTATTCTATCCTGAAAAACAACTAAATGCAGAAGGAGAGGAAGTTGCTGAAGAAGTCCTTTAAAAACTTTTTACGCTACTTAACTTGATCTAAAATTATTTGCCACAAAGAGCGAGTAGGCACTGTAAATATTGGCGAATTAATTAGAAAAACAGAACGTAACGCTGGCGGCACCAAACAAGAATAATATTACAGATACAGCAATTAACAAAACTGAAAATTTGTACCTATTTTTGAGGAATGGAAAAACCCTTGTTTTCATTCCTCATTTTTTGTTTCGTATTGGGAATGTTACCTCAAAAGGTGATTGGCCAATTCAAAATTGATAGTACTGCCTATCATTACAATCACATTTTGAATCCGCAGAAAAGCTCAGATATTTCACTAGCAATTAATTATTTTTCACATTTAAAAGAACAGCACCTCAACGAAAAAGATACGTATGAGGCTATTAAAGATTTGCGATTGATTGCCATTGGGCAGCTGGAGATAGGAAATAATTCTGATAGCGAAATAGCTACAGTAGAAGCGTTAGAATTAATAGATAATTCTGCACTTTCAGATACTTTGGTGGAAGCAAGAAAAGGGCTTTATAATCAGTTGGGACGAATCTACAGAGAGAACCATAGATATGATGAAGCTATAAAAGCTTACAAAAATGCCTTACTGTTCTCTGCAAATCTCAAGGACAGCCTCACTATTTTAAATAATACTGGCAATATCTACAAGGATATGGGGCTTTATGAAAAAGCGTTGGGGCAATTTGAACTTGCTTTAACGAAAGACAACGTTCAGAAAAATACCTTGGCATACGCTAGGTTACTGGATAATAAAGGTGCTACACAAGCTAAATTAGATCATCCAGATGCATTGGCACATCTGCAACTGGCTTTAACGTTAAGAGAAGCGAAAAATGATATCCCAGGCAAGTATTCTAGTTACCGCAATTTGGCAGTTTATTACATCGATAAAAACGATACTACCACAGCTTTGGATTTTGCAAACCGAGCTTACGAGGTTGCAGAGACCATGAATAGTCTTACTTATATTGAAAATGCGTTGTCACTTTTTGTTAGTATGAGTCCAGATCCCAGAATTGTGCGTTTTGAAACCATAAGTGATAGCATTGAAAAGGAGAAACAATTGGCAGGAAATAAATATGCCTTTTTGAAATACAATGTTGAAAAAGAGCGCAAAAATACAATCGCCGCCCAACTCGAAAATGAAAAACAAAAAACCTGGAAAATATTTATTTTGGCTATTGGTTTAGTTGGATTTGTAATAGCAATAGTTTCATATTTCAATATTAAGACCAGGCATAAACAAGAAAAAGTTGCGCAAGTATATACTACTGAAAAAAGAATTTCGAAAAAAGTACACGACGAAGTGGCAAATGATGTGTACAGGTTAATGGCTAAACTACAAAGCAAGCCTGCAGAAAAAGATGAGATTTTGGACGATTTAGAATCTATTTATATTAAAAGTAGAGATATCTCAAAAGAAAACAGCGCCATAGATGTTGAAAATTTCCAAGAAGTCTTGTCCGATTTATTGTTGAGTTATGAGAACCAAAATGTATCTGTAATTCGTAGGCATACCAAAACTATTGATTGGAAGACAGTATCAAATATTAAAAAAACCAATCTCTATAGAATATTGCAAGAATTAATGACTAATATGGCAAAACACAGTAATGCCACTGCAGTTGTATTAAATTTTGATCAAAAAGACAAGGCGATTTTCATCAAATATGCAGATAATGGCGTAGGATGTAAACTAAAAAGCAAAAATGGACTCCGAAATGCGGAATCCCGCATAGAAGCCATAAACGGAACTATTACTTTTGAATCTGAACCAAATAAAGGGTTTAAAGCAACTATAAGTATTTGATCATGTTTAAAAAAGTTCTAATTTCAGACGACCTAGATTGTATCAATCAAGGAGTAATATCGATATTGCAAGCATTAAAAATTGAAAACATTACAGAAGTTGCCTACTGCGATGATGCTTTCTTAAAAGTTGAAAAGGCGATTTTAGATAATGCACCATTCGATTTGCTGATAACAGACCTCTCCTACACTCCCGATCATAGAGAACAAACATTTTCGTCTGGCGAAGCGCTTATTGCTGTGCTAAAAAGTAAGTATCCTAAGCTTCCCATTATAGCCTATAGTGTGGAAGATCGATTGCAAAGGGTGCGCTCTCTAGTTTTAGAACACAACCTAAACGCCTACGTTTGTAAAGGCAGAAAAGGACTTGAAGAACTTAGAACTGCAATAAATAAAGTTGCTATGGGCGAAACCTATCTTTCGCCACAGGTTGTAAACGCTCTCTCCGGAAAGATTACGCCTGTATTAGACGATTACGATATTTCTTTAATGGAGCAGTTGGCAAACGGTTTATCGCAAAAAGAAATAAGTGAATATTTTAGAGATCGAAATATTCAACCCAGTAGTTTGAGTTCCGTAGAAAAAAGGGTGGGTAAACTTTGTATCCATTTTAAAGCAAAAAATGCAATTCACATGGTGGCGATTGCTAAAGATTTAGCACTGATTTAAGCTGCCTTTAATAATTTATTTCAAAAAAAATGGCCGCTTTACGGAATCCCGCAAAGAAATGTGCGTTTTGTCCCTTTTCTTTGTATTGGGATAGACAATTCATTCTGGGGAGAATTGTTTTGTGTTTTCCTATAACCGTCTTGTCGTTGAGGTAGGACGGTTTTTTTTATTTTGAAATTATCCTTCCAAAACGAGCAATGAATTACTTCGAAGTAAATTATTTTCTGATCTCGATATTTTGAATTAGATGATAAACTCTTTTCATTTTAAACAAATTCTAGCAGCTTCAGCTAATTTGAATATATAAATAAAAAATTGATTATTTCAGCTATCCGAAAATGCAAAATCTAATTTTAAATTAATAAGAATAGCATACATTTGGATAAGATTTTACGAGGGTATTTGGTTGCACACTTTAGGAAGGGAGCTAGCAGATATTTCGTAATTGCAAAGTACAGACAAGGACTCTAAAGCCCCTGGCAATGCACTAAAAAAGGATAGAGGATGATACAACTACACCTGCTTGTTATTAGTCTGCCGCTCACGAATCCTGTGTTAAAATTCCTTTTAATATTGGTAATTATTCTAATTGCCCCAATCATCCTCAATAAAATAAAAATCCCCCATCTTCTTGGCCTTATTATCGCTGGAGCTATAATTGGTCCAAATGGCTTCAATTTAATAGAACGCGATAGCAGTATTATCCTTTCTGGAACGGCTGGACTTCTATATATAATGTTCCTCGCAGGTTTGGAAATAGATTTAGCCGACTTCAAAAAAAACAGTAAAAAAAGTATTGTTTTTGGATTATACACCTTCATTATCCCTATGATATTGGGGACTCTTGCAGGTCTTTACATTTTAGAGCTTCCACTACCATCCACAATTTTACTGGCAAGTATGTTTGCTTCGCATACTCTAATTGCCTATCCGCTAATTAGTAAAATGGGCGTTGCAAAAAACAGAGCCGTAAATATAACCGTAGGCGGAACAATGATTACCGATACCCTAGCCCTACTGGTGCTGGCAGTAATAGTTGGAATGACAACTGGAGAAGTAAACACAGCATTCTGGATACGTTTGTCTATTTCAATAATTGTATTTGGTTGTATTATCTTGTTTCTCTTCCCTATAATTGGAAGGTGGTTTCTGAAACGTTACGACGATAAAGTATCGCAGTATATTTTTGTTTTGGTTATGGTTTTTTCGGGGGCTGGGCTTGCAGAACTAGCAGGAGTTGAAGCTATTATTGGTGCCTTTTTAGCCGGACTTGCACTTAATAGACTTATACCACAAATTTCACCATTAATGAACCGAGTGGAATTTGTAGGGAATGCTATTTTCATACCTTTTTTCCTTATTGGGGTGGGAATGCTAATTGATTACAAAGTATTTTTTAAAGATTTAGAAACTATTAAAGTGGCTGTGGTTATGATTGTTGTTGCAACTTCAGCTAAATTTCTTGCCGCTTGGTTAACGCAAAAAACGTATAAATTTTCGGTTGATGAAAGAAGGTTAATTTTTGGGCTTAGCAACGCACAGGCAGCGGCTACTTTGGCAGCGGTACTAGTGGGTTATTCTATTATTACAGGTGAAACAGCTACGGGTGAACCAATTCGGCTACTTGATGAAAACATCCTAAACGGTACTATTTTAATGATACTTTTTACCTGCACCGTAGCATCGTTTGTAGCGCAGAAAGGTGCTCAAAACATTGCGCTTTCCGAAGCTTATGATAATACAGGCGAAGAGGAATACTTGCAAGAAAAAATTCTGATTCCGATAAGTAATGAAGCTACTACAGACGAACTTATAAACCTGGGAGTTACTATAAAATCGAAGAATAACAAAGATGGTTTATATGCGCTCAATGTAATTGATAATAATACAACGGACGGTGCAGCAGACAAGAAAGCTAAAAAATTATTAACGAAAGCGGCAATAACTGCTGCGGCCACAGACAACCAATTGCACGAGCTTTTACGTTACGACATAAATATTACTAACGGTATTAATAGCGTCGTAAAAGAGCATAAAATTACCGATATAATTTTAGGGCTGCATATAAATCAAGGATTATCAAATTCATTTTTAGGAAATTTAACCGAAGGAATTTTATCAAAGTGCGACACCACAACGTTAATTTATAAACCAGCACAGCCTTTCGGAACCGTAAAAAGACATATAATTATTGTTCCTCAAAAAGCAGAAAAGGAAATAGGCTTTCCTTTTTGGCTGATAAAAGTCTGGAACATAGCACGCAATTCAGGCGCAAAACTCATATTCTACGCTACTTCAGAATCGCTAAATTTTATAAAAGAAATTCACCATTCACATCCTATAGAATCAGAGTTTGTAATTTTTGATGATTGGGATAACTTCTTAGATCTTTCCAGCAATTTCCATAAAGATGACAATCTTATAATAGTGATGAGTAGAAAGGATAAGCTATCATATACTAGTAATATGAGCAAAATTCCTTCATATCTCAACAAGCATTTTAAAAGCAATAGTTTTATAATAATTTATCCCATCCAAATTGGTGTCACCGATTCTGCCACAATAGACCTCACAAACCCTACCATCACAGAACCTCTTGAAAAGCTTGATGAAATAGGGAAGACAATCGCAAGAATATTTAAGCGGAAATAAAACCTACTCGTATTAATAATACTTTGTAAATCTGTAAAGCCGAAATATTTCAAACGCAACCTCTATGTTGCTATTTGTTAATTTCATGTAAACACTTTTTTCAATAAAGCAATGTATTGTAATTTCACAATTATCTATAAATAAATTCTAAATTAAAGTTTGATTTCATCATTTGTACCAAAATATAGAATGCACTTTTAATATAATTATATATGAGCCGAGGATTTGTAAAAGAAGAAGACCAAGAGGAAGCGCCCATTATACCGCCACGCGCAGCACTGCCTGCTGGCGCCACTAATTATGTAACCCCGACTGGCATGAAACTACTGCAAACAGAACGGGAACAGTTAGAAAACGAACGCGCTACTCTCTCCACTACTCACGAACAACAAAGACGAATTGAACTTGCAGTCCTAAACGGAAAACTGGATTTGCTTAACGAACGCATTGTGTCTGCAAGAATTTTAGATCCAGCATTACAACCAAAAAACGAAGTGCGATTTGGCGCAACAGTAACTTATAAAATATCTACCGCCCCTACTCCGCAAACCTTTCAGATTGTAGGCGTAGATGAGGCTGACATAGCCAAACGCAAAATTGCATTTGTGGCACCAATTGCTGTGGCGCTTACCGGACATAAAGTTGGAGATATAGCAGATTTTAAAATGGGAGGGGAATCTCGTAGTTTGGAGGTTGTAAACATAAAATATGAATAATAGAAAAAGCTACTTATTATTTAAGTTTTGATCATCCTGAAGGGTATTCATCGTAAAACTGATTTACTATTGTAGCGAAAAAAATACATTGTTCACTTAAAATTGAATGTCTTAATGAAAAAAATTATTGCCATCCTACTAAGTATAACAGCTGCTGTTGTAATTATCATATATTTTTCAATTTGGAGTACACCAACCAAAGTGGCTTCCCAAATTATCGTGAACACAGATAATATTAATACATTCAATTTTGGGGATCACGATTCGGTTACCATCGCAGTAACGACAATGTATGAAGGCAATATTTTAAAAAAAATGGTGCAAGGAGAGCAATATCGCGATGAATGGGCGATCCCCGTAAAAGTACCTATCGTTTTTTTACACACTTTAAAAGGAGGGCTTACCATTATTAAAAAAGGGGGAGGAAAACAGACTCAATCCTTACGATTAAAAAACAACAAAGGCATTTACTATTCATTGCGAAGTGTTGCAAAAAACCCCGAACCTCTTATTCCTGAATTCGCAAAAACACTGGGTATAGAAAATATTATTATCGATGGAATCTCGGCACAACATCCTTATGCCGCCATTGTGGTAGCTAAATTAGCCGAATCTATTTCAATTTTACACACGCACCCTTCCTTGGTATTTGTTCCTAAGCAAGAACGCCTAGGTAAATACAATACTACGTATGGTAACAAATTATATTGGCTTGAATATGAAACCGAAGGACCTACAAATTGGACACATTTAAAAAATGTAAATGAAATAATCGACACCGATAAACTGCAAGAAAAAAAACAACAATTAGGCGAAAAACTAAGTATTAAAAAGGAAGAATTGGTGCGAAATCGTTTATTCGATTTAGTGATTGGCGATTGGGACCGGCACGCAAAACAATGGGGCTGGGTGCTACAACAACAGGGAGAAAAGTATGTAGCCACCCCATTACCCGGAGATCGTGATAATGCATTTTTTTCAATAGACGGACTAATACCTTCGGTTGTGTCATCTAAAAACATACAGCCTCGTTTACGTCCTTTTGAAAAGGAGATAGACTATATTCCAGGACTGATATACCCTTTTGACAGGTATTTTTTACAAAACACAGCTGAAGAAATTTTTATAGAACAGGCAAAATTCATACAAAACCATTTAACAAACCAAGCAATTGAAGAAGCTTTAAAATTATGGCCAAAGGAAATATACAATCTCCACGGTGAAGAAATTATGGCCAATATAATAGCAAGAAGGGAGCGGTTAGTTGAATATGCTATAGCATTTAAAGTAGAAATTGACAGGCAAGGAATTTTAACTGAGCCATTAAAAGGTTCAGAGGATTTGGTTTTATCCAAACGTTTAATGCAGTGTTTTGAATGTGATTAAAAGCTACATAGAAAACCATTAGCCTAATTAAATTACCAAAATACCCTCCATATCATTATCTTGCACGCTATTATTTAAAAAACCGTTACTATGAAATTATTTCGCCTTCTTTTTATCTTTTTATCAGTCCCACTTTTTGCCCAACAAGGTGGTATGTGGATTCCTTCGCTCTTAGAAGGAATGAACGAATCTGAAATGACCAACCTCGGCATGAAAATGACCGCCAAGGATATTTACGATGTTAATAATGCAAGTTTAAAAGATGCAGTGCCTCACTTTAACGGCGGCTGTACTTCTGAAGTTATTAGCAATAAAGGACTTTTGCTTACTAATCACCACTGTGGTTATTCTCAAATTCAAAGTCATTCCACGTTAGAAAACGACTATTTGCAGGATGGTTTCTGGGCGATGAGCCTAAAAGAAGAACTTGCCAATCCTGGAGTTACCGCCACTTTTATCGTTAAGATTGAAGATGTAACAACCCAAGTAATGGCAGGCGTTACCGCAGCTATGAATGAGGCCGACAAACAAAAAAAGATAGAGGAAAATATTGCGAACGCTGTACAAAATTCTCCAAAAGAAGCTTGGCAGGAAAACCGCATACGTACATTTTATGAAGGCAACCAATACATGCTTTTTGTTGTAGAAACTTTTAAAGATATCCGTTTGGTAGGCGCTCCGCCTTCTTCAATTGGGAAGTTTGGTAGCGATACCGACAACTGGATTTGGCCACGCCACACTGGCGACTTCAGCCTTTTCAGAATTTATGCCGACAAAAACAACCGTCCCGCAGAATATTCTGAAGACAACGTGCCTTATACGCCAAAACACTTCCTACCTATTTCTTTAGATGGCGTAGCTGAAAACGATTTCACTTTAGTATTTGGGTACCCAGGAACTACAGATGAGTATTTACCTTCAATTGCTATCGAGCAGGTAATAAACACTGTTAACCCAGCGCGTATTGCCATTCGCGATGCTGCATTGGCTATTCAGGATAAATATATGCGTGTAGATCAGCAGATAAAAATTCAATATGCTTCCAAGTTTGCTCGTATCGCTAACTACTGGAAAAAGTGGAAAGGCGAAACCCTTGGTTTAAAAAAATCGAATGCTGTTGGCATCAAAAAGCAACAGGAAAAGGAACTTATTGCGCAAATTAATAAGAAAGGAAAACAACAAGAATACGGCCAACTTCTACCAAAATTCGAACAGTATTATACCGAAATAGAACCATATACTTTAGCTCGCGAATATTTCCTAGAAACAGTTTTACGAAATGTAGAATTACTTCGTACTGCCTACCAAGTTTATCAGTTAAAGCAAGTTTATGAAAGCCGTGGCGCACAATCTTTTGACGATAGAAAAAACAATATGATTGAAAGATTGGAAGGTCAATATAAAGATTACAGCAAAAAAGTAGATCAAGAAGTTTTCGAAGCCCTAATTGCACTTTATGCCGAAGGCGTTCCAGAACAATTTCTTCCTGCAACGTTTAAAAATTTAAATGCTGCACAGTTAACTACCAACGTCTACACTAATTCTGCTTTTGTAGATTATGCTTCAGTAAAAAAGTTATTAGAAGGTGATGCCGAAACGGTTATTGCTAAGCTAAATAACGATCCCGGTTTCAAAATTGTACAGGAAATGGCAGATGCTTATTTTGACAATGTTGCCCCTAAATATGAAGAACTTGAATTAAACATTTCAGGTTTACAGCGTGACTATATGAAAGCTATGCTCGAGTTAAGCCCGAAAGACGCGCGTATCTTCCCGAATGCTAACAGTACGCTTCGAGTAACCTACGGAAAAGTTGCTGGCTACTCTCCTGCCGATGCTGTCTATTACGAACCCGTAACTACTTTAGAAGGAGTAATTCAGAAATACGTTCCAGGCGACTACGAATTCGATGTTCCTCAAAAATTAATTGATTTATATGAAGCTAAAGATTACGGTCAATATGCTGAAAATGGCAAGATGCCAATCAATTTTATAGGAACTAACCACACAACAGGTGGCAATAGCGGGAGCCCTGCAATTGATGCCCACGGAAATCTGATAGGCCTTAACTTCGACCGTGTTTGGGAAGGTACAATGAGCGACTATTACTATGACCCTGCGTTATCTCGCAACATTATGGTAGATATTCGTTACGTGCTTTTTATAATGGATAAATACGCTGGTGCAACAAATTTAATTGATGAATTGAAGTTAGTACACCCAAAGAAGGATTTGAAAAAATCTAAAAAGAAGAAGTAAATAAAATATCCTCTGGAGCCCTTCAGCTTCAAATGGATATAAAAAAACCACGAATACACGAATAAAATAACATTCGGGTATTCGTGGTTTTCATTTTATACAATTATTTCAAGCCTCGTGCCTTAAGCATTGGCTCAATTTTCGGATCGCTTCCGCGCCAGTCTTTATACATTTTTTCGAGTTCCAAAGTGTTTCCTCTTGAAAGAATCATAACTCTAAAACGTTGTCCGTTTTCGCGAGTAAGTCCGCCGTTGTTTTCAAACCAATTGTAGGCATCGTGATGTAACATTTCTGTCCACGAATAGGAATAATATCCAGCAGCATATCCTCCAGCAAAAATGTGGGAGAAATAGGTTGAACGGTATCTTGGCGGCACTGCATGTACCACATTAAGTTTTGTGTTTTTCAACGCTTGCTTTTCAAACGCGTTTACATCTTCAATCTTTTTGTCTGGCGAAATGATGTGCCATTGCATATCTAAATTAGAACCCGCCAAATTTTCGGTTAAACTATATCCTTGATTGAAAGTTCCCGAATTTTTAATTTTATCAATTAACTGCTGCGGAATCTGCTCGCCAGTTTTATAGTGTAGCGCATAGTTTTTCAACACATCTGGATACAATGCCCAGTTTTCGTTAAATTGTGAAGGAAACTCTACGAAATCACGTGCTACGGCAGTTCCCGAAAGCGAAGGGTATTGCTGATCTGCAAAGAAACCATGAAGCGCATGTCCAAACTCGTGGAACATCGTGGATACCTCGTCATAGGTTAATAATGCAGGTTCATTCCCCGCTGGTTTTGGAATATTAAGCACATTATATATTACTGGCTTTTTATTATACAATTTAGATTGCGTAACAAAGTTGCTCATCCAAGCGCCACCACTTTTGCTAGGGCGTGCAAAAAAGTCTGCATAAAACAGTCCAAGCGCGTCGCCGTTTTCTTCAAACAATTCATAAACCATAACATCTTCGTGATAGGTTGGAATATCAGTTCTAGGTTTATAGGTAATGCCGTACAATTTTTCAGCGGCGTAAAACACACCTTTTTCCAAAACATTCTTCAATTCAAAATATGGCTTTATTTGATTTTCATCTAAATCATATTTTTCTTTACGAACCATTTCAGCATAATAATTCCAGTCCCAAGGCTCTAATGTGAAATCCTGTCCTTTGCTTTTAATCATTTTCTGAATTTCATTAGACTCTGCTTGCGCCTTGGCAGTGGCCGCTGGAATAAGTCCGCTGAAGAATTTGTTTACATTTTCAGGAGTTTTTGCCATTGTTTTTTGAAGACTCCATTCGGCATAATTATTAAACCCTAAAAGTTTTGCCTTTTGAGCACGTACTTCTACCAATTCCTTAATTAATTCGCGGGTGTCATTAGCACCTTGGTCTGCTCTGTGCCAAGCGGCTTTATAGAGCTTTTCTCTACTCGCTCTATTTTCCATAGATTGAAGTAGAGGTTGTTGCGTCGTGTTCTGCAATGGAATGGTCCAGCCTTTACCATCTTCATTTTCTTTCGATTTCAGAAAATCTTCATCCACGCCTGCTAATTCCTCTTTATTGGTAAAAGTTACAGCACCAGCATTATTAGCATCCAAAAGTGTTTTGCCAAATTTAGTTGTAAGCGTTGCGATTTTTCCGTTGTATTCCTTTAGTTTTTCTTTGTCTTCAGCAGAAAGATTAGCGCCAGCTATTTCAAAATCTTCGTAATAATTTTCAAGTAATTTTAAGGATTCCGTATCTAGATTTAATGATTCTTTTTTATCGTGAAGTGTTTTAAAACGTTTGAACAGATTATCGTTCAAATAAATCATATCGTTTTGGGCTGCGAATTTAGGCGCCATTTCGGTTTCCACAGCTTGAAGCGTTTCGTTGGTATTTGCACCAGCTAAGGCACCGAATACTTGAGAAGCTCTGTTTAAAAGCACACTACTTTTTTCCAAAGCGAGAACTGTATTTTCAAAAGTGGGTTCTTCACTATTATCTGCAATTTCAGATACGGCTTTCTTTTGCTGTTCTATACCTTCAAGCATTGCAGGTTTAAAATCTTCATCTTTTATTTTTGAAAAATCCGGTGCTCCGTAGGGCAAAGTACTTTCGGAAAGTAGCGGGTTTTCGGTGCTATTCATCTGTTCATCATTTTTGTTTAATTTTTCTTTAGAATTGTTACACGCAGTTACAATAATGGCAAGTGCCAAAAAGGGAATTATTTTTTTCATTGTGGAATTTTTTTAATAGATACGTAAAGATACACAAATAGCAAGATTTGTCTTGTGAAGTTATCTTAAATGAAAAATCCCCTCAGCAAAAGCTGAAGGGATTCTCTTTATTTGGTGGGTTTAAATTTATTAGTTTTTAATCAAACGCTTCACAGAACTTGCGTTGTCACCAACAATCTTTACAACATAAACCCCAGTTGCTAATGCTGAAATATCTATCGATTTTTCACCTTGCATATTGCGAAGGTTAGTCTGGTTAACAAGTTTTCCTGTTATATCATAAATCATCAATTTCTCGAGAGAAGTATTGTTGCTATTTACTAGGTTAATCAGGTTGTCTGCGGGATTCGGGTATAAAGCCAAACCTTCGTCTATTGAACTGTCATTAACACTAAGTACAACATTATTACCATCTAACGTTATAGCGGTCTGTGCAAGTGCTCTTCCGTCAAAAGTTGCTCCTGTTTGCATCGCTATCTGTGTTTGACACAATATATTTCCACTAAATTCTGATGTTGTTCCAAGAGTAACTTGTCCAGAAACTTGCCAGAAAATGTTTGATGCCTTCGCACCTCCACTAAGCGTAACAATTGCGCCGTTAGCTATAATTAAATCCTGTGCTATCTCAAATATCCAAACATCTGTTGGACTGCCTGAAAGAGTAACACCAGCTTCAGAAACTAAAACATTGGTACCCCATTTATAAACACCCGTGGTTAAGGTCTGTCCGGTAAGATCACCAGCGTGTAATTCAGTGTAATCTGGCGTTCTTCCAGCTGCATCGGTATATGCAGTTTCCATATCGCTTATAGCAGTCGTTAATTTTGTTGGAGTTGGTGATGCATAGTCTGATGCATATATTTTTCCATTAACTAAAGATGAAGTAGCAAATTGACCTGAGGAATCTAATATTAAACTAAATCCAGTTATACCGGTTTGGTCAATAGGGCTAACTCCAATATCGCCAACGATTGAAGTGGTTCCAGTAGCTGAAACTCCTGATTTTGCTAAGACCACGTAATTGCCAGCAGTTCCAAGATTAACTGGAGAAGGCGATTGCGACACAGCAATAGCTGGCATCGTTAAAGCAATTACGAGAATGATTCCGAGAAATCCCTTTAGTTTGATTGAAGTTGTTTGGGGACTTTGAGTATTGTTTTTCATAAAACATCTATTTTTTAGGGGGTTCTATAAGATCTAAATCAATCTAAATATGTCCTTCTAATAGATGACCAAAATTACACTAATAATAGATGCGGCTTAGCCATGTTTAAGCTAAGTTTAAGCCAAGCTTAAGCCAAAGTGTAGAAATTATCGATAAAACTGCTGTTTAATAGCCAAAAATTTATTAAAAAACCCCTGAATTATTAAATTTATGTTAAAACGACGTGTTAAGTTTATAATGGTAAAAATTACCAATTATATATTAGCTTCGGGTTTATTAAGTTACAATTGAGATTATGAAAGGAATCTCTTTAAGAATATTAAATATCTAAATTAGTTAAAATGAAAAAACCCCCTCAGCAAAAGCTGAAGGGGTTCTCCTTTTATAATTGGTTATTGATTATTTCTTAATCAAGCGCTTCACAGTGCTTGCATTTTCACCAATAATCTGAACAACGTAAACACCAGATGCAAGAGACGAAACATCTACTGCTTTTTCACCTTGCATTGTGCGAAGGTCTACTTGGTTTACAAGTCTTCCATTTATGTCATAAATCATCATTTTATCTAGAGAGATGTTGGTCTTGTTAACAAGATTTACAACATTGCTCGCTGGGTTTGGATATAAAGCCACACCAGCATCTAAAGAATTCTGATTCACACCAAGAACAGTTGTAACTGTAAGTTCAAAATCACAAGATGACATGTTACCGTACTCATCAGTAGCAGTAAAGCTAATGGTGTGAACACCATCTGGCAATGCCGCGCCTGGAGCCGGAACTTGAGTAGTCAACGTTACAGGATCTGTACAGTTATCGTCAGCAATCGCTTCGCCAGTTGCGAAGTAATCTGGAACGATATAGAAAATGTTTCCTGCTCCTGGATCTACAGTTTGATCTGCAGGGCACGTAAGTACCGGTGCAAGTCTGTCTACCACATGAACTTCAGCCACACAAGATGCAAGGTTACCACTAGTATCGCTTACGAAAACTGTAACCATTACTGGGGTTCCTATATCTGCACAAGTTACTGTAGGTACATCTACTGCAATAGTAGCGATACCACAAGCTTCATTTATATCAGAAAGTAAGCTGTAAGGATCAAGAGTAGTTGTACCATCTGGTCCAAGCTCAATTTCTACAACGTTACCAGTGCTTACACCTTCAAAATCAATTTGGAAGTTGTCTACACCAGCTCCCCAAGCCCAGCCGCCTTCATCGTCGTAAGTAAAACGAACTTGGAAGTCAGCATTCATATAAGCAGCCATATCTAGTGCTCCTGAATTGGTTGGGTTAGTATCAACATCAACAAATAGAATTTGTTGCCAAGCTGCACCATCATATACTTCTACAGCAAGGGTTCCGTCTCCTGCAAATTCCTGCATTGCATAATCAAAAGAGATAGATGCTGTTACAGCTGCAGAGATATCATAAACTGGAGAAATAAGTGAAACTAAGTTTACTTCACCGCTTCCTGCTGCATCATCATTAAAGATAGCTGCATTAGTCGGGAAATCATTTCCAATTGGCATATCTCCTGAACCGAAAGCCCAGTCAGCGCTACCAGAAGTAACAACTGTAGACCAGCCAGAAGGAATTGAAGCACCTTCAAAATCTGTAGCTTCGGATGTAATATTAGCAACTCCACAAGTAATTACTGGAGCAGTATTGTCTATTACATTTACAACTGCCATACAGGTAGAAGCGTTTCCACTTGCATCCGTAACAGTTACCTCAATAATATTCTCGCCAAGATCTGCACAAGTAAATTCTAAGCCTGAACCTCCAGATGTTACGTAGTGTAAAGTTCCATTCCACACACGAGGGGTGAAAATTGAACCTGTAAATAATCCAGTTACTGCAGAACCAAGGGACATTGAAAGTTCAGCATTTGAATAGCTCTGATTAGCACCAGTACCATTAGTATACCTCTGTCCAACGCCATCTGTTACTACTGCAATACCGTAAGTGGTATTGGCAGAAAGTACTACAGGAGCATTTAGTACAACATTGCTAGGAATATCCTGACCTGCGCCAGTTCCTGAACCAGATGCAGCTGGGGCACCCCAAGCAGCACTATTGGTTTCACTTCCTACATAAGTACCTGTTTTAACATATAAGTCTAAATCAAATACTGTTGTGCTTGCTGTATTAATATCAACTTCAGTCAATTCAATATCAGTAGGTCCAACTGTTACGTCATACATTACTGCCCAACCTGTTGAACCGCCATTATTTGAAGTGAAAAGTGAAGTTAGAGCGCCTGCTGTTCCACCACCAGCACCACCGGCGCTAATTGTGTATCCACAAGCTTCGTTAACACCAGTTACAAGATCGTTAGGGCTAATAGAAGCCATACCGTTTGCATCAAGGAAAACATCAAGTCCACCGCCAGCAGCAGCTTCATAGTTCAATAAGAAGTTGTCAACGCCAGCTCCCCAGCCCCATCCGCCAAGATCGTCAAAAGTGTAACGCACTTGGAATGCAGCATTTACATAAGTAGAGACGTCGAAAGATTCCGTTTGAATAGTAGTCAAGTTTGCATCATAAATAGCAATTTGTTGCCATGCCGCACCGTCATATACCTCTACTTTAAGTTCTTGGTCACCAAATTCTCTAAAGGCTACATCATAACCTACAGTTACATTTGAGGCAGCGCTAAGATCATATACAGGAGAGAGCAATCTTACTAGATTTACTGATCCATTACCGGCAGCATCATCATTAAAAATAGCAGCGTTGGTAGCAAAGTCAGGACCAATAGGCATGTCTCCTGAACCGAAAGCCCAATTTGCAACTCCAGTTTCTATCACTGTTGTCCATCCTGTTGGAACGGCTGCGCCATTAAAGTCTTCAGATTCTGAGAACACTCCAAATCCGCCTACACAGAATACTTCAGGTGGAGTAACATCTTGAACAGTTACTGTTGAAGTACAAGTTGCAGTTCTTCCAGCGCTATCAGTAACAGTCATAGTTACTGTGTTTGGACCTACCATTGAACAGTCGAATGTAGATACACTCAAAGTTCTTGAAGCTATAGTACAGTTATCTGTTGAACCGTTATCTAAATCGGCAGCAGTAATTGTTGCCATACCAGTTACTGGATCAAGGTCTATTGTAATGTCTTGGCATACTGCCACAGGATTTTCATTATCAATTACAGTAACAATAAAACTACAATCTACTGTATTATTATCGCTATCTGTAACAGTAAGGGTAACAGTAGTATCACCTACTGGGAAAGTACTTCCGCTTGGTGGGGTTGCTACAATATCGCCAGAGATGTTTCCATCTTCATCGTCAAAAGCAAGTCCAGCAAAGTTGACAACTGCGCCACAAGTTCCTGGAGAATTATTTGCTGAAATATTAGCAGGACATACTATAGTTGGAGGGTTACCAGTAGAAAGTACTGGGAAACCAGTAATATTAAGTTCAAAATTACCAGCATTAGAACCAAAACCGTGTACTAAAACGTAATATCTAGAAGAACCATCTGAAGTAAATGTTACTTCACTTCTAACGCCACTAGCAGCACAAAGGGCACCAGCATCATCATTTGCTCCTACGCAAGTAAGTGCTCCACAAGCACCAGTGTACACAGAAAGTTTAGTGTCATAACCAACGGCTGCACATGTATTAACAGTTACAGAAGAACCTGTACCGCTAACATCGTCAAAATAGTACCATACTCCGGCTGCAGTAATACTAACTCCCCCACAAGCCCCTGGTGTATCAACAGTAGCATTGGTAGTTGTACCAGGCACTGTACCATCAGCTGTTAACTCAATTGCACCTGCACAAAGATCATTTGCCGGTGGTGGTGGTGGTGTAAGATTTTGTAAAGTATTAGTGTAACAAGTAGCAGCAGTTCCACAACCTGGAGGAGGTGAAGAATGCGTATGAAACCTAATAGATGTAGAAGCAATGTTGTTCACAACTATGGGTGAAGTTCCAGATGCTATTACAACGTTGCTTGTATTTGTAATAGTTACATATGGAGCAGTAGAGGTGAATCGGTAATTACTACCTGCTATTAAACCATTAATGGTATTATAATCACCACCCCAACTACAGGTGGTTATGGTTTGCACTGCACCACTATTATTAGCAGTTACCGTCAGATACGGCGAAGTTCCAATGCATTGACTAAAAACGCTTCCGACCGTAAAAAATAACAGTAGAAGCGTGAGTGTAATTTTCTTCATAGATTGTAATTTAAATTAATAATTAATAATATTCTTAGTTAAAAGGTCGTTAAAAATAGCATAAAATATGACATAAGCCAAACAATTCCCAAAACAAAAATCGACTTCATCCCCAGAATATTTATGATTGCAAAGAAATAATTTTTTATGCATTTTTTAAAATATTGTCTATAAGAGAGTTAACGCCTTTGATTTTAAAACACCAGTCACAATACTTTTAAACTCAAAAATTTAACATTCAATTTACATTCAAAAAAAAAGGAATATCTGTAGACTATTTACCGCTAAAATCATAAAATATTGAATTTTGTATGAAACCTATGAATTATAAAATCACGCAACTCTATGCGCAGAAGAAGGTAAGAATGAGTAGAAAGACAGTAAAGATTTGGCTTAAAACACCACCGAATATTAGACTCTTTTTAGTACCGTGTAATAATCATTTATAGCGTGAAGGAATATTTAAAATAGAAGTATTAAAGCTCCCAAATCCAATGTGTTAAATGATATTAAAAAAAGAGTTTGTATTGAGCTACCCGAAAATCGATAGTAGTTTTTTCGGGAAATTCGGCCTTCATTTTTTTATACGCGGCAAGGCTGCCTACTGCCCTATTTGCTGCACCAGAAGGTGCAATTAGTGAGACGGTTTTAACTATCCGTTCGTTTTCGGGCATTTTAAATTGATGAATGCGCGGCACTTTGTTTGAAACTAATTCTAAGGAAATATTGTACGCCTTTAAATTTCTTCGGAAGAAATATTCAGGGCCATTCTTACTATTGCCTCCCGTGAAAAGCAAGGTGTCTATTTTAGGATTTTGCTGAAGTACAGAAATCAAATCGCGAAGCTCAACTTCCAACATTCCAATATCTGAAGCATCCACTTTTTCGCGCCTAGCGGAAGAAACCATATCGCAAATGCCAATACCTTTTTTTTTAAGAAAATACTCGCGCTGCTCGATGGCTTCTGCGGTGGTTTCAAACTTCAAATTTAGACCGAAAATCTTATCCAAAATCACCCACAACTGCCCGTCGCGACTTCCGTAACAAAAATCTACATCGCCATCTTTCAATTCGCCTGTGGTAAAACGCGGTGGCGGCAGGGTGCCAACAATCAACTTAGTTGCAGTTTCCGGAATGAATGGCGGATATGGATGAATGTGATGAAACAAATAAATTTACGATTGTAGATTGACGATTTAGTTTTCAGTTTTCGTTTTCGATTTCGATATCATAAACTACCTTATAAAAACAGGCTCATTTTCCTTCTCGGTATATTCTTCGCTATAGTTGTAACCGTCATAGTCGAAAGCTTTCAATTCATCTAAAGATTTCACATTGTTATCAATAGCAAAACGCGCCATGCTGCCGCGTGCTTTTTTGGCGAAAAAGGAAATTATTTTTAACTCCCCATTTTTGAAATCTTTGAAAACTGGTGAAATTACTAGCACCTTCAATTTCTTTTCGTCAATGGCGCTAAAGTATTCTACACTGGCGAGATTTAAGAAAAGTTCGTCATCTTCCAATTCGTCATTCAATGTTTCTGTAAGTGTTTTTTTCCAAAAAGCATATAAATCTTTTTTGCGGTTTATAGAAATCTTAGTGCCCATTTCCAAACGGTAGGCTTGCATCAAATCTAACGGTCGCAATATTCCGTACATTCCAGAGAGAATACGGAGCATATCCTGCAAAAGATCAATCTTTTCCGACGGAATTGTATAGGCATCTAAACCTGTATAAACATCGCCAGCAAAGGCGTAAACCGCTGGGCGAGCGTTTTCTTTTGTGAAAGGTGTATTAAATTTTTTATATCGCTGATAATTAAGCTGTGCCAGTTTATCGCTAATGTCCATCAATTGCGCGACTGCCTTTTTGCTTTTACGTTCTAGCTTGTTGTTTATCATTTCGGCTTCTTCCAAAAATTTGGGTTGAGTGCCGCGACTAGTGGGAAGTTTGGATTCAAAATCCAGCGTTTTTGCTGGGGAAACTACTATTTTCATTTCAATTCTTTTTCTTCAAAAATAACGAAAACAAATTGATTGAAGATTTAAAATTTAAGATTCAAAATTGGTGCTTCAGCTTCACAAAGCAACCCAGTTAAGTTTTTCTATTTGAACTGTGAAATTGGGTGATTGTGAAGAAATCCTTTTGTTTTCTGTGGCTCTGTGGCAATTTCATCAAAAAGAGCGCAAAAAAAAAATGTAATCTGGCAAGATTTATAACATGAAAATTTTTAATTGAATTCACTCAATTCTTCTTCCCTGTGTAGTAAAACTCAATCCTTGCGAGCCGCGAAGCGAAGTCATAATTGCTTCAAAAAACGGTTCGGGAGTTGAGGCTTTTGTGGTCCATTCAAAAATAAAATTGGCGCCGCTACCACCGTGATTGTCTACTTCATCAATCACAATTTCCACAGTTTCTAATGGTTTTAAGTAGATTGGTTTTTTGAAATAATGACGAATCAACTCGCCGTTAGTATTGTAGTAATCTGCTTTGGCAATGTAAATTGTATCTGTAATGCTAACATTTCTAAGGCTCACCATCGCAGTTAAACTGTGCGATTTTTCCATCGAAAAACTGTAGATATTTGAGTAAATACTCAAATAAGTTGTTCCCTTTTGCAGCGAATCATTTATTGGCTGTATAGCTTTAGCATCTACATAATGGTCTTCCCAATGATTTGGATGGTACGAGCCTATTTCTTTGGGTTCTTGGCAGCCTCCAACTATTCCCAAGAGAAATAGAAAAATCGTTATTTGCGATATTTTGAACAGTTTCTTCACAGATTTTTTACTGAATTATTTTCACAATAAAACTACAGCTTTTTATTGATTTCTGCCTTTGTTTCCAGCAGTTCATTGATTTGCCACTGTCTTGCTTGCTGTTTATTTGCTAAGTTTAATGCTTTGTCTATGCTTTCATTTGATTCGGCTGAATTACCATTTGCCGCTTTTATTTTCGCCAAAACATTGTAACTATCAAAATTGTTTGGGTTAATCGCCAAAGCATCATTTAAAAGTTTTTCTGCTTCCTCGTATTTTTTATCGGCAACGAGCTTTCCTGCGCGATAAGTATTAAAAAGCACAAATGCATTTGGGTTTAATTCTTTTAAAGCCTCCTGCACTTTAGCCAATTCCTTTTCATTCTTTTGAAGCGTATAATGTGTGTAACCGATAACACTGAAAGGAATATTGAAAATACTGCCGTACCCTTTTTGCACTTCGGAATAATGATTTTCTAAGGCTTCGGCAGTTGTGAAGTATTCTTCCTTCACAAACCAATTTTTAAAAATATCAGTCAATGCCCATTTGTAGGTTGGAAGCCCTACGGAGTTGTGGTTTTCATTGGGAAATTCCTGATACGTTATGTTTTTCTCCTTTATATTTTTAGGCACTTTTTTCAGAAATTTATCCACACCCATTCCTTCTTCATTTGCCAAAGAAATAAAGAGATTTGCCGTAGTGTTTTCTGTTTTCCCCCAAGTGTTTTCCATTATACCTTCCATCGCGTTTTTTCCCCACCAAAGTGCAGGGCTAATGGCGATGTAATCGTTAAAAAGTTCGGGATGATTTATGGCAGTATTAATTACGAAAACCCCACCAATAGAATGGCCAGCTAAAATTTTATAATCGGCTGCTTTGTAGTGTTGGTTTACGTAGGGAATTAATTCCAATTTAATAAAATTTGCCATTTCTTCAGCGTTGCCGCTATCTTCTACGCCATCAACTTTGGGCTTACAATTTTTACGATATTCGTTGGTTCCTTTTCCTGAGATTGCGACCAAGATCATTTCGGGAATAAGTTCACTAATTGCACCTTGGAGTTCCAAAAAGCCAGCTACGTACTGGAAATTATAATCGCCGTCCAAAATATACAACACGGGATATTTTTGGTTAACAGCAGTATTATATGAAGGCGGAAAATATACTGAGAACTCACGGTCTTGCTCAAATATTTCTGAATGAAGTTTATCTCCTTTCCCTATAGAAATATCTTGAGCGAAAATTAGCATCGAGCAAAACAATGCCAGAAATAATAGAACTGTTTTAGTATTCATAATGTTTTAAAGATATGATTATTACAAACAAAATTTACTGGTTAATGTCAGACTTTTTGAATTCGTTTCGGCAATCAAAACAAAAATACGTTTTACTCAGAAATGGTAAAGGAAAACCTAATAGTAATATTGAAATCGCAAGCTTCCGTGCGGAATACTTGGGTTTAGAAACCTCTGTTGATTTACAAAAAGGACAACTAATCTGTCGCTTTTCAACTGAATTAATAGGCGCCATAACAATATATTTTTGTTTTTTCTGACAGCAGATGAAGTTCAGAATTCCCTATATCAATACTATAAATTCCTTCAAAAGTATGTTGTAAAGTATCCATTTGATAGATTACTAATTTGTTATTGTCCAGCATCCATTTTCCGTAAAACCTATCTGTATTGAATCCAGGAAAGCTAATAGTATTATCTCGTCTAAAACTTATTTTTTCTGCGCATCCGTAGTTAATTCTAACCATAGCGGCATCTATCGTTTTGGGTGCGTAGTCATTTTCTAAATAATTAATATGGCCTAAACACCAAGAAGCATCAGTCAAAAAATTATATTGAGTTTGTTCAGACGTTTCCTTATTAATAAAACCAATAGCGACAACACTAATTAGTAAAACCGCTGCAATAATACCCGAGGCTGCGATAAGCCGTGGTTCTAATTGCATCTTATTTAGCAGCGGAATATTTTTAGTGCGCTCTTCAACAGATTCCCAAAATTTTGACGTTTGAGGCACTTCTTCTTCTAAAAATCCGATTTCGATTAATATTCGTTTCGCTCTTTCGAAATCACTTTCTTTTACCTCCATTCGTATTCCACCTATTGCGTTGGAATAGAAATTATATACTTGCACCGTAAGCTCATCTTTTACGAAACATTCAATGTCTTCAGATTCCAGTTTCGCTCGTGCCACAGCCATTTCGGAAGGGTACGTAAAAGTAGCTATGGTTACAAAATTATCCATTTTATAAAATTGTTTAAAGACATTTTACGAGGAATTAGTAAGCGTTAAGTTGCCGAAAACTCCTTAATCTTTAAAGTTTTGAAGACCTTCTTAATTCCCTTTTTTGTTTCAGAAAGCACGATAAGTACATCGTCTGCATGAATAATTGTGCTACCGTTTGGCGTAATATATTTATCGTCTCTTTTTATCATTGCAATAATTGCAGTGCTCGGAAATTCGATATCCACAATTTTCATTCCTACCACTATGTTTCCATTATCTATGCCTATCTCCCGCATTTCTGTTTTGGGGTGCTCCTCAAGAAATTTTTCCGAAGGAGTCAATTTTTTCTCTTCGCTCGGAATACTCACTTTTAACCATTTGGCGACTACAGAAAGTGTAGTTCCCTGAATTAAAATAGAGGTAAGTGATATAAAAAATACAATATTGAAAATCATATTAGCCTTTTCAATTCCAGCCAATAATGGATAGGTTGCAAATACAATGGGCACAGCCCCACGTAAACCCACCCACGAAATATAAAACCGCCTGCGCAATTTCATTTTAAAGGGAATAAGGCTTATAAAAACCGCCGCCGGACGCGCAACAAAAATTAGAAACAACGAGATTACAAGTCCGATGCCAATAACAGGGACAATCTGTGAAGGAAAAACTAAAAGTCCTAAGGTTAAGAAGAGCACGATTTGCATTAACCACGCCAAACCATCATACATTTTGAGAATGGTTTTTTTATGAATTAGATATTGATTTCCTAAATATACGGCGCAGATGTATATGGCTAAAAAGCCATTTCCACCAAAGAAATCTGTTACTGAAAAGGTGATGAACATTAAGGCGATAACCAGCACTGGGTATAAACCTTCAAAATCTAACTTAATTTTGTTAATTATAATCTTGCTCAGCTTCCCAAAGCCAAAACCAGCGATGGTTCCAATTATCATCTGCTGAAAAAACAACGGAATCATAGTTACTAAACCTTTATCCTGATTAATTACCAACCCCAAAAAGGCAATAGTTAACACATAAGCCATTGGGTCGTTACTACCGCTTTCCATTTCTAAAGTAGGACGTAAATTAGAGCGAAGTGCAAGATTTTTGGAACGTAAAATAGAAAACACGGCGGCTGCGTCTGTTGATGAAACTATGCTTCCTAAGAGCAAACTTTCATAAATGGTAAAATCGGTAACATAAAACACAAAAGTTCCTAAACCAACAGCAGTAAGTAAAACCCCCAATGTTGAAAGCATAAAACCTTCTTTCATAATAGGCTTTACTGTTTTCCAGTTAGTATCAAGCCCGCCAGAAAAAAGAATAAAGTTTAATGAAATTATGCCAATTAATTGCGCGAGTTGTGGATCGTTAAAACTGATGCCGCCAATTCCATCTTCGCCGGCAAGCATTCCTATTCCCAAGAAAAGAACTAAGGTGGGAACGCCAAATTTATAGGAAGTTTTACCCGCAATTATGCTTATAAAAAGCAATAACGAACCAACAAGTAAAATGTTTTCAATGGTTAAATTCAATAATTTTCAGTTTAATGTTTCACAATTGAGCAAAATACGAATTTATATTATTAAAAATAGCGGCAATTCATTTTTTGGAAGCAAAAAAACATCTTTAAATATTTCGGGTATCATATTCACAAATAAACCTAATTTTGCAATCAATGATAACCAACAAAATAGAACTCCGTACTGTAAACGTTACGCGTTACATTACCCCACTGCGGGAAGGAGGTTCCTTACCTGCTTTGGCCGAAGCGGATGACGATTTTAAATATGTTTTAAAATTTCGCGGTGCAGGTCATGGCGTAAAAGCATTGATTGCAGAATTGCTGGGTGGCGAGATTGCACGAACTTTAGGACTGAGAGTGCCCGAACTTGTTTTCGCAAACTTGGACGAAGCTTTCGGACGTAGTGAAGGTGATGAAGAAATACAGGATCTTTTAAAAGGTAGCCAAGGTCTTAACCTCGCTCTCCATTTTCTTTCGGGAGCGCTAACTTTTGATCCGATAGTTACTCAAGTTGAAGAAAAACTGGCCTCCAAAATTGTCTGGCTCGATGCGTTTACTACCAACATTGATCGTACGGTGAAAAACACAAATATGCTTATTTGGCATAAAGAACTTTGGCTTATTGATCACGGCGCCACTTTCTATTTTCATCACGCATGGGACAATTGGGAAAAAACAGCTATTAGTCCATTTATTTATATAAAAGATCACGTGCTGCTGCCACAAGCATCTTTAGTTGAAGAAATAAATGATGAAATGATTGCTTTGCTTCCAGATGAAAAGCTTCGGGAAATTACAAACCTCATCCCCGCAGATTGGTTAAACTGGGAAGGTTCAGAAATGAAAGCCGAAGAAATAAGCGAAGTGTATTTTCAGTTTTTAGTAAAGCGTAGAAATAATGCAAACAACTTTGTAAAACAGATTCAGGATGCCCGGGAAACACTTGTATGAATATGCGGTAATACGTTTGGTGCCACGTGTAGAACGCGAGGAATTCCTGAATGTGGGTATCATTCTTTTTAGCAAAGGAGCTAAATATTTGAACTGTAAATACCAAATAGACACAGAAAAACTAAAGTTATTTTCTTGCGAATTGGAAGAAACAGATTTTAATCAAAACCTAAACGCTTTCCAGAAAATTTGCTCTGGGTCAAAAGAAGGTGGTCTTGTGGCACAATGGGAAATCCCTGATCGCTTCAGATGGCTTACGGCACAACGCAGTTCGTCACTTCAAACGTCGCGCCCTCACAATGGATTTAGCGACGATTTAGACAAAACTTTAGAGCGACTCTTTACGGAATTGGTGCTTTAAAAAGTTTAGGAGTTTAAAGGCTTAGAGATTGAGATTTACCGGGAAATGCTACAATACCTTTCCTGCCAAATATTTCTGCACTTCATAGATATCTATGCTTTTATTGAATTTTTTACTTACCGTTGGCAAGTCTTCACTTGAAATCCAAATTTTTAGTTCGGCATCCAAGTCGAAAGTACCAGCGGTTTCCAACGAAAATCTTGAAATGTGCTTATAAGGCAAACATTTATATTCGGCTTTGCTGCCTGTTATTCCCTGCACGTCTATTAAAATTAGGCGTTTATTCGTGAACATAAATACATCTCGAAAAAGTTTGAAACCAAGTTCAACTACTTCGCCCTCAATTAAAAGTCGACCGTATTTTTCGTTTAATTTTTCAGCAGAAACCTCACTGGAGTTTCCTAATATTTTGTTGAATAGACTCATTGAAATAGTATAAAAGTTATGAAACTGAAGATATCTTTAAGTTAAACATTGAATATTATTTAACTTCACCCTGATAATTCACAGTATCTCGATTATTGGTATTAATAGAAAGTGTTGCAAAACCAGAGTCGCTTACTGTTAGCAGAAGCGTATAGGTATCGTTTTCATTTTTCACTGTAGCCTTTACTTCATAGCCCCTTTTCATTTCCGCAATGGTAAAATCTTCCGGCGCTCCTTTAAAGCGCATTCCTTTATCTTTTCCCGAAATCATAGCGCTATATGCGCGCCCATAAAACGGCATATTGCTGATAATCATTTCTGGCGAAAAGGTTACGGAATAACTACTACCCACTAAATTTTTTGGCGGTTGCCCCAACGGATACATGGTGTTTGCTACAAATTCAAAGTTTTTTGAATTCAACAAAATAGCCATCCTACTTTGGTCTGTTTTAGTGGCTAGTTGTGCTTTAGCGATTTTATCTTGCGCAGTTACGCCACCAAGAATAAAACAAAACAACGCTGCAAATAATATATTTCGTGTTTTCATAATTCATATTTTTCACAGAAGAAATCAAGCACTATGCCGAAATATTAAGAAAACCGATACTCTTAACGATATTCCGGGTTTTCAAAATTCCAGCGGGTGCCGTCGTCCCAAGCTTTTCGTGAATTACCATAAGCTGGATAACCACCTTGCTCTTTCAGCATTTTTGCCAAATGAAGCAAATTGTAAGTCATAAAGGTAGTATTCCTATTAGTGAAACCGTTATTCTTGGCATTGCTTTCTTCATCCAAATAACTCGGACCTGGCCCAGCTTCGCCTATCCAACCACAGTCTGCTTGCGGCGGAATACTGTAGCCCACATGTTGCATGGCATACAAAATACCCATTGAACAATGTTTTATTCCATCTTCATTACCCGTAATGATACAACCCCCTACTTTTCCGTAGAAATAATATTGTCCTTTTTCATTTTGCAAACTACTCATTGCGTAAAGACGTTCAATTAATTTTGTAGCAACCGAAGATTTTTCTCCCAACCAAATTGGGCTACCGATAATTAATATATCTGCTTCATCTACTTTTTTCCAAATTTCAGGCCAAGCATCTTCTTTCGCGCCATGCTCGGTCATATCTGGATATACTCCGTATGCAACGGGATGATCCACAAGGCGAATGTTTTCAAAAGAAACCCCTTCGGCTTCCAGAATATTTTGCGAAACATTCATTAATCCTTGCGTATGGCTAGTTTGCGGAGATTGCTTTAATGTGCAGTTAATGTAAAGAACTTTTAGTTTTGTAAAATCTGGTTTTCCCATAATATGTTGTGTTTGTTAAAACAAAACTATCATAAGTTCTGCTTTCTATAAATTATTTTAGACAAGCTTAACTTCTGACAATTCTGTTTACTAGTTAGTTATAATTATTTACGAGCAGTAAAAGCCACTCCCAATCCAAATACAAGGTGGCCAATTAATGTTGCCATCAATAGCATTACCATAGATCCTTCGCCTGGAGCCGCGCCCATAATTGTCATCATAATTTTCGCAAAAACAAATGCCAAAAAGCCAAATAGCAACCCAGATATTAAGGTATTTGCAATTTTTACTTTAGGATTAAATAGATAGACATAAACAAATGCATATACAATCCCTATCATAAAATGCATTATCCAGCCCACAAATAAGGGCATTCCTAACATTCCCGCTACCATTGCAGGAGGCGACATTTTTGGCATCCCCATATAAGGAGCCATTAAAATTACAATAGACATTACTATGGTACCAACGATACCCGCTACAATTGACTTAGATATATTTGATTTCATAATTGATTATCTTTTTTGATTTAACTCCATTGGAATATTGATTTGCACCTCATCGCCAACAACCATTGTTGTAGACCAGCTGCCCGTGCCCACTTTGTAATCTGTTCTATTAATGGTAGTGTTAAGTAACAACCCCATAATCATGGTTCCTTTCATCATTGGGTGCTCCATTTGCCCTGTGATTTTAAAAGGCAAAGAAACCTTTTTGGTCACACCTCTAATTGTTAAATCGCCGTGTGCGAGGAATTCATTTATTGATGTTGACTCCAGCTTTGTTGAAGAAAACGTTATTTCTGGATAGGTTTCGGCATCAAAGAAATCTGGAGATTGTAAATGTTTGTCTCTTTTTGCATTTTCAGTATTAACACTATGTGTTTTAACAGTGAAGCTTAATTTCCCATCAGCAATATTCTTAGGGTCTATCTGAAATTTGCCGTCAAAATCGGTGAAATTACCTTTAACTTCAGAAAAGAAGTGATTGATTGAAAAGTTGACCGAAGTGTGATCTTTGTCCAGCATCCACATACTGGAATCTTGCGCCTGCGCGGTGAAAGAAAATAAAATTGTCGCGAAAAAAGCGAATAATAGGGTTTTCATTTTTGATATCATCTGTAGTATATTTATTTGTTTATACTTATTAATACCAATAACTTCATAATATCACCCGTTGCATTAAATTATTTTTTCAATCTCTTTCTTGCTCCTTGATTTTTCGTATTTGGCTTATGCATTTATGTTTTTGATTTACGGCATTATGCCTTGTGGTATAACCGTATTCTGTCTGTATTTCGGCTAGTTCTTTACCGTTGTAAAAAAGATCGTTAATTAATCTACTGCAATGGTCAGTTATTTTCAACATATAACCTTTCATTTTATCTGCATAGGTTTTTTCTCGTTCTATATCAAGATTAATTTCTTCGAAAAGAGTATTATCGTGCATATTTTCGAACGCAATTTCGCGACCTGCATTTCTCAGTTTTTTAAACCAAATATTCTTACTTATTGCCACAACGTAGGTTTTTATTGAAGCAGTTAATACAAAATTATCCAACCGCAACTTTTCAACTAAAACAAGCATTGTATCTTGAAAAACATCATCGGCATCTGCTGTACTGCCGTTATTTTTCAGAACGAAATACTTTACAGTATCGAAGTGGTTTTTATAAAGAGTGCCAAAAGCAAAATTATTTTCGCCTTTTAAGTCGTCTAATAAAGAGTCTTTCATCGTTAAAATGTCGCTGGAATTACTATAAAATTACATTAAATAAAGTGATTTCTTATTGAATGTTTATAATCAAAGACTATAGGTTTTGGAAAACCTTCAACTAATTGAGGAGTAAACAGAAAGCTTAAGAAGTGAGTAAAGGAATTGAATTTGTTATTGCCTAAAGTAATTTACATTACCAAAACTGAAGTAACTAAAATAGACGGCGAGACAGCTATGAAAATACTACGCTTCATCAAAAAGGCCGCTTACCATTTTTGTAGATAGTGGTTTAGACAATAAATCTTTTACGTGCGGAATTGCATCAGCTTTTTCTAAGTCTTTTTGCTCAATAGAAGAAGTAAGTACATAAATAATAAACTGTTGCCGTATGTGCTGGGAAAAGTTATTGAAAATCTCTAAAAAATCCCAACCAGTAAAAACGGGCATATTGATATCAAGAAAAAGCATTGTCGGGGTACTTAATGTAGTATCTACATAATCTTCCTTTATAAATTGAAGGGCATCCTCAGGACTCACAAAAGTTTTAATCTCTGTAATGGGAGAAAATCTACGCAAAGAAAACTCGCAAATCATATTACTGGTTCGATCATCATCGACCACTATAAAACGTTCAGGTAATTTCATCGTTGACTTTTTAAACACGCAACGGTATTAGCGCATTCAATAATGGTTAGTATTATGCCTATCGGCATTCATATAGCTAAATATACTTAATTGTAGTAGTCACCCAAGTGCTTACTAAACATTTAACACTACGCAAATGTTATTTTCTATAATCAAATTCAATTGTAAATATAGCTCCTTTATTTACCTCGCTGGTTACCGAAATTTTTCCGCCCAATGTTTCTACTTGTGTTTTAACCATATACAAGCCCATTCCCTTTCCTTCAGTATCAGAATGAAATCTTTTGTAGAGCCCAAATATTTGTTCGCCTTCCTTCACTAAGTCAATACCCATTCCATTGTCTTTGAAAATTATGAACAGTTTATTTTTACTTATGTGCGAACTTATTTCAATAACTGGAATAAGCTCAGGCTGGCGATATTTAATACTATTCGAAATAAGGTTGTAAAATATACTCTGCATATAACTTTTAATAGTATTAAAAGTATCTGCAGCAGAAAAATCTGTTATAATCGTTACTTCTTCTTTCTGAATAAGATCGCTAATGCTCAGCTCGATATTGTTCGCCAACTCTGAGAGTATAACCTCTTCTTTGCGCTCAGTAATTTCCGTTTTTGTTTGAAGAATAGTGTTAAGATCGGCAATTACATTTTCAAGTCGATTAGCATCAGAACTTAGCGCTTCGCCCAGCATCAGTTTTACTTCTGCACTATGGGCTTCGTCTTTCAATTCTTCAGTTATACCAATAATATTTGCTACCGGCGAACGAAGGTTGTGCGAGATGATATAAGAAAATTGCTCAAGATCTTTATTGCGCTGTATAATGTCCGATATCATTTTAAGGCGTTCACTTTCTGCCTTTTTTTCTTTTGTCAAGTCTCTCATAATACCATAAACGTACAATGGGTTTCCAGAGCTATCAAATTCAAACTTCCATTCTGAGGATGCATAGCCCAATTCGCCATTTTGCCTAATAAAACGAAAATGAAATGATGAATCTTCCTGCATGGCGATAGCTTCATTCATAGTATTTGTGGCACGATCTCTATCTTCGGGATGTATAAATTTCAAAAATGAATCGCGAGATGGTTCTATATCTTCACTTATTCCTAAGATTCTATAAAACTCGTCGGACCAACTATATTGATTGGTAGCTACATCCAGTTCCCAACTTCCTACTTGGGCTATAAGTTGTGCTACATTTAACTTTGCTTCGCTTCGTAATACTTTATCTGCCGCATTTTTATGTTCAGTAATATCCTGAAAACTACCGTATATTTTGCTGCATTTTCCATTTGTAAAAACTGCTTCGCCAATGGTACGAACCCATTTCAGGTTTCCCTTAAAGGTGGTGAATTGTAGCTCCTCATCCCAAGGAATTCCGTTATCCATGCATTGCTGTACACGCTGCGTTATAATTTTATTATGTTCGCCCTCAGTAAAAAGACCCATGCCTGTTGAAAGATCTGGGATAAAATCAGGTCCTGCTTCACGAATTTCCTTTGTTATATCCGACCAAAATACGGTCCCTTCAGCAACATCAATCTCCCAGCTTCCAATTCTCGCAAGCCTGTTCGACTTTTCTAAAAGGTCTTCTAAATGTTTCTTTTCAGTAATATCTGAAACCATTCCCAGTGACCCTCTAAAAATTGCCTCATCGTCAAAAATAGGATTGGCAGACATTTTAGTGAGAACATTTTTTCCGTTTTTAGATATAAAGGTATATTCAAGATTTTCAGCTATTCCCTGTTTCCTTCGCTCCAAGGCAATCAAAGCATTAACCTTTCCTTCCTCATTCATAAAATGAAAATTCTCCTTACCTAGCATTTCTTCTTCCGTGTATTCAAGAATCTCGCACATCTTTTTGTTTACAAAAGTTGTTCTACTATATTCGTCGAGCAGCCATATACCCTCCTGCGCAGTTTCTAGAATTTGACGGTATTTATTCTCGCTTTTTTCAATATTTTTCCTCGACACCACTTGTTCGGTAGTATCGTTTATAAAAAAGAAAACACCTTCTATATTACCCTCAGTATTTCTATAGGCTTGGAAAACGAAGTCTATATATAGTTCGGTAATTTTACCATTTCCTTCTTTATCTATTTTAATCATTATCTCAGCGCCAGTGTGCGATTCGCCGGTCTGATAAACATGGTCTAACATGTCAATAAATCCTTGCTCAATTATTTCTGGAAACACATCTGCAATGTTTTTCCCTATCACATCTATTTTGCCTGTCAACTGTAAATAATTGGGGTTAACCATTTCAAAAACATGGTTTACGCCTTTTAACATACCAATTGCTGAGGGTGCTTTTAAGAAAATATTGTAAAACTGGTCCCTCTCATTTTCAATGATTTTCTCAAATTTCTTTTTTTCTGTTACATCCTTTGCTACGCAATACATTAACCCATGTTCTTCATCATAATTAACAGACCATAACAGCGGGACTACTCTACCGCTTTTGTGCAAATATCTATTTTCAAAACCAGGGGTATTAATGGCGTTAAAAATATTTTTAAATACATTATACGTGACATCGACATCCTTATCGTAAACAAAATTTATAAATTTTAAACCTATTAGTTCTTCAGGGCTATAACCTAGAACATTTTGCGACGCCTTATTTACATTAACAAACTCGCCATCTGCATTGATTGTACAAATAAGGTCTAAAGAAGAATGTAATATTTTATTGAGTTCAGAAAGTGTTTTTTTCAACTCAACCGAAGTATTTCTGAGGTTATTTTCGGCAATCTTTCTTTCTGTAAATTCTTTGAAAGAAAGACAAATCCCCGTTATTGCTTCTAGGTTATAAACAGGAGAAATTGTAAAATTAAACCACGAATCGCCATAAACATTATCGAAAATCACAGTTTCACCTGACAAAACTTTTGCGAAATACGATCTGTAGGCCTGCTTGCGAGAATTTGGCAGGAAATCGAAGGAGTTTTTTCCCGCGCTTAACGTTTCCTTTGAAATGTTATAAATAGTATTTTTAGCATTATTATTAAATTCAATAATAACACCTTTTGTATCCGTTAAAATAAATCCTTCTGAAGTACTATTAACAATGGCTTGTAGATTTGCCTCCGTTGTCTGCAAAGCTTCTACCCTTATCTTCTTTATTCTCAGCCTTTCTAAAATATCCAGCGCATTCGAAAGATCTGCTGTTGCTTCCTCTAGAAGTTGAATTTCTTCCGTTGTGAAAAAATTTAATTCAGATGCATATAAATTAAATGTGCCTATTACAGCACCCTGTTTTTTTAATGGCAATACTATATATGAACCGGAATCCATTTTAGCGGCTGCAGCACTATAATCTGGTATTTGTAACTTACATTCGTCAGAATTACAAACAAAGGTTTTGCCAGTATGCAACGCCTGACTTTGTGAATCTTTATATTGAAAAAATGCATCTGTGGAACTTACAGTAGCATCGGGATTTAAACCGGCTTGCTCAACAAGGTTTATTTGCCCAGTAGTTGAATCTATCATTCCAATCCAAGCAACTTTGAAATTCCCTGCTTCAATGGAAATGTTGCAGGCTTTTTTAAGAAATTCTTGTTCGTCAGAAGAATGAGCGATTGCTCGGTTTATTTGACTAATGAAAGTATATAAACGTGTTAGGCGATGAATTTTAAGTGTTCCGAAATTAAGTTCACTTTCGTTGAGATTTCTCTCATATATGTCCAGATCCTTGTCACTAACCATTCGGGAAATTTTTTCCTCTCTTTTCATTTTACCGTACATCAATTAAAAAAACACCTGCGTTAAATATAGGTAACATAATCTCAATGCTTCATTATTTCAAAGTCTTAGAGAATAAATGCAAACCATAAAGATTGAAAGGAATAACTTTTTTTTGAGTTGCGAAATTACGAAATTTTAAATTATCAATTATTTCTATGTTTTAGTTTTCTAATTAATACATCTAAACCTTCAAGTCAATATCTTTCAAATTTTCAATTCTATTTCGTTGAAGAAAATCGTCTATACTTTCAAAGTGTTCAATAACGCGTTTGTCTTTAAATTCGAATACTTTTTCAGAAAGCCCCTGCAAGAAATCGCGGTCGTGGGAAACAAGTATCAAGGTGCCATCAAACTGAAGCAATGCCTCTTTTAGCACATCTTTCGATTTTAAATCTAAATGGTTTGTAGGCTCATCGAGAATTAAAACGTTTACGGGTTCCAGTAATAGTTTTACCATAGCCAAACGCGTTTTTTCTCCCCCGGAAAGCAGACCCACTTTTTTGTCAATATCGTCGCCGCTAAACATAAAACGTCCGAGAATGTTTTTTATCTGGTTTCTAATTTCACCTTTGGCAACCTCATCTACGGTCTGAAAAACGGTGAGTTCTTTATCTAAAAGTGCCGCTTGATTTTGCGCAAAATAACCCACCTTGGTGTTGTGGCCTAAAGCGCAAGTTCCCTCAAAATCTATTTCGCCCATAATGGCTTTTATCATTGTAGATTTTCCTTCGCCATTTCTACCCACAAAACTCACTTTTTCACCGCGAGAAATACTCATATTGGCATCCTTAAAAACCACCAAATCGCCGTACTTTTTAGTGAGTCCTTCCGCAACCACCGGATAATCGCCACTGCGTTGTGAAGGCGGAAAACGAAGTGCTAAAGCTGAAGTATCTATTTCATCAATTTCAATTACCTGTAACTTTTCAAGCATCTTTTCGCGAGAATTCACTTGATTGGTTTTAGAATAAGTGCCTTTAAAACGATCTATAAATTGTTGGGTATCTGCAATAAATTTTTGTTGTTCTTCGTACGCTTTTATTTGGTGCGATCTTCTATCGGCGCGTAATTGCAAATAGTGACTGTAATTAGCTTTGTAATCGTAAATCCTTCCCATTGTTACTTCAATGGTGCGGTTTGTAATGTTATCGATAAATTTTCTGTCGTGCGAAATAACGATTACGGCTTTTGCTTTATTCAGCAAAAAATCTTCCAACCAGATTACAGATTCAATATCTACGTGATTAGTAGGCTCATCCAGCAAAATTAAATCCGGCTTTTGAAGTAACAATTTTGCCAATTCAATTCGCATACGCCATCCGCCACTAAATTCGGAAGTTGGACGGTGCAAATCGCTTCTTTTAAAACCAAGTCCGCGAAGTGCTTTTTCTACTTCGGCTTCGTAATTTATTTCTTCGAGTGCATAATACTTTTCGCCTACTTCTGCCACTTTGGTGATGATGTTCATATACGCATCACTTTCATAATCGGTTCGGGTTTCCAATTCTTTATTGAGGCGATCCATTTCGTCCCTCATTTCAAAAATCTGTTTAAACGCTTTCGAGGCTTCCTCAAAAACGGTGCAGCTATCATCTGTAAGCAAATGCTGCGGCAAGTATGCAATAACCGCATCTTTTGGCGCACGCACATGGCCACGCGTAGCTTTTTGTTCGCCGGCAATTATCTTCATCATCGTACTTTTTCCGGCGCCATTTTTACCCATTAGGGCTATTTTGTCGTTTTCGTTTACAACGAAAGTAACATCACTAAAAAGCGTATCTCCACTAAATTCAACCGCTAAATTATCTATTGAAATCATATATTAATGTGTTGTTTTTTATGACGTAGGACTTTAAGACGTAGGACGAATGACACTTTTCAAAATGATCAGCACGCTTTTTTTTCATTGCTACGTCTTAAGTCATTTTTAAAGGCTTTGCTCTGTCTTAAGTCTTAAATCCTTTTTTAAAAGCTGCAAAACTATTAAAAAGAAGTGGATTGACAGTTAACAGTTTAATGTTGTTATTTACTTTAAAAAAAATGAATTTGTTGATAAGTCATGCCATTAGTAGTCATATTCGCACAGTTAAAGGGCTTATAATCAGCTATTATTCTGTAAATTCACAGTTACTAAAATTTATCCCCAAGTTAAATTTGCCCTCAAATTCCTACGCAAACCTATGTGATCGTTAATTTTAAATCACTTAGTATGAAATTGCATAGTTTTTTAACTAATCGTTTTTTGAGTTTAGAGGGGAAATTATACAGCGGTAATCTCTCCGAAGTTCAATTCAAAATTGAAACTGCCCTCGATAAAACCTCCTCTTTAATTATAGATTTAGATCTATTAGAAAAGTTTGACGCCGCAGGTGCTTATATGCTATATATGACCAGTAAAAAAGCGCGTGAAAACAATAAAGAAATTATACTGTTTTGTAGAAAAAATGAAATGGTAAAAACTATCTTTCAATTTGTTGGGATTCCCTACTACAGCAAAATCCCGAGAGTTACCGTATAACCGTTTTTAATTTGTTTTCCTGCATAAAATTGAATATGTTTACTTCAAATTATTAACGTTTCCGCTATGCCCTGCTTAATTCAATTTACTAAGAGCATTTGTAACCAAACAGGTCTGCGGAAACCGTTATTTTTCTACTTTTTTAAACTGAAAATCATCTTCCCGAATTAAGGCGCACCCGCGAGTGTGCCGCAACGTTTTTCTTTTTCACTAAAATTACATCCGCCCATTATACTCCATAATTTATGGTGTTTAAAACTCGCCCTAACTATTTATTCTGAAAAGGAAAACTGGATGTTATGTTTCTAATTTTTAAAAATTATATCATGGCAAAAGGAAATAATCTTAGAACTTCCGCTAAAGATGCAAAAGCATTAAAGCAGGAAAAAATATTGAAAAAACTAGAAGATAAAAAAATGAAAAAACGCAAGTCGCGTGTTTAACTATTCTTTGGTTTGTATAGTTAGTTGATGAGTGAAAGGGTTCGTGTTAAGTTATTACTGACCGGCCCTTTCCTTTTTGCCCCACTATTTCCGAAAAACTAAGAACCCACTCCAAAACTGGAGTGGGTTCTTTCAAATTAAGTGGGGAGAATTAAGCCAAATAGGCTTGATTCAAATATAAGCAAGATTTGCTTGTTTAAGTGGCTTATTAGGTAATGATTAACTTTTTATTTTGCATACATTTTATTCACAACCTCAAGTATATTTCCTAAAAAAGCATAATTAGCTACACATTTTACGTAAATCTAAAACTTACTCAACTTTATTTCAACATACTATGTTGAAAATTAAAAATGCGCCGTCAATGCAAGAATAAAATTCCTGCCAGCGCCTGAAAGACCAGAGCTATATGGACGGTAACGTTGGTCTGTTAGATTTTCAATACCACCGCTTACATCAAAAGTATCTGTTAATTTGTATAGCGCTTTAAAGTTAAGCGTGTACCAAGACGGAGCATACGGATTTCCGTTTTCATCGAGCGCATATATTTCTGTTTTGCCTCTTTCTTCATCAGGAAGCTCGTCAAAATCATATTGGCCTTGATAGTTTACATTCACTTCCATACTTAGCTTCTTCGCCTTATAATTCAAACGGGAAACTGCAAAAAATGGAGCAGCATGGCGAGATGTACTTGTTTCACCATTATCTAATTCTTCTTCACCTTTTTGAAAATTAACATCGGTAGAAAAACCAAATCCTTTTGGCAATTTCACTTCAACGCCTGCCTGTAAACCATAAACATGGGCAACGGCAGCATTTTGAATTGCTTGCACCTGGCTCAATTCTCCCTGATACACGATGCTATCTTGACCGTTCAGCTTAAAATCTCTACGTACTAATGCATCTTTCAAAGAAGTGTAATAACCCGTAACATCTACTTTTAGAATATCACCAAAAACTTTTGCAATACTTAAATCTGCATTGTAAGCGTATTCGGGTTTTAAATCTGGATTGGGAATTACAACACTTCCAGGTTCCGAATCAAAAACTTTCCCCACATCATCAACGTTAGGCGCTCTAAAAGCCGAACCCAAATTGGAGCTTATCACCCAAGTATTGTTGGGACGATAAACGCCACCTATGCTGCCTGTGAGTGCGCCATTGTTTAAGTTGGCTTCAGTAAAAGGAAATGGATAAAACGTAGTGTCAAATTCAGAATCCAACAAAATATAATTGTAACGCGCTCCACCACTTAAGGTGAAATTATCTGTAACCTTAAACTCATCGGTAACATAAGCCGCAATAGATTGCCATTTGGACGCAGGATAACGTGCCGGGCCCGCTTCCGAAATACCTGTTAAAACATCTGTCAATAAACCTGTAGACTTTACATCATTCAACACATATTCAAGTCCGTAAAAAAGGGTGTTTCTTTCACCTGTCTCTTTTATAAAATCCAAATTGGCAGAATATGCGCTTACTTCTTCAGCTTGCGAATTGCGTTCGGTTTTGTTAAAAGTTCGATCAATTCTACTCTCCTCAAACCATTGGTGTGCCAAGCGAATGCTCATTTGGTCGAAAACAGCATTGTTTGCAGTATGGTTAATGTTTAGATTATTCATCATCCAAATTTGAGGACCGTAGTCCCATTCTGCATAACGCGGCAATTCATCGCGAACTCGTAAGTGTCTGTCGTATCTTCCATAGGGTGAGGTTTCAGAATAATGAAAACCATATTGAAAATCCCAAGCTTCGCTAGGATGAAAACGGACTTTCTGCATCATATTAATTTGTGAATATGCCGTCGGAATTTGGAGCAACTTATCTTCCTGCGTAATCACAACATCAGTACTATCCTGTCGTTGCACATAATAATCCTTTAAATAATCGTCCGGGCCATGGCTTCCCTGACGCAAATTATCATAATCCCAAGATGAAATACTGGTTACAAATGCCCACTTTTTAAAACCTAAATTCACATCAAAATGCCCCGTCTTTTCATTGTTTGCAGATGAATAGCGCAAATTTGCTTTTCCCGTTACTAAAGGAGAATCCGTTAATGAAAGTCGTGGAGTTAAAGTTTGAAAACTCATTACGCCACCAATGGCATCACTACCATAAATTACCGAACCCGGACCAAATAGCACTTCGGCTCCCTCCATTGCGAAAGGATCTAAACTAATAACATTTTGAAGGTTTCCAGATCGAAAAATGGCGGTGTTCATTCGAACGCCATCAACAGAGTAAAGTAATCTGCTCGTTGCAAAGCCACGAATCATGGGGCTTCCACCACCCTGCTGACTTTTCTGAACAAATACTTTCCCGGAAGAACTTAAAAGATCTGCCGCGGTCTGCGGATTCTGTAGCGCAATGTCCTTTGCTGAAATAGAGATTATTTTTGAAGGTACATCGTCGCTGCTTTGCCTCCAGCGCGAACCAGAAATAACAACCTCATCAAGACTTAAATTAGAAATCTCTAAAAGTATAGTGAACCCTTCGGTTTGTAGTTGGTCATAACTTTTTATCACAGTTTTATAACCCATTGTGCGTATTTCAATTTTTTCGGCATTTTTAAAAGCGGTGATGTCTGCTTGCCCTTTTGAATTTGTGGTGGCATAAATTTTAGCATGAGTGCTACTAAGCGTAACCAGCTCTATTGGCTCACTGCTTTCGGCATCTTTAATGGTTATGGTTTGGGCTAGGGAGGTTCCCACAAAACCCACCAATAACCACAGGGTAAATAATTTCTTCATTTTATAATTGGCTTGTTTTAAATTAACTGAAGTTTAAAAAGTAAAGATTGCAAATTGTTCAGAGTCCAAAGCTTAATTGCTCGGAATCTGAATTTTTAAGCGTTTACTTTTAAACACTATAAACAATTGTTGCCGCCATACTGAAATAACGACAATAATCTAAATGTATAAATGTTGTTAACTTAGTTGTGGAGGAGGTGTGGGCGGACTTAAACGTATTGAAAAGAAATTATTTACACATAAATTGTCCTGATATATTGCAGACAAAGCGAATGTTGGAACGGCTTGCCACTCAAAAAGTTCTGAGCAGAAAAAGGAGTGAAAATAATTATAAAGTTGTTTTTGGTTGTCGCGATTCTCGTTGTTTGAGTCAAAAGAATCTGCCACGAGTATTTGCAATTTCTTATTGAGGGCAGTTTCGTCGTGATCCCACCAGCAGCGGTAATAAATGGAATCTCCCTTTATTTCTTTGGAAACAACGTCGTACATCTGCCCGTTGTATTCAAATTCCTTTGAATGCTCCCAGCGTAGTTTAGTATTAATTTCTTCTTTTGAAAACTTTAAAAGAACCAATTCATCTTGTTCCATTCCAGCAATCATTTTCCACTTTATTTCGCGCTTAATACTCGCCTTTTGAAAGTGGAGATAGAAGAACATTGTCACCGCTGGAGCAAACAATACAAAGAGAAATGATATGGCTACTATACTTTTTTTCAATCTAGAAAATTATGGGGTTTCAAATGTCGTAAAATTGAAAGTATTTGTGCGATTTTTTGGAATTAATTGTTCTGGACTCCAATAACAAGCTATAAAGTTTACAAAATCACTAAAAAAAATATGCTTGTAATTTGAAGTTATTTATTGCCTTTAACCAATTTCCATATTTTTTTGAAACCCATAACTACAATCAAGCAGGCAAAACCCACCAAAAGGCCAACAACAAACTCAGTAATTAATGATGGAATAGCAGGAAATAAATGGTGAAAGAAATCAATATTATGCACGAAAATTCCACCTGCAACCAAAATAAGTGCGATGGTCCCGATTATGCTTAATGATTTAATAACCTTCGGGAGGGCTTGTACTAAAACCATTCCCAACTTTTTAGAAAAGCTATTTTCGCCTTTGCTGCGTTTTATCAATTTAAAGCCAGCTTCGTCCATACGCACTATTAGCGCAACAATACCGTAAACGCCTACTGTTGCCACAATTGCTATAATGCTCACCACCATAATTTGTGTAGTTAGCGTTTCTTCAACCACCGTTCCTAAAGCAATGATGACTATTTCTATGGAAAGGATAAAATCGGTTAAAATAGCCGATTTTACGCGTTCTTTTTCAATTGCTAATATTTCGCTCTCGGTAAGCCCTACTTCTGCTAAAGATTCATTTGAATGCGCGTGAGGAAAAAAGAATTCATATATTTTTTCTGCACCTTCGTAGGCTAAGTAAAGACCTCCCAATATTAAAATTAGCGTCACAGCCCAAGGCAAAAAAGCACTGAGTAAAAATGCAATGGGAAGGATAATAAGTTTATTTAAAAACGAACCTTTTGTAATTGCCCACAACACCGGAATTTCGCGAGAGGAAGCAAAACCAGAAGCCTTTTCTGCATTTACAGCTAAGTCGTCGCCCAAGATTCCCGCCGTCTTTTTAGCGGCTACCTTGCTCATCATTGCAACATCGTCCAACAATGCAGCTATATCATCTAATATTGCGAAAATTCCTGATGCCATTATAAATTGATATTTAAGTATTAAGAAAATTCTATTTCCGAAAAGGTATATTTTTCGAGAGGCTAAAATAATTGTTTAATATAAAAATATGCATTTGCATTTCATTTATATTTCAGAATATATCTTTACAATCTAAAATATCTTAATGAAGTATTCCCAGCACTTTTTCTTTACAATTTTAATATTGTGTTCTTTCCATTCTTTTGCTCAAGATGCAGAAAAATATCTGTCCCTCACAGAAAATTGGCAGCTAGATTCAATTTCTCGGTCCAAAAAAGTAGATCTTAAGCTACACTCGTATAAACCGCTTTATATTCTTTTTACAAATTATAGTACTGATGTAAATACAGCTCCTGCCAGCGCTAATCCTAATAATGTAGTTCCTGAGCCCATTGCTTACAATGCAACCGAATTGGTTTTTCAAATAAGTTTTAAAACCAAAATGCTTCAAGACGTTTTTGGTGACGAAATAGGCGGCGACATTTGGGGAGCTTATACACAAAGTTCGCGTTGGCAATTGTACAATAATGAGCTATCTAGACCTTTTAGAGAAACCAACTATCAACCAGAAGTTTTTATAATATTTGGAACACCATACAGAATTGGCAGCTTAGAAGGTGTTTTTGTTGGAATGGGATTAAACCACCAGAGCAACGGACGCTCCAATCCTTTAAGCCGAAGCTGGAACCGGATTATCTTTCAAGCGGGATGGGAAATTGAAAAACTACAAATTGTTTTTAGACCTTGGGTTCGCCTGCCTGAAGATGAAGAAAACGACGACAACCCTGATATTGATGAATTTATGGGGCGTGCAGAACTTAACTTGAATTATACTTTAGGTAAACACGATTTTGAATTAGCAACCCGACATTCCCTAAGAAAAGGCAATAATAGTCATGGAAGTGCAAGATTGGACTACTCGTACCGAGTTGTTAGAAACTTAAAAATTCACGCGCAAGTTTTTACAGGTTACGGTGAAAGCTTGATAGACTACAACCATAAACAAACAACTTTTGGCGTTGGTCTTTCATTGTATTAATATGAAACAAAACTTTTAGCTCTGACGCTTGCCCGTTGCAACGCCGAAGTAAATTTTTTTTTTCATCAACCTACCGCACAAAAAAACCACGAATCCAATTGAATGGATTCGTGGCTTTTTAATACAATAGCTTTTAAGCTACTAAAAAATTATTTCGATAAAGTTAACTCATCAATTATATGACTTGCTCCAGCGAATTTATCTATTAAGAAAAGTACGTAACGTATATCAACATTAATGGTACGTTGCAGCTGATCGTCAAAAATAACATCGCCTGCCATTGCTTCAATGTTTCCATCAAAAGCTAAACCAATTAACTCTCCTTTTGCGTTCAATACAGGTGAACCTGAGTTACCACCAGTAATGTCGTTATCTGTTAAAAAGTTTACTGGCAAATAGCCGTCTTTATCTGCATATTGACCAAAATCCTTCTTCTCATAAAGATCAATAAGCTCTTTTGGCATATCAAATTCAGCATCGCCGGGTTGATATTTTGCAACAGTTCCTTTTAACGTTGTGTAATAGTTTTTGTTAGCATCGTTACGCTTATCTGCCGGCAAAGAAATTACTTTTCCGTAGGTTAATCGTAGTGTGCTATTTGCATCCGGATAGTATTTTTCGTCTGGATTTTGAAGACGCATACCTTCAACTAACATTCTGTAAGCACGCTCATAATCGCTATCCAATTTCTTTTCCTCTTCTGTTTTGAAACGGTAACGAGTCAATAAATCTGTAGAAAGTTGAAATAACGGATCGTTCTTTAAAACTTCAGTATCTGGGTTAGCCATAAAAGCTTCCAATTTTTCTTTAGTTTCAAAAATGCTATTCGCAAATGCGGTATTCACATAATCATTCCAACCCGAATCACTTTTATTATTTGCTTCGGCAACACTAGCAACCATTGGCGCTATGTTTTGCGCTTTGGTAGAGTATAATTTTAATTGTGCTGCTAAAACATCTTTTTCTAAAGGAAGGTAAAGTCCCTCATAAAGATCATTTATTTCGGCATCTAACTTAGGTTTAACTTCTGCCTGTTTGGCTTCGTTTTGTTGCAAATAATAATCAAGAGCGTTGCCCAATCGATATGGAAGCGTAGCCATTTTAGTTCTAAGCAACAAGCCTATATAATTATTGTGGCGACTAACTTCATTGGTCTTTTCATAATAATTATTAATTACGGGCATCACTTCGGCAAACTTTTTATTGTCCTTTTTGTCTGCCCATTTCTGAAAAGCTTTTTCATCTTTACGTTTGCTTTCAGAAGTTTTATGCTGCTTTAACGCATCAATCATTCCTTGGCGGTTTTTCCAATAGTTGGCAGTAGACGCATAGCTAGAAGCATAATCAAGATTTACTTGCTGATCTTTGTTCATGTATGTTTTCATTACATCCATAGACGTTTTTGAAGCCTCCACCCAAGCTGGATACGCATACTCAACATTTTGCTCAATTCCGCCTGCAGGCATCCAACGGTTTGTTCTACCTGGATAACCCATAATCATAGCGAAGTCATTTTCTTCGAAACCTTTTATACTTGTGGTTAAGTGTTGTTTTGGCTTTAAAGGCACATTGTCTTCTGAATATTCAGCAGGGTTTCCGTCCTTATCTGCATACACTCTAAAAAGCGAAAAATCGCCAGTATGTCTTGGCCATTCCCAGTTGTCTGTATCGCCACCGAATTTTCCAATGCTCGCAGGAGGTGTTCCTACCAAACGCACATCGTTATAATCTTGGTAAACAAAGTAGTAAAACTCATTGCCTTGGTAAAAAGATTTTACCGAAACAGTATATTTTCCGCCTTCGTTATTTTCTTGTTCAATCTTAGCAATCTCTTTGTTTATCGTTGCTTCGCGTTCAGCTTCGGTCATTTTATCATTCACCAAGGCCAAAATACGTTTTGAAACATCGTCCATTCTAACAAAGAAACGCACGGAAAGACTTTTCGGTTTCAATTCCTCGCTTTTATTCCCTGCCCAAAATCCGTTGGTTAAATAATCATTTTCGGCGGTGGAAAGTTCAGCTATTTGGCTGTACCCACAGTGATGGTTGGTAAGCACCAAACCACTATCTGAAATAATTTCGGCAGTACATCCTCGGTTAAACTGTACAATAGCATCTTTCAGACTTGCATTGTTGATACTATAAATTTCTTCGGGCGTAAGTTGAAGGCCCATTTTTTGCATATCGCGGTAGTTTAAGCGTTCAATGTGCATTAAAAACCACATACCTTCGTTGGCCTGAACAGGCAGAACGAAAGCAGCAAGTAGGAAACAAATAATTAATTTTTTCATTAGAAAAAGAAGTTTTGATTATTAACAAATGTGAAAAATAAACGCCTTAATAAGGTTCTATTTATCGGTCGGTAAATATAGACGGATTCTCCACTTTTACTGCTTTTAGAATTCTAAAAAGAGTGAAAATATTTGAAATTTAACTTTTTGTTAAGAGAAGCTAGTTTAATAGGAAAGTGTTCTATACCGCGAAATGGAGAGTTGTACGTTTCAGGGTTACGAGTGTGTTACTTTTTCACAACCCGTAAAACTCGGCTCTCATCTCCAACAACAACCCGAACAAAATAATTTCCAGCACTTATCCCAGAAATATCTACTTGTTCACGATTACTGCTCCCTTTGGAAGTAAGCAAAGTCTGCCCAAGTACGTTCATTATTTCAATTGAAGAAATTGAAGCCTCAGCTTGAATATTCAGAATATCATTTGTGGGATTTGGATATGCAACAATCTTTAAAGTCTCAAATTCAGAAACGCCCAATTCATCAACAAACTTTGTGTAAACAGTATTGGTTACAATCGCCGCATTAAAATCAAAGTATATATCCGCAGCATTTGCCACTACATCGTCCAATTGAATAGAAGGAAGTGGTTTTACCTTAAAAGCCACAAAACCTTGGCTTCCCTCAGGATCTGAAGTTGCCGTTGGCAAATTGATATCGTCAAAAATGAAATCAATTGTTCCATTTACAAGCTGCGTTTCCATAGCGTGGCTTTCGTCCAAAACTTTCAGTGTTGTCCAATCCAGTTTTTCATCCAGCGCATCCTGAACGCGAACATTGATAGCACTTGCAGTTCCCATATTCTGAAAACGCACTACGTAATGCAGGTATTCATCGGCATCGTCAATCAGCACTTGATAACCCTCAAGCACTTGCTTATCGTTGGGGTCAAAACTGTTTACTGCTATTTGGTTTAGCTGAAAAACATTATCATCCGGAGCGGCATCGCCACTCATTGGGTTTACTCTTGCTATAAAGGCCAACACATCTCCTTCTTCAACTATCGGCGGTTGGGCTACCTCAAAAATCACTTCAATAGTTCGGGTTTCAAAAGGGTTTAGGTTGCTGTAATCCCAAAAAATAGTATTTCCGTTTACGGAAGTTTCCGTTGGGGTTGCTTCCACAAAAGTTACCAATGTTCCATCAAAATCAAGTTCCACGTTTCCACTTAGCTGCGTTGTACCTACATTTTCATAAACCAGTTTATAACGAGCCTCAAAACCGGGACGTGCAGCGTTTAATGGCACAAGCGTTATTGCAAGATCATTGGCAGTTGTGGTAGGTGCAATACAAAAATCTGCTATCTCTGTTTGGTTAAAGCCAACAAACGTATCAACCGCTTGCGCCGGACTTAATGTAAAATAAGGCGAAAGCCCCAAAACTGTTGTGGTATACGTATTTTCTGCAACGGTAAGGTTATAATCACCAGTATTTATGGTTGTAGTTGCAAAGTTGTTCGTTCCATCCGTTGTGTTTACAAGCAGACTGCCAACTCCAGCATCACCACCATCACAGCCGTTGTTTTCATCGTCGTATTTTACAGTGCCAGTTATATTGTTTAGGTCGCCGTTAGCGATTGAGCAATCCTCAACAAAGGTTGCCAAGGGTGGAATGTCTGTAAAATTTGCTGCGGCGTATTGGGCATCTTCTACGCAGATAAATTGGAGGTTGGGATTGTTTTGTAATGATAAGGTTGGGATTGAACAATTTCCACCAAAAACTTCGTTGTTGCCATTTTTAAGATTTACATACCTTAAGTTCAAATTATTTAACCCTTCTACTTTACATAAATTAACATTATTGCTCAAATCTATTTCTTGAATTAAGGAATTAGAGAATTTAATTTCTCTTAACGCTATGTTTGAAGAAACATCAATATTGGAAATAGGATTATTTGAAATATGAAACGTTGATAAATTAGAATTCTGTGAAACATCGATATTTGTAATATTATTTTTATCTGCCCATAAAGTTTGGAGATTTGTAATTAATGTAACATCTAATGATTCAATATCATTATCATAGCAGGCTAATATAGATATGTTTGGATGCTGACTCACGTCCAAACTTGATATGCTATTTCTATAACAAGCCAAATACTCTAATTGGGTATTTTGACTTACATCCAGAGCACTTAGATTAGCTTCATAACAATAAAGTAAATTAAGACTAGGGCATTGTGTTACATCTATAAAATTTAAAGGATTTCTTTCGCAACTTAACTGTAATAGGTTTATATTTTGTGATAAATCCAATTGTGTTATTTGATTATTAAAACAAGTAAGTTGCTCAAGAAGAACATTTTCTGAGAGGTCAAGTTCCGCAATTGAATTATTAGCACAACTTAAAGTTAGTAAATCTACATTTTGTGAAACATCTAATCCTGTCAATTGATTCCCCCCACAATACAATTCTTCTAATCCGATAAAAGCTTCAATCCCCGTAAGTTCCTGTATATCTTTATTTTGTACATCTAATAAAGTTATTCCCACCGCCTCACTAACCTGTATCTCCCCATCCCCATTGGTATCAATAGGTGGATTATAATTCAGCAGTGCATTTTTAAAATTGGCATCGGGTATGTTTACTATTTGCGCACTGGCAAAAAAAGAGGTAAGCAAGGTTAGGGTGAGTAGTAGATGTTTCATAGAAAAGACGGTTAGGGTATAAATTTAAAGACAAAAGTCACAGACTGTTGTTTATAAAGCACAATATATATATATATATATATATATCCAAAAAATATAAAAAACTTATTAAAAAATAACTTCTAAAAAGGTTCCCAATCCGTCTCAGCAGAAGCGGCGGCGACCAGTCGTAAAGCCAAAACCCCTTCTCCTACCTCCGATTCGTAAACTTTAATTATAATAAAAATTTAAACCTTCATCGCCATTTTCCCCGTAGAGGACTACCAAATTTTTATAAGCGAAAGAAACTCATAGTCAGCCAAAAGTAATTGCAATTCAATTTCACTCTTTGTAAACCCAACATTTATTAATAGCTTTATAAAAATTAACTTCAAAAAAACCAAATGAAAAAAACAACTACACTACTTTCCCTATTATTCTTAGGAATAATTGGCACAGCCACCGCCCAGCAACAGGGCAAAAAGGCCAGCCTAAATGAAGACGGCACCATTTCTGTTGAAACGGTTACCCTTCCTGAAAACTATTACGATGCCGAACGAACACTGGTATTCGATCGTGTTTGGCGCTTCGGTGAGCCAGCACATCCTAACTTAAAAAACAGTCGCGGTACTACCTTGGCAGATATTGACAACGACGGTGTGGACGAAGTACTCTACGGAATCTGGAACAAGTTATACGCCTTAAGTGGAGATGGATCTGTACTATGGGAAAAATCTGTGAGTGGAACTATTTTACTCCCTCCATCCGTTGCCGATTTGGATGGTGATGGCACACTTGAAATAATTCTAAACACAGGCGGCGTTCCAAATGCTGGCCGCGTTTATCTAATGGATCCCTTAGGAAACGATCTTCCTGGATGGCCATTAAATTTTGCAGACCACTGGATGATTAACGCTCCAGCCATTGCAGATGTGGATGGCGATGGCGTACTCGATATTGTTACTGGCGAACGAGTAGCAAGCGCACAAGGCTTTGTACACGCCATTAAAATGGACGGCACACCCATTAATGCCAATTGGCCAGTAGAAGTTCTGGCTACCCCTGCTTTCACACCTTCAATTGGAGATGTTGATAATGACGGTAGCCCAGATGTGGTTATTGCTGCATCTTCAGCAGGAATGTACATTTTTGATAACCAAGGGCAAGTATTCCCTGGTTTTCCGGTCTTCGATGCGAACGTAAATTACTCCTACCAATCCCCAATGCTTGCAGATCTTGACGGTGATGGCGATTTAGAAATTATAGGAAGTAATCACGGCAACGCCCCAGGTTTTTACGTAATGGAGCACGATGGCTCCTACAAAGCTGGCTGGCCTATTGCTACAAATGGGTGGACCTATTCTCCTTCTACAGTTTGGGATGTGGATAATGACGGTACATTTGAAATATTTATGTCAGACAGAATTACTAGCAGCACCCAAGGTGAAGAACTTCCTGTTCTTTACGGGCTTGATCCAAATGGCAATAACTTACCCAACTTTCCAATTGAAAAATACGGCGGAACTGAAGGTGTAATTTCCATAGCAGATGTGAATAATGATGGGGAATTAGATTTAATCTTTCCAAGCATCATGACTGATGCTAATGGTTTTGGATATATACACGCATATTCTATGGACGGAAGTGGTGAAATAGCAGGATTCCCGCTACGTACGCGCGGTTTTACATTTTTAAATGGCGCAGTTCTTGGCGATGTGGATGATGATGGCCTGTTAGATTTAACAGCCAACAGCTACACTTTAAACTTTGGTGCGGGCGTTGACTCTACATTCGTAAACGTTTATAATCTTAATGTGCCATACAACCCAAATACTATTAAGCGAAACGGCTACAAAGGCAACAATACGCGTGATGGTTTGGTTGAATTAGGACCCATTGCTGGTGTAACAGACTTTAATGCAATTTCCATGATTAACATTTATCCGAATCCTTCGGAAGGAATGTTGACTTTTAAAATTCCTGCAGCAATTCAAAATGCAAAGGTGAGAATTTATAGCGTTGACGGAAAAGTGGTGTTTTCGGAAGAAAAAAACTTAGAAACAAATTCTAGTTATAACCTGAAACATCTAAAAGGCGGCTTATATTTCGTTTCCATTTCTGACGGGAAGAATACATTTACTGCCAAGTGGGTGAAGAATTAGATAGATTTAAATTATTTTAAAACCATAAGTCCCTTTTCCTTTGTTTGGAAAAGGGACTTATTTTTTAATAAAAACTACATTTTTAAATTTCTTATATTTGAATAAAACCACTTTGCCATGACCACAATCCACATTGAAGAAGAACTGAACTTGGATAAAACCCATTTTAAAACAATTGAGGAGTTTCAGCTGTATTTAATGATGCGTGAAAAAGACCAACCCGAGAATTATTCACTAAGCGATGCGCATAAAAAGTTACTTGATGATCGTGTTGCAGAAGCTGATGAAAATCCGGATGGTTATGTTTCTCTTCAAGAGTTTAAAAACTCTTTTAAAGGGAAGTAAATGTATCAATTGCGAATTCGAAATATTGCTCATGAAGATGCTAATAAAATCTTTGATTACTACGGCAACATAGAATCTACTTTAGCCATACGTTTTTTAAACTCGCTATATTCTGAACTTGATGCAATTGCTGAAAATCCAGAACTATTTCAGTATAAATATAAAAATATACGAGTCCGCTATTTACAAAAATTCCCTTTTGGCATTCATTATAGAATAGTTGACAAAGAAATAATTGAAATATTATCCTTTATTCACACCAGCCGAGACCCAAAAATTTGGAAAAAAAGAAATAGCTAATGCTACTCAATAACGTGCTGCGAATACTTTCGCCATTTTTCAATACAAGCCTCCATATCTTCTGGAATAGGGCTCTCAAAACGCATAAATTTATTTGTAACAGGGTGTACAAAACCTAAAGTGCGCGCGTGCAAAGCTTGACGCGGCAATACTTTAAAACAGTTATCTACAAACTGCTTGTACTTAGAAAAAGTTGTTCCTTTTAAAATTCTCTCACCACCGTAACGCTCATCGTTGAAAAGTGTGTGACCTATGTATTTCATATGCACACGGATTTGGTGCGTGCGGCCGGTTTCTAAACGGCAAGAAACCAAAGTTACATAGCCTAAACGCTCTATAATTTTATAGTGAGTAACCGCAGGTTTTCCTTTTTCCTCAACATCGTTTTCATAAACGGTATTTTGTAAACGGTTTTTGGGGTGACGTCCAATATTGCCCTCAACGGTTCCTTCTTCCTCTTCTACATTTCCCCAAACTATAGCTACGTATTCGCGCTCCGTGCTTTTGTCGAAAAACTGTTTGGCGAGATGCGTCATTGCTTCCTCTGTCTTCGCAACTACTAATAAACCGCTAGTGTCTTTATCTATTCTGTGAACAAGACCCGGACGATTACTACTGTTATTTGGAAGATTTTCGAAGTGATAGGTTAACGCATTTATTAATGTTCCGCTGTAATTACCGTGGCCAGGATGCACAACCATTCCCGGCTCTTTGTTCACTACAAGTACGGCATCATCTTCATAAACAATATCAATCGGAATATTTTCGGGCACCAATAAAAACTCATACGGTGGATGCTCAAAAAGCACCGTAACCACATCATTGCCTTTTACTTTGTAATTGCTTTTTACAGCTACGCCATTAACGTGTATATTTCCGGCAACGGCGGCCTTTTGTATTTTATTTCGAGTAGCCTTTTCAATAAGGTTCATCAGGTATTTGTCTACCCTAAGTGCACCTTGTCCTTTATCTGCTGTAAAGCGAAAATGTTCATAAAGTTCATCATTACCGTCAGTATCCTCTACTTCTTCTTCTTTAAAATTCGTCATTGTTGTCTTCTTCATTATTAGTGGGAGCCTCTAGGTTATCTTCTAAGGGGTCGTCTTCTGTTTGTATTCTATTTTGTGACTCGTCGCCCACAATTAAATCTATTACCGAAGTCTTTTGAAGCGGTGTACCAGGATCGAGCTTGTCGCCTTTGTAACGCATTTCTAAAACATTATCGCTTATGTGCGGACGGTAACTTATTTTACCAATTTTAAAGCCCATTGCTAAAAGTGTTGGCTCCGCTTGGCGGCGTGTACGGCCTAAAACATCCGGCACCTCAATTTTTCGGTAGCCAGACGGATTTAAGGTTAAGTAAAGCTTTCTATCTTCCTTTACAAATTTGCCCGGTTTTGGAATTTGCTCAATCACAGAATATCTGGGGTATTCGGGATTGTAATTTGCAGAATCTAAAATTTCATAGCGAAGATCCATTTCATCCAACTTCTCCTCGACTTTGTCTAAAGAAAATTTCGCCAAATTGGGTACTTCTATTTTTTCATTGTGATTAGTACTGTAGCGTAACCACCATAAAATCAAAAATCCCAAAACTAGTAATGCTACTATAGCCAAAAGCAATTGCTTCAAAAATGCTTTGGAAAACACGAAATGGAAAAAAGTCATACGTTTCTTTGTTTATGCACAAAAATATAAAGTCCAAAGGTAGTATCTTTTGTTGAAAGTCGCCCTAATCCCCAAAGCCGTAATTCAAAATTCTATACTACTTTTTCGAAATATGCTATAAATCGCCGCTACTGTTGCTAAATACTGCAACTCCCCACTTTGCACACTTATAACTTTAAAAAATTTAGCGCACTTATTTTTAATACTTTTGTAAACGTAGATTCTAATCAATTGTTATGGATAAAAAACATATCGCAGTGGCTATGGGTGGCTATTCCAGCGAATTTAAAATTTCAATAAACAGTGGCGGAGTAGTTTGCAATGCCCTTGACAAAAACAAATACGAAGTTTATCCGGTTCATATTCTGAAAGATAACTGGAGTTTTGTGAGCGAAAATGGCACAAAATATCCTGTAAATAGAGCAGATTTTAGCTTTAGCAACGGTACGGAAATCATAAAACCAGATGCTATTTTCAATACAATTCACGGCACACCCGGCGAAGACGGCTATCTACAAGCCTATTGGGAACTGCTCGGTATTCCACATACCAGCACAGATTATTATTCGGCAGCATTGAGTTTTAATAAGCGTGATTGTCTTTCAGTTTTAAAAAACTTTGGCGTACGCGCAGCAAATTCATATTATGTGAATAAAGGCTCCCAAATAAATGTGGAAGAAATTGTTATGAAAACAGGACTGCCTTGTTTTGTAAAACCAAATCGTTCCGGTTCCAGTTTTGGAATTAGTAAAGTGAACGATATGAGTGAAATGATGACCGCTATCGAAAAGGCTTTTACTGAAGATTCCGAAATAATAATTGAAAGGGCATTGGTGGGTACAGAAGTTTCCGTTGGTGTTTATAATAACGGCAAAGAGATAATTGCACTTCCAGTAACTGAGATTGTTTCGGAAAATGAATTCTTTGATTATGAGGCAAAATACCTTGGAAAATCACAGGAAATAACTCCTGCAAGAATATCTGAAGAAGAAACGGAAATGGTGAAAAAAGAAGCCGTTCGTATCTACAAATTACTGAATATGAAAGGCATCTCTCGTAGTGAATTCATAATTGAAAAAGGAAAACCATATTTCTTAGAAATAAATACAAATCCCGGTCTTTCTGCAGAAAGTATTATACCCAAGCAAGCGCGTGAAGCAGGAATGACACTCACCGAATTTTTTGATATAATGATTCAGAATGTACTGAAAACAGAATAGCGAATTTTTAAATTTAATTAATGAAATATTACCTCATAGCTGGAGAAGCTTCTGGCGATTTGCACGGAGCCAATTTAATGAAAGCCTTAAAAAAGGAAGACGCTGAAGCCGATTTCCGTTTTTGGGGTGGCGATTTAATGAAGGCTACTGGAGGAACAGAAGTAAAACATTACCGCGATTTGGCTTTTATGGGTTTCGCCGAAGTAATAATGAATCTTGGCACTATTTTAAAAAACATCAAATTCTGCAAGAAAGATATTGAAGATTATAATCCAGATGTAATAATTTTTATTGACTACCCTGGTTTCAACCTTCGCATCGCGAAATGGGCGCGGCACAAAGGTTATAAAACACATTATTATATTTCACCACAAATCTGGGCTTGGAAAGAAGGTAGAATAAAAGAAATAAAAAGTGACGTGGATGAAATGTATGTAATCCTCCCTTTTGAAAAAGAATTCTACGAAGAAAAACACAACTTCCCTGTGCACTTTGTGGGTCATCCATTGATTGATGCTATTTATAATAGAAAGCAAGCTATACCTGCTACCTTCAAAAAAGAAAATGGGCTGGACGATCGGCCAATTGTTGCGCTGTTACCTGGCAGCCGCAAGCAGGAAATCACGAAAATGCTGGAAATAATGATTTCCGTGGCAAAAGATTTTAAGGATTATCAGTTTGTAATTGCTGGTGCGCCGAGCCAAGAAAAATCGTTTTACGAAACTTTTCTGAGCACAAAAAACGTGCATTTTGTAACCAACAAAACGTACGATTTGCTAAGCATTTCGGAAGCCGCTTTAGTTACTTCGGGTACTGCTACATTGGAAACTGCTCTTTTTAAAGTGCCACAGGTGGTATGTTATAAAGGCAACAGAATTAGCTATGAAATCGCGAAGCGTGTTATTAAATTGGAGTACATTTCGTTGGTGAATTTAATTCTAAATAAAACCGTTGTAACGGAACTTATTCAAGCCGATTTCAATAAAAAAAGGTTAAAAGAAGAATTGACAAACATTTTGGATCCGTACAAACGTGCGGCCATGTTTTTAGACTATTACGAACTAGAAAAGAAACTCGGTGGTCGCGGTGCAAGTGAAAGCACGGCCAAACTAATATATTCAGCTATCAAGAAGTAAAATAAATTTCATAATTTTAAACAATTAATCCGCTACTCGCTATTTATGAAAAACCTGCTGTTACTTACTTTTTTCGCATTATTTCTGATTTCCTGCGGAAGCACGAAAAATACAGGCGAAGTACCTGAAATAATTATTGCTAAAAACGAGCCATCAACAAAAAAGGCAAAACTGCATAAAAACAACAAGATTATTTCAAAAAGTAAAGATCAAACTCCAGAAACTTCAGAACCGGAAGCAGATGAAGAAAGTCCGAAGGAAATTAAGAAAGAAATTATTGCCTACGCAAAAACCTTTGAAGGCACACGCTATAAATATGGCGGAACAACGGAAGCAGGAATGGACTGCTCTGGTTTAGTGAGCACGGCTTTTATGAAGGAAAACATTACGCTTCCCAGAATTTCTCGCGATATGGCAACTAAAGGAATCCTTATTTCCTTTAAAGATATTGAAGAAGGCGATCTGGTATTCTTTAAAACCAGTAGCAGAAACACCATTACGCACGTAGGCTTAGTAGTTGAAACAAAGCGAGGCGAAGTGAAGTTTATCCATTCTACAACCAGTGCAGGTGTTATCATCTCATCACTCGAAGAAACCTATTGGAAAAAGGCTTTTGTGGAAGTGAGACGGGTTATTTAAAACTGAATTTTTGTATCTTAGAATAAATTTTAAGCAATGGAAACTGCGGCATTGAAAAAAAAGTTGATTGCAAAAATAAACGACACCCAAAATAATGAAGTTCTTGAAAGCGTGATGCGCTTGTTGGAAATTCACGATGAAAATGATGTGTATGTTTTAAACGAGGCACAAATAGCAGCTATTGAAGAAGCTCGCGAACAATACAGAAATGGTCAATATTCCACACATGAAGACGTGCAAAAGGAAATAAAGGAATGGCTAAAGAAGTAATATGGTCAGACCGTGCTAAATTCGAATTATACGATATTCTTGAATATTGGTTGCAAAGAAACAAATCTGAAGAATATAGTATAAAACTCAATGTGCTATTTAATGAGGCAATAGAACAAATTAGAAAATATCCAGAATCTGGTAAGTTTTCTAGTGATAGAAAAAGTAGAATCAAAATAGTACGAGATTACCTTATTCTATATGAAGAAAAAAATGTTGAAATATATATTTTAGCAATCTGGGACAGCAGACAAAACCCAGCTTCCCTCAAATTATAGCCAATTTTCTCCCCAATAAATTTTAAGTATTCAACTTAAAGTCTCGGGGTATGAAATTCATAAACTTTGCTGTAGTTAAGTTTTCAATTTTTCTTGTGCTTGGTATTCTCACTGCACACTTCTTCCCTATTTCTACTTTTCTATTGTATTATGTTTTAGCATTCCTTTTAGCCGTTTTTGGTCTTTGGTTTTGGGCGAGAAATCAATTAATTCAAAACGTTTACTTCGGAATTGCAACCTATTTGTGCTTTTTTGCAATTGGGTATTTTAGTTATCAAATTCGATTGCCGCAGTTTCAACCGAAACACTTTTCGCATTTAATTGCTGATGATAATGCTGAACTAATTCAGATTAAAATCATCCAAACTTTAAAGCCCGATAAATTCAATTTAAAATATTTTGCAGAATTAAACGCCATAAATGGAGTAAATGCGAATGGAAAAATACTGCTAAACATTTCCAAAGATTCTCTGATACAATCGTTTTCAGCCAATGAAGTTTTATTGGTTTACACTACTATTTCCGAAATTCCAAAACCGCTGAATCCACACCAATTTGATTATTCAGCATATATGAAATCGTTGGGAGTTTACGGACAATTACGATTTTCAGAAAAGGAAATTTTAAAAACTACAAACGGTAAAACAACGCTTTTCGGAAGATCGCAAAACTTCCGCGCAAAACTTATAGAGAAACTACAGCGCACCAAACTAAAATCGGATGAACGCGCAATAATACAAGCTCTTGTTTTAGGCGAAAAGAAGGATATTGAAAAAAATCTTTACAATGCCTACGCAGCAGCCGGAGCTGTTCATATTTTAGCAGTTTCAGGTCTCCACGTGGGGATTTTATACCTTATCCTCGCCTTCCTTTTCAAACCACTAATACGATGGAAATACGGCGCATTCATTCAAGCAATTGTAATTGTATTACTACTTTGGGGCTTTGCACTACTTTCTGGACTTTCACCTTCGGTAACCCGTGCGGTTACAATGTTTAGCTTTTTTGCAGTTGCTAGACTCTTTAATCGGGAAACAAATAGCATTAATACTTTGTTTCTTTCTTTTCTGACGCTTTTAATTATCAATCCTTTGTGGCTTTTTCAAGTAGGATTTCAACTTAGTTATTTAGCGGTTTTCTTTATAGTTTGGCTACAACCTATTTTCTATAAAGCAGGCTATTCTAAATATCGAATTGTACGCAAAATTTGGGCAATAGTAACGGTTACCATTTGTGCGCAGATTGGCGTTTTACCACTAAGCTTGTATTATTTTCATCAGTTTCCTGGGTTGTTTTTGCTGACGAATATTGTAGTGCTTCCCTTTTTAACCTTGCTGATGTGCGGAGGAATATTGATTGTAATTTTAACTGCTTTCCAGCTTTTACCCCACTGGCTAGCCGAAGCATATAATTTTCTAATTGAAGGGCTAAACAGCTTTATAAATTGGGTTGCGGTACAAGATGAATTTCTATTCCGAAATATTCACTTTTCGGCACTGAAGGTATTAGCAGCTTATCTATTAATAGTTTCACTAGTTTTATTTCTAAAGAAAAGGAATTACAGAAATTTGATGGTTTCACTCGTCACAATTTCTATTTTTCTATCGGTTTACATTTATGATGAATTCAGAACTTCGGGAAATTTGCTTGTGGTTTTTCAGAAAAGCAAACACACACTAATTGGTTATAAAAATGGTAAAGAATTGAAGATTTTAAAAAATGATTCACTTGAAAATATTTCAGAATTATTTCCTATAAAATCATTCAAAACGGCTATAAATATCAACAACTATTCTGAAGAAAAACTACCGAAGCTGTTTCGCTATAATAACAAAAACATCCTCGTTTTAGATAGTTTAGGCATTTTTCCGAAGCATTTAAACGTGCATACAATTTTGTTAACTAGCAGTCCAAAATTAAATCTGAACAGACTTATCGATAGTTTAAAACCGCACCAAATTATTGCAGATGGCAGCAATTACTTTTCTTATGTAGCGCGCTGGGAAAAAACTTGTAAGCTAAAAAAGCTCCCGTTTTGCCATACTGCAAAACAAGGAGCTTTCCCAATAGAATAGCCTGAATATGAAACCGAAAGGCTAGACTAAAATGTAGGTTTAAAATTTTTCTGATAGGTTTCCCAAGCCTCAGTAGTTGTAACTTTTAAATAATCGTCTGTATGAATCATTCTTAGAAAAATTTCAAGTTGTGGCGGTGTTCTATATCCTGGTACGGCTTGAATTAGATCTCCTTTTTCTGTAAAGAAAACTACACTTGGGTATGCATTCACTTTTAAAGCGTGTGCAAACAAATGCTGTGCATTTCTACCTTTGCGTGCAGCATCATAATTTGGGTTTGTATAGGTGAAATTATTATAATTTACTTCCTCTGTTCCTTCGGCATTAAACTTCACCGCATAATAGTTTTTGTTTACATACTCTATTACGTCTGCATCGCTAAAAGTATTTTTATCCAACATTTTACACGGACCGCACCAAGTAGTGTACACATCCATAAAAATCTTTTTGGGCTCCTTTTTTTGTGCGGCGAGTGCTTCATTCATCGTCATCCAATTAATTTTTTGAGCGTTGATAGTACCTGCGGAAACAATAAGAAAAAGTAGTAATAAATATTTCATGCTAATATGTTTAAAAATTTATTCTGAATGAAACAAAAAGCGTTCCATAATAGGGAACGCTTTTTTAATATAAACTATTGTGTATTAACGAATACCGTGCATTAATTTTTTTAAGACTGGATTTAACAACATTGAAACTATACCAACCGCAATGGGAATTAAGGTAAATATTAAAAAGAACGTACCCATAGAATATTCTGCCGAAATTTTATCGATCATTCCACCCATAGTGTTTGCAGCTTTTTGCCCCACGGCGATGGCAAGATACCAAACCCCAAACATAAACCCAATCATACGCGCTGGCACCAATTTACTTAAATAAGAAAGTCCTAACGGAGAAAGACAAAGCTCGCCCATAGTATGCATTAAATACGCTAGAATAAGGAAGATCATACTCACTTTTGCTGTCATTGCTCCCGGAGGAATATCTGACGCACCATACGAAAGAATTGCAAAACCTAAACCTAACATAATTAATCCTATTCCGTATTTTACGGCAGCACTTGGGTTGTATTTGCTTTCCCACCATTTTGAAAATATAGGGGCCAATGTAATAATGAAAAATGAATTTAAAATCCCGAACCAAGTGGCATCCACTTCTAATTCTGTCTGTGAAAACTTATCTACTAATCTATAGATAACCAATCCCCAAATACCGATAAAGGCAATTACAAGGGCAACATTTGATAATGCTATTCTAGTATGGGTTTTCTTGACCAATAAGTATATAACCCACGTAATAATAATTAATGGAGCCGTGGTTAAAAGCGCATCCACAATTTTGAAAATAAATGCAGAATCACCCGTTAAACTTCGCTCGGTATAATCCTGCGCAAAAAGCGTCATGGAACCCAATGATTGTTCAAAAAAGGCAAAGAAGAAAACGGTGAAAAGTCCAAAAATTGAAACCGCGATTAACCTATCACGAACAATTGGCAAGTAACGAGCAATTCGGGTAACTAATAAAACTAGGAACATTGCCAAAGCAGCAAGCACCACAATATTAGTTCCACTCATTCCACCAATTTCAAAAGGCACTAAAGATTTTGAATAAATAGTCTCCAGAGGATCATTAAAAAGATAGAGTAAACCACCAACAGATGACAACACAATCAGCACATAATCAAACATTGTGAAAGGATTCAACTTGATGGGTGCTTCTTCTATTTCATCACTTCTTAATTCAGGTCTTTCTTCGTTTATATTTTGAGGTATTTCTACTTCGTGTTTTTTAGAAGGTTTTGCTCCAATGTCTCCAAATATTTTATGAGCCAATAAAAATTGAAGCATTCCTAAAAACATAAAAATTCCAGCAAGACCGAAGCCCCAAGCCCATCCTTTATTTTCGGCTAAATAACCGCAAAGCATCATTCCGAAGAAAGCCCCTGCATTTACACCCATATAGAAAATAGTATAAGCGCCGTCTTTTTTGGATTCTTTACCCTTATACATTTCAGAAATGATAGAAGTAATATTCGGCTTAAAGAAACCCGTACCAATAACTAAAAGAGCAAGACCTAAATAAAATGAAGGTGTAGTTTCCAATGCCATTGAAGCGTGGCCTAAAGTCATAATAATACAACCAATAACCACAGCCATTCTATAACCTGTAATTTTATCTGCAACCCAACCACCAATAATTGGTGTTAGATATAACAGCGAAGCATACGTACCAATAAGTGCTAACGCGTGCTCTCTTGGCCAATCCCAACCAGGATTGTCGCTCATAAGCGGTGCCGTTAAAAACAACACTAAAAGAATACGCATTCCATAAAAGGAAAAACGCTCCCACATTTCGGTAAAGAAAAGTATGAAAAGTCCCGCGGGATGTCCTAAAACTTTGTCTTTAAACAGATTTTCAATATCGGTATTCATCGGTTTATGTTTAGATTAATGTATCTCTGAAATTAATTAACTTTATTGAAATCTGGATCGGCCAGTTCATAAGGTTCGTTGTCGTCATTAATTTCACGTTCATTATCTTCAGCTCCGTGAGTAAGTTTTTCTAATTTATTTCTAATTAACAGTACCAATAATCCGAAGACTACACAGAAAATCGCAATTCCCGTAAAGACTGTGTATTCCCCTAAATCTGAGGCAGATTCACCCAAAAGTCCAGCAACTTTATTTCCTAAACCTGTCATTGCAAAATACACACCCATCATAAGTGATGCGTATTTTAGAGGTGCTAATTTTGTAATATATGAAAGTGCAACCGGCGATAAACACAATTCTCCAACTGTGTGGAATAGATATGCCGCAACTAACCAATACATAGCTGATGAACCATCTGCGTTATATTGAGCTGTTGCTCCCGTCATAAAGAAGAAACCGACACCCATTATTATCAAACCAAGACACATTTTAAAAAGTGAAGTTGAAATTTTTCCTTTCAGTTTTCTATGTGCCCAAAAAGCAGCAACACTTGTTCCTAAAATAATAATGAAAAGTGCATTTAAAGATTGGAACCAAGAAGCAGGTACCTCCCAGCCCATTAGCATTCTGTTAGTCTTTTCTGAAGCATAGATGTTCATTAAACCTCCTGCTTGCTCAAAAGCACCCCAGAATACAATTACCAAAATGAAAGAGATGAACAGAACAACCATTCTGTCTTTTTCAATTTTGTTAAGTGGTCGCTTCATTGCAGCTTTTTCTTCTTCATTTTGAGAATTATTGGTGTTATTACCCACATATTTAAGATGCTTTTGTCCAATCACATATTGAATCAAACCTAAAAGCATTCCTATTGCTGCAAGTCCAAAACCATAGTGCCATCCATAAACTTCACCTACATAACCTACAATTATACTTGACAGAAATGCACCTACGTTTATACCTATATAAAATATTGTAAAACCTTTATCTCTTCTAATATCGCCAGCTTTGTAAAGACCACCAACCATTGTTGAAATATTCGGTTTTAGCATTCCAACACCAGCTATAATTAGTCCAAGTCCAGTATAGAATGCCCACATTTGTTCAATGGACAAAATACCGTGACCTGCAACAAGTAAGATTCCGCCAATTAGCACAGATTGTTTTTGACCTAAAAATTTATCGGCAATCCAACCTCCGGGAATGGAAGCTACATAAACTAACATTGTGTATGTTCCGTAAAGTGAAAGGGCATCGCCATTGGTCCAACCTAAACCTGGATTCCCACTACCAGCTTCTGCAACTAAATAAAGTACCAATATGGCACGCATTCCGTAATAGGAAAAACGTTCCCACATTTCGGTAAAAAACAGTATGTAAAGGCCTACGGGGTGGCCAAACAATTCTTTTTGCTTTTGATATTGAAGTGCTTCTGACATAAAATTAATTATTAGTTAGTGTTGATTTTTTATAAGTTTTTCTTGATGTAATCGGTCATTAATGTATAAAGATGTAATCGTGTATTACCACCGTAAATACCGTGGTTTTTGTCTGGATAAATTCTCCAATCAAATTGTTTGTTGGCTTGCACTAAAGCTTCAATTAAACGCATGCTATTTTGAACATGAACGTTATCATCTGCACTTCCGTGTACCAATAAAAATTTTCCTTTCAGACCAGCAACATGCGAAAGTGGCGAGTTTTCATCGTATCCCGAAGCATTTTCTTGCGGAGTCTGCATATAGCGTTCAGTGTAAATACTGTCGTAAAATCTCCAGCTTGTAACTGGCGCAACAGCAATAGCCATTTCAAAAGTATCGGGTGCTTGGAATAATGCGTTTGAAGACATAAACCCACCATAGCTCCATCCCCAAATACCTGTTCGGGACTCATCAATATATGGTAATTCGCTTAATTTTTTAGCAACGGCTATTTGGTCTTCAACTTCAAATTTACCCAATTCTTTTTGGGTCATTTTTTTGAAATCTCTTCCTTTAAAACCTGTTCCGCGACCGTCAACACAGGCTATGATAATATCTTGTTCGTTCGCAAGCATTTCGTGCCAGTAGTCATTAGTGCCCATCCAACTGTTTGAAACATTTTGAGAACCTGGACCTGAATATTGATACAGAAACAATGGGTATTGCTTATTCTCATCAAAATCCAAAGGCTTAATCATATACATATTTAAATCTTCACCATTAATATTTATAGTTGAAAATTCTTTAGGTGAAATATTATACGTAGCCAATCCGCTTTTTAGATCGTTATTGTTTTTTATTTCGCGAAGCAATTTACCTGTTTTCGCCTCGTGAAGCGTGAATAAATAAGGAGTAGTAGCACTAGAATAAGTATTTATGAAATACGAATAATCCGCACTAAAATCCGCTGCGTTGGTTCCCGTTTGTTGGGTTAAACGAGCTTTATTTTTCCCAGAAGGAAGAATAGAATACACATCGCGATTGATGCTTCCGTTTTCAGTACTTTGGAAATACACACGTCCCGTATTCTGATCAAAACCATAATAAGCGGTTACTTCCCAAGGACCTTTAGTTACTTGATTAAGTAGTTTCCCGTTTTTATCATATTGATAAATATGGTTCCAGCCGTCTTTTTCGCTCGTCCAGAAAAAACTATTGTTATTTAAAAAAGTAAGATTGTCTGTAACATCTACATATGCATCGTCCTTTTCTGCTAAAATCAATTTTGAAGTATTATTTGAAGCATCAACAAAAACCAAATCGATTACATTTTGATGGCGATTGGTAAGTTGAACACTCAAAATATTATTGTCCTTTGTCCAAAGTAATCTCGGAATGTAGTAACTGTTATATTTTGAAAGATCTACTTCAGTAGACTTTGCGCTGCCAAGATCATAAAAATGCAATGAAACCTTTGAATTTGCCTCGCCCGCTTTTGGATATTTAAAGGTGTCTGCTGAAGGATATAGCTCGCTGCCATAAAGATCCATATTAAATTGCGGCACCTCGGTTTCATCAAATTTTATATAGGCTAGTCTATCACCATTTGTGCTCCATTCAAAAGCGCGTACAAATGCGAATTCCTCTTCATAAACCCAATCTGTTAAACCATTAATAAGGCTATTCTTTTTACCGTCGCTGGTAATTTGTTTTGTCTCTCCCGAGTTTAAATCTTTTATATAAAGATTATTTTCAAAACCGAATGCTATTTTGCTGCCGTCATTACTAAAAGTTGGTTCCTGAATTTTTTTAGTGGAAACGAGACTGAATTGCTTCGAAGCTACATCATAAACATAAAATGTCCCACAAGAGGAACGACGATAGATTTGCTGCAGTTCTGTAGTGAAAAGAATTTTAGATTCATCTTTACTAAACTCATAAGAAATAACGTATTCTATTCCTTTTAAGTCGGTCGTGTTTAAAAGCGTTCGCGCCTTTTCACCACTTTTATAGTCATAGACATCTACTGTAGATACTTTATTTTGCCTGTCGTAATTTAAAACGGCGTATTCTTTACCGTTATTCATTGAATGTAGGGCGTCTAAACCTTGGGTTCGGAAAGCGCCACCCCAAATTTCTTCAAGGCTTATATTTCTTTGTTGGGCATTAATTGTTGTAATTGCTGTTAGAAACAGCAACAAAAATGGAAGGGAGTTAATTCTTTTCAAACTGTTAAAATTTTAATATGCCAAGTTTACTAATTTTTTGTGAAAGAGGGGTTGGTTTTTTTGTTAAATAAGCCTTTAAGACGTTATTTTATGCGAATAGCAGATTGATGTAAAGCCTAAAATTTGTAGATATCTGATAGTGTTGATGAAACCCTATAAAATTATTAATTCCTTTTTCCAATTGCCAAAAAAAACCCTACTCGTACCGAAAGGAGTTTACACCTTTTGAAACCTTAATCTATTCTTTAATAATTTTTTAATGCTTTGGGTTCCAAAAATTTAAAGACTATTAGATTAATCTCTTACTAATGGCATCGTTGAGCAACGAAGCAGACCTTCTTGTTTTGAAATTTCGGCATACGGCACTTCTTCTACCGTAAAGCCTTGTTCACGCAGCCAAGTATTGAGTCTTGTAAAGTTTTTTTCTGAAATAACAACGTCTGGCGAAATAGAGAAAATGTTGCTATTCATATTATACATTTCCTGCTTTGTAATATGAAAACAGTTTTCTTTTCCGAAGAAATTCACTAACCATTCATATTCTTCTTCAATCAAAAAACCTTCCTTATGAATAATTGCTTTTCCGTTACCCAAAGGTTGAAAACAGCAATCTAAGTGCAGCGCATTTTCATCTGCAACTGTATTACTTTTTTTAAGGTTGAAAGACTTCACTTTTTTATGCGGAAACAGCTTTTGAAGATGTTTTACAGCGTTCATATTCGTGCGAGCCGTTATAAAACTCGGGTAGTCTTCGCCGTAATACGTTCCCACAAAAATGTAATTACCCCAAGGCATTACATCGCCGCCTTCAATATGTGCGTTTTCGGGGAATTCAATAACTTTTGAAGGATCAATTTGATTAATTACATGCTCAATAGCTTCAATTTCCATAGAGCGGTCATCGAGTATGTTTGCTATTATAAATTTATCTTCAATAACAAATGCTATGTCTCGCGAGAAAATTTGATTGTAATCTTTTATAGAGTGGGGTCTGTAAACCTTTACATCGTATTTTTCAAAAATAGCTGCAACCGCCTCCATTTCCTTCGCCATATCCTCATCTTTAGGATATGTTCCAGCTTTAATATGTTCAGCAGATTTGGGGTCGTAAGCATCTTCTAACCTTGGCACAGGTCCATTACTATCTGCGCGGCCCAATACCACGGCACGAAGTTGAGAAGTTTCGTCGTTAATATTTAAATTGATCATACGGCAAATATAAAAAAAGCACCTCGATTCCGAGGTGCTTTCAAATGTATTAAAATAAAAGTTATCTTTTCTCCACTGGCACGAAATCGCGGTGGGTTTCGCCAGTATAAATCTGACGTGGGCGACCTATTGGTTCTTTGTTAAGACGCATTTCTCTCCACTGTGCGATCCAACCCGGTAAACGGCCTAAAGCGAACATTGGTGTAAACATTTCAACTGGAATACCTAAGGCTCTATATATTATACCTGAGTAGAAATCTACGTTTGGATATAATTTTCTTTCAACGAAATATGGATCCTCTAAAGCTTCTTTCTCAAGTGCTTTTGCAATAACTAGAATTTCATCTTCTATTCCTAAATTATCTAAAAGGCTATCGGCAGCTTTTTTAATGATTTTAGCGCGTGGATCAAAATTCTTATAAACTCTGTGTCCAAAGCCCATTAAACGGAACGGATCGTCTTTGTCTTTCGCCTTAGCCATAAATTTTTTGGTGTCGCCACCATCTTCTTTTATAGCCTCTAGCATTTCAATAACAGCTTGGTTTGCCCCTCCGTGAAGTGGTCCCCAAAGTGCTGCAATTCCTGCAGAAATAGAAACGAAAAGACCAGCATGCGATGAACCTACAATTCTAACTGTAGATGTAGAGCAGTTTTGCTCGTGATCTGCATGAAGAATCAATAACTTGTCCAAAGCCTCTAATACAGTATCATTGGTAGTATAATCCCCACTAGGTTTTTTGAACATCATTTTTAAGAAGTTGTCCACATATCCTAGAGAATCTCCGCCGTAATCTAACGGAAGTCCCATGCGTTTTCTGTATGTCCAAGCGGTTAAAACTGGGAATTTCCCGAGAATTTTTACAATGGCTTTGTACATATCCTCCTCACTATCTACATTTACTGAAGAAGGATTAAACGCTACTAAGGCAGATGTTAGTGAAGATAGCACTCCCATTGGGTGTGCAGCCTTTGGAAAACCATCCAAAATACGTTTTACATCTTCGTCAACATGTGACTGTGCTTTTATATCTGTGTGAAATTTTTTGAGTTGTTCATCGGTAGGCAATTCACCAAAAATAAGAAGGTAACAAACCTCTAAGAAATGAGCTTTTTCCGCAAGTTCTTCAATTGAATAACCACGGTAACGCAGAACTCCTTTTTCTCCATCTAAAAAAGTAATTGCACTTTCGCAAGAACCTGTATTTTTATATCCTGGATCCAAAGTAACAACACCACCAGTGCTGGCACGAAGGCTCTTTATATCTATTCCTAATTCATTCTCAGTTCCCTCAACAATGGGGAATTCATACTTTTTACCATCTATCTCGAGGGTCGCCATCTTTGCCATAAAATATTGTGTGTTTTTTAATTTATTCAGAAATGCTAAATTACAAAATCTAAAGTGATTTTTTTAACAATTGTGAGTTATGTTAGGTTAAATAAACCTTAAATAATCGGTTATGAAGCTAATTATTGAAGAAAAAAAACCTCGCCATAAGCGAGGTTTTTATAAAGAATCGTAATAAGTTATATTTTGAAGGCATTTTGTTGCGGAAAATAAGCAACTTCTCCCAATTGTTCTTCTATTCTTAGAAGTTGGTTATACTTCGCCATTCTATCACTTCGCGATGCCGAACCAGTTTTTATTTGACCACAGTTTAGCGCGACTGCTAAATCTGCAATAGTATTGTCTTCAGTTTCTCCACTTCGGTGACTCATTACTGAAGTATAACCAGCGTTATGCGCCATATTTACAGCAGCGATTGTTTCGGTAAGTGTACCAATTTGATTCACTTTTATTAAAATTGAATTTGCAATTTTCTCAGAAATACCTTTTGAAAGTCTTTCCACATTTGTTACGAATAAATCGTCGCCAACTAATTGCACTTTATGTCCAATTTTTTCGGTTAAATATTTCCAGCCATCCCAGTCGTTTTCATCCATCCCGTCTTCAACAGAAATAATAGGGTATTTTTCACATAATTCAGCAAGATAATCTGCTTGTTCTTTTGAAGTGCGAACTTTTCCTTTCTCGCCTTCAAACTTTGTGTAGTCGTATTTTTTATTCACATAAAATTCTGCTGCTGCACAATCTAAAGCAATCATTACATCGTCGCCCAATTTGTAGCCAGCTTTCTTAGTTGCTTTTGCGATAGTATCCAAAGCATCTTCGGTACCATCTAAAGTTGGTGCAAAGCCGCCTTCGTCACCCACAGCCGTACTTAAACCGCGGTCGTGCAATACTATTTTAAGGTTGTGAAAAATTTCGGAACCCATTTGCATTGCGTGCGTAAAGGTTTTTGCCTTAACAGGTATAATCATAAACTCCTGAAAGGCAATAGGCGCATCGCTGTGCGACCCTCCATTGATAATATTCATCATTGGCACCGGAAGTGTTTTCGCACTCACACCACCCACGTAACGATACAATGGCATGCCCAACTCATTGGCTGCTGCTTTCGCGCAGGCTAATGAAACACCAAGAATTGCGTTGGCACCAAGTTTCGATTTATTAGGCGTTCCGTCTAACTCGATCATCGTTTTGTCGATAAGCTCCTGCTCAAAAACAGAGATTCCGAGAAGTGTACCAGCAATTTTTCCTCTTACATTTTCAACAGCTTTCATTACGCCTTTGCCCATATATGCTTTACCGCCATCGCGAAGTTCAACAGCTTCGTGTTCACCCGTAGATGCTCCCGAAGGTACTGCGGCACGACCCATAAAACCGTGTTCAGTGATTACGTCTACTTCAATTGTTGGATTTCCTCTTGAATCGAAAATTTGTCTGGCAATAATGTCTATTATGATGCTCATTAGATTTTAAACTTTGGTTATTGTTTCTTATATATACAAAGACCTCAAAGGTTTTGGAAACCTTTGAGGTCTAAAAATTTTAGGCATTTTGTAAATTATGATTTTCAATACTCTCGATAAATTGATCGAAAAGATATGAAGCATCGTGCGGACCAGGGCTAGCTTCGGGATGATATTGCACCGAGAAAGCTGGTTTGTTTTTTAAACGAATACCAGCGGCAGTATGATCGTTAAGATGTTCGTGGGTTATTTCTATATTTGGATTGGCTTCCGCCTCTTCTCTACTTATCGCGAACCCATGGTTTTGTGAAGTAATTTCACCTTTTCCAGTAACAAGATTCATTACAGGATGATTTATCCCTCTGTGACCATTGTGCATTTTATAGGTTGAAACTCCATTTGCCAAGGCCAACATTTGATGCCCCAAACAAATTCCAAACATTGGTCTTTCTTTGTCTAAAATGGTTTTTACAACTTCAATAGCGCTGTGAAGTGGCTCTGGATCGCCAGGACCGTTGGATATAAAATAACCATCTGGATTAAAAGATTCCATTTCTGTAAAACTGGCATTATAAGGAAAAACTTTTATGTAGCAATCGCGCTCTGCAAGTCTGCGAAGGATGTTCTTTTTGATCCCTAAATCTAAAGCTGAAATTTTGTATTTAGCGTTTTCATCTCCATATAAATATGGTTCTTTTGTGGAAACTTTTGAAGCGAGCTCCAGTCCGTGCATATCTGGAACATCTGCCAATTGTTTTTTAAGGCCTTCAATATTGTCAACCTCTGTAGATATTACGGCATTCATTGCGCCATTATCACGAATATAGCTTACCAGAGCGCGCGTATCTACATCGCTAATTGCTAGTAAATTATTTCTGTTTAAAAATTCTTCTAAAGAATCATCTGCTGCAGGTCGGGAATAGTGGTAACTAAAATTACGCACTACCAATCCTGCGATTTTTATCCCTTCAGATTCTATTTCATCTTTATTAACACCATAATTCCCAATATGGGCATTTGTGGCTACCATAATTTGCCCAAAATAAGAAGGATCTGTAAATATTTCTTGGTATCCGGTCATTCCAGTGTTGAAACAAACTTCACCAAAGGCCGAGCCTTCTTTGTTTCCAACAGCTTTACCGTGGAAAATTGTTCCATCTGCCAATAATATAATTGCTTTTTTTCGTGTTTGGTATTTCATTATTGAAGGGTTTCTAGTCTTGGGTTTCTAGTTATGAGTTTTACAAACATTCGTTATCTTTCTTCAAGCATAAAGCTTGACCAAAATCTTTGCAAAAATAGTATAAAAAAAAGGGATAAACGAAAACGCTTATCCCTTTGTTATTTAATGAATTCAAATTCATTTATTCTTCTTCTTTCTTTGCTTCTTTGTCAGCTTTTGCTGGAGCAGCTTTTGCAGCAGGTGCAGCAGCAGCTTCAGTTCCAGTTCCTGCTCCACGACGACTTCTACGAGTAGACTTCTTCTTAGTAGCTTTTCCTGCGTTATAGATTTCGTTAAAATCTACAAGCTCTATCATTGCCATATCAGCATTATCACCTAAACGATTACCTAATTTAATAATACGAGTGTAACCACCTGGACGGTCACCAACTTTTGGTGCAACAGTTCTAAAAAGTTCAGCAACTGCTTCTTTTTGACGCAATTTAGCAAAAACCAAACGACGGTTATGCGTAGTGTCTTCCTTAGATTTTGTTACTAATGGCTCAACAAATTGTTTCAACGCTTTTGCTTTTGCAACAGTAGTGTTGATTCTTTTGTGTTCTATTAAAGAATTAGCCATGTTTGCCAACATTGAATGTCTGTGGGCTTTTTTTCTACCTAAGTGATTTATTTTTTTTCCGTGTCTCATGACATTTTTATTTTCATCATCTTGCTACTGGACCAGCTTTGGCTGGGAGCAAATTATGACGGGTTAAATTGATTAACGATTGTTGATTGGTGAATATTGACTTCAGATTTATAACTTCAGAAATCTGAAATCATAAATCTGAAATCGTTAGTTCTCTAATCTTTATCTAATTTATATTTTGCAAGATCCATCCCGAAGTTAAGGCCTTTCACGTTTACAAGCTCTTCAAGCTCTGTAAGCGATTTTTTACCGAAGTTGCGGAATTTCATCAAGTCATTTTTGTTGTAAGATACAAGGTCGCCCAATGTATCAACCTCTGCAGCTTTCAAACAGTTTAGTGCACGAACCGAAAGATCCATATCTACTAATTTTGTTTTAAGCAACTGACGCATATGAAGGGATTCCTCATCATAAGTTTCAGTTTGTGCAATCTCGTCAGCCTCCAATGTTATGCGCTCATCGCTGAACAACATAAAGTGGTGAATTAACGTTTTTGCAGCTTCGGTTAAAGCATCTTTTGGGTGAATTGATCCGTCAGTTTGGATTTCGAAAACCAATTTTTCGTAATCTGTTTTCTGCTCTACACGGAAGTTTTCAATACTGTACTTCACATTTTTTATTGGAGTGTAGATAGAATCTGTAAAGATTGTTCCCAAAGGAGCGTTCGCTTTTTTGTTCTCTTCTGCAGGAACATAACCGCGACCTTTTTCGATAGTGATTTCCATATTAAGGTTCACTTTCTTCTCCATATTGCAAATAACCAATTCTGGATTCAATACTTGAAAACCTGAAATGAATTTTTGGAAATCACCAGCTTTCAACTGCTCGTTTCCAGAAACTGAAATAGTAACGGTTTCGTTATCTATCTCGTCAATCTGTCTTTTGAAACGAACCTGTTTAAGGTTCAAAATAATTTCGGTAACATCTTCCACTACTCCAGCAATGGTAGAAAACTCGTGATCCACGCCTTCCATGCGAACCGAAGTGATGGCGAATCCTTCCAATGAGGAAAGTAATACGCGTCTTAATGCGTTACCAACGGTAAGTCCGTAACCTGGTTCCAAAGGACGAAATTCAAATTTCCCCTCGAAATCGGTGGAGTTCACCATTATAACTTTATCAGGCTTCTGAAAACTAAATACTGCCATAATTGACTTTCTGTGTTTTAATTATTTAGAATATAATTCGACGATCAATTGCTCATTGATGTTTTCTGGGATTTGGAGACGATCAGGTATAGAAACAAAAGTTCCTTCCTTTTTTTCTTCGTTCCAAGTAATCCACTCATAAACGCGACTTGCATTTGCCAACGAATTGTTGATTGCCTCAAGAGATTTTGATTTCTCTCTAACGGCCACTACATCTCCAGCCTTTAACTGGTAAGATGGAATGTTTACTTTTTCACCATTAACGGTGATATGACGGTGAGAAACTAGTTGTCTGGCACCAGAGCGACTTGGAGAAATCCCCATTCTGTACACTACGTTATCCAAACGAGACTCACACAATTGTAGCAATACTGCACCAGTAATACCTGGAGCTGCTGTTGCTTTTTTGAACATATTTCTGAACTGACGCTCCAAAATACCATAAGTGTATTTTGTTTTTTGCTTCTCCATTAATTGGATTGCGTACTCAGATTTTTTACCACGGCGACGTGTGTTACCGTGTTGCCCTGGAGGGTAGTTTCTTTTTTCGAAAGATTTATCATCTCCGAAAATTGCTTCTCCGAACTTACGGGCTATTTTAGTTTTTGGACCAGTATATCTTGCCATTTCTTGGTTTTAATTATGAAGGAAAACTAAATTAAGGTCTTATTCTTATCCTTTAGTTTCTAAATACCTTCAGTTGATATTATTTTTGATGTACAATATTAGATATACGATTAAATTTAACCGTATATCTAACTATTGAAAATTATTATACTCTTCTTCTTTTTGGAGGACGACATCCGTTGTGCGGCATTGGAGTAACATCGATAATTTCGGTTACTTCAATTCCTGCATTGTGAATAGCACGTATAGCAGATTCTCTACCATTTCCTGGACCTTTTACGTAAACTTTTACTTTACGTAAACCAGCGTCGTGAGCAACTTTTGCGCAATCTTCTGATGCCAATTGAGCTGCATACGGCGTGTTTTTCTTAGATCCACGGAAGCCCATTTTACCGGCTGAGGACCAAGAGATAACATCTCCATTCTTATTTGTCAACGAAACAATAATGTTGTTGAATGATGCTGTAATATGCGCTTCACCCACTGATTCAACATTAACCTTGCGTTTTTTAACTGTTTTTGACGTCTTTTGACTTGTCTTTGCCATAACTCTAGGTTTTATTTAGTTGCTTTTTTCTTGTTAGCAACTGTTTTACGTTTTCCTTTTCTTGTACGAGAGTTATTCTTAGTTCGCTGTCCTCTTAAAGGAAGACCCGATCTGTGACGAATACCTCTGTAACAACCAATATCCATTAAGCGTTTAATACTTAATTGAACTTCACTACGTAATTCACCTTCGATTTTGAAAGACCCTACAGCTTCACGAATAGCACCGATTTCATCATCGTTCCATTCACTTACCTTTTTGTCTTCGTCAACTCCGGCTTTGTTCAGAATATCTTCAGCACGGCTTTTGCCGATTCCGAAGATATACGTTAACGCGATTACACCCCTTTTGTGCTTCGGGATATCTACACCTGCGATTCTTGCCATAACTTATCCTTGTCTTTGTTTGAACTTTGGGTTCTTTTTGTTAATTACATATAATCTGCCTTTTCTGCGAACAATCTTGCAGTCGGCACTTCTTTTCTTTACGGATGCTCTAACTTTCATCTGTCTTTAGTATTTAATTTTTAAAGGTCAGATGGAACCATCCGGTTTCATCTGTTTCTGTTTATATAGTCCAACAAACTGTGAGGTTTGTTGTATTAGTATCTGTATGTTATTCTTGCCTTAGTTAAATCGTACGGGCTCATTTCCAGTTTCACTTTATCTCCTGGCAACAACTTAATGTAGTGCATTCGCATTTTACCGGAAATATGTGCGGTTACAATGTGACCGTTTTCCAATTCTACACGGAACATGGCATTTGATAGTGCTTCCACTATACTTCCATCTTGTTCAATTGCGCTTTGTTTTGCCATAATTATGCTACTGCTTTTCTATTTTTGCCACTTTTCATTAAACCATCGTAATGACGATTCAATAAGTACGAGTTTACTTGTTGCATTGTATCGATTGCTACTCCCACCATAATTAGTAGTGATGTACCACCGTAGAATAATGCCCAACCTTGCTGGATTCCTAACAACTTAACAACGAACGCTGGGAAAATAGCGATCAAAGCCAAGAATACAGAACCTGGAAGTGTTATTTGAGACATAATTCGATCTAAATATTCTGCGGTTTGTGACCCTGGTTTAATACCTGGAATAAAACCACCGCTACGTTTAAGGTCGTCTGCCATTTTGTTAGTAGGCACCGTGATAGCAGTATAGAAATATGTAAATACTATAATCAATAAGGCGAATACAACATTGTACCAGAGTCCGAAAATATCACTGAATGTAGCTTGAACTCCTTGAGCGAAATCGCTTTCAGAAAGACTTGCTACCGCAGAAGGCACAAACATAATTGCCTGAGCAAAGATAATTGGCATAACTCCAGATGCATTCAACTTTAACGGAATAAACTGTCGTGCTCCAAAAATATTCTTTTCGTAACCACCAGTTGCGGTTCTTCTTGCATATTGTACTGGTATCTTACGTACAGCCATTACCAACATAATTGATAGGAGGATAATAACAAACCAGATAACCAATTCAATAAGTATCATAATCAAACCACCGTTTGATTCCATTACTCTTGAAACAAATTCCTGAGCAAATGACTGTGGTAAACGTGCAATAATACCCACCATAATTAATATGGAGATACCGTTACCAATACCTTTATCAGTAATTTTTTCACCCAGCCACATTGCAAATATAGTACCAGTAACCAAGATTATAACCGAGGAAACATAGAACATTAAGCTCTGCCCCATTATAAAAGCTTCTGCTGGCACTCCCATTGCTGGAAGACCTGCAAGATAACTTGGTGCTTGTACCAAACAGATACCGATTGTTAACCAACGGGTAATCTGATTGATTTTCTTACGGCCACTCTCGCCTTCCTTCTGTAATTTTTGAAGGTATGGTACTGCAATTTGCATTAACTGCACAACAATCGAGGCAGAGATGTATGGCATAATTCCCAATGCAAAAACAGAAGCGTTAGCAAAAGCCCCTCCTGTAAATGCGTTTAGTAATCCTCCAATACCACCTGCATCAAATTGACCTGCAAACTGTCCTAACATATCTGCATCAATTCCTGGAAGCACTACTTGTGCACCAAAACGGTACACTAATAACATTCCAAGAGTGAGGAAGATGCGGTTACGCAACTCCTCTATTTTCCAAACATTCTTTAAGGTTTCGATAAATTTCATCCGTATCTTATGTTACAATGTTACTACTTCGCCTCCGGCAGCTTCGATAGCTTCTTTTGCCGAGGCAGTAAACTTGTGTGCAGATACTTTTAATTTTGCCTTTAACTCTCCTCTTCCTAAAATCTTAACCATTTCGTTTTTTCCAGCAAGACCTAAACCAAATATAGTTTCAAAGTCAACGGTATCTTTTATTTTCTTGTCGTCAACCAATTGTTGTAAAGTATCAATGTTGATGCCTTTATACTCCTTACGGTTGATGTTTGTAAATCCAAACTTAGGAACACGACGTTGTAGGGGCATCTGTCCACCTTCAAATCCAATTTTCTTGGAATAACCTGAACGTGATTTTGCACCTTTATGTCCGCGGGTGGCAGTACCACCTTTACCGGAACCTTGTCCGCGACCTACTCGCTTGCCTTTGTTTTTCGCCGATCCTGCGGCGGGTTGTAAGTTACTTAACTCCATTTTTCGTATTTACTTTATTTAGTTTCAACAGAAACCAAGTGATTAACTTTATTGATCATACCAAGAATATTTGGCGTGTCTTCATGTTCCACAGTTTGGTTCATCTTATGAAGACCTAACGATTCCATGATTCTCTTTTGGTTTTTTGGACGCTTTATAACGCTTCTAACCTTTGTTACTTTAATTTTTGCCATCGTTCTGATATTTATCCTTTGAATACTTTATCAAGTGAAATCCCTCTTTGGTTAGCAATAGTTTGTGCACTTCGCATTTGCAAAAGGGCATCAAAAGTTGCTTTTACCACGTTGTGTGGGTTGGAAGATCCTTGTGATTTTGACAATACATCGTGAACTCCTACTGCTTCCAATACGGCACGTACGGCACCACCAGCAATAACTCCGGTACCAGGCGCTGCTGGAAGAAGGTTAACACGGGCTCCGCCATATTTTCCTTTTTGTTCGTGTGGAAGTGTTACCTTGTTTAGTGGAATGCGAATCAAGTTTTTCTTGGCATCCTCAATAGCTTTCGCTATTGCACTAGCTACATCCTTGGATTTCCCAAGTCCGTGGCCTACCACTCCTTTTTCGTCACCAACAACTACAATAGCTGAAAATCCGAAGGCACGACCACCTTTGGTCACCTTGGTTACACGTTGTACACCTACCAATCGGTCTTTCAATTCAAGACCTCCTGGTTTTACTAATTCTACGTTTTTATAATCTTGATACATAATGCTACTTAGAATTTAAGGCCACCTTCGCGTGCACCTTCAGCTAATGATTTTACTCTTCCGTGGTATAGGTAACCGCCTCTGTCAAAAGCGATGGTTTCAACACCTGCTTTAACAGCTTTTTCTGCGATTGCTTTTCCTACCATTTTTGCAGCTTCAACTTTGTTTACTTTTGAAGCGTCAATGTCTTTATCTCTTGAAGATGCAGCGGTAATTGTTTTTCCACTTACATCGTCAATAATCTGAGCGTATATTTCTTTGTTGCTACGAAATACAGCCAAACGTGGGCGACTTTCTGTCCCATCCACGGTTTTTCTGATTCGCATGCGCAAGCGCGCTCTTCTTTCGTATTTTGATAATGCCATAACTCTATTTGTTATGCAGATTTACCTGCTTTTCTTCTTAATTGTTCACCTACAAACTTAATTCCTTTTCCTTTGTACGGCTCTGGCCTACGGAAGCCACGTATTTTCGCCGCAACTTGTCCTACCAATTGCTTGTCGTGAGAAGTAAGTTTTATGATTGGGTTTTTACCCTTATCTGATACAGTTTCCACTTTAACTTCTGGAGCAATGTCCAAAATGATGTTGTGTGAAAATCCTAAAGCCAATTCCAATTTTTGTCCTTGGTTGCTAGCGCGGTAACCCACACCTACCAATTCTAATTGTTTGGTCCATCCGTTGCTTACGCCTTCAATCATATTGTTTACCAACGATCTGTAAAGACCGTGTTTTGCCGTATGATCTTTTGAATCTGAAGGGCGCTCAACAATAACTTGATTATCTTCTACTTTTACGGTTACATCAGAGTATTCCTGAGTTAACTCGCCTAATTTTCCTTTCACGGTTATTACGTTGTCTTTTACATCAACTGTAACTCCTTGTGGGATTGCTACCGGGTTTTTACCTATTCTTGACATTTCTTTGTCTATTTTTTAGTAAACGTAACATAATACTTCGCCACCAACATTCTGCGCCTTGGCTTGTTTGCCTGTCATAACTCCTGAAGAAGTTGAAACAATTGCAATTCCAAGACCGTTGAGAACGCGCGGAAGCTCTAATGAACCTGCATATTTACGTAAACCTGGTTTACTAATTCTTTGAATTTTCTTGATCACCGATTCTTTGGTAAGCTTGTCGTATTTCAACGCAATTTTAATGACTCCCTGTGCGGTACTCTCGTCATCAAATTTGTAGCTTAAAATGTAACCTTGATCAAAAAGGATTTTTGTAATCTCCTTTTTAAGATTAGACGCTGGAATCTCTACTACGCGATGTCCGGCTTTTGCAGCATTTCTAACACGTGTTAGATAATCTGAAATTGGATCTGTATTCATTTATTTGAATTTGCGGAAGTGGTTTTCGACCCGAGTGACGGGTTCGAACCTGCAACCAATTAGTATTTACATTTTGATACACGCACAATTAATTGCACGCCTACATCATTATTTTACCAAGATGCTTTACGCACCCCTGGAATTAACCCTGAATTTGCCATTTCACGAAATGTTACACGTGAAATTCCAAAAGTTCTCATATACCCTCTTGGTCTTCCTGTTAGTTTACAACGGTTGTGCAAACGAACTGGTGAGGCATTTTTTGGTAATTTCTGTAAACCTTCCCAATCGCCAGCTTCTTTCAAAGCTTTACGTTTGGCAGCATACTTCAATACCGTTTTTTGTCTCTTAACCTCGCGGGCTTTCATTGATTCTTTAGCCATAACTTAGTTCTTTTTAAAGGGTAGACCCAATTCTTGTAATAATGATTTCGCTTCTTTATCGGTAGCAGCTGTAGTAATGAACGTAATGTTCATTCCTTCAATTTTCTTCACTTTATCGATATCGATTTCTGGGAAGATAATTTGCTCGGTAACGCCTAAAGAGTAATTTCCTCTTCCGTCAAAACCGGTTGCTTTAATTCCGTTAAAGTCACGTACCCTTGGCAATGCAGAAGTAACTAATCTATCTAAAAATTCGTACATACGCTCTCCACGCAACGTAACTTTCACACCAATTGGCATGCCTTTACGAAGTTTGAAGTTTGCAACATCCTTTTTAGAGTTAGTTGAAACCGCTTTTTGCCCGGTTATCTTTGTAAACTCATCAACCGAATAGTCAATAAGTTTCTTGTCTGCTACTGCTGCACCCACACCGCGGGAAACAACAATACGCTCCAATTTTGGTACTTGCATGACGTTTTTGTAACCAAATTCGTCTGTGAGTGCGTTAACCACTCTGCCTCTGTACTCTTCTTTAAGTCTTGGTAAATATGCCATAACTATATTACTTGATTCGATTGTTTTGAAAACCGTACTTTTTTACCATCTTCAGTTTTATACCCTACACGTGTAGCTTTTCCAGATTTTGGATCAACCAATGAAAGGTTTGAAATATGGATAGGAGCTTCTTTTTTCACGATTCCACCCTGTGGGTTTTTCGCGCTTGGTTTCTCATGTTTTGAAACCATATTAACTCCCTCTACGATTGCTTTGTTTTTGTCAAGGATAACTTTCATTACCTTACCTTCAGAACCTTTGTGGTCTCCGGCAGTAACTACTACTGTATCTCCTGATTTTATTTTAAGCTTTGCCATCTTAGTTTTCATATTAAAGCACCTCTGGTGCCAATGATACTATTTTCATAAATTGTCTATCACGAAGTTCTCTTGCTACAGGTCCAAAAACACGCGTTCCTCTCATTTCACCTTGTGGGTTTAAAAGCACACAAGCGTTATCGTCGAAACGGATGTAAGATCCATCAGGTCTTCTTATCTCTTTAGCAGTACGTACTACTACTGCTGTAGAAACTGCTCCTTTCTTAATGCTTCCGTTTGGTGTTGCTTCTTTAACAGAAACTACTATTTTATCACCAATCGAAGCATACCTTCTTTTTGTACCGCCCAATACGCGGATGCAAAGAACTTCTTTAGCACCGGTATTATCTGCGACTTTGAGTCTTGATTCTTGTTGTAACATAACTACTTCGCTCTTTCAATTATTTCTACTAATCTCCAACATTTAGTTTTACTTAAAGGGCGTGTTTCCATGATCCTTACTGTATCTCCTTCGTTGCAGTTGTTTGTCTCGTCGTGTGCTACGTATTTTTTCGTTTTCAAAACGAACTTTCCGTACATTGGGTGTTTTACTTTTTTAACCTCTGCAACTACAATGGACTTATCCATTTTGTTACTGGTTACAACACCAACACGTTCTTTTCTTAAGTTTCTTTTAATTTCTTCCATCTTTCAGCTGTACAATTACTGCACTTCTCTATTAGTTAGTTCCGTCGCTATTCTTGCTATCACCCTTCTCTGGGATCTTAGTTGAACTGGATTTTCCAACGGTGAAATGGTATGAGCCATTTTAAGGTCTGAATAAGCCTTCCTAGATTCAGCGAATGCTTCCTGAAGTTCTGCCGTTGATGCTTTCTTAATTTCTGATTGTTTCATCGTTCAAAAAATTATGCTTGGAAATCCCGAGACATTACAAATTTAGTTTTTACTGGAAGCTTTTGAGCCGCAAGGCGCAATGCTTCTTTTGCTGTTTCAACAGTAACACCAGATACTTCGAAAAGCATTCTTCCTGGTTTTACCACAGCAGCGTAATATTCCACAGCACCTTTACCTTTACCCATACGTACTTCAAGAGGTTTCTTGGTGATTGGTTTATCTGGAAAAATCATAATCCAGATAGAACCTTCTCTCTTCATAAAACGGGTTGCAGCGATACGTGCAGCTTCTATTTGTCTTGCTGTAAGAAATTCTGATTCCAACGATTTTATACCGAAGGTTCCGTACGCTAACTGAGTGCCACGTCCGGCATCGCCTTTCATACGACCTTTCATTTGCTTACGGTACTTTGTTCTTTTAGGTTGTAACATTTTCTTTTATTTAAAAAATTACTTTCTGCGACGTGCTTTGTTGCCACCGCGTCCTGGAGCTCCTTTGCCACCACTCTTTTTGCCAGTCGATAAACCAACAAGTGGGGAAAGTTCTCTCTTTCCATATACTTCACCTTTCATAATCCATACTTTAACACCCAATCTACCATAAGTAGTGTGTGCCTCAACTAAAGCGTAGTCAATATCGGCTCTAAAAGTTGATAAAGGAATACGACCCTCTTTATAAGATTCTGAACGTGCCATTTCAGCACCATTCAAACGTCCTGAGATTTGAACTTTAATACCTTCAGCATTCATTCGCATTGTTGCCGCAATTGCCATTTTAATAGCACGACGGTATGAAATACGACTTTCAATTTGGCGTGCAATACTTGCAGCTACCAAAAATGCATCAAGTTCAGGTCTTTTAATCTCGTGGATGTTGATCTGTACTTCTTTATCTGTAATTTTTTTAAGCTCTTCTTTTAGCTTGTCTACTTCCTGGCCACCTTTACCGATTATGATACCGGGACGGGCAGTGGTTATAGTAACGGTTACAAGCTTAAGCGTACGCTCAATAATTACTCTACTCACACTAGCTTTACTTAAACGAGCGTGGATATACTTCCTGATCTTGTCGTCTTCGGCTAATTTATCGCCGTAGTCGTTGCCTCCGTACCAGTTGGATTCCCAACCTCTAATGATACCTAAGCGATTCCCGATTGGATTTGTCTTCTGTCCCATTTAGTTATTTGCTTTGTGTGTTATCGTTAGCTGCCAATACCAGTGTTACGTGGTTGGAGCGCTTTCTAATTCTGTGTGCGCGGCCTTGCGGTGCTGGTCTAAGTCTTTTCAACATTGTTCCACCATCCACACGGATTTCCTTAACAAAAAGATCTGCATCTTCTATTGAAGCGTCTTCGTTTTTTTGTTGCCAGTTATTGATGGCAGACAAAAGTAGTTTCTCCAATTTACGTGAAGATTCTTTTGAACTAAACTTCAAAATGTTAAGTGCTTTATCTATTTTCTCACCACGTACCAAGTCTGCCATTAAACGCATCTTTCTTGGTGAAGTGGGGCAATTATTCAATTTAGCTAAGTAGATAGTCTTCTTAGCTTCCTTGATTGCATCTGCTCTTTCTCTTTTACGAACTCCCATGGCCTCTTATTTTTTACCTTTGTTTTTAGCACCTGCGTGACCACGGAATGATCTTGTAGGTGAAAATTCTCCTAGTTTATGCCCAACCATGTTTTCTGTAACATATACAGGAACAAATTGGCGTCCATTATGTACTGCGATGGTTTGGCCAACAAAATCTGGTGTGATCATAGAAGCACGTGACCAAGTTTTGATTACGGTCTTCTTATTATCATCAACGTTTTGTTGAACTTTCTTGTCTAGTTTGTAATGAACGAACGGTCCTTTTTTTAACGATCTTGCCATAACTTATTTCTTTCTTCGTTCTAAGATATATTTATTACTCGCTTTCGTTTTAGTACGGGTTCTGTAACCTTTAGCAGGTATACCTTTTCTAGAACGTGGGTGACCTCCAGAAGATTTACCTTCACCACCACCCATTGGGTGATCGACTGGGTTCATCACTACTGGTCTTGTACGTGGTCTTCTACCCAACCATCTACTTCTACCAGCTTTACCAGAAACTAACAATTGGTGATCACTGTTTGATACGGCACCAATGGTAGCCATACAGTTTACCAAAATTAATCGGGTTTCGCCTGAAGGAAGTTTAACTGTAGCATATTTTCCATCACGAGCCATAAGCTGTGCGAAAGCACCAGCACTACGAGCCATAATAGCTCCTTGACCGGGACGAAGCTCGATGCAAGAAATAATAGTACCTAATGGAATAGCTGAAAGAGACATTGCGTTTCCAATCTCGGGAGCAATTGCATCACCTGAAAGGATATTCTGCCCAACTTGTAGTCCGTTTTGTGCAATTACATATCGCTTCTCACCATCTTGATAGTTTAAAAGTGCGATAAATGCTGTACGGTTTGGATCGTATTGAATACTAGCAACTGTAGCAGGAACTCCTACTTTGTCGCGTTTAAAATCGATAATTCGATATTTTTTCTTATGACCACCACCTATGTAGCGCATGGTCATTTTACCTGTACTGTTTCGACCACCAGATCGTTTGTTCGGAGCAAGTAAAGACTTCTCCGGCTTATCAGTTGTAATGGCGTCGAAACCATTTACAACTCTAAAACGCTGACCTGGGGTGATTGGTTTTAATTTTCTTACTGACATTTTTGTCTGATTAAATCTAAGTTACCTTAGATGTTGCTGTAAAAATCTATTGTATCACCTTCCGCCACCTGTACGATTGCTTTTTTGTAAGCATTCGTTTTACCAGTTTGGACACCTGTTTTTGTATAACGGGTCTTCCTATCAGGGCGGACATTCATTGTGCGAACTTTTTCAACAGAAACTCCGTAAGCAGCTTCCACCGCTTTCTTGATTTCTACCTTATTCGCCTTTGGGTTCACTACAAAGCCAAAAACATTTTTGTCTTCAGCGTCTTTAGTAGCTTTTTCCGTAATTATAGGTTTAATTAAGATGTTCATCTTGTTTCTATTTACTTAAGTTTGTTTCAATTCCCTCCAAAGAACCTTCAAACAGCACTAAACTGTTTGCATTCATAATTTTGTAAGTACTTAATTGTGAGTTAGTTATAACTTCAGTACCTTTCAAATTGCGAGAGGACAAATATACATTATTATTTAAATCTCCCAACACAAATAAAGATTTTTTGTCATCAAGTCCTAAACTCTTCAAAACCGCGGTAAAATTCTTGGTTTTTGGAGCGTCAAAAGTAAGGTCTTCTAGTACAAAAATAGCTTTCTTATTCGCCTTCATCGTTAAGGCAGATTTACGTGCCAAACGCTTAAGGTTTTTGTTCAATTTAAAGGAGTAATTGCGTGGACGAGGTCCAAACATTCTACCACCACCTCTAAATACACCAGACTTGATGCTACCCGCACGGGCAGTACCAGTTCCTTTTTGCTTCTTTATTTTTCTGGTAGAACCAGAAATCTCAGCACGTTCCTTTGCTTTGTGAGTTCCTTGTCTTTGATTGGCAAGGTATTGTTTCACATCAAGGTAAACAGCGTGATTGTTAGGCTCTATTCCGAACACATCTGCAGAAAGTTCAACTTTCCGGCCTGTGTCTTTTCCGTTTATATCTAGTACAGCTACCTTCATTATTTCTCGATCATTACATAAGCGTTTTTATGGCCAGGAATTGCTCCTTTAACCACAAGTAGATTCTTTTCAGGAACTACTTTCAAAACTCTTAAATTTTCAACTTTTACTCTCTCGTTGCCCATTTGACCCGCCATACGCATTCCTTTGAATACTCTCGCAGGATAAGATGCAGCTCCAATAGATCCTGGTGCACGCAAACGGTTGTGCTGACCGTGTGTGGCTTGACCAACACCAGCAAAACCATGACGTTTTACAACCCCTTGAAAACCTTTACCTTTAGAAGTACCCGCGATATCCACGAATTCACCTTCAATAAAGTGTTCCACAGTAATTGTGTCACCTAATTTGTATTTTTCTTCAAATCCTTGGAATTCAACGACTTTGCGTTTTGCAACGGTTCCTGCTTTTTTAGCGTGCCCTTCAGCAGCTTTAGTAGCAGTCTTCTTGTCATCGAAACCAAGTTGAAGAGCATTGTACCCGTCAACCTCTATGGTTCTGACTTGGGTGACAACACAGGGTCCTGCCTCAATAACGGTACACGGAATATTCTTTCCGTTCTCGTCAAAGATGCTGGTCATCCCTATCTTTCTTCCAATTAACCCAGACATATTTAATTATTTATTGATTATTACTAATATTTATTTGAATTGCGATAAATCGCGATATTCTATTCAAAGCAAACGGGATCAAAATAAATTCGATCCCGAATGTTACTTTGTTTACCGTTTTTCCCCAACCATCGTTGAGGACATTTTCATACCTGCGCAAGCAGGCATCTCATGACAATAACTTACCTCATGAGATTCCCGCCTTCGCAGGAAATTATACTTTAATCTCTACTTCTACACCACTTGGCAACTCTAATTTCATTAGAGCGTCAATTGTTTTTGAAGAAGAACTGTAAATATCCAATAGTCTTTTGTAAGAACTTAATTGGAATTGCTCACGACTCTTCTTGTTAACGTGTGGAGAACGTAATACTGTAAAGATTTTTTTGTGTGTTGGTAAAGGAATTGGTCCTGTTACTACAGCACCAGTACTCTTTACGGTCTTAACGATTTTTTCAGCAGATTTGTCCACCAAATTGTGATCGTAAGATTTTAGTTTTATTCTTATTTTTTGACTCATAGCTGAAATTATTAATCGTTTGAGGTCCCTCTTGCTTTTGCGATAACATCTTCAGAAATATTTGAAGGTGTTTGCGCATAATGTGAAAATTCCATTGTTGAAGTAGCACGACCTGAAGACAATGTTCTTAAAGTGGTTACATAACCAAACATTTCAGAAAGTGGCACTTCACCTTTAATTACTTTTGCGCCTGCACGGTCACCCATATTAGTGATTGTTCCACGACGACGGTTAAGGTCACCAACAATATCACCCATGTTTTCTTCCGGTGTAATTACCTCTATTTTCATAATAGGCTCCATAATTACAGCTCCTGCTTTTTTGGCAACTTCTTTGAAACCAATTTTAGCAGCAAGCTCAAAAGACAATGCATCAGAATCCACAGGGTGGAAAGATCCATCTTTTAAAGTAACCTTCATACTATCTACTTCGAAACCTGCAAGTGGGCCATTGACCATTGCTTGTTTGAATCCTTTTTCAACAGAAGGAATAAATTCCTTAGGAACGTTACCACCTTTTACAGCGTTAACAAATATAAGTCCTTCTTTAGGATCTTCTTCATCTACAGGACCTAAAGTAAATACGATATCGGCAAATTTACCACGACCACCAGATTGTTTTTTGTAAACTTCTCTGTGATCTGCAGTTTTTGTTACCGCTTCTTTATACTCAACCTGAGGTTGACCTTGGTTAACTTCTACCTTAAATTCGCGACGTAAACGGTCAACGATAATATCTAAGTGAAGTTCGCCCATTCCAGAAATAATAGTTTGTCCAGAAGCTTCGTCTGTACGTACTTGGAATGTAGGATCTTCTTCGGCAAGTTTTGATAATGCCATTCCTAATTTATCAACATCCGCCTTTGTTTTAGGCTCTACCGCGATACCAATTACTGGATCGGGAAAGTCCATACTTTCTAAAACAATTGGGTGTTTTTCATCAGACATAGTATCACCAGTCTTAATATCTTTAAATCCAACTGCTGCTCCAATATCTCCAGCTTCGATAAAATCGATAGCGTTTTGTTTGTTAGAGTGCATTTGGTAGATACGAGAAATACGTTCTTTTTTTCCTGAACGGTTGTTCAAGATATATGAACCTGCATCCAAACGACCAGAATAAACACGGAAGAATGCCAAGCGACCTACGAAAGGATCTGTAGCAATCTTAAAAGCTAATGCTGCAAAAGGAGCAGTTACATCTGGCTTACGAATTTCTTCTTTTTCAGTATCAGGATTAATTCCTATAATACCTTCTTTGTCTGTTGGAGCTGGTAAATAACGACATACAGCATCTAAAAGAAACTGAACACCTTTATTCTTAAATGAAGAACCACATACCATTGGGATGATACTCATATCCATTACAGCAGCACGAAGCGCAGCGTGGATTTCATCCTCGGTAATGGAATTTTCATCTTCCATATATTTTTCAAGCAGGTTTTCATCGTAAGCGGCAACTTCTTCAATAAGTTTACCTCTTAGCATTTTCGACTCTGCTTTTAATTCTTCAGGGATATCAATAACGTCAAAAGTTGCACCAAATGAATCATCGTGAAAGATGACAGCACGGTTCTTAACCAAATCAACAATTCCTTTAAAATTTTCCTCATCACCAATATTCAATACAATTGGCACTGCATTGCTACCCAACATGTCTTTAACCTGTTGGCAAACTTCTAAAAAGTTTGCACCCTGACGGTCCATTTTATTTACGAAACCAATACGCGGCACCTTATAGTTATCAGCAAGTCTCCAGTTAGTTTCAGATTGTGGCTCTACACCATCTACTGCACTAAAAAGGAACACCAAACCATCAAGTACTCTAAGCGAGCGGTTTACCTCTACGGTAAAATCTACGTGACCAGGAGTGTCAATAATATTAAAGTTGTATTCTTTTGTTTCAGGCAAAACTTCAGCGTTTTCCATTGGAAACTTCCAAGTACAAGTTGTAGCAGCTGAAGTAATGGTAATACCACGCTCCTGCTCTTGCTCCATCCAGTCCATTGTTGCAGCTCCATCGTGAACCTCACCAAGTTTATGGCTTACCCCAGTATAAAAAAGGATTCGCTCTGTAGTTGTGGTTTTACCCGCATCAATATGCGCAGCAATCCCGATATTTCTTGTGTATTTTAAATCTCTTTGTGCCATTTTTTAGAATCTGAAATGTGAGAATGCTTTGTTAGCTTCTGCCATTTTGTGAGTGTCCATACGTTTCTTAACAGCAGCGCCTTCTTCTTTAGCAGCAGCAAGAATCTCACCTGCTAATTTTGCAGCCATGGATTTCTCGTTTCTTTTTCTTGAATAGGTAATCAACCATTTCATTGCAGTTGCAATTTTACGGTCTGGACGTATTTGATTTGGAATTTGGAAGGTTGCCCCACCAACTCTACGGCTACGTACCTCTACGTGAGGCATAACATTAGAAAGTGCATCTTTCCATAGCTCCAATGCAGTTTTTTCGTCGTCTGGTTTCTTTTCATCTACAATGTCAATTGCATCATAGAAAACTTTGAAAGCCACACTCTTTTTCCCATCCCACATCATGTTGTTTACGAAACGTGTAACCAACTGGTCGTTAAACCTTGGATCTGGTAAAAGCGGTCTTTTTTTGGCCTGTCTTTTTCTCATTTGTTGTTTTGTTATAGCTAAACGTTAATTAAAACAAACGTTTAACCCGTTTTCATTTTTACTGAACGCAATCTATTGCGTTCCTACTTTTTAGGGCGTTTTGCTCCGTACTTAGATCTACGTTGTGTGCGGCCTGCAACACCAGCGGTGTCTAATGCTCCACGAACAATGTGATACCTAACTCCTGGCAAATCTTTTACCCTTCCACCTCTAACCAATACTATCGAGTGCTCTTGGAGATTGTGACCTTCGCCTGGGATGTATGCGTTTACTTCCTTACCATTTGTAAGCCTAACCCTTGCTACTTTACGCATAGCAGAGTTTGGTTTTTTAGGTGTAGTAGTATATACACGCGTACAAACACCACGACGTTGTGGGCACGAATCCAAAGCAACCGATTTACTCTTCTTGGTTATTTTGGTCCTTCCTTTACGTACTAATTGTGAAATTGTTGGCATATAAAATATGTATTATTAATGTTTAAAAATAAAACACCCCTATTTTTAGGGGATGCAAATGTAGAATAATTATTTAACTAATCAAACCATACTGAATTAATTTTCAGCACTCTTTCATTATTTTTTTAATTTGAATATGAAATGGCAAGTTGAAACGTTAGATTTACAACGTTAATTTATTCGCTTTTTGAAAAAATATCTTGCACTTTTCTTTTTCCTTAATATGTATACCTGTTTTTTCTACGGAATACAAGCACAGGAACTATACCTTACTATAAAGGCTGAAAAACCAATTCCCGATGGCATTACCGATTCCTTGCAAATGCAAACTTCTTTCAAGAATTTTCTATTGCTAAAAAGTGAAACCGATACTCTGCATTTAAAACTACAGCGCATGGGCTACATTGAAAGTGAATTGCTTCAATTGCAAAAAGAAAATGACAGCAGCTACATCGCAGACTTCTTCCTCGGAAAAAAATACAAAGAACTAAAAATTTTCTATTCCGAAGATGATTTCACCAAAAAAGAACTTCAGCGCGTTTCTTCAATAATTGAGGACTCCACTTTCATGCTACCTTTTGAAACCATTCCGGCTTCGTTAAAAAAACTTACAGCACTGCGCAACCAAAAAGGAAATGCTTTTGCACGTGTAAAATTGGCCGAATTTGAAAAAGACGAAGTCGGCAATTTGAGCGCAACACTTTTTATTGACAACGGAAACATTCGCACGGTAGATTCAATTGTGTTGAAGGGTTACGAAAAATTTCCGAAATCATTTCTTAAATATTATGCCGGTGTTCGTAAAGGAAAAACATTCAATCAGAAAAAATTGGTAACGCAAAATGAAAATTTAAACAGTCTTGGTTTTGTTTCAACAGTTAAACCACCCGAAGCGTTGTTCAGAAAAGACAGCACTACAGTGTATTTTTATTTGGAAAAACAAAATAATAATCTTTTTGACGGCATATTGGGTTTTGCTACTGACGAGAAAAGTCAAAAACTATCATTTAACGGCTACTTGAATTTAGAACTTAATAATAACTTAAATTATGGAGAGCAGTTTTTGATTAACTACAAAGCAGATGGCCAAGAGCAAGTAAATTTTAGAACCAAGCTTACACTCCCCTATCTTTTTAGCACACCATTTGGACTGAGTGGAGAATTAATGATCTTTAAAAGAGATAGCACTTTTATAACTACAGAGCAACAAGTGCGTACTTCGTACCAAATAAACCCAAAATCTATTGTATATATTGGCTACAAAGGTTTCGAATCAAGCAATCTATTAGATGAAGCTGTTGCAGGAATACCCATAGAAGATTTTACTTCTCGCTTTTTTATTATGGGCGGGAGTTATAAAAAGTCTCAAAACCGAAAACTGTTCCCAATAAAAACAGCAATTTATCTGGACATGGGTATAGGCTCCCGCAAAAAAGAAAGCAAATCTGAGAGCCAATTGGGGTTTGAATCTGTGATAAATAACATCTTTAACTTAAATTACCGAAACTCAATATTTGTGCAAAATAGTACGAGCGTCCTGTTTAGCGACACCTATTTAGTTAATGAATTGTTCCGCTTTGGAGGCATAAACAGTATTCGCGGTTTTGACGAGAATAGTATTGACGCTTCACTTTTTTCAGTTTTGAATACTGAATACCGCTATCAATTTAATGATGGCGTATATCTACACAGTATAATAGATCTTGGTTATTTCGAAAATCAAACAATTATGATAAAGGAGAAATTATATAGCTTTGGACTGGGTCTAGGACTAAATACTAAGGCTGGTATCTTCCGCTTCAATATTGCCAATGGGAATAGGCAGAATGCGGACTTCAACTTTTCAAACACCAAAATACACATCAGTATTTCATCAAAATTTTAACATTTCGTTCAATAAAACTACAATACCTCTTAAATAAACCCAAAAATTGGGAGCAAATACTTGTGTAATTAACTTTTTATTGTGATTTTTGCCGTTGGCTAATTCAAATAATCTATAAAAATGAGAACAAAGTTTAGTGGAATTTTAACGCTAGTATTAGCGTTAGTTGTGCAGCTTACCTTCGCGCAGCAAAAAACTATTACAGGTACGGTGACGGACGACACAGGTCTGCCATTGCCTGGTGCAAACGTTATAATCAAGGGGACAAACACTGGTACACAGTCAGATTTTGATGGAAATTATTCCATTTCTGCTAGTGTGGGCCAGACGCTTACCTTTAGTTATGTAGGTTTTGACACCAAGGAAGTAAAAGTAGGTGCCCAAAATAAAATTGACATGAACCTTCAACCAGGTGAAAGCTTGAATGAGGTTGTTGTTACTGGGTATTCTACAAGGAACCAAACGGTACAGACTTCGGCAGTAGTGTCGATTTCCGCATCAGAACTTGCGCTAATGGCGCCAACTACCAGTATTGACAATATGCTGCAAGGTAAAGCGGCCGGGGTACAGGTAACTGCTGCTAACGGTAAGCCAGGTCAAGGAGCTTTTGTTCGTATTCGTGGAACAGGATCTCTTGTTGCTGGTGCATCTTCTCCACTATATATTGTGGATGGATCGCCTATTAGAGAGGAAGATCTTTCTAATATCCCAAATGAGGATATTGAAAACATTACAATCCTAAAAGATGCAGCCACCACTGCTCGTTACGGTTCACGTGGAGCTAACGGTGTGGTTGTAATTACAACTAAAAATGGTAATCGTAACAAAGATGCTGTAATTCGTTTCAGCTCTCGTTATGGTACATCTTCATACATCGATCCGAATTATACAATGATGAATGCTTCGGAAAAAATGCAGTATGAAGCTGAATTGTATGCTTTAGGTGTTACAGGCGCTGCAGGTACTCCTGGAGTAACTACACAACCTGGATCTATAGAGCGTCAAATGCTTTTAGATAGAGAAGTAGATTGGGAAGATATTATTTTGAAAGATGGTATTATCCAAAACAACAGTGTTTCCGTTTCTGGTGGTGCTGAAAAAATGGATTATTACTTCTCTGTATCAAATGATAGAAACACAGGTATTATTGACAATATTGATGGTTTTGAAAGATTAGGTACACGTTTGAACGTTAATTTCGACGCAAAAGAATGGCTTACTGTAGGTGTAAACGTAGGATACTCTAGATCTATGAGCGATGAGCCAAGAGATAGAAACAATACGCAAAACCCTTTTAGAGGTATGCTTGATTACAACGCTTACGAAACTGAATTCCTTTTAAATGATGACGGAACTACTCAGTTAGATGACAACGGTAATCCTATCTACAACCCAACACATACTGGATTTCCTATCCGTGGAGCACTTTTAAGTGAGCCGAGTGAAGATATTGAAAACACCACTATTGGTAGTGTAGACGCTTTAGTAACCTTTAGCAAAAACTGGAGTTATGGCTTTAATGTAGCTGTAAACTGGGGAGCTACAAGAAGAGAAAGCTATTCTAAACCAGGAGGTATTTTAGATATCATTCTAAATGGTTCTCCAACTGGTAACAAATTTGATGATCAACAACACAGATTAGACTTTACGGTAAGTAACCGTTTAATGTACAATTTAAATAAGAACAACCACAACTTAAATGTTTTGGGTCTTTATGAATATAACATGAACGAGTTTAATCGTCAGTTTGTTAGAAGTAAAGGTTTTCCTTCAGCATTATTGACTACTCAAGCTAACGCATCTGAACTTAACGATGGTTTTACAAGTAGAACTAGATTAACTTTAGTTTCTTATGGTGCTTTTGCTGATTACGATTTCAAAGAGAAATATTTACTTTCTGCTTCTGTACGTCGTGATGGATCGTCTAACTTCGGTACTGATGTAAGATTTGGTACTTTCTATAGTGGAAGTGCTGGTTGGAACATTGCAAAAGAAGATTTCTTTGGTATTGATGCAGTAAACGATTTAAAAATTAGAGCTGCTTATGGTACTGTTGGTAACAGAAATGGTATCGGTAGATACGCATCTCAAGGTACAGTAGGTTTCGATTCTTATCCAGGTGGATCTAGTACAATTCCTACACGTGTAGCTAACCCAGAATTACAATGGGAAACTACTGAAACTTATAATGTGGGTGTAGAACTTAACATGTATAACAACAGAGTTCGTTTAGTTTCTGATTACTTCATCAGAAATACAACAGATTTGCTTTTCCCTATCCCAACTGCTTATGAAGCAGGAGTAGGTTCAATCGCAGGTAACTTAGGTGAGATTCAGAATAAAGGTCTTGAAATTTCGTTACAAGCTGATGTTTTCCGCAGTCCTGATTTCACTTGGACTTTAGGTGGAAATATCATATTCTTGGATACAGAAGTTGTTGCTCTTCCAGAAGGGGAAGACGTAACACCAAATGCATTTTTCATTCGCTACCAAGAAGGTCGTAAAATTAACGAACATTTCTTAGTACGTTATGCTGGTGTAGATCCTGCAACTGGTAGAGGTTTATTCTACGGAGCTGATGGAAATACTTACTTTGCCGATGATTTACCAACGGATGAAAATGACAATCGTGTTTTCCAAGGAAAATCTACAATTGCAGACAAAGAAGGAGGATTCTTTTCTAACATTGTTTACAAAGGATTTGGACTTCGTACAGATTTCGTTTTCAAAGCAGGAAACTGGATTAATAACTTTGTACGTTCTGACCGTGAATCTGATGGTTTAGCTATCACAGATAATCAATCAACAAACGCGTTTAACTACTGGCAACAACCTGGAGACACAGGAGTGCTTCCAAGCCCTATCTATGCCACTACAGATGCATCTGTTATGGGCAATTCTGACAGATGGTTAGAAAAAGGAGATTACATACGTATGCGTAACGTAACTCTTTCTTATACATTCCCAAGCAAGACCTTAGAGAACACAGCAATTAGTTCACTTAGAATTTATGCTCAAGGACAAAACTTGTTGACATTTACTAAATTTTGGGGAGATCCTGAAGTAGGTCTTTCTTCTGGAGAAACCATTTCATTCGCAAATGTTGTTGCTCCTGGTGAAGCTACTTTATATAGTTACCCAAATACCAAGTCATTTCAAGTTGGATTGGATGTTAGTTTCTAATTTTAAAAAAAATTGATACAATGAAAAAAATAATTTATAAAATAACAGTTTTAGCTCTAATCGTAGGTGGATTTGCATCTTGCGATAGCGAACTAGATCAAGTACCATTCGATGAATTTGGTACTGAAAATGCTTACGTTACTGCAGCAGATTTTGAAAACGCTGTTCGTGGTGTATACGCATCCTTAACTTCTGCGTCTGTTTATGGAGGTAGTGATGCTGGTGGTATGTTAGATGCTCCAGATGTACTTTCAGACAACGTTACTTTTGCACAAAAAGGACGTGGAACTAGAAGAACATTGCATAACTGGCAGTATGGCGCTTCTGATGCACCTATGGGTGGATTATATCAGGTTGCTTACACGCTAATTTACCGTGCAAATATTCTTCTTGCAGCAAGTGAAAATTTTGAAGGAGAAAATAAAGCAAATATTGTAGCTGAAGCAAAAGCTTTAAGAGCATTGGCACATTTTAACATTATAACTTACTTCGGAAAAATCCCTACGCAATCAGGAGATGCAAACGGAAGTTTAGGTATAGCTTATATGTCCGAACCAGAACCATTAGCAGAACCTGCAAGAGAAACTGTAGGTGCTGTTTATGACAAAGTGATATTAGATTTAAAAGATGCGGCGGCTAACATCAATGCAACTAATGGAGCAGGACGTATGGGTAAAGATGCTGTAAATGTTCTATTATCTAGAGTTTACCTTTATATGGGTCAATGGCAGAATTCAATAAATGCAGCAAACCAAGTAACAAAAGCTATCGCTCCACGTGCAGATGTAGTTGGTGTTTGGGAAGATGCTAACCAAAGCGGTCTTACATTTTATATTCCTGTTAACCCACCTGTATTAAGTAATACAATTGGAGTTACATGGAGCCAAGGTGGTAATACCAACCTTATTCCAGAATATGTTGTTTCGTTTGAATTATATAACCTTTTTGCTGATGATGATATCCGTAAAGCTGCATATACTTTTCAAGCAACAAACAATAACGATGGCTTAGCTTTTAATGCAATCAAAAAGTTATACAAAAGAGGACCTAGTGGTGCTCCTGGATTAGTGGATATTAAAATATTCCGCGCAGCTGAAGCTTCTTTAAACAAAGCTGAAGCATTATATAACTTAGGCCAAGAAGGTCCTGCTAGAACTGCTCTTGATGCTGTAAGAACAAAACGCTACACTTCTCCTCCAAGTGGAGAAACTGGAACTGCGCTTCGTGATGCAATTCGTTTAGAAAGAAGGTTAGAATTTGCTTTTGAATCTCAAAGGTTCTTCGACCTAAAAAGATGGGGACAACCAGTAGAACGTGAAAGTTTTGGTGATTTAGCTGATGGTTCAGGAACTGCTTCAGATCAGTTAGCTTTACCAGCAAACAGCAATAAATTTCAATTGCCAATACCACAAACTGCTTTGGATTTAAATCCAAACTTATCACAAAACCCTGGGTATTAATAATTTCTAAAATCTATCAAAAATGAAAAAAGTAAATATATTATTAGTTATTCTTGCCATAGCAGTTGTCGCAGTATCTTGCGAAACATATGACGATTATAACGCAGAACGCAAGACTACTGTTGGTTTTGTTACCCTAACTAAGAACCTAAGTGTTCCAGAAGGTGGTACAAAAACAGATAGCGTTAAGCTTTTTGTGTCTGATTTATCAAGTTCTGCAAGAACGTTCACTGTAATTACAGTAGCAGTAGATACTTTACCATCAGCAGATGAAAACTTAATTTTTGAAAGTACAGTTACTTTTCCAGCAAATACGCGTGAAGTAAACTTTGGTGTTACTGCAGTAGATGTTTCTATTGACGATACTAGACGTTTCTTCCGCCTTGCAATTCAAGGAGAAGCAGATGTTGTTTCTGGAGGTAGATCTCTAATAGGTGTTAAAAACTAATTTTTAACCACCTTAAATTTATAAAGCACCCCTTGAAAAAGGGGTGCTTTTTTTTACATATACTTTAAAGGGATATAAAATGAATATTCTCTTTACCTTTGCCAAAATCCTTTAAAAAAAACAACAACTGTTATGCAAGATAAAAATAATACCATCTTCGGAATTTACCCTATAAAAGAGGCACTCGCCTCTCAAGTTGTTTTTGATAAGGTTTTTATCCAAAAGGGAATAGAAAGCGATAAAATTGAAGGCCTGATTAAAGATTTGGAAAAGGCCAATGTTACCGTAAATATTGTTCCGTTCGAAAAATTAAATAAACTCACTAGAGGAAACCACCAAGGTATTGTTGCACTTACTTCACCTGTGGCATTTCATTCTTTGGAATCAGTAGTTGAAAAGGCATTAGAGAGCGATAAAGCTCCCCTCTTCTTAGTTTTAGATCAGATAACAGATGTTAGGAACTTCGGAGCGATTTTACGTACCGCTGAATGTACCGGCGTAGATGCAGTGATAATACAAAAATCTGGAGGTGCTCCAGTTTCGGGCGATACCGTAAAAACTTCTGCAGGCGCTATTTTTAAAATTCCAATTTGTAAAGTAGAGCATATTAAAGATGCTATTTTCTACCTACAAGGCTCAGGAATTACAACGGTTGCTGCCACAGAAAGAACTCAAAACGAAATATATTCCGTAGATCTAGTTAGGCCCTTAGCAATTATAATGGGTTCTGAAGGTAAAGGTGTATCGAAATCTGTACTTGGTTTAGTAGACGAAAAGGCTTCCCTTCCACTTCTTGGCGAAATTAACTCTTTGAACGTTTCCGTTGCTTGTGGTGCATTTTTATATGAAGTTACTAGACAAAGACGCTTGTAGCATTATTCATTTTTGTCTTTTGCACCTTCCTTAAAACTGTAGACTATTTTAATAGTATTGCCTTCTTGTTCGGCTAATTTCTTTATTGATGGCTGCGCATCGGTGTGAATGGTTTCAGCAGTTTCCACAGGTTCTTTTGGCAGTTCTATAAAATTACCGTTTTCATCAAACTGTTTTAAAAAAGGATCTTTTTCTGGATTATAATTTTCCTTCTCCCACTCGTACTTCTTTCTTTCAATGGGCTTGGTTTTAAATAAAAACGCAAAGAGGAAACCTACAAAAAATCCAGATAAGTGACCCTCCCAGGATATTTCAGGATTTACAGGAAATACATACCACAACATTCCGCCATAAAGAAATACTACTGCCAAAGCTAAGGCGGTAAGCTGAAACTGTTTCGAAAATATTCCTTTAAAAAACGTGAAAGCTACAAGCATATAAACTACGCCACTAGCACCAATATGTAATGCAGAACGACCAATTACCCAAGTAGCTAAGCCAGTTAATAACAAACCCAGAATTAGTACTTTCCAGCGTATATCTCTATAAAAGTAAAAGAGTGCGGAACTTAAAACGAAAAGCGGTACCGAATTGTTAAATAGGTGTTTTAAACTCCCGTGAAGAAAAGGACTAAAAATAACACCCCGCAATCCTTCAACAGTACGCGGAAAAACCCCAAAATAATTGAGATTAATATTGAACCTAGTTTCAATCCAAAATACAATCCAAAGTATCATCACAAATAGCAATGGATATCCGATAACGTCTGGGCTGAATTTTAACTGGTTTGAACTCTTCATATTTCACTGATTACAAAAAGCAATCCTAAATCCAAATTTATGATAAATTGTCAGTGAAACCGTTATATTAAAATTGTAATTTTGAAAACTATGAATGCACCCCTCGCAGAACGAATTCGTCCCACAACATTAGACGGTTATTTAAGTCAACAACATTTGGTTGGACCTAAAGGTTCACTCACTTCACAACTAGCTACGGGAATGATTCCCTCCATAATTTTATGGGGTCCTCCGGGAACCGGAAAAACAACGTTGGCAAATATAATCGCCAACGAAAGCGGTAGACCATTCTATACATTAAGTGCTGTAGATAGTGGTGTTGCTGCCGTTCGAGAAGTAATTGAAAAAGCGAAAAAAAGCGATAATTTATTTTCTACTAAAAACCCAATTCTATTTATAGATGAAATACATCGCTTCAGTAAATCGCAACAGGATTCACTTTTAGGAGCTGTTGAAAAAGGATGGATTACCCTAATTGGTGCTACTACAGAAAATCCAAGTTTCGAAGTTATTCCCGCATTATTATCACGCTGTCAGGTTTACGTTTTAGAATCGTTTAGCCGCGAAGATATGGAAGCCTTATTGAAGCGAGCTTTAAAGGAAGACGACGTTCTTTCAAAAAAAAATGTAATCTTAAAGGAAACCGAAGCGCTTATTAGACTTTCTGGTGGCGACGCGCGTAAACTTTTGAATATATTAGAGCTGGTAGTTCTTTCAGAAAAAGATACCAAAGTCACCATTACAAACGAACTGGTAATGCAAAAGGCGCAGAAAAACACTGTGCTTTATGACAAAACGGGCGAGCAGCATTACGATATTGTTTCGGCCTTTATAAAATCCATGCGTGGCAGTGATCCTAATGCAGCTGTATATTGGCTAGCACGAATGATTGAAGGTGGCGAAGACATCAAATTTATTGCGAGAAGAATGGTCATTTTAGCTTCCGAAGATATTGGCATTGCAAACCCAAATGCACTTTTACTTGCCAACAGTACTTTTCAGGCCGTTAATACGATTGGCTATCCAGAAGCGCGGATAATATTAAGCCAGTGTGCCATTTATTTGGCAACTTCGCCTAAAAGCAATGCTTCCTATAAAGCTATTGGCGAAGCCCAGCAAGTAGTTCGACAAACGGGAGACCTATCTGTTCCATTGTCTATTAGAAACGCTCCTACAAAGCTAATGAAGCAATTGGGCTACGGAAAGGAATATGAATATGCCCATAATTACGAAGGCAATTTTATTCCCCACGAATTCTTACCCGATGAAATTAAAGGAACAACATTTTACAGACCTGGAAACAATCCCAAGGAAAATGCTTTGAAAGGGTATTTAAAGCAGCTTTGGAAGGATAAATACAACTTTTAATTCACCGATTGGTAGACAGTTAATGAAGATCCATCTTTTACAGTTAAATTTCCAGCAGCGTCAAAAGTAGCATCTGAAACCTTTCCCGAAGTATCCATAAATTTAACGACAGTCTCCATTACTATTATTTTTCCTTTTAAAAGAAGTCCGTCCTCTGCACTCGTAGTTTCTTCGTATAATGAATAACCTTCAGCAGTTTTTCTAAGCAAGAATGTTTTTCCTGAATTTGAATAGTTCGAAAACTTTTCAGTAGGCATTATATTTTCCGAAGTATTTATAGCTTGAATTCTAACGGGAGTGTTTACTTCAGTAACAACTGTTTGGTGAGTAACAGTATGGGTGTCCTTTAGCAACGCCACATCTTTCTGCTTTACGCGTAAAATATCTATGCTATTAAAAGCTTTCCGCAGCGCATCTTGATACGATTTGTCAAATTCTTTATACTTGCTCTTTCCCTCTTGGCTTCTATATATTTCGACACCATTACAATCCTTCAGTGTAACTTGTAGTTTTGTGCCAAACACAGATTTAAGTTCTTCAACATTGGCATACAATCCGTCACAACGGTTCGTATTTGGTGCCTCTGCTGCCGAATATGCATTAAATCCACTTTTATCGAAATAGAATTCCGCCATTGAATTCAACTTATATTGATCTTTATTTTTTAAGAAATCGAATTGTTGTGGAACAATTACAAAACTATAATCGCTCAGATTCATATTCTGTGCCCCAACATTTATGGTTAAAAGAAAAGCAATTGCAAGTAGTAGGAATCGTGTCATTCTTCGTCAATTATTATGTTAAACCCTAATTGTAAAGATACGCTTTTTGCCTTTGCCAAATTACCATAACGCAGAAGGTTGTCTGCGGCAACATAAATATTTACTTTACCAATATCTGCTGAAACCCCTAAACCTACATTTGAAAATGAATACGAATCTACCGTATAAGTTGCCTTTGCCGAAAGAAAATCTGTAAACCTTCTAAGGTAAAAAAGCGTTCCCGCCATCTGCGGACCTTTGGGTCTAAATATTGAATAGAACTGTAAACCAACATTCTGTTTATGAAGTTTTCCGCCACCCATATTTAAACAATCACAAGCACCCGAGCCATTAAATCTTCCAAAGCCATAGCTTATTGAAGCGTTAAATTTCATCGGTCTAAATTGGGTGTACCCAGTGTTTAATGTATCTATATCAACTTCGCGTTCTATATCATCTTCAAGATCGTCATAATATGGAAAGGTGGATTCCCCTTCACTTAAAGGCGGAAAAAGTAAATTTATTCCGTCTAGCGTATACGTTCCATGAGCCCGATACGTTTCCACATCTTTGGTATGAAAAATTGCACCCACATCCAGCGCACTCCCCGAAAGTGTCCATGCTTCGTTAATATCGTAAGTAAACCCAAGGTCTACTCCTACTCCAATATTGCCACCAAATAAAGCACGCCCGAAAATTTCACTAGCTACCTGTGAAGACCCATCTAATTCCCGAAGCGGAACATAACCAGAAGTTTCTACGGTGACATCGGCATTTTGAATAGTGTGTTCGTAAATATTCTCTGAACTGGCATCGCCCAATCTTGTTGTAAAAGTTCCGGAATTGTTTACACTGCGGAAGCTAATCATACTAGAATAAACTTTCAGCCGAGCGCCCACCGTAAGTCTATCACTTATTTGTTTATTCGCACCAAAATGATACACTGTAGTAAGATCGCCAGTCGCGCTTATTTCACCTAAATTAAAAGGATAATCTAAATAGTCTCTATTTCCCTCCCAAGCAAGAATTGCTAAATCTCTGGGGAAATAGGCTATAAAATCTAACTCTTCATAAATTCCACCCGAAAAATATATATCGTTCTTTGCGCGCCATCCAAAATTAATGAGTTCCAATTGTTGGGTAGCAGTGAAGAAATCTGAATTTTTCATTTCGAAAATCTTTTGCAGAATTCTATCGTTAATATCACCATTTCCTTCCTGGAAAATATCATAAACATTAACCCCCGATGAACCACCATTAAAATGAATTTGCGAGAAAAACGGAATCCCGAAGTGTTTTTTCTGGCTTACCTTACTTCCAGGGTTTAGCATCAACGATTGGGGTATATCGTCGAAACCGTAGAGTATTTGCTTATTTTGTGAAATAGCGCAAAAGCCCACGAAGCATAGTATGTAGGGTAAAAAATTTCGCATTGTTTAGTTTTCCAAAAAATAGGTGGTTTTGGACTTTAGATTTAAGGTGCCATTTAGATTTTCGTCAGAAGTATCGATGGTTACCGAAACAACAACTCTATTAGCTTGGGTAAGACGCAGTATATCTTCCCCTTCAATATTTTCAGTAAATTCTGTAATTACAGGAGTTGTAATAGTGCCTTCAGAAACGGCAGTTTGCGCAACGTAGGTAGTATCGTTGGCTTCACTTAAAAATTGAAAATCAACTTGAAAATTTCGAGGTATGGAATTGGTGAATTTAAAATAGAATTCTGCTCGCTTTAGTTTTTCCTGAAGACTATTGTCGTCCAGAAATCTAATTTCGGTGGTATCTCTAACCGTTAGAATTGGGTTAGAATTGATTGTATCAAAAAAACGATCGGCAGACAGATTGAAGTAAATTAGGTTTAATTCCATAACCGGAGTTAACGCAATATCTTCCGTTTGATCAAAATCAGTATCCTTTATGCAGGCCGTAAATAGTAGGCAAACACAGATCGCAAAGATAGTGTGGGGGAATATCTTTTTCATAAATGGGGTTTGTATACCAGTTACTAACGAACTTAATGTAGGATTATTATTACAAGTGCCGTTTAATTTCTGACAGTTCGCTAATCGCAAAATAAGGCGCGATTACAATTTCATTTCTGTAATTAAAAAACAATGTATGCATTCCAGCATTTTTGGCGCCTACAATATCCGCCTCAAAACTATCGCCAATCATTACGCTTTTTTGTGAAATAACGGAAGCCTTTGTGAGTGCAGTTTCGAAAATAACGGGGTGTGGCTTTTTTAACCCAGTTTCCTCAGAAGTGGTTACCGTTCTAAAATACTTTTTAATACCACTATTTTGAAGTTTTAAATGTTGCACTTCCTCAAAACCGTTGGTAATAATATGAAGATTGTATTTTTCTGAAAGATAGTCTAGTATTTCAATAGCGCCCAAAAATAAATAATTGTCCACAGGAAGCTCTTCAATGTAACTATGCGCGAGGGCGTCTATGGTTTCTATTGGAAATTTTATATTGAAAATGTCAAACGTTTCAGTCAATCTGCCTCTTCGTAATTCCTCTTTGGTAACTCGATCTTCACGATATTTTTTCCAATATTCAAAATTTATGGGCTCGTATTCTTTTAAAAAATCGTTGAGCGACAAATCAATTTTATATTTTTCAAAAACGCGCTGAAATGCCAAACCAGAATTTCGGTCAAAATCCCAAAGCGTGTGATCTAAATCGAAAAAAACATCAGTAATTTCACTATTCTGCATATTCCTGTAATTTTTCTGAAAAAATGGAGCGCCAAATCTTATTGCTTTCTTCCGAAGAAAAATCTTTGTTTGAAAAAATCATGGTAAAAGTTCCATTTACATTTTCAACTTCAGCAATCATGGCATTAACAACTTTTTCAATATCTGAAGCATATTTTTTGTGAAACGCAAAGGTCGTCATTGCTGCCGGATGCACCACTAAAGGCGTCTTTATTTCATAATCTAAATCATAAAAAAGAAATGGAGTACAGGTTCCTGCTCGAAAACCAATGGTGTCGCGAAAAACCATCGTAAAATCGCGATTTACTTCCAGTTCAACTAAATGTCGATAGATGTCCGGTAAGTTCACCAAAAACTCCGAATTCATTGAACTGCTAAGAGATCGATTGGTAATTTCTTCCATCCGACGTTTTTCACTTTTTAAAATATCGTAATTACTAAGCGCGTTGAACGAAAAAATGAGCCCCACATCTTTATAATCAGACACGTATTTAATGAGTAATTTAAACTTCTGTCTGTGCGTGTTCATACTTTCATTAAAGGACAATGCATTGCCCAAAAGAAAGAAAATAGTGAGCCTAAAATTACTGCGATTGGCTTTGTTAACAATCCATTTAAACGTGTCTAAAGGATCGCGTTTTAGCCCTAAAATAACCTGTGTACGATCTATTATATTTAGAAATTTTCCCTGAACAAGGCTGTCAAAATAGCCTACAACAGAGCGAAAAATACCTTTTTGTTTGTAAGCATAGGGTTGTGCGGCCTCGATAACGGGATGAATAATAATCTTTTTTTGGGGAAAATCCATTTCTGGAAAAGCCTCTAAAAGTTTACCTTTAAATATGTAAGCCCAAATATCTACAATTGGCTGATGCAGGAATCCCTCTTTAAACGCCAAACTTTCCGAAGCCATAAAACGCCCCGTTTCGTCTTTAACGTGCGGCAAATATTCTTCGTAACGCGTTAACATAAAAAAGCTGGAAGAAAAAATATCGAATGGCAAAGCGCTACTATTAGAAACTGAAAAGAAACCGTAAGTATCTTTCCACTTTTTTACAGTAACCTCGATTGCTTCAAGCCCCTGCTGCTCTAAAAGTCCTTCGCTTTGGAAAAAGAGCTCATTACCGAGTGGTTTTTTACCGTAAGAAATTTTTGGCCCAGTATGCGCAATAAACTCCTCAATTACAGAAGTAAAAAGCACATCAATGCCCAAAATTCGCAGACAGATATGCTTGAAAATATAGGAAATTCGAGGCGTAAGTTTTTGGGTGTAGATTAAAAGCATAGCGGATTACAGCATATTTTCATCGGCAAAGCTAAAGTACGCTTTTTCGGTAATTATAAGGTGGTCCAGCACTTTAATGTCCAAACTATCGCCCGCAGTCTTTAGCTTTTTAGTGAGTTGAATATCTGCATGACTGGGCTTCAATGTACCCGAAGGATGATTGTGCGCCAAAATAACACCCACAGCTCCAAGTTGCAAGGCTTCTTTAAATACTAAACGAACATCGACCACCGTACCCGTTATTCCGCCTTTACTGAGCTGGGCGCTTTTAATGATTTTGTTGGAATTATTTAGGTAAAGAATCCAAAATTCTTCGTGCGGAAGTTCACCAATTATGGGCTGCACATATTCAAAAACTGAATTGCTTGAAGTTATTTTTTTTCGCTCTAAAGCCTCTCCAGCCCTTCTTCTCCTCCCCAACTCCATTGCGGCGGCAATACATATGGCTTTTGCTTCGCCAATTCCTTTAAACTCCATTAATTCGGTAATGGAACACCTTCCTAATTCGCTTAAATTATTGCCTACAGATGCTAAAATTCGTTGGCTCAATGAAACGGCACTTTCATTTCGGCTACCCGAACCAATTAATATTGCAATAAGTTCCGCATCACTCAAGGCTATGCGTCCTTTCAGTAACAATTTTTCGCGTGGACGATCGTCTTCGTTCCAATTTTTTATGGAAAATGATTGGTTTTCTTCCATATTTTTAGGTTTTCATTAAAGATAATAAGGAATGCTTAAACGGCATAAATAATTGAAAACAATCTTCTTAACTAAGAGATTTCAATTATAATTGAATAAATTTATAACTTCTAATCGATATTAAACAACAAAAATGAAATCACTTTTTGAAACCGAAACTCACGCGGAAATAAAGGAAAGATTAAACAATCTAACCGCAGAAAGTCAACGAAGATGGGGAAAGATGGATGTAGCTCAAATGCTTCATCACAGTCAACAAGCTTTAAATGTTTCCCTGGGAAAAGGTAATGTGAAAGAACAGTTTTTCCCTTTGGCATTTCTTTTCAAAAAATCGCTTTATAACAATAAGCCGTGGAGACAAAATTTACCTACTGCAAAGTCTTTCAAAATTTCTGAAACGAAAGATTTTAATAGCGAAAAAATTGAAATTGAAAAATTAGTGGATGAATTTCATACTAAGAAAAACCAAACAAACTGGAATCCGCACCCCATTTTTGGGAAGTTTACCCCTCAGCAATGGGGACAAATGCAGTACAAACATTTGGACCACCATTTGAAGCAGTTTGGAGTATAATATAAATCCAATTTTTAAAATAGAAAAGGGAGAAAAAATATGTTTGAGCAAGCTCACATAACATATAAAATATAATTTATAAAGGGGTTCGCTGCGCGCATCCCTCAAAGCTCCGCTTTGAAAAAGAAAAGGGAGAAAAAATATGTTTGAGCAAGCTCACATATTTTTTCTCCCTTTCTTTTTATTCGTGACCGCGAAGGGATTCAAACCCCCAACCCTCAGAGCCGAAATCTGATGCGCTATTCAGTTGCGCCACGCGGCCAAATTCCTGCGAAAGCAGGAAACTCTTTATATTTTTTCTAATTAATCATTAAGAAAGCCGAGACTTTACTGCAGTTGAAATAGTTTTACCATCAGCCTTTCCTGCAAGTTTTGCGCTTACTAAGCCCATAACCTTTCCCATATCTGCCATTGATGACGCTCCGGTTTCGGCGATGATTTGATCCACTATTTTCACTACTTCTTCTTCGTTTAATTGTTGTGGCAAAAATTGCTCTATAACTGCAGCCTGCAACAATTCTGGTTCTGCCAAATCTTCACGCCCCTGCTCTTTATAAATAGCTGCGCTGTCTTTACGTTGTTTAACTTGCTTTTGAAGTAATTTTATTTCTTCAGCTTCTGATAATTCTGTTTTTGAACCAGTTTCAGTTTGAGCCAAAAGCAATGCAGATTTAACAGATCGCAAAGCTTCTAAAGCTTGCGTGTCTTTTGCTTTCATTGCGGCCTTCATTGCCTCCATAACATTTTCCTGTAAGCTCATTTTTTGTGTTTTTAAATAGAGTGCGAAGATACTTAATAATAGGCAAACGTGAAACAGTAAAAAGTTAGAATTATGTGGCGAAACTAACTTCAAAAAAAGACCCGAATTTATTTATGAAATTCGGGTCTCAACATTAAGTGAATAGATAATTCTTAATCTACATTATCATGTAAAAATGAATTGTTTTTTCGCAATTCAATGTCATCAGCATCGGTGTTTACCGAAGTTCTTGAAATGTTTGGCTCGTTTTTAGTATCGTTCAAGTCAATTCCCATTCTTTTATAAGCCGGTTGTTTTTCAATCTCATCAATTCTTGATGGACTGTTTTTAAACTTATAATTGAATTCCTTCATTTTTCTTTTTCGCTCTTCAGCCCGGTCACTCAATATTTTTGAAATTGGCGAGTTCATTGGGTCCTCATCATCGCGAACATCATTTTCCTTTTCATTAGGCTCAGAAATGGTTCTTTTTTCGAAAACAATTTCTTCATCTACGATTTCCTCCTGTGTTAGCTTTTTAGGCTTAGCACTATTTAAATGGTTCTCAACTTCTTGGTAATCGTCCAAGCTGTAGCGTTTAATGCCGTTTCCCGATACTTCTGTAATAGGAACAACTTCTACATGGTCTTTTACCTCAATCTCTCCCAAATTGTAGAAAATGGCATCCTCCTTTTTTTCCTTCTCTGCACTCTTATGCGAATTAGAATTTATGGGAAGATCGAACATTAATATTTGTTCATCATTTTCTTGGGAAGGCGCTTCAGCTTTATTAAATGCCTGCTCTTCTTTTCTTTTTGATGCTTCAACAATTACAAATTCGTTGACGTTTATTTTATTTACTTCAACTTGGTTGAATTGATCTATATTCTTAGTTTCAACTTCATCATAAGAAACGTTTATGTTCTTCAATAATTCTGAAGTTTTAATATAGCCTTTAAAAGGAGGTGTTTCTTCTATTTCCGCGTCATCAAAGAGCGTGTGCTTCAACACCGTAGTTTCTGCTTTGGGCTGTGTATTTACAGGTTTTTCTGGCAATCTTACAGGACTAGCAGTTGCTTTTGGCGTAAGGTTTTGCTCGGCTCTTTGCTCATCTTCCAGCGTATGGATTATTTTTTTTGTTTCAGTATTTACAATTTCATTTTGCTGTTCAATATTGAAACCCGTAGCAATTACAGTAATAGAAATAGAACCTTCTAAGTTTTCTTCGTCACCTACACCCATAATAATGTTTGCACTGTGGCCAGCTTCATTCTGAATGTGATCACTTATTTCACCAATTTCATCAATTGTAATTTCGTCAGTTCCAGAAACGATAAGCAGCAATACGTTTTTGGCACCTTTAATTTTATTGTCGTTCAACAATGGAGAATCCAATGCTCTACCGATTGCTTCTTTAGCTCTATTGGCACCAGAGGCAGTAGCGCTTCCCATAATTGCAGTTCCACTATTGGCAAGTACTGTTTTCGCATCGCGAAGGTCAATGTTTTGCGTGTAGTGATGCGTTATAACTTCGGCTATCCCACGAGCAGCGGTGGCCAAAACTTCATCAGCTTTTGAGAAGCCCGCTTTGAAACCGAGGTTTCCGTAAACTTCACGTAATTTATTGTTATTGATAACAACCAAAGAATCTACATTTTGACGTAGTTTTTCAACTCCAATCTGTGCTTGGTCGTTTCTAGTTTTTCCTTCAAACTGAAATGGAATGGTTACAATCCCAACAGTGAGAATGTCCATATCCTTCGCCATTTTTGCAATTATAGGCGCAGCACCAGTACCCGTACCACCACCCATACCAGCGGTAATGAAAATCATTTTGGTATTTGTGGTAAGCATACTGCGAATTTCTTCCATGCTTTCAACAGCAGATTGCTCGCCAACTTGAGGATTTGCACCGGCACCTAAACCTTCCGTTAGGGAAACTCCCAACTGGATTTTATTTGGAACTGGACTATTTTCTAAAGCCTGTGAATCTGTATTACAAATCACGAAATCTACTCCCTTTATGCCCTGGCTAAACATATGGTTAATTGCATTACTTCCTCCACCGCCAACGCCAATAACCTTAATCACATTGGATTGGTTTTTGGGCAGGTCGAATGAAAAATCTTCAAGTTCTGTGTTGCTGCTCATAGTTTTATTTTTAATTGCAATTTTTTTTATTTTTTCTTAGCTGTGTACTGTTACTGAACACTGAATTCTTTTTTATTCAGCGTTATCTAAAAATTCCTTGAATTTCTCTGCCCATTTATCAAAAAACCGTTTCGATGTTTTTTGTCCTTTGGCATCTTCTATTTCTTCGTCTTCTTCGCTTTCTTCCTTCGTTACAGTTGTGCCTGCTTTCTTTTCTTCTTCAACGTCATCTTCATGTGGAAAACGTTTCATTAATGATGACTTTTCTTTGCTTTCCAAACTGTTAAGCACCAGACCTACTGCGGTTGCATACATTGGGCTGGTAGTTTCAGCATCGCTATCGCCAGCTAAATGCTCATTGGGATAACCAATTCGCGTGTCCATTCCTGTTATGTATTCAACAAGTTGTTTAATATGCTGAAGTTGTGCGCCTCCACCGGTCAATACGATTCCGGCAATTAGTTTCTTTTTTGGATCTTCGTGACCGTAATTTTTAATTTCCATATACACTTGCTCGATAATTTCGATAACACGTGCGTGGATAATTTTTGAGAGATTTTTTAAACTTATTTCTTTTGGCTCTCTACCGCGTAACCCTGGAATAGATACTATTTCGTTGTCTTTGTTTTCACCAGGCCAAGCAGATCCAAATTTTATTTTCAGAAGTTCAGCTTGCTTTTCGATAATAGAACAGCCTTCTTTTATGTCTTCGGTAATAACATTTCCGCCAAAAGGAATTACTGCCGTATGGCGAATAATTCCGTCTTTAAAAATCGCCAAATCTGTAGTTCCGCCTCCTATATCAATTAGGGCTACACCAGCTTCCTTTTCCTCTTGACTTAAAACTGCCTTCGCAGAAGCCAACGGCTCCAAAGTGATTGCAGATAGTTCTAATCCTGCACTTTTTATACATCTCCCAACATTACGGATAGAGGAAACCTGCCCTACAACAACGTGGAAGTTAGCTTCCAAACGCGCGCCGTACATTCCAATTGGCTCCTTTATTTCCGCTTGTCCGTCTACTTTAAAATCCTGTGGTAAAACGTGCAATATTTCTTCACCGGGAAGCATAACCAATTTGTGTACTTGATTGCAAAGTCTGTCAATATCTTCTTCCTTAATTACGTCTTCGCCATTAGGACGGGTTATGTAATCGCTGTGTTGCAGACTTCTTATATGCTGGCCTGCAATACCAACAACCACTTCCTTGATTTTCATTCCAGAAGAAGTCTCTGCATCTTGCACTGCTTGCTGAATAGACTGTATAGTCTGGGTAATGTTATTAACAACGCCGCGATGTACACCAAGGCTTTTTGCTTTACCAATACCCAAAACTTCCATTTTGCCATAATCGTTTTTTCTACCAATCATTGCAACTATTTTGGTAGTTCCGATATCCAATCCTACAGCAATATTATCGTTTTCCATGGCCTTACTTTTTTGTGGCTATTACCTGATTTTCAAAATTCAGATTTACCATTTTGTACCCAACTAGAGTACTGTCTTGTTTTGTTTTTTTATAAAATGCTTTAAAGTTTTGAAACTTTTGTTCTATATTTTCCGGTTGTCCGAAGTGCACTTTAAAATCCATCATTCGAAGCTCCAATTCTACAGTACCATCCGCTTTTCGGTTTATGCCCACTACACTGCTCTTCATAAATTCATCTTCTTCAATTTTAAGCAGCAAAAGAGTAACTTCATTAAAATTATTTTTTGAAGTTCCCGTAATTATGGGCACTCTTGCAGAGTAAACTTTGGACAGCGGCATCTTTGTTCCATCTGCATCTAAGTAATAATCTGGCGAGGCAGACACTCTGCCTATTGGTTTACGTTGCTCAATCTTCGCTCCCAACGCACCATCAACCGTTACATACACTTGAGCATCACGAACCATAGGGTTTTCCCGCAGTCTTTGCTCCATCTTCTTCAAAACTAAAGTTTCTTTACCTATGCTCGTAACCTTAGCATGATTTTGTATCAACAATTTATTAACCGTATCGAAGGTTATAAAAGGGCTGTTTTCATCTATAAATTCGATCTCTAGTTTTGTGATTTTTCTTGCATCATTTCGCTTTTTTGTAAAGCTGAAAAGAAACGCCATGACCACAAGCAACACTATAAATTTTATAATTTCGAGACTACGCTTCATTCTTTAATATTTTGGATAATTTATTCACCTCGGCACCAATGTCTCCGGCACCTACCAACAATTTCACTCTGCATTTTGACTTTAATAAAACTTCTGGCAAAGCAGATTTAAAGACCACTCTTTTATGCGTTGCATTAATTTGATCTAAAAGCCATTCCGAAGTAATTCCTTCAATTGGCTCTTCCCTCGCAGGATAGATATCTAACAATATCACTTCATCAAATTGTGATAAACTTTTTGCAAAACCCTCGGCAAAGTCGCGCGTTCTGCTAAAAAGATGCGGCTGAAAAACAATCTGTTTATGATCATTCGGGTACATTTCGTCCACCGCTTGAAAAAGTGCGTCAAGTTCTGTAGGGTGATGTGCGTAATCGTCTATCAAAACCAAATCTTCAGTTTTAATTTTATACGAAAAACGACGTTTTACACCTTTAAAAGATGCCAACGCTTTGGGCAGACAATCGGTCGGGGAGCCTGCTAAAATTGCCATGCCCAAAGCCATAATGGCATTTGTAAGATTATGATGACCCGGAAGATGAAATACTAAATTATTCATCCTTCCAGTCGGAGTTTTTAAGTCGAATAAATATGCGCCGTTTTCAATTCTAATATTTTGTGCTTCATAATCTGCACTTTCGCCAACTGCAACGGTCATTCCATCCAAAGGAAGATGCTGTTTTATGAAAACATTTTCCTCTTTTTCCACTAATTGTGCAAAAGTTCTAAAGGCATTTTCTATTTCAATAGCATCGCCATAAATATCTAAATGGTCTGCATCCATTGAGGTTACGCAAGCAATATCTGGTCGCAACTGAAGAAACGATCGGTCAAATTCATCTGCTTCAACAACTGTTATTTCGCTTCCTTTGTATATAAAATTCGAATTGTAATTTTCTGCAATCCCACCCAAAAAGGCTGTTACAGGCATATTACATTCCGCCAATAAATGTCCTAATATTGCTGAAGTTGTGGTTTTTCCGTGCGTTCCAGCAACGGCTAAGCAAAGCGTGTTTTTTGAAACTTCACCTAAAAGTTGCGCTCTTTTTAAAATTGAAAACTCTTCGGACAAGAAGTAATTTAAAATCTTATTGCCTTTTGGAATTGCCGGAGTATAAACCACCAAAACATTTTCCTTTAAAATAACTTCGCTTTGAATTTCAGAAATATCGTCAATAAAAGTCACCGAAATTCCTTCGGCAACCAATTCGTCAGTTAAGTCAGTCGGCGTTTTATCGTACCCAAAAACAGCCTTCCCCTGCATTTTGAAATATCGTGCAAGCGCACTCATCCCAATGCCGCCGATACCGACGAAGTAAAAAGTTTGTATGTTATTTAGGTTATTCATTTTTAATTTGTTTTGGGTTTAGAAGTTTAAAATTTAGTGACGAATGTCTGCTAAACTTTTAAATACATAAACCTTCTCAACTTTTACTCAATAATTTTTCAATCTCTTCAACTATATCTTTCGTAGCGTCTGGTTTCGCTAGTTTCTTTATGTTTGCTGATAGCTTTTTCTGCATTTCTTCCGAAGCTATTAACTCTGAAAACACATTTTCAAAAGTTGCATCCAGTTCACTTTCTTTAATTAACACGGCTGCATTTTTTTCTGTAATCGCCTTCGCATTTTTAGTTTGATGATCTTCAGCAACATTTGGCGAAGGAATAAATACAACTGGCTTACCAACCAAACACAACTCTGAAATCGAAAGGGCGCCAGCTCTCGAAATAATAAAATCTGCTGCGGCATATGCCAAATCCATTCTGTTTAAAAACGTATGGACTTGCACCGTTTTGCTGCCTTTGTTTTTATAGGTTTCTTCGTAATATTTTCCGCATTGCCAAATAACTTGAAGGTTATGCTTTTCAAAGAAAGGAAGCGATTTTTCTATTAATTGGTTTATCCGTCGTGCACCCAAACTTCCACCCAAAACCAACAACGTTTTTTTATCACTTTTTAAATTGAAGAAAGCCATTGCTTCTTCTTTTTTTGTGGAAATATCCAGCAGATCTTGTCGCACTGGATTTCCTGTAAGTTTAATTTTTTCGGATGGAAAAAATTTATCCATTCCTTCGTAAGCAACACAAATTTTCTGAACCTTGCCGCTCAACCATTTGTTCGTAATACCAGCGTGACCGTTCTGCTCTTGTATTAGGCATGGAACACCTCGCAAGGCTGCCATTCGCAATAATGGAGCACTTGCAAAACCACCAGTTCCAATTGCAACATCAGGTTTAAATTCTTTTAAAATTTTCAAGGATTTTCGAAAACTGGAAACAAGTTTTAAGGGAAAGGCGAGGTTTTGTAAAGACAAACTGCGTTGCAAACCAGAAATCCAAAAACCTTTAATTTTGTAACCAGCTTGTGGCACTTTTTCCATCTCCATTCTATCCTTTGCACCTACAAATAAAAATTCAGCATCAGGGAAACGGGTTTTTAACTCGTTTGCAATAGCAACTGCAGGGTAAATATGCCCTCCGGTTCCGCCGCCTGATATGATGAATTTTTTAGGTTTCAAAAGTTTTTTATTTTTTGTATTTCGTATTTCTAAATTGTTTCACTTAAAATGTCTAATGGATTTTCCTCTGCTTCTTCTTTCGGTACAACTTCGCGCTTTGCACTAACACTTAAAATCATTCCTAAGGCCAAACACGTCATCCAGATTGATGTTCCACCACTACTTATCAACGGTAAATTTTGTCCCGTTACAGGGAACAATTCCACCGCAACCGCCATATTTATCATTGCTCTAAAAACAATTGGCAAGCCTACTCCAATTACGAGCAACTTCCCAAAAATGGATGTGGATTTATGTGCTACAACTACTATTCTAAATAATAAAAACAGATACAGCACCATTAAAAACATACCGCCCAACAAACCAAATTCTTCTACAATTATTGCATAAATAAAATCTGAAGAAGACTGTGGTAAAAAGTTTTTCTGAACGCTTTTCCCGGGTCCTAAACCAGCAATTCCGCCAGAGGCGATGGCTATTTTCGCTTTTTCAATTTGGTAATCTGCTTCAGTATCTTTATCGTCACTAAAATTTTCAACACGGCTCATCCAAGTATCCACGCGGTTTGGGAACACATCTGGGAAAGCCTTTGCCGTAAGTACAAAAAGTGTCAGAAATATTAAACCAGCGCCAAGGATTATTCCTAAATATTTTAAAGGGTAACCGCCCACAAATACCAGTACTACTATCATTGCAAAAAAGATTGCGGTGGTTGAAAAGTTAGCCGGAAGTATTAGCGCGAGCACAATGAAAACCGGTATCCAAAGCGGTAAAATAGTTTCTTTGAAAGTAACTTCTTTATCTTTTATTCGCGAAAGATATCGCGCCACGTAGGTCATCAATACCACGCCCGCCAAGGTAGAAGTTTGAAAGGTGATACCCACAAAAGGCAGACGTATCCATCGGCTTGCATTGGCGCCATCTATTGTAGTTCCTTCGGCCATTGTAACCATTAACAACAAAATAATCACCGGCATCGCGATGATGGATAGCCCTCGAAAATAGTGATACGGTATTTTATGAACACCATATAATATTCCAAAACCTAATACTAAATGCGAAAAGTGCCGCAACAAATAAGGCATAGTACTTCCATCGCCATATAGATAAGCAAGGTTGCTGCTCGAGCTATAAACCGGCAAAAAGGAAAAGAGCGCCAAAAGCCCCACAACTCCCCAAATTGCTTTATCACCTTGTATGTAATGGAAAATGTTTTTCACGATAATAATTATATTCTACTGTCTTTAAAACTTATAAATTTCTAATTGCATCTTTAAATTGTCTGCCACGATCTTCGTAGTTTTCAAATAAATCAAAACTTGCACAAGCCGGGGAAAGCAGTACTGTATTATTTCGCTCAGCCAATTTGTAAGCCATCTTTACTGCCATTTCCATTGAATTTGCTTCAACGATTGTATCTACAACATTTCCGAAGGCATCAACTATTTTTTGATTATCAACGCCTAGGCAGATAATTGCTTTCACTTTTTCGTTTACCAAAGGCAACAACTCACTGTAATTATTTCCCTTATCAACTCCGCCAACAATCCACACGGTTGGATTTTCCATACTATCCAAAGCATAAAATGTAGCATTTACATTCGTGGCTTTAGAATCATTGATGTACAACACATTGTTTATTTTCAAAACTTTTTCTAATCTATGTTCCACACCTTGAAATCCTTCAAGACTCTCGCGTATGGTTTGTTTTCTGATCCGCAATAGCGTAGCTACTGTAGATGCAGCCATTGCGTTCTTTACATTGTGTTCCCCTTGTAATCCTATTGTTGCGATTGGCATAGTAAATTCTGTATTATTTATTTTTATTATTAATTCGTTGTTTCTTTTGAATGCGCCTTGTTTCAATTCTTTTTTTACTGAAAAAGGCAGCGGTTGCGATTTTATAGGATTTTGTGTAAGCCATTTAATGATTTCCACATCGTCAGCATCATAAATAAAATAGTCTTGCGACGTTTGATTCATTATTATCCGAAATTTTGAAGCGATATAATTTTCGTATTTATAATCATATCTGTCCAAATGATCTGGACTTAAATTGGTTAAAACTGCGATGTGCGGAGCAAAGTTTTCGATGCCGTCAAGTTGAAAACTGCTTAACTCAAGTACGAAATTTTCATACTTATCTTCAGCAACTTGCTCGGCAAAACTTTTTCCTATGTTTCCACCCAAAGCCACATTTAAGCCGCCGTCTTGCAATATTTTGTGCGTCAGGCTGGCAGTGGTAGTTTTTCCGTTACTTCCAGTTATTCCAACAATTGTCGCTTTTGTATATTTTGAAGCGAATTCAATTTCAGAAATAACCTTCACTCCTTTCTCGTGCAATTTTTTGATTATTGGCGCCTTTTCGGGAATTCCCGGGCTTTTCATCACTATATCTGCAGAAAGGATTTTTTCATCGGAATGACCTTCCTCTTCCCATTCAATCTCATTATTTATAAGAACTTGTTTGTACTTGTCTTTTATTTTTCCGAAATCTGATGCAAACACTTCAAACTCCTTCTTTTTACCCAAAAGGGCAGTTCCAACTCCACTCTCTCCGCCGCCAAGAATCACCAGTCGTTCCATTAGCTTATCTAATTTTTAATGTAACAAGCGTAATTATTGCTAAAAATATTCCCACGATTAAAAACCGGGTTACAATTTTGCTTTCGTGAAATCCTTTTATTTGATAGTGATGATGCAATGGCGCCATTCTGAAAACACGTCGCCCTTCACCAAATTTCTTCTTTGTGTATTTAAACCAAGTAACTTGTAAAACCACAGACAGATTCTCCATTAAAAATATTCCGCACAGAATGGGGATTAGCAATTCTTTTCTTACTGCAATGGCTATTACGGCTATAATACCACCAATAGTTAAACTACCCGTATCACCCATAAATACTTGTGCCGGGAAGGCGTTATACCATAAAAACCCAATTAGTGCCCCGACGAATGCCGTGATAAAAATGGTCATCTCGCCTGTATTCGGGATATACATAATGTTTAAGTAATCTGAGAAAATAACGTTACCCGAAACCCAAGCGAAAAACGCAAGTGTAAGCGCAATAATCACGGATGTTCCCGCGGCGAGTCCGTCAATTCCATCGGTAAGATTAGCACCGTTTGAAACTGCTGTAATAATGAAAATGACAATAGGAATAAAAATAAGCCACACATAACTTTGGTAGTTATCGCCAGCCCAACTTATAAGATTGGAATAGTTGAATTCATTCTCCTTTACGAAAGGAATTGTAGTCAACATTGCCTTATCCTTTACATAAAAAGTACTTGTAGATTCCTTTTCAATCACTCGAGCTATTTGAGTTTCCGCTTCAGGATTTTGAACAGTTCTTTCAACTACAATGTCTGGATGCAGATACATTGTAATTCCCACAAAAAGTCCCAAACCTATTTGCCCAATTACTTTAAATTTTCCTGGCAGACCTTTTTTATCGTTTTTGAATTTTTTAATATAATCGTCAATAAAACCAATTGTTCCCATCCAAAGAGTAGTTACAATCAATAGGATTACATAAATATTTTCAAGTTTCGCGAAAAGCAAAACCGGTATAAGTGTGGCCAGAATAATAATAATTCCACCCATTGTTGGGGTTCCAGCTTTTTCGTTTTGACCTTCCAAACCGAGGTCGCGTATAGATTCCCCAACCTGTTTTTTTCGGAGGTATTCAATTATTTTCTTACCATAAACCGAGGCAATAAATAACGAAAGGATAATCGCCGAAATAGCACGGAAGGAAATAAAATTGAACAAGCCTGCGCCTGGTATATCGTATGTTTTATCCAAATATTCAAATAGGTAAAAAAGCATTTGGCTACTTGTTTAGGTTGGTTAGTGTTTGACTTACTATTTTAAAATCATCAAAATCGAAGCGTTCGCCATTAATTTCCTGATAGGTTTCATGACCTTTTCCAGCAATTAAAATAATGTCGTTTTCCTGCGCCATTTGGCAGGCAGCCTTAATAGCTTCTTTTCTATTTGTGATTGAAATTGTTTTTTTATAATGAATTGCAGGCACGCCCGCTTCAACCTGTTCAATAATTTTATCAGGATTTTCAGTTCGGGGATTATCGCTTGTAAAAACTACCTTCGTACTCAAAGAGGCTGCAATACCACCCATTATTGGGCGTTTTTGAGCGTCGCGATCGCCGCCACAACCCACAACGGTAATTACTTCTTCATTGCCGGTGCGAATTTCATTAATGGTTTCCAAGACGTTTTTTAAAGCGTCAGGAGTATGCGCATAATCAACAATGGCGGTTATTTTTTTATCAGAAATTAAATACTGAAATCTGCCATCAACACTTTCTAAAGTACTCATGATTTGAAGTACTTCAAGTTCCTCCAGCCCCAGTAATTGAGCGGCACCGTAAATTGCAAGCAAATTGTAAGCATTAAAACCTCCAATTAATTTTACCCACAAATCTTGATTGTTAATTTTAAGAAGTTGACCCGTAAACTGACTTTCCAAAACCTGCGTCTTATAATCAGCGTACGTTTTTAAGGCGTAGGTATATTTCTTCGCTTTTGTATTTTGAAGCATCACCAAGCCGTTTTTGTCATCCACATTTACCAATGCAAAAGCAGCTTTTGGTAAACTGTCAAAAAACGCCTTTTTCACATCGCGGTACTCGGCAAAATCTTTGTGATAATCTAAGTGATCGTGCGAAAGATTAGTAAATATTCCACCAGTGAAACGCAAGCCCTCCGTACGTTTTTGATGAATGCCGTGCGAACTAACTTCCATAAAGCAGAATTCAACCCCAGCATCTACCATTTCGCGCAGATATCTATTAATTGTAAGAGAATCTGGCGTGGTGTGTGTGGCTTTATATTCGGTGTCTCCCACCATTATTTTTACGGTAGAAAGCAATCCAGCTTCAGTTCCGGCTTTTTTGAAAAGTTGGTATAAAAGTGAAGAAACCGTAGTTTTTCCATTAGTACCAGTTATACCTACAAGCTTTAATTCATCTGAAGGATTACCGTAATAATTGGCAGCCATTATCGCTAAAGCGCGATGCGAATCTGCAACCTGCACATAGGTAATTCCGTTTACAATATTTTCGGGTAAAGTTTCGCAAATAATAGCTAATGCCCCTTGATCTGCGGATTTTTTAATGAATTGATGCCCGTCAGAAACAGTTCCTTTTATTGCGATAAACACATCATTCAACGAAACATTTCTCGAATCAAATTCAAGATTGCTTATAGCCACAGAGGTATTACCAACGACGCTTTCGATGGTTACTTTGTACAGTATGTCTTTTAACAATATCACGATAAACTCAAGGTTATTAGTTGTCCTTTTTTCAGTAATTGTCCAGATTTTATTGATTGTGTTGAAACTGTTCCATTACCCACAACTTGTACTCTAAGTCCTAGATTTTCTAATAATGAAACTGCATCCATACCTGCCATTCCAGTTACATTTGGGATGGTTTTGGAAGACTGTTGCAGATTTGTATAGTATTTTTCGAAATCTTGCTCAATCGCTGGATCTGGCTTTTCTATTCCATCTACCTTATCTACATTTCGAGATTCGGTGAATATTTTTTGCGCTACTCTTTTAAAAACTGGTCCGGAAACATCAGCTCCATAAAACCCTTTTTTAATACTTGGTTTATGGATAATTACTATACAGGAGTATTTTGGATTTTCTACGGGAAAGAATCCTGCAAAAGATGAAACATAGCGACGATTGCTCTTCCAATCTGGCATCCAGTATTCAGTTTGGGCGGTTCCTGTTTTTCCTGCCATTGAAAAATCTGGCGAGTAAAGTGATTTACCCGTACCGCGCTTCACAGTATTTTTCATTATTTCCATGATTTCGTTCAAGGTTTCATCAGAGCAAATCTTAGGATTTATAATCTTGGTGTCGTAAGTAGTAACCTTTTCATTCCAAGCACGTACCTCCTTTATAAAACGCGGTTTCACCATTACTCCATTGTTGGCAATAGCGTTGTAAAAGGTTAAAGTTTGTAATGGAGTAAGCTTTAACCCATAACCGTAAGCCAAAGAAGGTAAAGCATTCTTGCTCCAGTTTTTATCGCCTGGTTGAGGAATCATGGGCTGTCCTTCGCCTTTGATTGCTACACCTGTTTTTTCGTTCAGGTGCCAACTTTTTAATCGATTAATGAATTTAATCGGGTTTTTGGAATAACCTTCGTCAATAATTGTAGCTAAACCAATATTAGAAGAAACTTCCAATGCCCTTGCAGCACTAATTTTTCCAAAGCCACCGCGGTGCGAATCGTTAACTGGTTTTCCGTAGAAAATTTTTCTACCATTTCCGGTATCTACAATACTACTGGTGTCAATCACTTTATCTTCCAAAGCTGCCATCAATGCCATCACTTTAAAAGTTGAACCAGGTTCGTGCGATTCACCAATGGCGTAATTAAGTTTTTCGTAATAAGTACCGTCAGAGGTGCGCCCCAAATTAGAAACGGCTTTTATCTCGCCCGTCGCAACTTCCATAACGATTACCGTTCCGTGCTCAGCTTCATAATACTCCAGTTGCTTTAGTAAAGCGTGGTGCGCAATATCTTGAATGTTCACATTTATAGTTGATACAATATCAAAACCATCCTGCGGCTCAATTTCATTATCGTCAGAAACTGGTTTCCATTGACCTTGGGCTATTTTTTGCTTTAAACGATGCCCTTCCTTACCAGTTAATAAATCGTTGAAAGCACCCTCTAATCCTACTGCGTAATAACCAGGACGATCAAAGGCTTCATCGCCTACCGTACGCTGAGCAATTTTCCCAATGGGATGTTCGCGAACAGTACGCTGCTCCACAATAATTCCTCCTTTATAAGGTCCTTTGCGGAAAAGCGGCATATTTTTCACTTTTATATAATCTGAATAACCCAAATTTCTTGCTACAAGTAAATACCTGTTTTTACCGGCACGGGCTTTTCTGAACATATTTTGATAATAAGAAACAGGCTTCCCAAACATGGCACTAAGACCTTCGGAAAGCGGCAATAAATTTTCTTTGAAATCATCCGAAGTAACTGTAACCGCATCAAAACGGATATCGTATTTTGGCACCGACGTAGCCAATAGACTGCCATCATCGGCATATACATTGCCCCGGTTTGCAGGAATTACGAAGTTTTTAGTGGTATTTTCTTTGGCAAGCGCGCGATATTTTTCGCCGTCAACAAACTGAATGTTCATCAACTTAATGCTAATGGCCAGCGCAAAGAGGAACATACATCCAGCAACGATGTATAAACGGTTTAATATGTTTTTTTCTTCGTAAGCCATTCTTTGTCTTCAGTATTCAGATGCGTGTTGCCTATTTTCTTTATTGTTTTTTTCTTATCCTTAATCTTTCTTTTCAATAATGCGAATTCGCTTTGGTGGATTTGTTGAAGGTTGTAAACCCCGACTCTCCATTGCTGCAATAATTTTGCTCTCCATACGCGCCTGCATCAGTAACATTCTTACATCCACATATTCGCTTTTCAGCTCCTTTACATTTGCATTCAATTTTGAAATTATGTGCACTTTTTTATCAGCGCTATGCGAACTGCCAATCATAACTAAAGCCAAAACGGAAAGAAAAATGATGAAACGCCAGTTTTTTAGCGCATCATCACTTACCAAAAATTTCCCTTTGATTATGTTATAAAAGCCTTCTTTCATATTATATTTTCTCTGCAATGCGAAGCTTGGCACTTCGCGCTCGATTGTTTAGTTTAATTTCTTCTTTGGTAGGAATTATGAATTTTCCCACGGCTTTAAAAGGCACTTCCACTCTACCAAAAACATCCTTCTCCGGCTCGCCTTCAAAGAGCCCACTGCGGATGTAACGTTTCACCAACCTGTCTTCCAGCGAATGATAGCTAATCAAACTAATTCTTCCGCCTGGTTTTAAAACCTCGTTTGTTTGAAGTAAAAATTCTCTTAACGCCTCTAACTCTTGATTAACTTCAATTCTGATTGCCTGATAAATCTGCGCCAGAATTTTATTTTCTTTATATGCCGGCAAAAATCTGCTCAACACTTTTTTAAGCTGCTCGCTAGTTTTTATTTTTTGTTCTGCTCGGGCCTCTACAATTACACGTGCTATTGCAGCAGCATTTCGCAATTCACCATAATTTGAAAGCACATTTCGCAATTGCACTTCTTCATATTTATTGACAATGGTAAATGCCGAAAAATTACTGTCGCGGTTCATTCGCATATCCAAGTCGGCCTCAAAACGGGTTGAGAAACCTCTTTCTGCAACATCAAATTGATGCGAGGAAACGCCGAAATCCCCCAAAATGCCATCAACAGTTCTGTGACCGTGAAATCTTAAAAATTGTTTCAGAAATCGAAAATTCTGATTGATTAACAAAAATCTTGGATCGTCAAGCGCGTTCGCCAAAGCATCTTTATCTTGATCAAAAGCAATGAGTTTTCCGTCTGGGCCCAAGTGTTTTAATATTTCACGAGAATGTCCGCCGCCACCGAAAGTAACATCTACATAAACCCCATCTGGTTTTATGTCTAGGCCTTCAACTGTCCTTTTAAGTAAAACTGGATTATGATATTCCGTCATCTTCGTTGCTTTTGTTTCCCATCACCTCTTCAGCTAAATCTGCAAAATCATCTGCAGCATCATCAATAGCTTGTTCATATTTCTCTTTATCCCAGACTTCTATAATATTTATGGCAGAAGAAAGCACGATTTCTTTACTGATGCCCGCAAAAGAAAGCAGGTCTTTAGGAATCAACAAACGCCCCGTAGCATCGAGCTCAACGGTTTTTACACCTGCGGTGAATCTTCTAATAAAGTCGTTGTTTTTTCTGTTGAAGCGATTTAACTCGCCCATTTTTAACATCAAGGCATCCCATTCTTTCATTGGATAAATTTCCAAACAAGGCTGAAAAACGGCACGTTTTATAATAAAGCCCTCAGGAGCCACTACTGCTAACTGCTTTTTCAGCGGCACAGGCACCATGACGCGTCCTTTTACGTCTGCTTTACATTCGTATGTACCTATTAGATTGAGCATTGTGGAAATTTCCTATTTGCAAATTATAGTTTCAAATATATAGAACTTTTACCACTTTTTACCACAATCTACCACTTTGTTGATAAGTTTTACCACTTTGTAGATAACCCAGATTCTGACTTTCAAAAAACAAAGGCAACGCATATATAGAATCTATGAAATTTTTTTGCTTACTTTTGTGATTCTAAATTGCACCAACTAAGAATGTCAATAAACTTAAAGCGAGAAGGAAAATTTACATATTCAGAAATTGGTGAAGGCACACCGATTGTTATCCTTCACGGACTAATGGGAGGATTAAGCAATTTTGATGGCGTCGCTGATTTTTTTCCACCTAAAGGCTATAAAATCCTTATTCCAGAATTGCCTATTTACAAGATGACTTTGTTGCGCACTAATGTGAAAAATTTCGCAAAATACGTGGCGCAGTTTATAGACCATTTGGGCTATAAAGAAGTGATACTTTTGGGAAATTCATTGGGAGGACACATTGGTCTGCTCTGCACAAAAATGTATCCAGAGAAAGTAAAAGCACTTATAATTACCGGTAGTTCGGGGCTTTACGAAAGCGCTATGGGCGAAAGTTACCCTAAACGTGGGGATTATGAGTATATAAAACAAAAAGCCGAAAATGTATTTTACGATCCTGCTGTTGCCACCAAAGAAATTGTAGACGATGTTTACGAAACCGTAAACGACAGAACTAAATTGATACGCACACTTGCAATTGCAAAGAGCGCAATTAGACATAATATGGCGCAGGATTTGCCAAAAATGCATACCCCAACTTGTATTATTTGGGGGAAAAACGACAATGTAACCCCTCCAGAAGTAGCAGTAGAATTTGATGAGCTTTTACCAAATTCAGACTTGTATTGGATCGATAAATGTGGCCACGCTGCAATGATGGAGCATCCCGATGAGTTTAACGAACTACTTAACGCTTGGCTAATTAAGCGAGGACTTTAGCGGTTTCAGGGTTTTATAAAAAGTAATTTCCCGAATAACTTATAATTCATAATTCAAAAAAATGCATATTAAATCTGCGGAATTTTTAATGAGCAACAGCGAAGTTGCTAAATGTCCGAAAGACCGCTTACCAGAATACGCCTTTATTGGCCGAAGCAACGTTGGGAAATCTTCCCTTATCAATATGTTGATGCAACGTAAAAGCTTGGCAAAAACCTCTGGAAGACCAGGGAAAACGCAGCTTATCAATCATTTTATTATAAATAAAAACTGGTATTTAGTAGATTTACCTGGCTACGGCTATGCCCGTGTTTCAAAAAGTAGTAAAAAAACATTTCAGAAATTTATTACCAATTACTTCGAAAAGCGCGAACAAATGGTACTCGCTTTTGTGTTGATTGACTGCAGACTTGAGCCCCAACCTATAGATTTAGAATTTATACAATGGATGGGTGAAACAGGAATTCCTTTCAACATTATTTTCACAAAAGCAGATAAAGTAAAACCACTAGCTTTAGAACGAAATATAGCAGTATATACTGAAAAGATGCTAGAAACTTGGGAAGATATGCCTCCGTATTTTGTAACCTCTGCTAGTAACTTTATTGGAAGAGATGAAGTTCTAAATTATATTGACGAGCTAAATGCTTCAGTCATAGATTCAGAATTTTAAACTCTTTAATCCCGCTTTAGCTCCAACTTTTCAGCAAAATAATCGCAGAAATCGCGCATAGTGGCGCTCATTTTTTCATCATTAGTTGCACGCTGAAATGTTTCTGCCATGGCGCTCAATGTTTGGTGAAAAAAGATCTTCATTTCATCTACCGGCATATCTTTTGTCCAAAGGTCTATACGTAGCGATTCTTGCTTTTTATTGTCCCAAACTGAAAGCATTACAGCTTTAGTTTCTTCATTTGAAATCCCTCCGTCTTCTGCCGTCCATTTAATTGTTTCGGGGATTTTATTTTCGTCTAGCCCAACGTTTAGTCTTATTTCCGAAGTATGTTTTATTGCCATTATTTCTTTGGTTTGTATTTTGAATTTGTAAATATTTCGTCAGCTTCAGTTGCCATTAATTGCTGAACATCAATATTATTATTTTGCATGTAGGCACGCACTATTTTCCAGCCTAAATATCTTCCTAACATCCCTGGGGATTCGTTATCTATTTCAAGATAAAATTTCGAAAACGGCGCAGGGCTTACAAAGCGTGCAGCAAGTTTTGGATCTGTACTGTACAACAATTCCTTTTCTATAAAATAACGCCACATATACTCCTCATTCTCCTCTGCCCATTGGAATTCTTCTTCGGTATAACCTATTTTTTCGGCATCCGTCGTATATGGAAGCCATAGTTCTTTTAAATAAAGTTCTTTTCCGAAGAACACAATTTGTCCTAAAAATGATCTTCTATTAGGTACTTTAATATATTGCCTTGCATATCTTTCAGCAACATCGGGACCAATTTGACTAGGCTTCATTTCCTTCGCAATATATTTATCTATCCCTTCATAAAACCGATGCTGGCTTCCCAAATAATTGTCCAATCCTATCACTAGCATACTATCGGCAAGAATTACTTTGTTTCTATAATCAACATCAGATGTTGTGGTAACCACTACAGGTGTTGAAAATTCTGGAAAATAATATTTTATATGTTGAAACAGGGAAACAAGTACTTCCTGCAAAGTGTCTTCATTTGGAAACGCTTTTAGAACCTCGTTCTCCAATTCTTTTTGAAGTGTATCGGTTAACTTTTCAACCCAAATACTATCGTTATATTGTTCTGGAAAAAATGATGGAAACTCTGCTTTCAACTTCGGTAACTCATCCGGCGTTGTAGACCCAAACGCTTTGTCGAAACGGATAATTTCGACATTCATAGGAATTTTTCCTATTTCCTTTTCAACCTTACTTTTGGAATTGCACGAAAAAAGCAGAACCACAAAAAGTACCGACACAAAATATTTTATCATATAAATAATCTTATTGTAGGTTAACGACTTTCCTTTTTATTAATTTTATCTTTAACTACTTTTGCGATGCAAAGGTATTATTATAAAAGATTAAAAACACGGAAAATGCATACCGAAAAAGTTATAGATTATATTGTAAACTGGCTAAAAAACTATGCTGTAAATGCAAAAATGGACGGCTTTGTAGTAGGAATAAGCGGCGGAATAGATTCTGCAGTAACCTCTGCACTATGTGCTAAAACTGGACTGCGCACGCTTTGTGTGGAAATGCCCATACACCAAGCGCCCAACCAAGTAAGCCGCGGACGTGAACATATTAAGTTATTGAAAAAAAAATTTGCGAATGTAGCCAACACAGAAGTTAACCTAACTTCCGTTTTTGAACAATTTAAAACCGAAGTACCACAAACTGCTAATGATAGTTTTCTTGATCTATCTTTAGCCAATAGCCGAGCGCGTTTACGAATGACGACATTGTATTATTTTGCAGGACTGCACCGGTATTTGGTGGCAGGTACGGGAAATAAGATAGAAGATTTTGGTGTAGGCTTTTACACAAAATATGGCGATGGCGGTGTAGATTTAAGCCCGATTGCCGATTTAATGAAAAGTGAAGTATACGAAATTGCAAAGGCATTAAACATACCCGATTCAATAATAAAAGCAGCTCCAACCGATGGACTTTTTGGCGATAGCAGATCTGATGAAGACCAACTGGGTGCAAGTTACGACGAACTGGAATGGGCGATGAATACAATAGCAAATGGCAAACAAAATGATGACTTCACTGATAGACAAAAGGAAGTTTTAACCATTTACACGAGACTTAACAGGGCCAACCAGCATAAAATGGTGCCAATTCCTGTTTGCGAAATTCCTCAAGAATTGAAATAAAATGTTATTTACCGAATAATTTGGCCATTAAACGAAAGGCTACTTTTTCTTACCCTAAAGGTTTTATTCTCTCATAATGTATTGTTAATATTACATAGGAAACTTGCCCTGCTTGTTAATATGAAATTATACAAAGATGAAAAAAGTTGTAATCGCTGACCATCATCCTATGACTAGGGACGGTGTTTCGGTCTTGCTAGAAAGCACAAAAGAATATTCTGTAGTGGGAAATGTATCTCGTGGATCTGAATTATCACAATGTATTGAAAGAGTACGTCCAGATATTTTAATTTTAGAATTAAACATTCCAGAAATCAACGGGTTTCGCACATTGCGAAGCTTACACGAAGAATTTCCTAAAACTCGAATTGCCGTTTTTTCATCGCATCCCGAAGAAATTTATGCACTGCGGTCTATTAAATCGGGAGCCTCTGGTTATATTCCTAAAACCTCTAGTTCTGAAACTATCCTAAATGCTATTAGACGCATTGCTGTTGGCGGAGTATTTTTAAACGACGAACTGGCAGCAGCTTTCAATAACTGTTCGTTAAACGATAACACAATTATTGGTAGATACAAAAAACTTTCAGCTAGAGAAATAGAAGTGCTTAACCTTCTTTCAAATGGCAAACGCAATAAAGACATTGCATCGCTCTTAGAAATCAATGAAAAAACCGTGAGCACCTACAAAACAAGACTCTTAAAAAAATTAAATCTCTCAAATTTGGCTGAATTAATTAACCAAGCCAGAATGTTTCAGTATAATTAATTTAAAGCACGCGATTAAGTTTATTGGAAAGCACTTTTTTAAGGCTTATATAATCTACAATTTCCTGAAGGCCAGAATCATTGTCGGTATTCTTTCCCTCCTTCATCAATTCAGACAATTCATTTATTTTTTGAGAAACCAAGTGACGGCGTAGATTTAGAATAGTTTCACTAACAATTTGGGCAATCGTCTTTTCCTTCTGCTTAACATAAATTTCTTTCCGCTCCCAATCGTGCAACACATAGCGCTCCTCTTCCATTAATATATGGGTGACGGCAGATGCTAGTTCGGGTTTCAAATCATTTATAAAAGTTTCAGCTTTCGCTTCCGGATTTAGGTTAAACCTGTTCACTACTTCAAAATATAAATCTTTGAACTCAGGATTGGTAAACTCAATTTCATCATCCTGCAAATCGAGATATATCTTTTCAAAAACCCGAGATTTGTGAATTTCAGGTTTAAGTGAAATCTCGCCCTTGTCATCTGCTTCAAGTATTAAATCTTCAAAATCTTCCTCAACATTTCCATAAAGCAGCAACAGCTCAATTATTTTTTGCTCCAATTCAAGCTGAACATCTACTTTTTCAAACTTTTTTTCCGCAGGAATAACTTCAAATGGTTCCTGCTGAACATTGGTTTTTTTGGCAGCTTCCTTTTTGTCTTTCTGAAAAATCTGCGCTAGCGTATTAAATAACACTTGTTCCGAAATATCCATAATCCGCGAACATTCCTTAATGTACACTTCACGCTGAATAACATCGGGTATTTTCGCGATGCTATTAACCATATCGTGGATGGTTTCACTTTTTTTAATCGGGTCGTTCTTTGCATCAGTAGCTAACAAAGAAGCTTTGAAAGTGATAAAATCTTTGGCGTTTTCTTCTAAATAGAGCGTGAGTTCTTCCAAAGAATTTTTACGCGAAAAACTATCTGGATCCTCCCCTTCTGGGAAGGTGCAAATTTTCACGTTCATCCCTTGCTCCAAAATCAAATCTATCCCGCGAAGAGAAGCACGAAGCCCCGCAGCGTCACCATCAAAAAGAACGGTAATGTTTTTGGTTAGGCGATTAACTAGCCGAATCTGTTCCGAAGTTAAAGCCGTTCCCGAAGAAGAAACAACGTTGTGAATACCCGTTTGGTGAAACTGGATAACATCTGTATATCCTTCCACCAAATAGCAATTATCCTCTTTGGCGATGCTTTGTTTGGCGTTAAAAATTCCGTAAAGCACTTTACTTTTGTGGTAAATATCGCTTTCGGGAGAGTTTAAATATTTTGCTGCTTTTTTATCTGAAGTTAAAATACGCCCACCGAAACCTAACGTACGACCGCTCATACTTAAAATCGGAAACATTACCCTTCCCTTAAAACGGTCAAACTGCTTTTCTTCTTTTACAATTGAAAGACCCGTTTTCTCAAGAAATTCTAGCTTGTAGCCTTTTTTAATGGCGTGGCTAGTAAAAGCATCCCAAGAATCTGGCGAATAACCCAGTTCAAACTTTTTAATGGTTTCGTCTGTAAAACCTCTTTCTTTGAAATAGGAAAGACCAATGGCTTTGCCTTCTTCGGTTTTTAATAAGGTGCTGTGGAAATAATTTTTCGCGAATTCACTAACTAAATAGAGGCTTTCGCGTTCGTTGGCCTGTTCTTTATCTTCAGAAGTTTGCTCGGTTTCTTCTATTTCAATACCATACTTTTTAGCTAAAAACTTTATGGCTTCTGGATAGGTGAAATGTTCGTGTTCCATTAAAAATGAAACTACATTTCCGCCTTTTCCGCTACTAAAATCTTTCCAAATCTGTTTAACGGGACTCACCATAAAACTCGGCGATCGTTCATCGGTAAATGGGCTGAGACCTTTATAATTGGTTCCAGATTTTTTTAGCTGAACAAAATCACCAATTACCTCCTCTACGCGGGCGGTTTCAAAAACGTTTTCTATTGTGGTTTTGGAGATCAAAGTTGTTGTGAGTGGTTATTGGTTAATAGAATGAAGCTCTCGGTAAAAATAACAATATATAAAAGAGAAACCTACAAGGTTTTGAAAACCTTGCAGGTTTATAAACAAACGAATAATGAAAGTCGTTCTGGCTAATCTACATCGAAGCGTAAACCTAGAGAAACGTTGTGTTGGTCTACGGGATTGTTTTTAAAAATTGTGTTGAGATCGTATTTGGCATATAGCGCCACGCCTTGCCAACCTATATAACCACTAAGGCCGTAGATAAATTGGTTAGTGTTATAATTTGCTTTTAATTTTAGTTTTTGGTCTTCGCCATCTTCTTCAAATTTTAGTTTTTGACGAGTGCTCAAATTTATTCCCGCATAACCTCCTAGACCAACTGTAAGTTTATTTTCGGTATTATAACGAAAGTAATCATCGTGCTCTATCTTTTTTGAAGGCCCAAACTCGAAGTGAAATGGCACAACTAGATTGTCCATTCTAAATTTTGACTTGTCCAAATTTAAAGGATAGGTTTGCAGCTCGGTCTGTTCTCCAGCATCTACAAAAAATCGGTTGTCTGTTGGCTTCAATCCGTTAAATTGGAAGGATACACCATACTTAATTCGCAACCAATTTGTGTTATCAAAAACACGGGTTTTCCACGCCCAGCCAAGTTCGGCAAAACGGCTTCCGGCAACTTTAAAGTCGGAATCTTTTAAAGATTCGCCTTCTGTTGTGGCGTTGTTCAGACCAAAAGCGAAGACGAGATCTGAGGAAGTTCTCCGATCGTACTTTCGCTTCTTTGTTTTGACTTCTATATTCAACAAGCCTTCTTCCTTACTTTTTTTATCATTATACCCAATACGGATGCTTAACCCGCTATCATCAATGTCCCTAGCACCATTTCGCTTTAGCAGTGCAATCTTATTATCAATTATCGCCAAACGGTTTTCGATGTTTAGCGCGTGCTTTTCTGCAGCTTTTTGTTTTAAAATTTCGCCCTCTGCTTCGGTAACGCCATCACTGTTTAACAACGTATTTATTCTTTCAATTTCTACTTTTAGCGCGTCTTTTTCCTCTTGGATAATCTTTTCTTTTAACGCACTTAGCTGCTCAACAGCAGTTTGTGTTTCTGGGGTTGTTTGCTGTGCTTGTGCATAAACACCGGCTAAAAGCCATATTGTGAGCGCAAGTGTAATCGTGATTAGTGATTTCATAACTGTTCGATTTTTTTGATTAATGATGAATTATTGATGAATGTTAATTGATACTTATAATAAACTTTTGCCTGTCTTTAGACTGCACAAAAAATGTTACGCTAGAGAGGAGATACAGCTAATCATTTCGTTCCGAAACGGCGGTGCGCACTTTTTGAAAACCTTCGCCGAGGGCATCAAAAACTTTGTCGCGGAAGCTTTTTTCCAACTCCACTTCCACATCCTGAAGCAATGCAGTGGCATCTACTTTCGGGCTGTTTAAAATTCGTTGGGTCTGTATTTCGCGGCGAGCGTTGTTTAACAGGTTTTCCACTTCACTTATAGAAACCTCCGAGTTATTCTGCTGAAGTTTTTTAACCGAAGCAACCACTTCATCTATTTTATTATTCAAAAGTTTTTCTTCTTCCTTCGCTAATGCTTCAGAATTTAAGCCCGAAGTGGTTGCATAAGCATCCTTTTTAGATTGTTTTTCGCTTTCGGAAGTTGTTGCAATAGCCTCACTTTTTTCTATCTTTTCATCAATTACAGATTTTTTCTGCGGAAGTGTTTTTAATTGAGTTGAATTCGTTTCTTGTTTCTTTTCAGTTTCTTTTTCTGAATTATTTTCATCGGAAACAATTTCAGTAACTTCAGAGTTGTTGGGAATAATTTCAGATTCATTTTCAATCAATTGCTCGGGGTTTTCTTCTACAATTTGATTGATTACTTCTGTATTATTTCTGCCTAAGAAAACCGAGGCCAGAATTAAGAAACCCACAAAACTTGCTGCAGCGTAATACCAAAGCACTGGTTTCTTTTTAGGTTGTTCGGCATCTAATTTTGCCTCTAGTTTTTTCCAAGCTTCGGAAGAAGGTTTTAGTTCCCTCGCCTCTAGCTTTTCGCGAATATTATCTTCTAATTTATAAGGTGCCATAACTTATATTATTTTGTTGTTTTACCATGTTTTGAAGCATTTTACGTGCTTTAAAAAGTTGTGTCTTTGAAGTGCTTTCACTTATCTGCAATAGCTCTGCAATTTCACCGTGTTTGTAACCTTCAACCGCGTAGAGTACAAAAACCGTTTTGTAACCGTCGGGCAGATTGTCAATCATTTTTTGAATTTCAGCCGTTTCTAATTCGGTTTCAATAAAAGTGGAATGGGCGGTTGTATTCTCAATTTCAGATTCAGAAATAAAATGTAATTTTTTGTCCTTCCGAAGTTGCGAAATACTTTCGTTTACCATTATTCGGCGTATCCATCCTTCAAAACTACCTTCGTTTTTAAAAGCAGTTAAATTTGTAAATACCTTGAAAAACCCGGTTAACATTACCTCTTCAGCCAAATCGTTGTTTTTTAAATACTGTCTGCAAACACCCAACATTTTGGGCGAAAACATTTCAAACAATTGATGCTGCGCGCGGCGATCGCCTTTAGACGACTTGCTAATCAACTTAGAATAATTTTTATGTAAGGGTATTATTTTCAAAATACGCTTCGCTTTTATAGGCTTCTATTTTAATAGACGCAGGTTTTTTAAAAAAGGTTGCCTGGAAGAAAAAAGTTTTCAGTTTTCAGTGGCAGTATTCAGTTTACCACTGGAAACTGAGACTGCAAGCTGCTACTTTTTCCGGTCTATAACATAATTCACCATCAACTCTAGCGAATCTTTATAGGGCGAAGCAGGATAGGTATTTAAAAGTAGAAGCGCTTGTTGCTGGAAATCCTTCATTTTTACAACGGCATAATCCAAACCGCCATTATCCCTCACAAAAGCGATAACTTCTTTTACGCGTTTGCTGTCTTTATTATGATTTTTAACGGAATTGACAAGCCATTTTTTTTCTTCGGAAGTCGCATTATTTAAGGCATATATTAAAGGAAGCGTCATTTTTTGCTCCTTAATATCGATACCCGTGGGTTTGCCAATGTGCTCGTTACCATAATCGAAAAGATCGTCTTTTATTTGAAAAGCTGTACCAATGAGTTCGCCAAACTTGCGCATTTTCTCAACTTCATCATCTGGTGCCATTACGGAACGGGCTCCCATTGCGCAACAGGCTGCGATTAAAGTAGCTGTCTTTTGACGTATAATTTCAAAATAGATTTCTTCAGTAATATCGAGTCGGCGGGCTTTTTCAATCTGAAGTAATTCACCCTCGCTCATTTCGCGAACTGCGACTGAGATTATTTTTAGCAGATCGAAATCATCATTATCAATAGAAAGTAATAATCCTTTTGAAAGCAGATAATCACCCACTAGCACAGCAATTTTATTCTTCCAAAGCGCATTTATTGAGAAAAATCCGCGACGGCGATCACTGTCGTCCACCACATCGTCGTGCACTAAAGTTGCCGTGTGTATTAATTCAATTACCGAAGCGCCGCGATACGTGCGTTCGTTTACTTCGCCATTGTTGGTCATTTTTGCAATTAGGAATACAAACATGGGTCGCATTTGTTTTCCCTTTCTATTTACAACATAGTGCGTAATTCTATTGAGAAGGGAAACTTTAGACGACATAGAAGCGGAGAACTTTTTCTCGAAAAGCTCCATTTCTAATTCAATGGGAAGTTTTATGCGTGAAACTATCTTCATAAAGCGTCAAAGATAGTTAAAATAGGACGACAGTTTCAAACCAGTTTAAAAGCTAGAAGGGATTATTGTCTGCTACAAAAACTAAGTTTAACAGAATATATAATAGGCGACTTATTAGTCGTTTATAAAAACACCCTTGTAGTAAGTTTATAAACAGAATTGTTTAAGCACGCTGTTATAAAGATAGTGATACATCAGTATAAGAGGATATATATAAGAATATACTAAAAGGCGTTAAACCATAAGGAAATAGCCAATCCCGAAAACTCAAAACCTATTTTTGAGAAAATAAATTTAACCCTAATAATATTTAAAATGAAAAAAATTACATTAATGGCCGCATTATTTGCTGGCTTTGCAATGACTGCACAGACTACTTTTTTCTCAGACGACTTTAATGACGAAGATGTTTCAGATTGGACTCTTTACGATGAAGATGGTGATGAAAACTTGTGGGCTGATCTTTTTGTTGTAGAAGACACTGACGGAAACCCAGTAACACCGATTTCAATTATTTCAAGATCTTGGCAAGGCGGTACTGCTTTAACTCCAGATAATTGGATTGTTTCTCCAGCTATTGATTTGACAACTGCTAGTGGAAACGTTGAATTAACTTGGAAAGTTCAGGCTGCAGCAGCTGAATGGGACATGGAGAATTATACTATATATGTTGCCACTAGCAGCGACATCGTAGATTTAGAAGCTGCTACGGTAACTTTCACCGAGGTTTATGACGACCCAGCAGATGCAGGAACTCAATATGAGCGTTCTTTAGATCTTTCAAGCTTGTCTGGTGAGACTGTTTACATAGCTTTCAGACATCACGATGTTAGTGACATGGACTTTCTTTCTATTGATGACGTAATGGTAAGTGGTGTTTTAGCTGTTGGAACTAATGAGTTCAAAGGTTTTGAATACTTTGTAGCAAACAACCAATTAAATCTTTCAGCAAGCACTTTAATGGAGAATGTTGCACTTTACAATATGTTAGGTCAACAAGTTGTTTCTCAAAAATTGAGCAGCAACAACGAAACTATTGAACTTTCAGGATTACAGTCTGGAATTTACATTGCTACTGTATCTATTGACGGAGCAATCAAGTCTTTTAAAATCGTAAAGAACTAATTTACGTTTTATATTGAATTGAAAAGAGCGGCCTTTGGCCGCTCTTTTTTTTATTGTTTATTTGCCAACTGCCCACAGGCAGCATCAATATCTTTCCCTCTGCTTCGGCGGACTGTTACAGGAATTCTATCGTGTTCCAACGCTTGTATATAATCGTCTATTATGGATGAAGAAGCCTGCTGAAAATGACCGTCGTCAATAGGATTGTACTCAATAATATTCACTTTACAAGGCACATATTTGCAAAATGTAACGAGTGCTTCAATATCTGCCCACTTATCATTTATATCTTTCCAAACAATGTACTCGTAAGTAATTTTACGATTCGTTTTGCTATACCAATATTCCAAAGATTCGCGAAGGTCAACTAAAGTGAAGCTTTTTGCAAAAGGCATAATTTGCTCCCGTGTTTCCTGAATAGCGGAATGCAATGATACAGCAAGGTGAAATTTAACTTCATCATCTGCCAATTTCTTTATCATTTTAGGCACACCAGATGTAGAAATGGTAATCCGTTTTGGAGACATCCCCAAGCCTTCTTCCGAAGTAATTTTTTCAATAGAACTCAAAACATTTTTATAATTCATTAGTGGTTCGCCCATTCCCATAAAAACAATGTTTGAAAGCGGTTTGTTGTGATATAAGCGGCTTTCTCTGTCAATAGCCACTACTTGGTCATAAATTTCATCGGGGTTTAGATTTCGCATTCTTTTAAGCTTCGCCGTAGCGCAGAATCTACAATCTAAACTACAACCTACTTGTGATGAAACGCAAGCGGTGGTGCGCTTTTTTGTGGGAATTAAAACTGATTCAACTATAAGATCATCATGAAGCTTTACAGCGTTCTTAATTGTACCGTCATTACTTTTTTGAATATGATCTACCTTAATGTGGTTAATAACAAAATTTTCATCCAAATGCGCGCGCGTTTCTTTGGAAAGATTCGTCATATCATCAAAACTATGAATTCCTTTGCTCCACAACCAATCGTAAACTTGGGTTCCACGAAAAGCTTTGTCGCCAATGCTTTCGAAAAAACTTCGAAGTTCTTCTTTTGAAAGTGCTCTTATATCTCTTTTTTCTGCAATCATTGTGCAAAATTACTGTATTTAAAAGTAAAATGCCCCTTTCCTTTGCAGAATAGAGGCATTTCAACAATAATAGAATTATGGTTTATTTATTAATAATTATCTTTTTGGTTATAGAATCCTTGCTATCCTCATCTATTAAATATAGGAAATATACGCCATCAGCTAGGTTTGCCACATTTATGGTGTTATTGGTATTAGACAATGAGCCTGAATGGATGCGTTGCCCCAAAGCATTCAAAAACTGAAATGATAGGTGCGGGAATCTAGTGTTCTCAACCGTAATGGTTGTACTAGCCGGGTTGGGATAAATTTTAAGGTCTCCAATAAGTTCAAAATCTGGAATATTCAAAAGATTTTGAATCGTTTCTACATATGTGTGACCCGAATTTGTTGGGTCTAACCACTCCATCAAACGAGTTTCGGGAGTGTTACCAGCATTCCAAGAAACCCCAAACCTGCCATAAATATCGTACTCCTGATTATTTTCTAAACCGACACACGCAGACTGACCAGCATATAATTGCCCGATAATACGTCCGTTTTCGTCAAAAAGTGGCGAACCAGAAGATCCACTTTCGGTAGTGCCAATTTCCCAGCCATTACCACTTCCATGGGCGCCACCGCCAATTAACCATACTTCTGTACCATTTGCATCAACTTTTGTGGCGCCAGAATCATCGCGGCATATTTTCATAATATCGCCATTGGGGTGGTGAATTCCCACTTCGTAAAGCGGGTCGGTATCTGTGTTGTCCCATCCAGCAAAAGCAACATCCCAAGAATCTGGGATTTTCTCAAAAAGCTGAACCAACGCAAAATCACTTTTGCTATTGTTCGCTTTTAATTCGGCGCCGCTGATGGTAAAATTTGTTTGTAAATCTCCACTCTCTTCATCGGTTCCGCAGACAGGATTTGGACTTACCCAATTAAAACGAATAGTCCATAACGCCGGACTACTATTATCCAAACAATGATTGGCGGTTAATATGTATGGCGTTTTATCACTCTGTGTATTATTCACCAATGCAGCAGAACATAAATGCCCGTTTCCTAAATTTAAGAGTGCTACTGATTTTTTAATTAAATCTTTTTTTGTGTCGAAATCGCTACCAACAGAACAGTTTACATCGTAATTACAATCTCCAGATTCGTTCATACCGCGAATGCCTTCAACGAATGCATTTACACTACCCATTCTGTAACCATGGATAACATTAGTTATTTGAAGTCGTGGTGATTCTTTCGTGCTAGGAGGCTGATAGTATTCAATCCAGATAATTTCACCTTCTACAAACCACGTTCCCAATTGACCGTTAATTCGGTTCTGCGCATTATTAAAAGTTCGAGTAATATCCGTTCTATCTTGATTGTATAGTTGAACTCTGGAGCCTGGGGGTAAATAAAAATCGCTAAAATTTACACTCAAATTAAGCGCTCCGTGCGATTGGATGGTAGTGCGCCATATTTTAGCACCATTGGGAAGTGTAGTCCACAACCCACCTTGATTCATATTTAGGTTTAAAGGTATTTCAATTCCGTAGCGCCAAGGCATACTTTTGTCTAAGTCGTTAATGCTATCTTGCTGTACTATTAACTCTAAGTCTAAAGTTGGAAGGCGAATAACATCGGGCTGTTGTGGTAAATCTAAATCCCAACTCATAGGGAAATCATCCCCATTACCTTGTGGAAAGGCAATAAGAACGTAGAAACATAAAATGAAGAAAATCGTAGTTTTTTTCATTAAGCCCGCTGGTTAGTATTTTTAAAAACGAACACTAAGGTATCTCTTTATTTTGACATTTGGAAACCAAACGCTTACAAAATAAAAAATCCCGATTTATATCGGGATTCATTAGTATTTATGGGGCTTGATTTAGATAATCAACATTGCATCACCATATGAGTAAAACTTGTATTTTTCTTTAATAGCTTCTGCATACGCTTCTTTAATAAATTCGTGTCCAGCAAATGCTGAAACCATCATTAATAAAGTAGACTTTGGAGTATGGAAGTTACTAATCATTGCATTTGCAATACTGAAATCATACGGAGGAAAGATAAATTTATTAGTCCAACCTTTGTAAGCATTTAGCGTGTGGTTTGAAGAAACTGAACTCTCCAAAGCACGCATTGCCGTTGTACCTACAGCACATACTCTTTTTTTCCTCTGAATACCTGTATTGATAATATCTACAGATTGCTGAGTAATTTCCATTTCTTCAGAATCCATTTTATGTTTTGAAAGATCTTCAACCTCAACAGAGCTGAAAGTTCCCAAGCCTACGTGCAATGTAACTTCTGCTATACTTACACCTTTAATTTCAAGACGCTTTAACAAGTGTTTTGAAAAGTGTAAACCAGCGGTTGGCGCTGCTACAGCTCCTTCATTTTTTGCAAAAATAGTTTGGTAACGTTCTGCATCTTCTGGTTCTACTTCTCTCTTTATATATTTTGGAAGTGGAGTTTCGCCCAATTCTGTCAATTTATTGCGGAATTCTTCATAAGAACCGTCAAAAAGAAAACGAAGCGTTCTTCCACGAGAAGTTGTATTGTCTATAACTTCTGCAACAAGTGTTTCGTCCTCGCCAAAATATAGTTTGTTTCCAATTCTAATTTTTCGCGCTGGATCTACCAAAACATCCCAAAGACGGGTTTCTGGATTCAACTCTCTTAAAAGAAAAACTTCAATTCGAGCTCCTGTTTTTTCTTTATTTCCGAACAAACGTGCAGGAAAAACCTTTGTATTGTTGGTTACCAGTACATCATCTTCATCAAAATAATCAATAATATCCTTGAACATTTTGTGTTCAATTGTCTTGGTTTTTCGGTTTAGCACCATAAGTCGTGATTCGTCACGGTTTGGAGCCGGATACTCAGCCAATAATTCCTCTGGAAGAGTAAAGCCAAAATTTGAAAGTTTCATTCCCATATTGCGAGTTGTCTTTAGATTTTAAAAGGCTGCAAATATACAACCTCAAAACAGGCGTTGTCAAGTAAAAGACCGTTTATTATTTGGAAATCTTTACTATAGCTTACTGGCTGCTAACTTAGAAGGTTTATTATTTTGAAGAATCGCTTAAAGAACAGTCAAAACCCACTTTTTTTAAATCCTCCCAAAAGCTTGGATATGATTTTGAAACTACTTCTGCATTGTTAATTATCAAGCTTGTTTTAACCGCCAGCGGCACAAAGGCCATCGCCATTCTGTGATCTTGATAAGTTTCTATCAACACATTCGGGTTAATTTGAAAAGACTTTTCCAGATTTAAAGAATTGTCATCAATTTGAGGCGTTGCCCCTAATTTTTCCAATTCGTTTTTTAAAGCTGTTAGCCTGTCGGTTTCTTTAATTTTTAAGGTGTGAAGCCCCGTAAGCTTGCAACCTATGCCCAAACCAAAACAAGTTACGGCAATAGTCTGTGCCAAATCTGGCGTATTTGTAAGATCGAGCATAATAGAATCTGGTAATTCTATATTTTTTTTCGAGAGCGAAATAGTCTTTTCTGAAGTATTAAAAACAGTTTGTACGCCCAAAGAATCGTAAATCTGAACCAACGCAGCATCGCCCTGTAAGCTTTCTTCAGAAAAACTTCCGAGTGTTATTTTGCAATCTTTAGATAGCGCTACCAAACTATAAAAATAAGACGCCGAACTCCAATCTGATTCTACTGTTAATGTGGTGCTTTCTACAGTTTTTGCCGATGAAATGGTAATTATATTTTTGTTGAAATTTCCTTCTATACCGATACTTCTCAAAAGTGAAAGTGTCATTTCAATATAAGGCACCGAAGTGGTTTCTCCCTCAAGAGTAATTTTCAGACCGCTGGGTAGCATTGGCGCAACTAACATAAGCGCAGAAATATACTGACTACTCATGTTAGCTTTAATCGTTACTTCATTTTTAAGAAGATTTTTACCCGTAATTTTCAAAGGAGGAAAGCCATCTTGATTTACGTATTCAATAGTTGCTCCTAAATTTTTTAATGCATCTACCAAAATACCAATTGGTCTTTCTTGCATTCGTTGGCTTCCGGTGAGCGTTGTTTGGGTAGCTTGTTTTGCCGAAAAATACGCTGTCAAAAAACGCATCGCCGTTCCGGCATGATGAATATCTACAATACCTTCTGAGCTTTGCAAACCAATTTGAAGCGCAACAGTATCATCACTTTCGGAAAGATTCTGAATAGTAATATTTGGAAACTGCGCCTGTAAAATCAACAATCGGTTCGATTCACTTTTGGAACCGCCTATATTGATTTTTACATTTTCTATTGGAAATTTACCGCGTTTAAGATTGGCTTTCATTTCCGTTTATCGTTTTCTTTGAGCTTGGACCTAAATTTTCCAAAGGTTACAAGAAAGCCGTAAATAAAGCCTGCCAAAATAAGGATTACGAAAAACACAAAAGGATTTCTTTCAGTGAAAAAAGTCGTCTCAAAACCTTCTATTGCCCACTTCACAATTGTAAAAAGGATAGCAGAAGCAATTGTTAGCGACAATACCGATTTCCAAAAACCTTTTGTATTTATAACTCTTTTAAACATACTATTTTAATTTTTCGTTGCTGTGGTGCCTGTCGTGATCGCGTTTGGTTTTTACATCCAACTTTTTCTGAAAAGCGTCTTCAAGATCAACACCGGTTTGGTTGGCTAAACAAAGTACCACAAAAATAACATCTGCAAGCTCTTCGCCCAAATCTTTATTTTTGTCACTTTTCTTTTCACTTTGCTCACCATAGCGGCGGGCAATAATACGTGCAACTTCGCCCACTTCTTCGGTGAGCTGTGCCATATTGGTGAGCTCATTAAAATAGCGTACCCCGTGTGTTTTAATCCAAGCATCTACTGCTTGTTGTGCGTTTTTGATATCCATTATGCTTTAGAAAGTACAACTTTTTCGTTTTCTTTCGCTACTAAAAGTTCAAAGAATTTTTTCAAATTTCCGTATTCCGCAGCAGCTATTAAAGAAGTATTGATAGAAAGTTCTACAGAAACCTGAAGCTTATTACCTATTTGCGTAATTAAGTAACGGTAGCTTCCTACTCCTTCTCCTAGATTATACACTGCATTTTCAGGCAATGATTCAACATTATAACCTTCCGGCAAATCTATATTTACAATATAACGATCTTTCATAGGATAGCCGAAATCTATAGGGTATGAACGCGTTTCAGGTTTAAAAGGATTTTCAGTCGTGGCCATAAAAATTAAAGGTGAAAAATATAATTTTCCTGCTACATCTTCAACTGCATCGAGTGTTTCAAAATCATATTCTAAAGCAACGGGTTTCCCTAAGGTGCTTAAATTTTCGAAATTTACATTCGATAATTCTGTTTGCTTCGTATCCTTTTCAATCGCTTTTCGTCTTGAATCTTCGTTTAAACTTTTAAACTCTGTTCTGTATTTGAAAGCATAATTACCAGTAAATCTATTTTGAGCTTTACCCACAATTGAAAAATCTGGATTGATTTCTGCACTTACCATTGCGCTTTTTACTGCGGGAACCAAAGAGTTTAATGAAACCCAACCAGAAGTGCCATCTTTTTTAATTACGCGCCCTTGCCAGTTTAACACACTCGACTTTAACACGCCAATTTCTGCATCTTTATTGGTTGCATCTAGCAATACAATTCCACCAGGAAGTTCAACGCCGGCTATTACATAATTAAAACCATTACGTGTTGGGAATAGCGGAATACCGTGAGTTTTGGTACTTACCAATACTGGATTGGCGTCAAGATTAGCCTTTCGTAACATAGCAATGAGCATTAGGTTAATATCAGCCACATTACCCGATCCTTTTTTATAAGCTTCCTTTACACCTTCGTTAGTGTAATAACCCGTGAAATTATTCCAAGTCATTTTGTTCAATAAAAACGAAAAGATCTTTGATACTTTCTCTTCGGGACTGCTAACACCACTTAATAGACTATTTAGATCATCTTCAAAATAATTGTCCTTTTCCAATTCGTCGCCGAATGAATCTACTTTGTAAATCCCTTTTGAAACATCTTCCCAAGTAGTTGAATAGGATTTCATTGAGCTGCCAGGAAAATCTACATAACTCAATTCAAATTTAAGTCCAGTGGCATAGTTATCAATATTTCCGGCAAATGCTTCTTCTTTCATTGCTGGCACATTGGCTAAATTAATTGTGTAAATATCTTCTTTAAATCTTAAATCTCTCGGTCCACCTTTAGATGTTCTGTTACCGTATATATCGTATTCTGAACGAGAGTTTGCCAATGCAATTGTTCGGTCTCTACCATCCTTTTCAACTTTATAAGGAACCCAGCCTTTTTGATGTGTCTTGAATACGAAATACTCTGGAGAAGCGAAACGTATTTCTACTTTTTCAACCGGAATAATCTCTTGAAAACTGAACTCATCAATGTTGCCGATAAACGGAGATTTAATAGTGTATTTATATTCTATTACGCAGCCTTCACGAATGTCGGGCATTGTAAATTTCGTTTTGTGAAGGTATTTACTTGTTTTTTCTTCAAAAACACCGTCGTTTCTTAATTTCACTTCTTCTATATCACCACTCCCATCCAAAAAGTAAGTATAGGCTTTTAAACCAGTAATTTCATCCTTAGATCCCGAATCGCCTTGATAAAGGTCTACTTCTTTAGAAGCCCAATCAAAACCTTCTTTATTATAGATTTTAACACGCTCGAAAATATCGGTAACCATATAAAAACCATCGCTATTTGTGTATTGAAATTCGGTGTGAATTTCTCTGTATAAAACTGCGGCATCGGCCGTAGGCTCCGTAGGATGCACTTTTTGAACCAATTCTTCTTTGGAAACTTTTCCAAATTTATAATTTTGAGCTACAGCTGTGCTAACAAAACACATAACTGCAATTACTGTAAGTAGGCTAGATTTCATAATATTCTGTTGTTTATTGTACATTTTGTTTTAAAAGAATTTTTGTTTTATCAAGTCGTGCGATTGACCGAAGAAAATCGCGGTAATTTTCATATTCAGAAGGCGGATAATCGCCTTTGTTTATGGTAATTTTTCTGTTGTATATTACTTTATGAGCATCGGTTTTGCTAAAGCTCATCTCGTATTTTCCAAATTTGGTTTCCAAAATAGTTTCTTCGGGAAGACCTTCCACCTCAAAATTTTCAGGTAGCTCAACCTCAACAGAATCTATATCTACATAGCCAGTGCCGATGTAAAGATTTTGTTTTCGGTTTTCAATTCGCGGCGGGATGTGTTGATTTTGATTGAAAATATTGGCGCAAAAAAGATAATCGTTACCTACTGGATTCGCATAATTAGGAATATTAAGTGCTAAATCTTCAGTGAAAACCACGGCTTCTCTATCATTATTGAGTTTTACATCAACAATAGAAAATCCATTTATATAACCCCACTTCTCCTTGTAATATTCATCTAAATCTTCTTGTTTTCGTTTTGGAAGAATATACATTTTATCATACTGAAGTCCTTTTGAAACAGTATTCAAAGTGGCAGTTACATTTCCTTCTGCATCTATCTTTACTTTTGCATTGTTTACTTGTGTATTCTCTTTAGTATTATAAACCGTGGTACGTACAATTTTACCTCCTTCGGGTGTAATTATCAGCACATTTCTATCATCTGTAAAATTACCTATGTAGCCATAAGGAGTGTCTTGGCTGGTACATTCAAGCCACGTTATTTCATTAGCCTCATTAGGAATACCAAGTATAACGTGATTTCCTTGAAGCGAAGAAAAATCTTCCATAATATCCCATTCCATAGCATCTCCATACACAACTGTGTAATACGATGGCACACCAACGGCATCAAGTAACGCCTTTGTATAATTAGTTAGTGCTTTACAGTCGCCATAACTAAGCTTATCTACGTCTGAAGCCAGCATCGGTTTCCACCCTCCAATACCTATTTGTATACTGATGTAGCGAACTTTATCCTGCACATATTTGTAAATTTTTCGAGCTTTACCTTCGTTTGTGGTTTCATTAGCTACTAGACTTCTAACTTGTGCAAGCGTGCCCGCAGGAAGTTCATTTACGTCGGCAAGTAAACTTTTAGCCATCCAGCTTCCAAACTGTTGCCAGTCTTTGCCCGAACCTGCAGTTCCTTTTAGTTTAAAATTATTGAGCGCCACATAAATAATTGGGAAAATTTTACTCTGCGAAAGACTGTGCTCTTCGTATCTTATTGTTTTAAGATCGGTAGCTGTGAATATTAATTCTTCCGGATTTTCGGAAATTGTAATGTTGTAACCTTCTAAATTTTGTGCCTTATACTTAGGCTTATTCAAAGGGTCGAATTTAATTTTCAACACGCTCTTTTTAGTACTTTCAGCATACCCATTCAATGGATACCACGGACTCAAAAATGCAGTATCTCCAGTTTCAGTTTCCTTTTCAAAAACTACAATATAAGGATATGTTGTTGGGGTGTAGTTTATGCCCAACATACGGTCATCACTATAGATACTGGAGCCCGTACGACTCACATCCATAAAATCCTTCTTTTTGAAATGCTCAATTTCTTTACCAGAGGCATTATAAATCCTAACCTCAATATCCTTAACGCGAGAGTTAGGGTCATAAAAGGCATAGAGTCGTGAATCGCCGTAACCAAGTTTGTTAAGCACAGCCGTAACCCGGCGGGTTTTTACATTCATCTTATTGAAATTGCTTACATCAATTTCAACCAACTCATCTAATAACACACTATTAGCATATTCTTTAAGATCTTTTGGAATAGACGCAATGGAATATTCGTTTTGCGCGAAAATATGAGCACCGCAAAGAAGCAATGCAAAACAAAAAATGTTTTTCATATATAGGAGTTACATGAGGAATAGCAAAATTGAACGATAAGATCATTCATACTAATCAAAATTGAATGTTGCGGGGAGCTAGTTCAAGAATTTCTATAATTGCTTGGCAATATATAAAAAATTTTAAAGGTTAAGAAAAAGTTAAAGGAATTATTCTCTTTTTTTTGAATCTATCCAAATTGTTACCGGTCCGTCATTAATTAATGCCACATCCATCATGGCGCCAAAATTTCCTGTTTTTACTTTTCTATTAATTTCATTTTCAAGCTGAAGCAGGAATTTTTCGTAGAGTGGGATTGCAGTTTCAGGCTTAGCCGCATTTATAAATGAAGGACGGTTTCCTTTTTTTGTATTTGCGTGAAGTGTAAATTGGCTAACCACTAAACAGTCGCCGTTAATATCTTGAACCGAGAGGTTCATAGCATCATTTTCATCCGAAAAAATCCGTAAACGTGCAATTTTTCCTGCTAACCAGTCAATATCGTCGTGGGAATCTTCAGCTTCAATTCCTAATAAAATAAGTAAACCCTGATTTATTTCAGAAAAGATTTTCCCGTCAATGGTAACAGAGGCTTTTTTTACTCTTTGAATTAATACCCGCATTTTGAGTTATTGAGTTAAGGTTAGTTGCTAACGGTAATACTTTTAGAAATTTGAACCTTTATTTCTCGTAAATATCTTTTCGGAAATGATCTTCCTCTCCAGCCAAAATTTGCAAATAACTTTTATACCTAGACCACGCAATTTCTTCGTTTTCTAATGCATTTTTAATTGCGCAGTGCGGTTCTTCTAAATGAAGACAGTTGTTAAACTTGCAGTTTTCCTTCAGTTTAAAAAACTCTGGAAAGTAAGCGCCTAACTCTTCTTTATCCATTTCAACCACACCAAAACCTTTAATACCCGGTGTGTCTATTATTTGTCCACCAAAAGAAAGGTCGAACATTTCAGCAAATGTTGTGGTGTGTTGGCCCTGCAAATGCTGGTCAGAAATTTTGGAAGTTTTTAAATGTAAGCCAGGTTCAAGCGCATTAACTAAGGTAGATTTTCCAACGCCGCTATGGCCCGAAAACATCGTCACTTTATCCTGCATCAAAGATTTTACTTTGTCTAAATTTTTACCTGTAATGGCAGAAATCCCTATACACTCGTAACCTATTTTACGGTAAAGAGCAGCAAGAAATTTTATCTCAAGTAATTGGTCTTCGTTATAAGTATCAATTTTGTTGAAAATAAGCACCGCTTTAATATGATATGCTTCCGCAGTAACCAAAAACCGATCGATAAAAGTGGTAAAGGTTGGTGGATTATTGAGGGTAATAAGCATAAAAGCAATATCAATATTGGCAGCAATAATGTGTGTTTGCTTACTAAGATTAACCGATTTACGAATAATATAATTATTACGCTCGTCTATTTCCTTAATTACACCCACCGTTTCATCGCCTTTTTTCTCAACATCAAAACCTACGTGGTCTCCCACCGCAACTGGATTTGTGCTTTTTATTCCACCAATGCGGAACTTACCTTTTATACGGCAATTATAAAAAGTTCCATTTTCCGCTTTTACGGTGTACCAACTACCGGTAGATTTATAGACTAGGCCTTTCATCTCGCAAAGTTGCAAAATCTTTCAATCATTTATCACCTTTTTTTGGTGGTTAATAGATTCCTGATGAATGGCTTTATAAATTTTCAGTACAAACTCTTCACTAAGTCTGTTTTGTTCACCTTCCAAAATCATTCGTCCAAGCACTTCATTCCATCGTTTCACCTGTAAAATGGCAACGTTGTTTTTCTTTTTCAAGGTTCCAATATTATCGACTATTTTCATCCTTTTGCCCAACATGTCCATAATTTGATCATCTATTAAATCTATTTGGGTACGCATAGTATTTAGCTGATTTTTGAATTCTTCCTCCTCGCCTTCTACTTTACGAATTTTAAGATCAACCGTTATTTTATCTAAAGTCGCAGGAGTTATTTGTTGTGCGGCATCGCTCCACGCATTGTCAGGATCAAAATGAGTTTCTACCATTAACCCATCGTAATTTAAATCGAGTGCAGTTTGACAAAGGTCAAAAATAATATCTCGTCTACCTGCAATGTGCGAAGGATCTAAAATTAGCGGCAAATCTGGAAAAGCATTTTGTAAATCAATCGGGATTTGCCATTCCGGATTATTTCGATAACGCGTCTTTTCATAGGTAGAAAAACCGCGATGTATTACCCCAAGTTTAGTAATTCCTGCAGTATAAAACCGTTCTACAGCACCTAGCCACAAAGCCAAATCTGGATTAACAGGATTTTTCACCAAAACAATTTTATCGGTCCCTCGTACAGCATCTGCAATTTCTTGCACTATAAAAGGTGATACCGTTGTGCGTGCGCCAATCCACAAAATATCTACATCGTGCTTCAGTGCCAAATCTACGTGATTAGCGTTTGCAACTTCCGTAGTTGTGAGTAATCCTGTTTCTTCCTTCGCTTTTTGAAGCCATTTCAAACCAAGGGCTCCAACTCCCTCAAAATTTCCAGGTCGCGTGCGTGGTTTCCAAATTCCTGCTCGTAAAACTGAAGTATCTGTATCTTTTAATTGGTGCGCAATTTTTAATAGTTGTTCTTCAGTTTCGGCACTGCAAGGTCCAGCTATTACAAGCGGATGATTCAATCCGAAAGCGTCTAACCAGTTGCGTAATTCCTTTTTATTTTCCATAAATTCAAGTCATAAAAAAAGCCCCAAAATGGGACTTTTCAAAGTATATTTATAATACAATTATCCCACTAGCAAATGTTTTTGAACATATGCCACCACCCTTGGGAAAAATTGTAAATAAGATTTATTTTCATCGCGGCTAAATTAGCTAATAAATATTATTTCGTAAACGTTTTAAGAAAATTTTTACTTCGGAAGCACAATCACTTCGGAAGAAAATTATGTAGCTTTGTTTTTGAAAAATTATGTCGATACACGTAGAAAATATTACTAAAATTTACGGCGAACAGAAAGCGCTGAACAAAGTTTCCTTCACCATTGAAAAAGGAGAAATTGTAGGCTTTTTAGGCCCGAATGGTGCAGGAAAATCTACCATGATGAAGATTTTAACCACCTTTCTTCCTGCTTCGGAAGGCGTTGCAATCGTCAACGGTTTTGAAGTTACCAAAGATGATATAGCCGTTAAAAAAAGTGTAGGCTATCTGCCCGAACACAATCCGCTTTATTTAGATATGTACGTTCGGGAATATTTACTCTTCAACGCCGGAATTTATAATATTCAAAAAACTGAGGTTGAAAATGTTATTCAGAAAACAGGTTTAACTCCTGAAGCTAATAAAAAGATTAGCCAACTTTCAAAAGGATACCGACAACGTGTTGGGCTTGCTAATGCCCTTTTGCACGACCCCGAAGTATTAATACTCGACGAGCCAACAACAGGTTTAGACCCCAATCAATTAGTTGAAATTAGGGAATTAATTAAAAACGTAGGAAAGGAAAAAACAGTTTTACTTTCCACGCATATTATGCAGGAAGTAGAAGCTATTTGCGATCGCGTAATTATTATAAATAAAGGTAAAATTGTACTCGACAAAAAGCTGAAAGACCTTAAAAACAATAAACAGCAAATTATTGAAGTTGAGTTTGACTATCGTGTGGAAGAAGTGGCGCTACATAAGCTGCCAAAAATTGAAAAGGTTGAAAACTCAATTGGTTTTGTATATCAGCTTACCTTCGATACAGAACAAGATATGCGAGGAAAAGTCTTCGATTTTGCCCACGATAATGGTTTGAAAATTCTTCAGTTGCATCAAAAAAATACAACCTTAGAAAAGTTATTTTCTGAATTGACTATCGAAAAATAAGTTTGCCTCGATAGAGTTCTTCTACTTCAACAATCGGTGGTCGGTGCATGGAGATTACGTTGCCCAAACTCACAATTTTACCGCGAATAGTTAATTGCGGATTCACAATCATTTCACCAGTACTTCGATGATAGATATATAAGTTTTGCACAATTAGGTTTTCAGAATATATTCTGGAATCGCCAGCATACAAGCCGAAACTTGCATAAGTAGCCGTTCCGCTTAAAAAGAAATTTGAAAGACCGTTAGCAACAATATTTATATTTTCGACTTCTAAATCCAGTTTAAAATCACCATCGATTTGATATTCATCTTCGTTATTTTGATCTTCGGAAAGTAGCGTTAATGAAGGGTATTTCAACACGCCAATACTTTCAATAAGGTATCCGGTGCTACTTCGGATTTCAGTAATATTTGGAGCGGTTATATATACTTTTGTCAGTCCATAATCTTGAGCTAAATTGCAGCTATAGCTGTTCAGAATTTCCAGCTTGCCATTTGTTACGGTAGCCGTTACGTCCGAAATTATATTTTCACCTGTTTCAATTCTTACTTTTTGTTCATCTCCTTGTTCAATAAATAGCTTTATACGATCCCAAACTATAATTTTTGTAAATGGCGGAACATTTACTTCCTTCTCCACAATATCTCCTGAAGATTGAATGCAGTCCCAACTTTTGTCAGAGCTACAGCCTGCAAAGAGTAGAATTAATGCGATGTAAATTATTTTTTTCATACTTAGTATTTCTGAAAATTTCAGAATCATTATAAGCGGTAACCTATGCCAAATTCCACAGCTTCAGCCTTGGCCCAATGAGCGTGTACGGTTACTGCAGCAAAAACGGTATCGCTAAAGAAATATCTTTTCAGACCCAATCTGTTGTAAACCCGATTTTCAAATTCATACGGATAATAAACATAATACCCCAACTGCGAAACAAAAGCGACCTTGTTAAAACGCCACTCATGGCCTACAAAAACGCCAACGCGTTTATGGTCTTCGTCTCCCGAAAGATTATCTTCAGGATATGCGATAGAACGATATGTAATTAATTCTTTTAGAAAAATAGAGTAGAAAACATCTACCCCAGCCGTAAAAGTGCTTTTATAATTAATACGTTTATCAACAAAAGCCGAAATTACCAAAAATGGTTCCTGGCCTAGCCCAACAACATCACTTTCGTTAATACCAGTTCTAAAAGCAAGGTTATATTTAAATCGTTCTGCATGGGTTTTGCTGAGTGAATCTTCCTGCACTATAAATTCTGGAAATTCCTTATAATCTAACTGATAACTTACCCCAGCATTAAGTGCTAACGTATTTGTACTATTATTAGGTGCTTTAAAGTTTGCGTTGCTATAGTGGATAATGGTAAAACCAGCGTGGAATCCCAAACCTTTCCAAATATTCTCACGCACAAAATTTACCTTCACAAACGTTGAACTCAAAAAATGTGTGCCGTAAGCGTTGTTATCGTAGTTTGAAATTGGATCAAAAGGGTCTGTTGCATAAGCAACTCCTTGCCCAACCCTAATCATTAAATTACGTTTTAAAAAGTAGAAATTGAAGTGTCCATAGGCGCTGAAAGCACTTCCTAAATATTCGTTGTGTAAATTTTGATATGCTGCTGTAAAACCCCAATCTGGATATTTAAAGCGTCGCTCCCACTCATTAAAACCATATGTTTTCCTGTTAAATGCAAAAATAAAACCTGTTGGGTGACCAGTTATTATATGTTCAATATCTGGATTGTGTTCGAGAATTGAGCCGTAGAAAAAATCGGCTTCCAATGATATTGGCTTTAATTCCTTATCCTGCGAAAAAAGCGGAAAACAGGTAAGTATTGCTATGAAAGGTAATAGTAGGTGCTTCATTTTTTTTTCAACGGTCGTAAAGATAAACTAATCTTCAAACTTTGAGGGAAAGCATTTATTTTCTTTTCTGCTTAAAATACCTGTGAAGCAATTTCTTTAATATTGCTGCTTTTTCCCATTGAATAATAATGCAAAAACGGCACGCCTGCTTTCACCAATTCTTTGCTTTGCTGCACGCACCAGTCAATCCCAATTTGGCGCACGGCTTTGTTATCCTTCGCTTTTACCACTTCTTTCACCAATGTATCTGGCAAATCTACTTTAAACCTGTGGGGAATTAAATTGAGATGCGACTTGACTGCAATTGGTTTTAACCCCGGTATAATCGGCACAGTAATCCCGGCGGCTCTACATTTCTCAACAAATTTGAAGTACTTTTCATTGTCGAAAAACATCTGAGTTACAATGTATTCTGCTCCATTTTTTATCTTCTTTTTTAGGAAATGAATATCGCTTTCGCTGCTCGGAGCTTCCATATGTTTTTCGGGATAACCCGCCACACCTACACAGAAATCTGTTGGGAATGTATTTTGAAGTTCGTCGTCTAAATAAGTGCCTTTATTCAATGAACTAACTTGATCAACGAGATCGCACGCAAATTTATGACCATCTTTTTCGGGGGTAAAATAGGTTTCACTTTTCACAGCATCCCCGCGTAAAGCCATTACGTTGTCAATTCCTAAAAACTGAAGATCTATCAAAAAGTTCTCGGTTTCTTCTTTCGAAAATCCACCACACAAAATATGTGGCACCGCATCTACGTGATATCTGTTTTGGATTGCGGCACAAATGCCAACCGTTCCCGGACGTTTGCGAACGACTTTCTTTTCTATCAAGCCATTTTTCAATTCCTTAAAAATATATTCCTCACGGTGATATGTAACATTTATATAAGGCGGTTGAAACTCCATCAACGGATCAATATTACTGAAAATGGAATGTATGTTTTCCCCCTTTAAAGGTGGTAAAATCTCGAATGAAAACTGGGTTCTTCCGTTTCCGTTTTTTATGTGTTCGGTTACTTTCATATTCATGCCCGCGAAGGCGGGTATCTTTTTATTATTAATCTGCCAAATTCGTTTTCAACCAATTTGTGGCTTCGTCCAAATTCATATTTTTCCGCTTTGCGAAATCTGCAACTTGGTCTTCCTTTATTTTACCGAGACCAAAATACCGAGCTTCTGGGTTTGCGAAATAATAACCCGAAACCGAAGCTGCCGGCCACATGGCTAAACTTTCGGTCAATTCAACGTCAATGTTTTCTTTCACTTTTAAAAGCTCCCAAATTGTCAATTTTTCCAAATGATCTGGGCAGGCAGGATAACCTGGCGCCGGACGAATCCCTTTATATTTTTCTGAAATTAAATCTTCATTGGAAAGGTTTTCTTCGGAAGCATAGCCCCAATAATTGGTGCGTACTTCTTTGTGAAGATATTCAGCAAAAGCCTCAGCTAAGCGGTCTGCCAAAGCTTTTACCATTATGGCATTATAATCGTCGTGTTCTGCAACATATTTGTCTGCCAATTCCGTAGTTCCAAAACCGGTACTCACACAAAAACAACCCACATAATCCTGAATTCCTGTTTCTTTCGGCGCAATAAAATCTGCTAAAGCAATGTTGGGTTTTCCAGCAGCTTTTTGAGATTGTTGGCGGAGGGTTCGGAAAACACTTCGGCTACGCTCAGTGTCCGCAGCACGGTCGTTGAGCGGAGCCGAAACGACAATATCGTCATCGTTTATTGTATTCGCCTCAAAGACGCCAAAAACTGCTCTTGCTTCCAATAGTTTTTCTGAAATTAATTTTTGAAGCATCTTCTCTGCATCCTCAAATAATTCTAAAGCTTGCTCGCCCACAACCTCATCGGTCAATATATTTGGGTATCTACCGTGCAACTCCCAACTTCTGAAGAATGGAGTCCAATCTAAATAATCAACCAATAAGTTTAAATCGAAATTCTTTATAACCTGCACACCCAATTGCTCCGGTTTTGTTATTTCTGAAGTTTTCCAATCAATTTGAAACTTGTTTTTCCTGGCTTCGGAAATTGGCAAATAGTTTTTTACTTTTTGTCGCTTCAGAAAATCTTGTCGGAAAGTGTCGTATTCCTTTTTTAAATTCTCTTTATAAGGAGCCGAAGTTTCCTTTTTCAACAAATCGCCAACCACTGTAACCGCTCGTGAAGCATCGTTTATATGCACCACGGCACATTCATATTCGGGATCAATTTTTACAGCAGTGTGCGCCCTACTCGTGGTTGCACCTCCAATTAATAACGGAACTTTAAAGTTTTGTCGCTGCATCTCTTTCGCCAAAAAAACCATTTCGTCCAACGAAGGTGTTATCAATCCACTCAATCCAATCGCATCTACATTTTGTTCTTTTGCAGTTGCAATTATTTTTTCCGGCGGAACCATTACGCCCAAGTCGATAATTTCATAATTGTTGCACGCTAACACAACACCGACAATGTTTTTCCCAATGTCGTGAACATCACCCTTTACAGTTGCCATCAAGATTTTGCCAGCGTTTTTAGAATCACCAGCTTGCGGATTTCTTAACTTTTCTTCCTCAATGTATGGCAAAAGATAAGCCACAGCTTTTTTCATCACTCGTGCACTCTTCACCACTTGCGGTAAAAACATTTTTCCACTTCCAAAAAGGTCGCCAACCACGTTCATACCAATCATTAGATTTCCTTCAATAACTTCAATTGGTTTGTCGGCAACTTGTCTTGCTTCTTCAATATCCTCTAAAATAAATTCGTCTATTCCTTTCACCAATGCACGTGTAATACGGTTTTGCAAAGGTTCCTCTCGCCACGAAAGGTCGATTTTACTTTCTCGTGATTTACCAATAACGTTTTCGGCAAAATCTAGCAATCGCTCCGTGGCATCTTCGCGACGGTCGAACATTACATCTTCCACGTGCTCTAAAAGGTCCTTTGGAATATCATCGTATATTTCCAGCATTGCAGGATTTACGATTCCCATATTCATACCCGCTTGAATAGCGTGATACAAAAACACTGAATGCATTGCTTCACGAACAGGGTCATTTCCACGGAAACTGAAGGAAACATTACTCACCCCACCACTCACACTTACGTGCGGCAGATTTTCACGCACCCAGCGCGTTGCCTCAATAAAATCAATGGCGTTTCGGCGGTGCTCGTCCATTCCCGTTGCAACGGGGAAAATATTTAAATCGAAAATAATATCCTCTGGGGCGAATTTTACTTGATTCACCAATATATCGTAAGATCGGCTGGCAATTTCTATTCTTCGATCGTAATTATCAGCTTGGCCCGTTTCATCAAAAGCCATCACGATTACAGCCGCACCGTAACGTTTTATTAATTTTGCGTGGTGGATAAATTCTGCTTCGCCTTCTTTCAAACTAATGGAATTCACAACACATTTCCCTTGCACAACTTGTAAACCCGCTTCAATTATTTCCCACTTACTGCTATCAATCATAATAGGAACGCGTGAAATATCTGGTTCGGCGATTACTAAATTCAGGAATTTCACCATCGCCTCTTTTCCGTCAATCAAACCATCATCCATATTTATGTCGATAATTTGCGCGCCGTTTTCAACTTGTTCGCGAGCAACGGAAAGTGCTTCTTCAAAGTTTCGATTTTTTATAAGTCGAAGAAATTTCTTAGAACCTGCCACATTAGTGCGTTCTCCCACATTTATGAAATTGCTTTCAGGGGTTATGATTAGTGGCTCTAAACCTGATAATTTTAAATATCTTTTATCTTTCATTTCAACTTCATTTGCTTAGCGCCTTTGCGAGAAAAATTGCAGGCAAAGGCGCTAAGGTTTTAGAATGGTAGATTCTTTAAGTCAACATTTCCGCCGGAAATAATAATTCCAACTTTTTTATTTTGAAATCGTTCCCTTTCGCGAAGCAAAGCCGCAAATGCAACTGCACTGCTGGGCTCAACGATTATTTTCATCCGTTCCCAAATAAGTTTCATTGCTGAAATAATTTCAGTTTCTTCAACTCGTATTATTTCTGAAACCAATGCTGTTATAATTGGAAAATTAATATCTCCGAGGAAAGTTTTAAGTCCGTCAGCAATAGTATTTGTGGTTTCGTTGAATTCAATTTTTCCGCTTTTTAAACTTCGAAAAGCATCGTCAACCTCAAAAGGTTCGCCGCCGATTGTTTTGCAATCAGTTCCGAAATATTTCCCTGAAAGTGAAGTGCCAGCAATCAATCCACCACCGCCAACGGGTGCAAATACAAAATCTAAATCTGGATGTGTTTTTAGCAATCCTGCTGCGGAAGTTGCATTTCCGAGGATTACATTTTTATCGTTTGACGGATGAATAAAGGTAGCACCTGTTAACTTTTGAATTCGCTCCGCTTCATTTTCACGAGCAATTGCTGTGGATTCCGATTCCGTAATAATTCCGCCATAACCTTTTACAGCTTCCTTTTTTACTTGCGGCGCATTTTCGGGCATTACGATATATGCTTTTACACCAAGATTTTTGGCCGCCAACGAAAGGGCCTGCGCAAAATTTCCGGAGGAATGTGTTACAACTCCTGCTTTTTTCTGCGCTTCGGAAAGTTGCAAAATTGCATTGGTTGCTCCCCGCATTTTAAAAGCTCCCATCTTTTGAAAACTCTCGCATTTAAAGAAAACATCAGCTCCAACCAATTCATTCAAAAAAGAAGATTTCAATACTGGTGTATTGTGAACGTAAGGTTTTACGCGTTCGCACGCTGCTTCAACTTCAAATTTTGTGGGAATCATACAGTACTATTTTCAGATTGAAAAACTGGGCGCGGTTTGTATTGCGAAGCGATTTCAGCAATGGCTTGAATATGTTCCGGCGTAGTGCCGCAACAACCGCCAATAATATTTACCAACTGCTTGTCTAAATATTCTTTTACTTGTTCTGCCATTTGCTTCGGACTTTCATCGTATTCCCCGAACGCGTTTGGCAAGCCTGCATTTGGATAGGCGCTCACGGCAAGATTGGTGCGGTTTGCAATCACTTCCAAATGAGGCGTGAGTTGTTTGGCGCCCAAAGCACAATTAAAACCTACACTCAAAAGTGGAATGTGCGAAATTGAAATCAAAAATGCTTCTGCCGTTTGCCCCGAAAGTGTTCTTCCCGAAGCATCGGTTATTGTTCCGCTTATCATTACTGGAATATCGATATTTCGCTCTTCCTTTATTTCATCGATTGCGAAAAGAGCGGCTTTGGCGTTCAACGTATCGAAAATAGTTTCAACCAAAAGTAAATCTACACCGCCGTCTATTAATGCTTCGGCTTGTTGACGATATGCAACGCGTAATTGTTCGAATGAAATTGCACGAAAACCTGGATCGTTTACATCTGGGCTCATACTTGCAGTTTTATTTGTCGGGCCCATGGCTCCAGCTACAAAACGGGGTTTATTGGGTTCTTTGGCGGTGAATTCATCTGCTACTTTTTTCGCGATTTTGGCGGATTCGTAGTTCAATTCGTAAACCAAATCCTCCATATCGTAATCTGCCATTGCGATGGTGGTGCTGGAAAAAGTGTTGGTTTCCACAATATCTGCGCCGGCAGCGAAGTATTTTGAATGGATTTCTGCAATTGCTTGCGGTTGTGTTAGTGAGATTAAATCGTTGTTGCCTTTAACCGATTTATGAAAATCTTTAAAACGTTCACCACGAAAATCTTCTTCCGAAAACTTGTAACGCTGCAACATTGTGCCCATTGCGCCGTCAAGAATCAATATTCGGTTTTGAAGTTCTTTTTGTATTTTATTCATCGTTTATTTTTATTTTTGAGACCTACAAGGTTTTGGAAACCTTGCAGGAAGATGCAATGAGTTTTAATGGTTTATTCCTATTATATATCTAATACATCCAAAGACTTTCCGTTTAGCACGATACTATATGTAATTTTTACCGACGCCTCAAATGTTATTGAAACCGAACAATATTTTTCAAAACTCAACTGAGCAGCTCGGATAGCTTTCGTTTCGTCAATTTTTCCTTCCAAATGAAGAGACACGTGTATTGATTCGAACGGTTTTGCTTCGCGAACCTCTTTTCGTTGACCTTCCACTTCCATTTTATACGAAGTGATTTCCTGCCGTTGTTTTTTCAAAATTGAAACTACATCAATCGCACTACAACCGCCAACGCCCATTAATAGAAGCTCCATCGGACTCGAGCCTTTTGGCGTATCATCGGTTTTGTTATCAATAAAAACGGGAACGCCAGATGCGCCTTTCGCTTCAAATAAATAGTTGTCGTTAATTCTGTTTAGGGTAACTTTCATAATTAGATATTTTTTTTATTTATAATGACTTAGGACAGTAAAACATAGGACTATTCTTAGTGATTTTTCGTCTTAAGTCTTTCGTCCTACAGCGCAGCTGTCTTAAGTCTTTTTTTAATCTTTATCGCTTATTCGTAAAATATCCCCAAAAACACCACGGGCTGTTACAGCTGCTCCGGCTCCAGCGCCTTGAATAACGATTGGATTGTCGCCATAGCTTTCAGTATATATTTCGAAAAGTGAATCGCTTCCTTTTACGATACCTAAGCTACTTTCTTTAGGCACATTTTCTAATTTTACCTTCAAAATTGCACCGTCTGTTTTTGAGAGATCTCCACAAAGGTCGGCAACATAACGCAAAACGTGATCTGGTTTGGCTGTATTTTTCAGGTGTTGATACGGAGCATCTAATTGGCTTACTGCGTCCAAAAATTCATTTTTAGAAATTGCTCTTAACGATTCAGGAATTAAATTTTCAATGTTTACATCACTAAATTCATTGTGCAAATCCAGCTCTCTAGCTAAGATTAAAAGTTTTCTCCCCACATCGTTCCCAGACAAATCTTCGCGAGGATCTGGTTCTGCGAAGCCTTTTGCTACAGATTCCAAAACAATTTCTGAAAATGGTCTATCCTCACTAGAAAATGTATTAAAAACATAACTTAAAGAACCCGAGAAAATACCGCGAATTCGTGTAATATTCTCGCCCGAAAGATGCAAAAGTTTAATTGTGTCTATCAACGGTAAACCTGCTCCAACATTGGTTTCATATAAATACTGACGTTTTTTTAAAGTCAATTTATGACGAAGTTTTTGATAAAATTCTAAATCTAAAGTATTGGCGATTTTATTCGAAGAAACTAAATGAAAACCACCTTCAACAAAAGCCGAATAATTTTGAACAAAGCCCACATCTGCTGTGTTGTCAACCAAAATCAGGTTTTGAAGATTGTTAGTTTTTGCGAATGAAATTACATCGTCAACATTATAAGATTGCCCCGATTCTGCCTTTTCTTCCACCCAATTTCTATTCAATACTTTTTGCTCAAACAAAACAGTTTTTGAATTCGCGACAGCAAAAATATTTAATTCTAAATCGCGTCGCCGAGAGATTTCCTCCTTCGAAGAAATAATTTGATTAACCAACTGACTACCTACATTTCCGTGTCCAAAAATGGCAATATTTATCTTCTTCTTTTTTATATTGTTTAGGTCAATTCGGTTCAAAACCGGATTATCTAATACTTGCGTGCTCATAATTTAAAGTTTTTGTAATTTTTCTGAATTAAAAATGGGGTCCAGAATTCCCGCCAATTGTTCATATTCTATTAAAAATGCATCGTGCCCGTGAATGGAATTTATTTCGGCATAATGCACGTTGTTTTTTTTTGGTTTTAAAATCGAATAAGTTTCTTTTATCTCTTCATTTATATAAAATCCGTCGCTGTCAATTCCTATCAAATGAATAGCACCTTCAATTTTTGAAGCTACATTTAAAAATGCTTCTTGCGTTTCAAAATTAGCCGTCATCAATAAATGGTTCATCAATTTATAAGCTTGCAACTGAAAACGATTTTGCAAAGCTTCGCCGTGATGCAGCAACCAACTTTCCACCTTGAAAATATTTTTCGCTTCGTTTAAACTTCTATTAAATTTCTGCTTAAAAGATTGCGGCGTTCTGTAGAAAGTCATCGCGTGAACGCGTGCATCGTGAACCGGATTTTCAGAATTATTTAAAATTTGCTTTTGAACTCTACACTGCGCAATCACCCAATCTGTCGCTTTCCAATCGGTTGCAATCGGAATTAAATTCTGAAACAAATCGGGTTTTAAAACTGCCATTTGCCAAAGAATACTTCCACCCAATGAACCGCCGATTCCGGCAAAAATCGACGGTATTTGCAGGTTTGCTAATCCTATTAAAAGCAATTGGGCAACATCGTAAATGTTGAAATCTTCATAATTTTCTATAAAAAAATCATCGTATCCATTCCCGGGAATATTAAAAGCAAGAATGGTATATTTTTCAATATCTATGCACTTTTTAGAACCAATTAAAGCTTTCCACCAGCCGTTTTCACCGCAAACATTACTATTTCCAGTTAGCGCGTGCGTAACCAAAACAATAGGCGTTTTACCCAATTCCTGCCCAAAAACCTGATAACTTAAAGGCAAGTTTTTAAAGTGAAATCCACTTTGGGTTGTGTAATCTGCAATAGTTATACTTGAGATGTGAGACATTAGATTTGAGATTATTTAATTAAACCAATTGCGTTTTATAAACACTTTCAAATGCTTGTTCCAAATCTGCGGTTAAATCTTCAATATTTTCTAATCCAACGGAGAGTCTTATTAAATCTTGACTCACACCTGAAGCAGCTTGATCGGCTTCACTTAATTGTTGGTGCGTAGTACTTGCAGGATGTATTATAAGCGATTTAGTATCGCCGATATTTGCCAAAAGTGAAAATAATTTCACGTTATCAACAACTTTTTTAGCAGTTTCAAAAACGCCTTTTACGCCGAAAGTAACCAAGCCACTTTGTCCGTTAGGAAGGTATTTTTGTGCAAGACTGAAATATGGATTATCCTCTAAACCGGGATAATTTACCCACGCCACTTCTTCGCGATTCTGAAGCCATTGGGCAAATTTCAGCGCATTTTCACTGTGTTTTTTAAGTCGGATTTCTAAAGTTTCTAAACCTTGAATAATTTGAAAAGCACTAAACGGACTTAAAGCTGCACCGAAATCGCGAAGCCCCTCGAGGCGTACTTTTGCGATGAAAGCGGCTTCCTTTAAAACTTCGGAATAAATTAAGCCGTGATATCCTGCAGAAGGTTCCGTGAATTCTGGGAATTTCCCGTTGGTCCAATCAAAATTTCCAGCGTCAATAATTGCGCCGCCTAATGTTGTCCCGTTTCCGTTTATGTATTTGGTAAGCGAATGGATTACAATATTTGCGCCGTGCGCAATTGGATTCAATAAAGCTGGGGAAGCAACCGTATTATCTACAATAAGTGGAATTTTATTTGCCTTAGCTTCAGTAGCAATTGCTTCAATATCTAAAACATCCAACTTAGGATTTCCAAGCGATTCAATAAAAATTGCGCGGGTATTTTCTTTTATGGCTTTTCCGAAATTTTCGGGCTCCGAAGCATCAACAAACGTGGTTGTAATTCCCAAACGTGGCAAGGTAACATTCAGCAAATTGAAAGTGCCCCCGTACAAACTGCTGGATGCAACAATGTGGTCGCCAGCGTGAAGAAGTGTTAATAATGCAGTTGAAATAGCCGATGCGCCTGAGGCCGTAGTTACTGCGCCAATACCGCCTTCAACAGCTGCTAAACGTTTCTCCAAAATATCGCAAGTTGGATTGTTTAGGCGTGAATAAATAAATCCGGGTTCAGAAAGATTGAACAAGTTTGCAGCGTGATCGCTGTTTTTAAAAACGTAACTTGAAGTTTGGTAAATTGGCACCGCTCGGGTTCCTCCATTGGCGGTTACATCGTGTCCTGCGTGCAACAAGTTTGTTGCGAATTTGTTTTGTGTACTCATTTTTCTAGTTTTTTTGAGTTAATAAAAAGATTAAAACAAAAGTCAAAATGCGCCTTGCGACGTACTTTAATAGAAAAATGTTAAAAAGAATAATTGAAAAGCAATTTCAGATAAGAAATTGTCTTGTCGTTATCTATCGCCAATTCTGATAATTTCAGAATCGTTGTAGAATGTAGCACCTTCATTCCTGAGAAAGGGTTGCTAAGGCGTCATAGGGTCTAATCCCTCGGCCTTTCTTGATAACATTTCAGTAAAGATTTGAACTTTGTGAGCACAAATATAGCGTCATAAAAATTTAAGAACCAAATTATTTGCCAAAAATCTTCAAATAAAATTGTCGTTCATAATATTTTTTTACTTTTGCCCTTGAATATTTCAAGAGGAAAGATTTGACTGATTGCGACCTCATTAAAAAATGCTAAAGGCAGTGAAAATCTCCCTTCGGCGCACCCGTCAAATCCTTACTTGAAAATGACATAAGATTGTAAGACATAGGACTTAAGACTATTAAATTTTCAATCCTTGATTAGAAATAATTTTAGTCTTACGTCATACGTCCTTTTATCCTACGTCGTGTCAATTTTTAAATAATTTTATATACAATTTATGGCCTATTTATTTACTTCGGAAAGTGTTTCTGAAGGACACCCAGACAAAGTTGCGGATCAGATAAGTGATGCATTATTAGATAATTTTTTAGCCTTTGACCCTGAGTCGAAAGTTGCTTGTGAAACTTTGGTAACCACCGGACAAGTTGTTTTGGCGGGCGAAGTAAAGAGCAATACTTACCTCGACGTACAAACAATTGCACGCGACGTAATCAACAAAATTGGTTACACAAAAGGAGCTTATAAGTTTAGTGGAGATTCATGTGGTGTAATTTCTTTAATTCACGAACAATCGCAGGATATTAACCAAGGTGTAGATCGCGAAAACAAAGAAGAGCAAGGTGCAGGCGACCAAGGGATGATGTTCGGTTATGCTACGAATGAAACCGAAAACTACATGCCACTGGCTTTAGATATTTCGCATAAAATATTGATTGAATTGGCTGCTCTCCGTAGAGAAGATGACGAAATTAAATACTTGCGCCCAGATTCAAAAAGCCAGGTTACGATTGAATATAGCGATGACAATGTGCCACAGAAAATTGTAGCGATTGTAGTTTCTACCCAACACGATGAGTTTGATGAAGACGAGCCGATGTTGAAAAAAATTAAACAAGACATTGTTGAAATTTTGATGCCGAGAGTGAAAAAACAACTTCCCGAATATGTTCAAAAACTATTCAATGATGATATTGTTTACCATATAAATCCAACTGGAAAGTTTGTAATCGGCGGGCCACACGGAGATACCGGTTTAACAGGCAGAAAAATTATTGTTGATACTTACGGCGGAAAAGGTGCACACGGAGGTGGAGCTTTTAGCGGTAAAGATCCAAGTAAAGTAGATAGAAGTGCAGCTTATGCAGCAAGACATATTGCAAAAAACCTAGTTGCTGCAGGTGTTGCCGATGAAATTTTAGTTCAAGTAAGTTACGCAATTGGCGTTGTAGAACCAACTTCGATTTTGGTGAATACTTATAACTCTAAAAATGTAAAACTTTCTGATGGTGAAATCGCTATAAAAGTCTCTGAGATTTTTAATATGCGCCCAGCTGCAATTGAAAGAAGACTAAAACTTAGAAACCCAATTTATTCTGAAACCGCTGCTTACGGGCATATGGGGCGTGTTCCAGAAATGGTTTCTAAAGTATTCGAAAGCCCATACAACGGAAGAATAGAAAGAGAAGTTGAACTTTTCACTTGGGAGAAGTTAGATTTTGTTGATGTCGTAAAGGAAGCTTTTCAATTGAAATAGTTCTCGACTCCGCTCGAACGGACAATATTAAATAGCGTCTAAATTATAAATCCCAAATTCCAAAAGTTAAGCTTTGGAATTTGGGATTTGCTATTTGGTGCTTTTTAAGCTTTGATGTTTTTAAAAGTTTACATTCCACCTTTACGTTCCGGAACACGCGGCGTTGGCCAAGTTTGCTGCTCGCCCGATCTTTCATTTATCGGAAGAATAATCTGCTCCCGCGAAGTTTTTGAATCATCTTCTGAAGCCATATAAGCCATTATTGCAGTTAATATTACATTACTCTGCACATCGTCAAAAACAATCTTATCATACGTATCTAAGTTTGTGTGCCAAGTGTAATTCCAGTAATCCCAGCTCAATGAACTTAAGCTAAACGCAGGTGCGCCAGCAGCCACAAATGAAGCGTTGTCTGACCCACCAGAAGCAGGCCAACCCGGAAATGTAGTTTCAATATGCTTGCTAATAGAATCAGGAACTGCTCTCAACCAACGTGAAATATATTCGTAGGATTGTAAAAATCCTGCACCATTAATGCTTTTTACTCTTCCCGTTCCATTGTCTTGGTTAAAGACCGCCTGAATATTGTTTACAATCTCAGGATGATCTGCAACAAATGAAGAAGAACCGTTTAAACCTTGTTCCTCGCTTCCCCAGTGACCCACTAAAATGGTTCGTTTTGGGTTTGGATATACTTTTTTGAGAATACGCATGGCTTCCATCATTACTAAAGTACCAGTGCCATTATCTGTCGCTCCTGTGCCGCCATCCCAAGAATCGAAATGTGCAGAAAGAATTACATATTCATCAGGTTTTTCAGTTCCTTTAATTTCAGCAATTGTATTAAAAGTGGGAACTACGCCCAAATCTTTAGATTCCGCAACCACGTGTATTTTCGGTTTGTCGCCGTGTTCTACCATTCGGTAAAGCATTCCATAATCTTCCAATTGAATATCTACGGAAGGTATTTTTTTAGTTCGGGCACCAAAGATTTTATTCACTCCAAAACCTTTTGACCAATAGGAATCTACAATTCCAGCAGCTCCTGCTTCTTCCAAAGCAGTAATAATACTTCTTCTGTCATAACCGCTTCGTTTTATGTTTTGGTTCCAAGCAGTATTCATTTCATCTCTTTCCTTTTTCATCTTTTCGAAAGACTCTGGCGTTGCCCATTCTTTCCAGTTATCGTCTGGTCTTCCCGTGGATTGTTTCATAGCAATCATCACGAATTTTCCCTTTACGGTTGGCAGCCATTTTTTGAAAGAAAGAGAGTCTTTTATTTCTGGCAGTACAATCAATTCTGCAGTTACTCCTTTTGAGGAAGTACCGGGATTCCACGCCAATTGCGTTCCCGCCAAAGTCTGCACTCTGGGCGAAACCAGATCAATATGCGTTATGCCACGCTCCCATCCTTTCCACTCACCCCATTGTTGATTTTCAGCAGAGATACCCCAAGTTTTATATTTAGCAACGGCCCAATCGTGCGCCTTTTGCATTTGTGGCGTACCTACCAAACGCGGACCAATATCGTCCAGCAATTCGTGACCCAGAATTTCTAATTGTGAATTTTCGTAAGCTTCTTTTTGAATGTTTTCGATAACTGTATTCTTATCCTGCGAAAAGATTGAAAAGCTTACAAATAAAAGGAAGCTAAAAGTTAATAGTTTTTGCATAATGACCATTTTAGGTTTCAAAGATTTTTTTCAAAAATGAAATCTAAAACTACAATTAATTTATGAAACCTACCATTGGAATCTTTAACCGCAAAGGGCGCAAAGAAATTCGCAAAGGACGCTAAGTTTAGGATTAATTTTAAGACTTCACTGGTTTTCAAAAACTGAGCACTTTCGAAATTTTGAATTTGGAATTTGTTCTTTGGTGTTTTAAATAATATTGTGGTTTTTCGCCTTTTGAACTGCTTCTATTTTGCTATGCACTTGCAGTTTTTTGTAGATATTTTCAATGTGTTTTCGCACCGTGCTGGGTGATAAAAAAAGATGTTCGGCAATTACCGTGTAACTCAACCCTTTGCTTAACTGCTCCAAAACCTCAACCTCGCGCGTGGAAAGTGAAATTTCTTCTTTGTCTTTCAGATTCTGAATATCAATCGGATTTCGCAATAATTTCAAAGTTTTCATTGCGATGGAAGGATTCATTGCGGCACCACCATTTAAAGTTTCAATTATTCCATCATACAAATCTTTGGGATTGATTTCCTTTAGTAAATAACCATCGGCACCCGCTTTTATCGCGTTGAAAATATGCTCGTCATTATCAAAAGCGGTAAGCATAATTATTTTTATGTGTGGGTATTTTTGCTTTACTATCTGAGTGGTTTCAATGCCATTGAGGACGGGCATTTCAATATCCATTAAAATTAAATCGAGCTTGTGATTTTCTTGCAGTTTTGTAAGCAGTTCGCTACCATTTAAGGCTGTATGCTTTACGGTAACATCTTCAAAAAAGGAGAGCTTTTCCTTAATCGCATGGATGAGGAAAGAATTGTCGTCAACGATAGCAATTTTGTGCATCTTCAGATAGTTAGTAATTTAAAGATACTAAATTTAGTATTTATAAATTATAAAGAAAATAGGGCAATTGACGTATAAAACCGGATTTTGAAAAATATTGAAAATTACTGATAACTTGGTTTTATAGGAATGTTTAGAATAACTCGTGTGCCGTTTTTCTTTTTTGAAATAACTTCAATATTTCCACCAATTTCGCGAGCGCGTTTTTTCATATTACTCAATCCATTGCCTAAATCAGTGGTATCTGGATCGAAACCTTTACCATTATCTAGAATTTCAATTTTAAAATGATTTTCTTCTTTTGAAATATCCACCTCAATTTCTTCTGCGGAAGCATATTTTAACGCATTGTTTACAGCTTCTTGAATAATTCGGTAAATGTTCATGCCTTCAACCGATGAAAATAGGTGAGTTTCGTCAACATTTTTATCAATATCAAAAGAAAATTCTGTTTGTTCCGAAGCATTTTGAGCGTGTTTAATAAAGTTGGCTATGCGTATCTGGAGATCTTCAAACGTAATCTTTTCTTTATTCATCGCCCAAATAGTATCGCGCAATTCATAAATCGTTTGCGAGGCAAAACTGTTGATATTAGTGAGTTTCCTGTTCAATTTTTCACTAATATCCGTAAAGCCGAACTTCACATTATCGATGCTGGAAATTATAAAAGTAAGTTGAGATCCAATATTATCATGCAGATCGCGAGAAATTCGCAAACGCTGTTCTTGCAGTTTGTTTTGAATTTCAATTTGCGATAGCGCAGCTTTCAACTCGCCTTCCTTTTGAAGTTGACGATTTTTCAATTTCTGCTGATTATACAGCAAATACCCGAGTAATCCCAGAATTAATGCCAAACCCAAACTGCCAAAAATAAATGTGTTTTTGCGGCGAACTTGTAAATCCTTTTCCGCCAATTGTGCACGCTGTTGAAGGATTTGGTTTTCCTTTTTTTCGGTTTCAAATTCAATGTTTAATGCAGAAATACGCTCCTTAACTTTTAGACTATGTACGCTATCTTTTACCGTAGTATATTGTTCAAAATAATACAAAGCCGAATCTACAATATTCAACTTTTTATAAATATCTGAAAGCATTTTGTAATTGTAAATCGTCAGATTTTGATATTGCTTTTTTAGTGAAATAGGCAACGATTTGTGCATTAACGGAATCGCGTCATTCCATTTTTGTTCAGCCATAAAAACTTCGCCCAATTGGGTATAGTTTTCTGCAATTCCCAAGGAATCTGCCCATACTAATCTTTGTTGAAGCGATTTATTAAAATATTCTCTCGATTTCGAGAAATTTTCCTGAAGCCCATAAACGCCAGCCAAATTGCTCCAACTATATGGAATTCCGATGGTATCATTCAAAATTAATTTTATTTCCAGCCCTCGATTATAATAATAAATCGCGCTGTCTAATTCATTGTTTATTTCTTTTAAAACGCCGTAGTTATTGTAAATATCTTTAAGTTCGTTCTCAAAATTATTAGCCTCGGCAAGTGCTTTTCCTTTTTGCATGTATTGAATCGCCTTAGGAAAGTCGTTATATTTTAAACTATAGCCCATTTCGCCGTAATAGTCAGCGAGCCTATCTAATTGATTCATGTCTTCATAAATCGTTACGGCCTTAATAGTGCTTTCTGTGCTTTTTTCATATTTGCCTTGATAGCCATAAACTAAAGAAAGTTGGAAATACGCATCGGCCACACCCAGTTTATATGAAATTTTTTCGGCGTCTTTTATATTTTTCTGAAATAATGCAATGATGGAGTCTTGGGGAATATTCAACCCCTGCACATAGAGTTTGTTAATGGAATCTATCTTGGTTTTATTTTGTGAATAGATAGTTGTAACGCTAAATAAAACCAGATAAAAAAGAATAGCTTTTACCATAATTTAAAGTTTTATTTCTGGTTGTACAACTAGGGCTTCGTCCAGATTATACTTTACAAAATTATACCTATTGAGATGAAGTGTTCTAAAATTAAGCTGAGAACGATGCTTGTAAATAGCACTTTCCAACATTTCCATGTTATGGTTATGTGCGTGCCCTATCGACTTTTTCGTGTTGAAAAACCAAACTATTATCCCAATTAAAGATAGCGCTAAAACCAATAAAATGGTGATTTGCAGATACATAATTTCTCTTTTGGTTTTGTAGCCTAAATATACTGATTTACAAACCGTAAGCACATAGGGCAGTTGCCCTATTTATTGCGCTCCAACCGACCCCAAATAATCGATTAATTTTGAATTTTTAAAACAAAAGAGCAACCGCAGTTCCTTTACCTTTTTCTGAAATTATCTCCACTTTTGCATTCAAGTCTTTAGCGCGTTTTTGCATGTTTGCAATACCGTTTCCGAATATGGTTTTTTCAATATCGAAACCTTTTCCGTTATCAACTATTTCTAGTTTATAGGAAGTTTCTTCCCCAGGTTCATCACCAAAAGGAAGTGAAACTTTTACGAGAGAAACCATAATTTCCGTTGCTTCTGAATATTTTAATGCATTGTTTACAGACTCCTGCATTACCCTGTAAATATTCATCCCTTGTACAGAGTTAAAAACAGTTTCCTTCAAAAGTGCTTTGTCCACATTAAACTGAAAATCAACATCGCTTGCAACGACGGCTTTTTCTATAAAGTTAGAAATTCGAGCCTGCAAATCGTCAACTAAAATATCTGTTTTGTTCATTGCCCAAATCGTGTCGCGAAGCTCATAAATAGTTTGAGAAGTAAATCCGCTAATTTTTCCGAGTTTTTCGGTTATTGTATTTGCAACACCTTCCATCCCGAATTTTAAATTGTCTACGGAAGAAATTATAAAAGTAAGTTGCGAACCAATATTGTCGTGCAAATCGCGCGAAATGCGCAGTCGTTGTTCTTGCAGTTGATTTTGGGTTTCAATTTTTGCCAAAGCAGTTTTAAGCTCAGCCTCTTTCTCAAGTTGACTGTTTTTAAGTTTCTGCTGCCGAAAAATAAGAAATCCAAGAATTCCGGTAAAAAGCACTAATGCAACCATTCCGAAAATAAAACTGTTTTTTTGCTCGCCTTGTAATTCGCTTTCGGCAAGGTTTGCTCGGGTTTCGGCTAAGTCTCTTTCCTTCTCAGAAATTTTATATTTTGTTTCTAAAGAAGCGGTTTTGTGAGCGTTTTCGGTTGAAAAAATACTGTCTTTTGCAGCCAAGGTTTTTTCAAAATAAAGTTTTCCTTCTTTATAATTATTCTCCATAAAATACGCTTGGGAAGCGGCGCCATAAAAATCTACCGTAGAGACCAACAGATCTGGGAATTCATCCAAAAAATTATTGCCTTTGTCAATATAATCTTTTGCGTTTTTTAACTGCCCCGTGCCCAAATAAGCCGAAATAATATTTGCAATTGCAGAGAGATTTGCCCTCCGTTCAATATTTAATTGGTCCCTTTCTTTAATAGATTTTTCTAAAATTGGGATAGCTTTTTGGTAAGCTCCAGTTGTAATATACACATCTGCCAATCCGTCTGAAGCATTATAAAGAACGCCGTATTCATTAGCCGCTTTTGCGGTTTCAATTGCTTCTTTGAATGTTTTTTCGGCTTCGCTATAATTTTTTTTCAATAAAAGAGATATCCCAATATTGTTAAGCGAAATAGCTATTTCCTTCTTATCCTTGAGTTTCCGGCGTATTTCCAGTGCTTGGTAATGATATTCCAATGCTTTATCCGGCAGGCCCATATCCTGATAAATAAGCCCGATATTGTTATAATATGTATCTGCTTTTGAACCCGAAAGTTCGCTTTTATTCATTTCCAGAGCTTGGAAAAAATAGTCTAAGGCTTGTTGGTAATTGCCTTTGTTCCAATGAAACATTCCCAAATTATTAATTACCATTATGGTAATGGTTTTATAATTATGGGTTTTACTAATATTTAATGCCTTCTCGAAGTAATATTTTGCAGAATCTGACTGTCCAGAAACGTCGTAGTAAATTCCATAGGTATTGATAAGTTCCGCTTCGGAAAAAGGAATTTTCTTGTTTTGGGATTGTGTTATTCCTTTTAAAAGTAAACTTTTAGCACGTTCCGGTTCGTTGAAAATGTAATAGAAACTTATTCTATTGAAAAGCCGAAGTTTAATAGAATCGTTAGAAGATTCGGCAACCTGCATTAAACTATCTATCTTTTTTTGGGCAGATTGGGAATAAAGGCTTGAACCTCCCAAAACCAAAAATAGTATTATATACAAATTACGGCTCATAAACGGCTTTTGGTGAGTTACCTAAAATACAGAAAAAAATCTAACAAAGTAGTTTTCAAAACATTTGAACTCGTTAAATACAATTAAAATTTAAACCCCATAAATACTTATGGGGTTTTTAACCTCAAATGCTCCTCACTTCACTTGCGGCTTTGAAAAATAATCTGGTTAGTAAATCACTTTATTTTTTAAGGTCGTATGCATAAATGGAATTATTATCTGCTTTGTAATAAAGCAATCCACCTATTTCATCTACTATATATTCTGGTTGTTTGTCTTTTAAAACAATTTCCTTTTCCTTTTTTCCGGAGTCTTTGTTAATTTTCACCAAGCCTACTCCGTCGTCAAGTTTTGTAAGTATAAATTGATCATTTTTAGTAGCCGCTGTGGCTTTAAAACGTTTCAACATTTCGGAGACGGAGGCACCACTAGCTGCGGCCATTCCTCCCGCTAAATCTGCGTCGCGTTCCGACTGACTATCATAACCTGCTAATTTATTCTGCACAGAAGAATTAGCTGCCGCCACTGCCGTTGTTGCCGCAGCAACTGCCGCAACGCCTGCAAGTATTGCCCCCATAGCGCTTTTCCCTGGAGCGCGATAATATTCCTGCCACTGCTTGCCACCGTTCCAATCCATTAAATGCATATTTTGATCGCTAGTAAGAAGTATGCCTCCATCACGAATTTCTACGTGTGTTGGGTCTTCCTTTCCATCAAATTTTGATTCGGCTAAAGTGCTTACTTCCCCCGAAGTAGCATCTACCGCATACAAGGTTTCGTCAACACTTATAAGAAAGCGGTTATTCTTTTTGTCTAAAGTAGAGCTTACGGCATCTGCTCTTTTATATTTCAATGGTTTCTTCCAAACTTGATCGCCTGTTTTTAGGTCTACAATATTTGCATCTTCTGAAGTTATATAAATCAGTCCCTGTGGCGTGTGTGCCATCGTTAAAATGTTTTCTCCCGTCTTTAAAGGTTTTTTGAAAAGCGTTTGCCCATCGAAAGAAATTTTATTGATTCCGCCTTCATAAATTCCGAAGAGAATACCATCTTCCATTACATAAAAATGCTGCACATAGCCTTTAGTTTTTGGCGCTTTATCCCAAAGATCTTCACCGTTTGTGGCGCTTAAAAATGCAATGTTCGATTCGTTTTTTGCTGCAAAAACGCTATCGCTACCGCCGTCATTTTGATTACTCACTACAGCAATTCCATTGGGTAGAATTTCAAAATTTGCCACTTGCCCTTTTACTTTATGATCGTCTTTCCAAAGCTCCGCACCATTAATTCCCAGTTTGTGAATGCGGGTATTTTTTCCTTGGTTTACTAATTCAAAGGCATAAATTTCAGTTTCTGAAATATCTGCAACAAGTGAATTCATATTTTTCATATCATTTTGCCAAATAAGTTCTCCAGTTTGAGCTTTCATATTAAAAACCCCTTGCGAAGTTGGCACTACCAGACTATTCTTTAACAAAAGCGGAGTTCCGGTTACCACATACGTTTTCGCAATACCTACTCGTCCGGGTTCGCCAATATCGAACCTATAATCTTCTTTTCCGGTGTTAAGGTCATAAACAGCCACTTGTTGCGCATATTTCTCTTTTGAGGTTCTGTTTCCGCTTACTACTAGTTTATTTTGAGGCATCATAACGTGTAATGTTATAACATCTTTCCAACCATTAGTTTCAGTACTAAAAAGTGTTTTTCCCGAAATATAGTCAATAACGGTTTTTTTAGAGCTCAAATTAGCAAAGCCACCTTGGTAAATAACTACATAAGGTGCATTCGGAATATAGGTAAGCTCCTCTGGCTTAACCCTTCCGTACTCGGTAAAGTTGAACAATAGTTGGTTGCTACCTGGCTTTATCCCCACTAGGCCATCGTTGGTTGCAACCACCATTGTTCCTCCTTGTGTTAAGCTCATTTCATTAATTTTGGCTCCAGTATCGTAACGAAAATCTGGTTCCTCTGCTCTTTGTGCCAGCAATGGATTACTAGTAAAAAACACAAAGCAAAGCAATACGTAAAAAAGAATTGAAGTTTTCATAATCGTGGTTTTTTAAATGTTGATATTCAAAGATGCCTCGAAATAAAGGTGCAATCAATAGGGCAATTGACGTATTTGACCCCTAACCTCCAAGGGGTTAACCATTGCGTAATTCTGTAATTCCCCTTTGGGTGCTAGGGGGACAAAAAAAACCGGAGGTAAAACTTGCGTTTCGCCCCCGGCCCACGTAAAAACCTCAACATCTGAGATTTTTCTTAGTGTGTTTAATTATTGAAAGTTAAGATCGAAAGATCCTTCTGTAATATTTTTTATGGACTGATCGCCGTTTACGTTTTTAGCCATAAAGTTGAACGTGCCCTTAATGTTAGTATCAGTTTTTTCAGAAACTTTAACCTCGCCTACAACGCCACTATCTTGGTAAGGAGCAGACCATGTTTGTGAATCCATGGGGTTATCTATATTTGCTTCAATATATGTAGCAGTTACGAATACATTTGAATCTGTAAACTCATAAGTTCCAGTTCCATCATAATTATTGATGATAATAAAAATTCCTTTACCATCTGCGTCGGAACCCTGAAGGGTAATCGTAGTGGTTCCACCACCAGTAGACTGACTTGCCGTTGAAGCAATTTCCATGGATCTAAAATCACTGCCTCCAACTTTTGCAGCCACGGTTCCAGAGCCGGCCGAGCCACCTCCGCCGCCATCGTCGTCTTTTTTACAAGAAGTTAAACTCACGGCTGCGATAGCCATTAATACTAAAATTGATTTTTTGAAAAATTTCATAACGTTTGGTTTTAGTTCTCCGCCGAAGCGAATACGTGAATACTATTTGAAACAAAATTGCCTCATTCACAGATAGTTCACAATAGGGCAGTTGCCGTATTCTGCAACATTAACCCCCAAAAGCGCAATGAATCTCTAAAATTTTATGTGTGGAAATCGATTTTGAATTGAAGCCATTTTCTGCTGAAGTTTCTCCAAGAACTGAAGATTCTCCGCACTTTCTGAATTGAATGGCCTGTGAAGTAAACCATTTTGAATAGAAGAAATTTCCTTCTGAGGTGATTCCGTTTCTGAAGCAATCCAAACTTCAGAAAATTTTTGCCAAATAATTTCAATCGCCGTTTTATTTGGGTGAAGCATATCTTCAGCATAAAATCTGTAATCGCGCAACTCGTCCATCATTATTTCAAAAGAAGGGAAATAAAAGCTACTCGACTGCGCTGGAAGTGACAATGTCTGCTGAATTGCAGCAATTAGATGTGCTTTGCTGAGTGAATTTGCTGTGAAACCATCTTTTAGATGGCGCACCGGCGAAACTGTATATATAAAAGTAACATTTGGGTTTATGGCAGAAATTTTTTCCGCAGTATGCTGAATGCTTTTTGAAATAGTATCGATGGAAAGTAATTCCTTTTTAAAATTCTGCTGCGGAAGTTTGTGGCAATTGGCGACTATTTCATCACTTTCCAAATGTCTGTAAACCCAGGATGTTCCGAACGTAAAAATTATATGTGTTGAAGTATATAATGCTTCACGTAAATTTTGAAGTGCCGAATTTAAATTTTTCAGGAAATCAACGTTGTTCAAAGCTGCAAGCTCAGAATGTGCCTCAAAACATTTCCAAATTCCGTTGTGCTCAAAAATATCTTCTTCGGAAAAAAAGTCGTTTTCAATCGCCCGAATTATTAGTTTTTCAATGGAAACTGGATTAAAAATTATTCCAAACGGATTTTGCAGATTCTGAAATTTAAAAAAATCAAACTTCTCCCCGATGTTTTCCGAAAAACAACTTCCCAACAATAGTATATCCGAAGAATAATCTATTTGATTTTCTTCGGGTTTAAGTGGTATTTCAGTTTGAAGTTTCATGTTTCATTGTGGTTAAACTCAGCGAGCCTCCGTGGTTCTCCGTGCAACTCTGCGTAATAGTTATTTCACAGAGTAGCACAAAGAAGATGCAGAATTACACAAAGGATTTAGCTTTTATTAAAGCTTCGTCTATTCCTGCTGGGTTTTTACCGCCTGCTGTGGCAAAAAACGGTTGTCCGCCACCGCCGCCTTGGATGTATTTTCCAAGCTCGCGAATTATTTTTCCAGCATCGAGGCTTTTTTCGATTGCTAATTCCTTCGAAATATAACAAGCTAGTAAAGCTTTTCCATCGTATTCGGCGCCAAAAACTAGAAATAGATTTTCGGTTTCACCGCCCATTTCAAAAGCCAAATCTTTCATACCGCCAGCGTCTAAATCAATCTTTTTAGCAAGAAAATTCACGCCATTAATTTCTTGAATTTCACTTTTCAAATCGCCTTTTAAATTCTTGGCTTTATCTTTTAACAAATGCTGAATTTGTTTCTGTAAATTGCTATTTTCTTCCTGCAAGCTTTCAACTGCTTTTACCGGGTCTTGCGAATTATTTAGTGCTTTTTGAAGAGATGCAAAAGATTCACTTCTATCAATAAAATATTGTTTTGCCGAATCGCCAGTAATAGCTTCAATTCTTCTAATTCCAGATGCAACTGCGCCTTCCGAAGTAATTATAAAATGCCAAATATTATTGGTGTTCGGCACGTGCGTTCCACCGCATAATTCCATCGATTTTCCGAATTTTATAGCACGAACTGCATCGCCATATTTTTCGCCAAAAAGTGCAATTGCACCTTCGTCGATTGCCTGTTGGTACGGAATATTTCTACGTTCTTCTAAAACAATTCCCTCGCGGATTCTTGCGTTTACAAAATCTTCAACTTGTTTTAATTGTTCATCCGTCACTTTAGCATAATGTGAAAAATCGAATCGCAAATTTCGACTGTGAACCATGCTACCTTTTTGCGCTACGTGTTCGCCCAAAATATTTCGCAAACCTTGATGAAGCAAATGCGTTGCGGTGTGGTTTGAAGCAGTTCGGCTTCGTTGCAATTCGTCAACTACTCCATTAAAACTAGCTTCAGGATTTCTTGGAAGCGTTTTTGTAAAATGGATTATTAAGTTGTTTTCCTTTTTGGTATCTACAATATAAGTTACGCCGCCATCTGCCGCTTTTAAATAACCTTTGTCTCCCACTTGCCCACCACCTTCGGGATAGAAAGGTGTTAGGTTGAAAACAAGTTGGTACATTTCGCCATCTTTTTTGCTTTCTACTCTTCGGTAACGTGTAATTTTTACCTGAGTTTCCAGCGTATCGTAACCCACAAATTCTTCAACATCGTCTTTTTGTAAAACCACCCAATCGCCAGTTTCCACTTTCGTGGCTGCGCGAGAACGATCTTTTTGTTGCTGAAGTTCAGAATCGAAGTCCTTTTCATTTAAAGAATAACCGCGTTCACGAAGAATTAAAGCAGTTAAATCTATTGGGAAACCGAAAGTATCGTACAATTCGAACGCCTTTTTACCTGAAATTTCCTTGGAATCCGCAGAATCGATAATATTTTCAAGTAACACCAAACCTTGATCGAGCGTACGAAGAAACGATTGTTCCTCTTCGCGGATAACATTTGTAATTAAATTCTTTTCTGTGATAAGTTCTGGAAAAGCCTCCCCCATTTGGGCACTTAGAGTTTCAATCAATTTATAAATGAACGGTTCTTTTTTGTCTAAAAACGTAAAACCGTAGCGGATTGCTCTTCTTAAAATTCTTCTTATTACATATCCGGAACCAGTGTTGCTTGGCAATTGTCCATCTGCAATAGAAAAAGCTACCGCACGAACGTGATCTGCAATAACGCGGGTTGCGATATCTTTTTTCTCGTCTTTACCGTATTTAGAATTCGTTATCGCTTCTATTTCACGAATAAGCGGTGTAAAAACATCAGTGTCATAATTACTTTGTTTGTTTTGCAAAGTCATACACAAACGCTCAAAACCCATTCCCGTATCAACGTGTTGGGAAGGCAATTTTTCTAGGCTACCGTTGGCTTTTCGGTTGAATTGCATAAAAACCAAATTCCAGATTTCCACTACTTGTGGATGGTCATTGTTCACCAAATCTTTTCCTGAAACTTTAGCTCTTTCTTCGGCAGAACGAATATCTACGTGTATTTCGCTACACGGTCCGCATGGGCCTTGTTCGCCCATTTCCCAGAAGTTATCTTTTTTATTACCGTTTAAAATACGGTCTTCGGGTACAAATTGTTTCCAAAGATTGTAGGCTTCGGTATCGCGCTCTAAACCTTCACTTTCGTCCCCTTCAAAAATTGTAACGTAAAGAATTTCTTTATCAATTTTATATACTTCGGTTAAAAGTTCCCACGCCCATTCTATTGCTTCTTTTTTAAAATAGTCGCCAAAACTCCAGTTCCCGAGCATTTCAAACATGGTGTGGTGATAGGTATCCATTCCCACTTCTTCCAAATCATTGTGTTTTCCGCTAACGCGCAGACATTTTTGGGTATCGGTAATTCGGTTGCTTTTTGGTTTTCCATTTCCTAAGAAATATTCCTTAAACGGTGCCATCCCACTATTGACAAACATTAGTGTAGGGTCGTTTTTAACCACCATTGGCGCCGATGGAACAATGGTGTGTTGTTTCGACTTGAAAAATTCTAAAAATTGGGAACGTATTTCCTTGGACTTCATTTCTTATAAAATTATGCTAAATTAATGGTTGGGCGCAGAAGGAAACTATTTCTATCTTTGTAAAAACGTTACATTTACTCCGCGCTAACAACAAAGCGCAAAAATAGCAATTTTTTAACGCATGTCTAAGGTTAAATATTACTACGATAGCGAAACGCTCTCGTACCGAAAAATAGAAAAGAAAAAGGGTCGAAGACTAAAGATTTTCGCGCTAAGTATTCTAGGCTCGTTACTGAGTGGATTTCTGTTGCTTTTGGTTTACATAAACCTTCCATCTGTACAAACTCCCAAAGAATTATCCTTACAACGGGAAGTGAACAATATGCACCTGCAATTTGAACTTTTAAATAAAAAGATAAATCAGGCACAGGCTGTACTTGCGGAAGTTGAAGATAGAGATAACAACCTCTATCGCGTATATTTTGAAACCAACCCTATACCAGAAGAACAGCGAAAAGCAGGTTTTGGAGGGATAAACCGATATAAAGATTTAGAGGGTTTTAACAATTCAAAATTGATAGCAAACACAACTCGAAATTTAGATATTTTGACGAAGCAAATCGTTGTGCAGTCAAAATCGCTTGAAGAAATAGCTAAACTTGCAGTGAATAAAGAGAAGCTTTTAGCTGCAATCCCCGCCATTCAGCCAGTAAAAAATGAAGACCTTACACGCATGGCTTCAGGTTATGGATACAGAACAGATCCATTTACAAAAGCACGAAAGTTTCATTATGGAATGGATTTTACCGCCTCACGAGGAACACCAGTTTATGCAACTGGCGATGGTAAAGTTTCACGTGCCGATAATAACGCCACGGGCTACGGAAACCACGTTGTTGTAGAACACGGTTATGGCTATGAGAGTCTGTATGCGCATTTGTACAAATACAATGTGCGTCCGGGACAAAAAGTTCAGCGTGGAGACATTATTGGCTTTGTGGGAAGTACCGGAAGAAGCGAGGCGCCTCACTGTCATTACGAAGTTTTTAAAGACGGTGATCGCATTAACCCAATTAATTTTTACTACGGAAGTTTAACTGCAGAAGAATTTGCAGATATTTTGAGAAAATCACAAGAAGAAAACCAATCGCTTGATTAATTCTAGATGCACATAGACCTACCAGAAAAATTGTATTATGGCATCGGCGAAGTAGCCGAAGCTTTCAGCGTGAATACCTCGCTGATACGTTTTTGGGAAAAGGAATTTGATGTACTAAAGCCCAAGAAAAATGCAAAAGGCAATCGCAAGTTTACACCTCAAGACATAAAAAATCTTGAACTCATTTATCATTTGGTAAAAGAGCGCGGTTTTACACTGGACGGCGCTAAAATCCATTTAAAGGAAAACAAGCAAAAAACACTAGACCAATTTGAAATTATTAGAAAATTGGAATCGGTAAAAGCAGAATTATTAAAAATTAAAGAACAACTCTAAATCAATTGTATCATGAAAAAATGGTTACCTCTTATTATTATTCTTGGAATTATTTTTATAATTGGATCATCTTTGGCCAGTCAAAACAACAAATTAGTTGTGCTAGACGAGAAAGCAACTGCGCAATGGGCTAACGTGGAAAGTTCCTATCAACGTCGGGCAGACCTTATCCCTAATATTGTAAGTACTGCAAAAGGCTATGCTGAATTTGAACAGTCAACTTTAATTGCTGTTACTGAAGCCAGAAGTAAAGCGACCTCCGTTACTATTGACCCTTCAAACATTACCCCCGAGCAATTGACACAGTACCAAGAAGCTCAGGCTGGTGTTACTTCTGCCCTTTCGCGTTTATTGGCTGTTTTTGAAAGATATCCAGATTTAAAAGCGAATGAAAATTTCAAGGAATTGATAAACGAATTGGAACGTACCGAAAACCGCATCAACGTTGAAAGAAATAGATTCAATGAGGAGGCGCGATTGTTCAATACCGAAATCAATCAGTTTCCTACAAAGATGTTTGCAGGTGTTTTAGGCTTCCACGAGAAAGCATACTTTAAAGCAGATGCAGGCAGCGAAAATGCTCCAAAAGTAGACTTCGACTTAGGAAAAGACAAAAAATAAAGTTTACAGTAAGCAGTTGCAATTGGCAGTTGGAAGTATTTTTCAACTGAACAATATTTCAGAATTTAAAAAAAAATAAAGCATGTCTAAAGTTGAAGATTTTCTCACCAAAGAGGAAGAAGCAGCAATTATTGAAGCAATTCGTATATCCGAAAAAAATACTTCGGGAGAAATACGTGTGCATTTAGAACCCAGTTCTATCTCTACCGAAGAACCTGGCGAGCAAATAGATGCATTTGACCGCGCTGCAGAAGTTTTTGATACGCTTAATATGGCCAAAACTCAAGAACGCAACGGCGTGCTACTATATGTTGCAGTGAACGATAGAACCCTCGTTATCTTGGGTGATAAAGGCATTAATGAAATTGTGGGACAAAACTTTTGGGAAAGCACCAAAGACGTTATTATTAGCCATTTTAAAAATGGTGATATGAAACAAGGTTTGGTGGAAGGAATACTAAAAGCTGGCGAACAATTGAAAAAGCACTTTCCTTATAAAAAAGATGATAAAAATGAATTGCCGGACGATATTTCGGTAGGATAATTTTTAAGTACAAAGTGTTTCGGCTCCAGCCAGCAACCGTATAAGTTGGCAAAAAAAATTCAATGAAAAAAATTCTTCAGAAATATAAATTCGTATTAGTATTAATCGCGATTACATGTTGCTTCCAAAATGTTTGGGGGCAGTATGAAATTCCACCAAAACCAAAACTTGCGGAGCAAACTTCGGTGTACGATTATATAAACCTACTTACGCCTGCCCAAGAATCTGCCTTAAAAAATAAGTTGAAACGATATGCCGATTCAACTTCCACACAAATAGTTTGTATTATAATCGGTACTACAAAAGGTGAAGACATTTCAATTCTAGGTGCAGAATGGGGACAGAAATGGGGCATTGGTCAAAAAGATGAAGACAACGGAATTGTAATTACCCTCGCCAAAGATGACCGCAAAGTGGACATAAACACAGGTTACGGAATTGAATATAGAATTACCGATTTAATGTCTGAACGTATCATTAACCGCATCATGATTCCCCAGTTCAAAACCGGCAATTTTTACGAAGGTTTAGATCAAGGTAGCGACGCCGTTTTTGCGGCTCTAAAAGGAGAATTTAAAGAAGATCGCGATTTCGGAAAAAAAGAAGACGGTACTCCTATACCATTCTTTATTATCTTCATTTTTATCATTATTATTATTGCGTTAATCCGTAAAGGAGGCAAAGGCGGAAAAGGCGGCGGTAGGAGCAGTCTGTTAGACATAATTGTACTTAGCAGCCTTGGACGAGGTGGTTTTGGCGGCGGCGGAGGCGGCTTCGGCGGCGGAAGTGGTGGCGGAGGCGGCTTTGGTGGCGGTTTCGGCGGCGGTGGCTTTGGAGGTGGTGGCGCTAGCGGTGGTTGGTAAAACCCCCTAATCCCTGAAGAGGAACTTCTTTAAGATATCGAAAAGATTTGTTCAGAATGAAACTTCCTGCAAGGTTTTTAAAACCTTGTAGGTCTAAAGATGTTATAAAAATGAAACTTTCATTAGTATCAATTTTCATATTCACCCTTGTTTTTTCCTGTAAAGGTCAGGATCGAGATTATTCCGAAGTTTTTCCAGAAAACCCAAATTCATTAGCTGTAGTAGATAGTTCGAATATATTTTCAACTGCAGAAAATTACGAGCTTGCCGCCAAATTGGTGGAGTATGGTGATGCTACAACACGACAAATTGTAGTGGTGACTGTAGACTCTATTTCGCCCTACAATGATATTCAAAAGTATGCCAGCGATTTGGGAAGTTATTGGCGTGTGGGCCAAAAAGACCTCGACAATGGCCTGGTAATCGTGCTTTCAAAATCACTCAGAAAAGTGGCTATTGCTACAGGGTATGGCACAGAGAAAATTTTAACCGACTCGATATGCGAACAAATAATCGATAGTACTATGATTCCTGAGTTCAAAAACGGTAATTATTTTAAAGGAATCGACAAGGGTGTTGATGCGATAATTGAAGCCTGGAAATAAATCAATCCCAAGGATTATCATCTATCTCTCCTTTTTTACCAAGCGTATTAAATTTATAGCTCAGCGTAAGCATAAAATATTGCTTTAAAACCGTACTCTGGACATCTTGTATATAATCTTGGTTTGAAGTCCGCTGGACGTTATTATTTTGGTTCAACAAATCGTAAACTTTAAGAGTTGCACTACCGCTATCTTTTAGGAATGAATAGGTTAATGAGCTGTTCCAAAAAACATAACTTCTGTTAAAACCATCGGCAACATCAGCATTATATACGTATTCGATATCATTGCTCCATTCTAAAAATTTCGGAACAAAAGTAGTAGCTCGTAAATTGAATTCGTGCCGCGTGTAATTATTGTCTTCAAATGTGTCTATTTCAAAACTATTGATGCTATAATTAATGGCGTACCTAGGGGTTATTTCAAATATATCCTTCCATCTGAAACTCGTATATAATGATGGAGTATAACTAATTGTTCTACTGCTGTATTGTACGTTATTGATAAAATTCACATTTTTATTGCCGTGCAAATAAATGAACGCTCCGTATTTAAAAGTGCGTAAACTGTCAATTTTAAAATTTTTATTAAAACCGAAATTTCCCGAAAAATTATATGTGCCATTCACGTTTGTGTAGGTGGTAGTCCTAACAAGGTTTTCGTCCACGGTGGTTTTCGGCACTACGCGGTCATTGGTTATTTCGAGATTTAAGTAAGAATAGAAGCCAGATTGATTTTTAAAATCGTAATTATTTCCTCCAAAATAAAATCGATGCTCGTTTGAAGGTTTCAAATCTGGGTTTCCGTTGGTAATATTCAATGGATCTGAAATATCTACAAAAGGTGAAAGTTGGTCTATATCTGGAGCATTATTCTGTAGATAATATCCTGAAAATACGCTAAATGATTTAGTGAATTTATATCGAAAATTAACACCCATCTCCAACGCATTAAAATCGTTTTTGAAGTTTATATCTCTTAGCGCATCATCGCTTTCCAGCGTTCTAAAAACATAACCAACATTCACACTGGCATAGATTTTTTCGGAAGAATAAGTCACGCCCATTTCTGGACTGGATTGCTGATTTGTATTAGTAAAATCGGTACTCTGCGCAGTATTGAAATCTGTATATTCTTGTGAAACTACATCAAAATCGAAAACATTTACTTGGTCTTTTCGTTTATCTTTTTCAAAAGAATATTCAAAATTTAGAAAAAGTGTATCAGCAATAATGGGCACTCGCCACGATGGCGTTACAGTAAAGTCTGAAGAACTTTTTCTGCCATCAGAAAGTTGATTTCTTGAGATTGTATTTGGGTCGTCGCCAAAAATTTGTGTTTCACTATTTGTATAATCCTGATTATCGATAGCGTTAATTTTGTTGTTTGTAATAATCCTAAAAAAGCCGCCCTTATCTCCGTATTTTTTGGTGATTGTGAGACTATTGTTAAAATCACTTCCTTCCCTTTCGCTGTGATTATCGTTATTAGATTGATTAATCAGTTCCTGATCTAAATCACGGCTTTCTTCATTTTTGGTGAAATCAGAAATAGCTTTATTAAGTGTTAGTTGCGGGCGAATAGAAATCAAAAATGTAGAATCTATTTGCGTTTTAAAACTCAAGTTTGCCGTATGGCTATCATTATCATTTTCTGATTTAGTATTCACATTTGAGAAATATCTATTCTCTGGTAAAATATTTTCACGGTTTCGCAACTCTTCGTTAAAAGTATTTGCAGAAGAATAAAAATAATCTGCGCTTAGGTCTATGCCTTTTCCAAAGTTATCCGCAATATTGGCACCAGCGGTACGAGAATTGGTAATACCATCGCCTCCGCCAAACGACCGCCCGTTAATGCTGAAAGAACCATTGCTGTTGAAATTAGCATTTCGAGCGCTACCGAACATTTTCTCTATTTCCCCAAAACTAAAACCTGGAGAATTTATATTGTTCCCTCCCGCAAGAGCGCTAACCCGAAGATCATTGTCAAAGTAATTTATAAGGCCGGCATATTCAAAACGTTTATCTGTTCCACCACCAGCTGCCACCCTTCCAAAAATACCTTTGTTCTTTTCTTCGTCAATTTGGATGTTTATGGTTTTGTTGTTTTCATCACCTTTTTCACCTGTAAATGCTTGAGAATCTGTTTTGGTATCGGTTACCTGAATTTTTTCAACAATTTCTTTAGTGAGATTTCTGGTAGCAATAGTTGGATCATCACCAAAAAACGGCTTCCCATTGACCAAGATTTTGTTAACAGGCTTTCCGTTAACGGTTATATTGCCCTGCGCGTCCACTTCAACGCCCGGAAGTTCTTTCAGTAAATCTTCAACAGTGGCGTTCTTTTTTGTTTTGAAAGAAGCTACATTAAATTCTAAAGTATCTTTTTTGATTGTAATGGGAGCGCGCGATTTTACTACTACTTCATCTAGATTTGCTACCGAAACCGAAATAGGAATAATCCCCAAATCCTGAATTGGTTTATCTAAATTTATTTCCTTTTGAAAGTTTTCGTAGCCAACAAAACTGATGTTCACTCGAACGCTTTTTTCTGAAGTTTTCCCTTCTAAAGCAAATTTGCCATTTTTATCGGTAATGGTGTAAGTAATCAACGTACTGTCTTTTACTGTTTCCATAAAAACGGTGGCAGCTTCAAGTGGACCGCGGGTTTCACTGTCGATTAAAGTACCTGAAACGTGAACATTTTGGGAAAAACCAAAAGAAACAAATAGGAAGAAAAAAATTGAAAAAAATCTCTGCATAAAAAAGTGTAGCAACTTTAATTTACAATCGAATATAAAGCTATATTTTGAAAAATTCAATGCAAATTTAAAATAAAACAGTCCCCTCCTTTTTAAAGATTTTTGCATTATAATATTTCGGTGAAACTGCAGTATTTACCATTAATTACACGTTAAAAATAACGCAATACCATAGTGGAAACTAATTGGTAAATAGGCGAATAATCTTCATTATAAAGGCTAATTCGGTAAAAAATACATCTTTTCAAAAAATAGTAAACGAAAAAAGCTGCTAAAATATCTTTAGCAGCTTTTAAATTTATAATACTCTCTTTTTACTCTTTGGGAGTTTTATCCTTTTTATCCATCGCTCGTTCGCGAATTTCGGTAATACTAATAGGATTAGCTTTGTCGCAACGGTTAGGCATTTTTAAAGATCTAAACGTGAACCACACTCTAGTTCCGTTCTTCTTAAAATTACCCAACAAATTAACGGGGTCGAACATAACGGTTCGCTCATCTTCCAAAGCGATTACATATTCACAATCGCCCTCTACCGTTGAATGTATAATTATCCCCTTGTATTCTTTAACGTTCGGGGTCGAAACTTGAGCTTGAGCTTGAGTTTTTACGCTACTTTTAGAAGGGCTTGTTTTAGGTTTTGTGGAATTGCACGACGCTAGGCTTACGACAGCAAAAGCAAGAAAGAAAATTTTTTTAACGGTTGTCATATTAAGGATTTTATAATAGCTAAGGTAAGAAAAAAGGCTGTTTATATTAAAAAAACAGCCTTTTTCTTAATCTAGTTATTTTACAAGAATCTTCTTGCTGAGCTTATTTTTAGAGTTTCCAATTTCAACTATATAAGTACCAGCACTAACTGCTCCCATATCTATTGTAGTTTTATAGTACGCTGCATTTCTTTTTTTAACTTGCTGTTGCATTACTCTTTTACCTTGAATATCGTACACGTTTAGTCTTAAAATATCACTTGTCGTTGTATTCAACAAACTTAGGTCAAATGTTTTATTATCTACAGATGAAATGATAAGATCTGAAGCATTCATAACCAATTCATCCACACTTGCTGTACTAGACAATTTAAACGATGCTATACGGGTTTTTCTTGGCTCACCTGAGTATTCGCCAGTAAACCAAAAAGTAAGGTCGTCTACAGGGTCTCTTGTAAGTTGTGAATAATCTCCATAACGCGAATTACTAGTTACGGAAGTAGTTCCTGCAACTATTAATTCTGGCGCAATGGTCATGTTACCAATAGGGTCTGAGTTCATTCTTCCTGTATAATATAATGATGGAAATGTAGTAGCACCAGACTTTGTGAAGCCCATACCTATGTTACCTTCTTGATCCATAGCCATTCCAGAAAGGAAAACACTTTCGCCTCCTGCATCTTGAAATGTACCTTCTTGATATTTAACCCAAGGTGCTGCCACACTTGGTCTTCTAAGTTCAATCCAGCGAATACCACAAATTCTAGTCCCGTCTGTTACTTCTACTGGGAAGTTGATTAACATAGATTCGTGCGTACCAAAATCATAACGATGTGTTTGAAAATAGGTTGCAAAAACTATCGGGTCTATACGTTGTGCAGTACCAGGCTGTTCTACAACAGCAAATGAATCTCCTCCAGTTCCTTCTAAAAACGAATCGAAAGCAGCGATAGGAATTTCCTGCGGTTGAGATACTATAGCTGCACCTGGGTTAGACCAATCTATATCAAGACCCCAAACTTTAATGTGGTCTACTGCAACTCCTGCCCAAGCATTATCTTGAAACCATACAATAGGAGCAGCTCCATCTGCTACACCAGCACCTTCAGAATGCACAGGCTGTGGCGCTTGAAAACCACCAGAACCTATATACCCTGGTAATGTTAAGGTAGCAATTTCAGCAGATGGATCTCCATCTAGCATCTTTTGACGGTTGAATGCATAAAAGCGACCACTCTCTAAAGGACTAAAATTTCCTGTACACACATAGCTATTGCCATAAACTGCGTAATGTGGGTAATCGTTTTCTGGCACATCATAGCTGTAAACTGCATAAGTTCCTGTAGGATCTGGAGTAGTTGAAACCGCTATTTTAAATTGTTCTCCAGCAGGTAATTGAAACTGCGAAATAAACCAACGATCTGCTTCTCTATCATACAGAACAACAGGATCTCCTGAAATAACACCACCAAGTGGAATGTTTATATCCTTTGGGAAACCTGGAGCTTGCACTCCGTTTTTGTCCCATACGCTCCACAAACCATTTGTCATTTGCACAACGTGATTAGGACCTACAGCTGCAGTTGGATCTGGTGGGCTCATATCTATGTTAATTCCATCAAAGTTTGCAATTGGAGCACTACCTCTATGAAGCGGAGTTTCGTTTTGCGCCAATGGATCTTGCTGTGTTGGGCTTTCTCCTACAGTTTTAGTAAAATCTTGTTTTTTTAAGTTTTTAGAACTTATTCCGTTTCTGGGAACCTCTCTTTTAGCAACAGACTTTGGGTCTACCTTAGGATAGGTTGTCATGGATTGGGTGACGAAGAAATTGTCGGGGGTTTTTACTTCAACGACTTGTCCTTTTGAGGCCGAATCTTGTGCTTGGGAAACTAATCCGAAACAGCAAAATACTCCTAATAAAAAGTAATTTTTAATTCTCATAATGTTCTAGTTTTATTACGTTAGTTTACTTGAACAAATATCTTGAAACTGTAGGATAGATTGTCTAAAACAGACTACGCACAAACTACTCGAAAATGAAAATTTGATAAAAATCAGGGTTTTCCTGTAAAATTGAATAAAAAAACTAGGTAGCCGAGAAGCGTTCCTGTTCTGTTGCTTTAAGATTGGTAACAAGAAATGCTGCAAGTGTTTCATCTTCCTCATCCAATCCAATTTTTTTGCTAATACGATATCGTTTGCTTTCCACCGCACGTATGGACCTATTTAAGAATAAAGCAATGTCCTTATTTTTAAAATCCATAGCTAAATAATAACACACAATAAGATCAGAATCGCTAAGTTTTGGAAATAGAGCTTTTAAGTTTGAAAAGAAATCAATATTCAGTTCGTTAATTAACTTAAGATGATCTTCACCATTACTAATTACTGAAGAAGATTGTAAGTGAATATTATTATATAAATCTTTTATTTTAACACGTTGCTCCTTGGTATCATCTCTTGAAGCAATGCTTTTAATTTCTTTTTTCAATTCGCCAATATACTCTTCTAAACCAAGGGTTTTAATTTTTAGCTTTTCGTAGTTGGAGCTTAATTGCGAATAACTTTTTCGCTGATTAATAAAGTGATTTATCTTCCTGTTGATTTTTTTATAATAAATAATAAAAGCGCCCATTAGAAGAAGAAGTACTATAAATAGGGCAATTAGCCAATATCTATTCAATACCTTTAAATCGCTTTCAGCTTTAACAGCTTCTTCAGATTCAATTAAATTTTCAGTAATATCATAACTAGCAGTTATGTTCTTTTTCAATATTTCGTCTTCAAACCACTTCAGCGAATCTGAATATATACGGCTCAATTCTCGATTACCTTTCAAATCATATACTTCAGAATAGCGCGTATAATAAGTTTTTTTGGCAACGTAATCTAAGAAGTCTTTAGATTTACTAGCGTAAGACAAGTATATTAAAGTAGAATCCAATTGGTTTTCATTCAAATGTAGAGAGGCCATGCAAACATTCAAATTCACATCATACGCTTGAAAATTATAGTTGTCTATTGTTGGGTTAGACTTTAGGGATTTAAAAATTTTGCGGCATTTATTTGCACTCTTTAAATCATCGAGATGCGTATAATTATCTGTTAACATATAAAGCGCAAATAAATAATAATAGGCATCGTCTTCTATATTTTTATAGATGTCTAAATTCTCTAAAAGCAACGCATTACTCTTCTCAAATTCATGATTCTGAAATGCAGCAAACGCAGGCATTTGCAATACTTCAATCAAACCATTTTTATTATTGGCTAAAGTAAAATATTTTTTTGCCTGTTGAAGGTATTTGTATGCAGTTGAATCTTTTTTTACAACAAAAATATTGGAGAATAAATCTAGACTTGCCTGTCCGGCGACATCATAGTTTTTTTCCATTTCACCATATTTTACTGCAAGCGTGAAACTATTAAATAGTTTTGCTTGCTCTCCAGATTTATGATAGAGAATCCCCTTCGTCATATAATAATCTGCTAAGCGACCTGCAATAGATTTTGTAACAGGAGCGGGTATAGAATCTAAATAACTCCACGCTAAATTAGGATTATTATGTACGTTCGCGAAGGCAGAATCTACATATCGTGTAAATTTTCCTTGCTTTTGCGCCGCAATTGTAGTAGCAAATAAAAATATGTTCGCATATAGAGTGCATTTTAAAATTTGAAGAAAGGAAGTATATCTAAAGCTATTCATGAATATAGAGGAATACAACTAGAACAATATATGAAAAATCTCCTATAACTAATGAGATAAGATTAAAGTTCCTATTTCTTCCTAAAATAAACAGTAATTGGCACTCCAGAAAAATCGAAGTTTTCTCGAAGTTTATTTTCGATAAAACGTTTGTAAGGGTCCTTAACATACTGCGGCAGGTTGCAGAAAAACGCAAAACTAGGATAGGGCGTTGGCAACTGTGTGCAGAATTTTATTTTTACGTATTTAGCCTTGTAAGCTGGCGGCGGATATGCTTGAATTATAGGAAGCATTACTTCGTTAAGCTCGCTAGTTTTTACCTTTTTGCTTCGGTTTTGGTAAACCTCAACAGCAGTTTCTATTGCTTTATAAATACGTTGCTTTGTAAGAACTGAAACAAAAACAATAGGTACATCTACAAAAGGTTCAATTTGCTGGCGGATGTATTTTTCATAATCCTTAACGCTGCTACTTTCTTTATCTTCCACCAAATCCCACTTGTTGGCAAGTATTACAATCCCTTTATTATTGCGTTGTGCAAGCCAGAAAATATTTTCAACCTGTCCGTCAAATCCACGGGTGGCATCAAAAACTAGAATAATTACATCGCAATGCTCAATGGCGCGAACGCTTCGCATTACCGAATAAAATTCTAAATCTTCCTTTACCTTGCTTTTTTTCCGAATACCAGCTGTATCAACTAAGTTGAACTCAAATCCGAAACGGTCATACTTCGTATCTATACTATCGCGAGTTGTTCCTGCAATATCAGTAACAATATATCTGTCTTTTCCAATTAATGCATTAATGAAAGAAGATTTTCCTGCATTTGGACGTCCAACCACAGCAAAACGAGGTAGCTCGCTGTTGTCTTCTTCTTCCCTATCTGGCAAGGCTTTTACCAAATCGTCAAGCAATTCACCGGTACCACTACCATTAATACTTGATAGATTGTATTGATATTCAAAACCTAAGGAATAAAACTCCAACGCAGCGTTTACACGCGAAGCTGCATCGACTTTATTGATAGCCAAAAAGATAGGTTTTTTAGAACGACGAAGCAGTTTTGCAACTTCTTGATCCATTCCAGTAACACCCGTTTCCACATCAACCATAAAAATAATGGCGTCAGCTTCATCTATAGCAAGCTCTACTTGTTTATCAATTTCGGCTTCAAAAATATCACCGCTACCTTTAATATAACCTCCAGTGTCTATCAACGAAAATTCCTTTCCGTTCCAATCACTTTTTCCATAATGACGGTCCCGCGTAACACCGCTTGTTGAATCTACAATGGCTTCTCTACGCTGAATCAATCTATTGAAAAAAGTGGATTTACCTACATTTGGTCTTCCAACAACGGCAACAATGCTCATAATCTTAATTTTAGAGTGCAAAAATAGCTTTTAGTTGGCAGAAAAAATACTATTTTAACCGCTTTAAAAACAAATAAATTTATGCAGCTTTCCAACGAAATAGTATTGAGACCACGTTTTGAAATGGAAACTAATAAAAGTTGCAAGCAAATTTCTGATGTTTTTGTAAAAGCTAAAAAAAATCAAGATCGATTCGTTATTTCCTGTGTGGACGACCATATTTTTATAAAACCGCCAAATAACAACCAGCATTTTTGGTCACCCCAATTACACTTAGAGTTAACCCAACACTCAGAAAACACCTGTACTATCCACGGTTTTTTTGGTCCCAACCCCACAGTATGGACCTTATTTATATTTTTACACGTGGCTATTGGAATTCTATTTATGGTAGATTTAACTTGGTTGTATTCTAACTATAATTTGGGTAATTCTATCACACTACAAATTAGCATAGCAGTTATTTTACTAATATTTTGGGTATTACTTTATGTAGCTGGTAGAATTGGAAAGAAAAAAGGAAAGCCCGGGATGCGGGAACTTTATGATTTTACGATGGAAAAACTTGGTTAAAAACCGAATAAAACGTTCAGTAATTTAATTTATGCTTTAGAAATCCTCTTCCTTGCTGCTGGATTTTGCTGAAAACACTTTTCGAGCATTTCGTAGATTTCCGGATGCTTATTTCTGAAAAGTTTTGGACGCTCAAAAAAATATTCTGAAGCTACCGCTAAGAATTCAACTTCCTTGGTGCCGCCGTATTTTCGAATGTCAGACTTATTATCATTAATAGCTTCCATTTCTTCGTGCATCAATTTCAGCCACGGAGTAATGTATTGTCTTTCCAAAAGTCTTTCTGGAATTCCATCAGCCACGCCGTCCATTTTATCAATAAGATGAACAAATTCGTGAACAGAAGTATTGCCTTTATCCGTTTCGTTTTGAAATCCTAAATGCAGTGCTTTCCGGGACAGAATCATTTGTTTTTCGAATCTTCCAGAGCCTACGAGACCGGCGATTATCCGCTTTTCGCCATCAGTTTCAAATTCGAGATTGTCATTAAAATTATCAGGATAAATAATAATACCACTAAGATTATTGTAATGCCATTCCGCAAATCCGAAAACTGGAATTACTGCACTTGCAGCAATCAATACTTTGTCTAAATCTTCAATTTCGGTGTCAACTGCTTCTATGTACACTTCGCTCAAAAAAAGCATCATTCGCTGCCGAAATGTTTTCTTTTCGACTGTGGAAAGTTGCCTATAAAAATGAACGTTTTCATTTAAAAGTGCTTTCCATTCTTCAGGAAAATTTTGGACAGGTCGTTTCTTATTAATAATGAAAGCATAAACCGCAAAGGCCACCAGACCAATAAAAAGAATGAAATAAATCATTTTTTATTGTTGTAACCAAACCTGCGCAACTGCCTTTCATCGCTTCGCCAGTTTTTATTCACTTTTACATAAAGTTCGAGGTGAATTTGTTTCCCAAAGAATTTTTCCAAATCCTTACGAGATTCAATTCCCACCCGTTTTAGCGCCGAACCTTTATGGCCAATGATAATTCCTTTTTGGGTTTCGCGTTCCACCATAATTACACTTCGAATGCGGATGATAGTTTCGTCTTCAAAAAATTCTTCCGTATCAATTTCAACTGAATAAGGGATTTCCTTTTTGTAGTGAATTAATATTTTTTCACGAATAGCTTCGTTTACGAAAAACCGTTCGGGCTTATCGGTCAATTGGTCTTTCGGATAAAAGGCTGGTGACTCCGGCAACAATTCAATAATTCGATTGAAAACTTCAGGTACACCAAAATTTTTAAGCGCCGAAATAGCAAATATTTCAGCATTTGGAACTTTTTCCTGCCACAATTTTAGTGCTTCAGAAAGCAGCTCTTCGTTACCAATGTCAATTTTATTTATAAGAAGTAATACCGGGATTTTAGAATTCGTTATTTTATTAAAAAATGCTTCATCCTTTAATTCCTTTTCGCCCAATTCAACCAAATATAGCAGTATATCTGCATCTTCAAAAGCAGATTTTACAAAATCCATCATACTTTCCTGCAACTGATAGGCAGGTTTTATAATTCCCGGCGTATCGCTTAAAAGCACTTGAAAATCATCGCCGTTTACTATCCCTAAAATACGGTGGCGCGTGGTTTGTGCTTTGGAAGTGATTATGGAGAGACGTTCGCCAACAAAAGAGTTCATCAAGGTGCTTTTGCCTACGTTTGGGTTTCCAATAATGTTTACGAATCCGGCTTTGTGATTAGTCATTTCTTATAAATATTAAAAGTGCAAATTTACGCTTAATTTTTTCGCCCGATGAAAATTTGAAAAACAAATAGCACAATTGAACATATCAAAGCATTTTGGACAATGTGGATTGTTCAGTTACAACTCCTGCAGTTAATTACAACATAATAGCAAATAGTTCAACCATATATGTTTAATTACTTATTATTGCATTCGAAAAATTTATATTCGCTAGAATACATCCCCACAAAGCATAAAAATGATAAAAAAAATTACACTCCTTGCAGTTTTAATGATTTCCTTTAATAGTTTCTCACAAGTGGGAATTGGGAATACCAATCCTTCGGAATCGTCCTTACTCGATATAAATGATGCAAATAATGATAAAGGAATTTTAATACCTAGAGTTGATATTGGAGATCTGGATACGCAAGCACCTGTTTCCACAGCGACCATAGCTGAAAGCTTATTGGTTTATAACACCAATATTACAACTGGAAAAGGTTATTATTATTGAAGCGGCACAAAATGGATGGGGCTTCAAAATTCAGGTACCGAAAAAACATTTACAATAATGACGGCGATTTAACAGAAAACCGTACTGTTGGTCTTAGTGGCAATTCACTAAATTTCAATTCAGGTTCTAATGTTGCTTTACAAATTGATGACAATCGTCGTATCACCTTCGGCGGTTATGGAGGCACAACCTTTGCCGGCACTTCCGAAAATCTGCTAGGCGTGAATGGAACAGGACAAGTAGTCTCACTTAATACTGCAGCAACAATGGCTGCTACTAATTCAGATTGGTTTGAGGAATCGACTATAACCCCGCCCAATAACATTAATGATAACATTTACACTATTGGTGAAGTGGGCATTAATATTACCAATCCTGATGCTCCCTTCCATATATATGAAGCAACGGGTACTGCACCATCCGGGAATGACGGCACTATGATTATTGAACATGGTGATGACGGTGGCGTTTCGTCTATTGTATTTAAAAGTCACGTCAATGCAGGCAGCGATTATGGGTATATTAGTTATTCCGATAATGGCTCTGGAAACGGTTTTGGAATAGAAAGCAGTCTGTTGGAAATAGGAACTGAAAATGATACGCCAACAGGCTACCCGCAAGGAGTAGACAATATAAACTTCGCTTCTTCTGGCTCTATAGGAATAAGCAATGCTGTCCCTAATGGCAGTTCGTCATTGGATATGGGGGCAAATGACCGAGGATTGTTAATTAATCGCGTATCTCTCACTACTGCCGATGCCGCGGGTCCAATTGCAAACCCAGCTAATGGTTTGCTCGTTTTCAACACCGCAACAAATTTTACGCCAACTGGCTATATAAATGACGTTAGACCTGGATTTTATTATTGGAGCGCAACGCAATCCAGATGGATAGCTCAAAGTCCAGAGAATCGTTCTGCCAGATTTACGAATTCAAATACAACTTTTGATTTAAATCAATCATCGGCGCGAAGTCTTCCTATTTTTGGCTTTGAAGAATGGAATGACGACTCTTCACTTTATGAAGTCAGTGTAAGTAATAATGCAGATGAAATAGTTATAAAGGAAGATGGGCGTTATGAAGTGACAGCCAATATATCTATAATTTCAAATAATAGCAGAACAAATATAGATGCTGAATTCGTAGTAGACCCTGGTACTGTTTCAGTGCGTTATCCAGGATCCACAGCCTCCACTGGTTACGCCCGAAATGCAAGCAACCACGATCATAGTTCTTTGCACTTAAAAGAAACAATTGAACTAGAAGCCAATGACATACTCGTTATAGAAGTTTTGAAGGAAGCTAATGGAGGTTCGGTAACAATGAGAATAGGCGGCAGCTGTAATTTTACCATTAAAAAAGTAAAGTAAACTTATGCTAACTTTAAGAAATAAATTAGACCTCTTTTTAAAAAATTGAGGTCTTTTCATTTTATAACATACTATTAAAATATAAAACTTCGCTGTGTAATAATGCTAAGTGCTCAGAAAAATCTTAATTAATTTCTTCCGAATTAAGGGGTTTAGCTAATTCAGATTTCAAAACAAAAAGTATGTAATTACAATATAAAAAACTGCTAATGATGCACTCAATACTGAGCATTGAATTTAGTATTTTTACACAATGCTTTTTCCAAAGAAAAAAATAGAACTCGAAGAAGGCGATTATTACCTAACGCCCGAAGGTTACAAATGCTTTACGGAGCAATACCATTTAAAACGTGGCTATTGTTGCGAGAGCGGTTGCCGCCATTGTCCGTATGGGTTTGATAAGAAAACCGGAAAGCATCAATAAAAAATATCATTAAAAAATGACTTTTAAAGAACAAATACAGCAAGGCATACCTTCAATTCTTCCCGAAAAGAAGCCTTTCGATGCATCTATAAATCACGCGCCAAAGCGAAAAGATATTCTTTCAAAAGAAGAAAAGGAATTGGCGTTGCGCAACGCGCTTCGTTATTTTGAACCAAAACATCACGCTACACTCCTACCCGAGTTTAGCGAAGAACTTGAAAAATACGGCAGGATTTATATGTACCGTTTTCGTCCTGAATATAAAATGCATGCCCGCCCTGTTGATGAATATCCCGGAAAATCAAATCAGGCGAAAGCGATTATGCTAATGATTCAAAATAACTTGGATTACGCAGTGGCACAACATCCGCACGAGTTGATTACTTACGGCGGAAATGGTGCCGTTTTTCAAAATTGGGCGCAGTATCTTTTAGTGATGAAATATCTATCTGAAATGACCGACGAGCAAACTTTGGCGGTTTATTCGGGACATCCTATGGGTTTGTTTCCTTCGCATAAGGATGCACCGAGAGTTGTAGTAACCAACGGAATGATGATTCCGAATTATAGCAAACCCGATGATTGGGAAAAATTCAATGCGCTTGGAGTAACGCAATACGGCCAGATGACGGCGGGAAGCTATATGTACATTGGCCCGCAGGGAATCGTGCACGGAACCACAATTACGGTTTTAAACGGTTTTAGAAAAATTAAAAAAGAACCCCAAGGTGGTTTATTCGTAACCTCTGGCCTCGGCGGAATGAGCGGCGCACAGCCAAAAGCAGGAAATATTGCTGGATGTGTAACCGTTTGTGCTGAAGTAAATAAAAGAGCAACTGAAACCAGACATAGTCAAGGTTGGGTTGACGAAGTGATTTCAGATTTAGACACACTTTCAAAACGTGTGAAAGAAGCAACTGCAAACAAAGAAACTGTATCAATTGCCTTTGACGGAAACATCGTTGAAGTTTGGGAAAAGTTTGACGCAGCTAATATTCATATCGATTTGGGAAGTGATCAAACATCACTTCATAATCCGTGGGCTGGCGGCTACTATCCAGTTGGATTATCCTACGAAGAAGCCAACGAAATGATGGCCAACAATCCGGAACAATTCAAAAAAGAAGTACAAAGTAGCTTGCGCCGCCATGTGGAAGCAATCAACAAACACACGGCAAAAGGCACTTACTTTTTCGACTACGGAAATGCTTTTCTTTTGGAAGCTTCTCGTGCTGGTGCAGATGTGCTTTCCGAAGAAAAAGGAAAGGAATTTAGATATTCGTCCTACGTTCAAGATATTATGGGCCCGATGTGTTTTGATTATGGATTCGGACCTTTTAGATGGGTTTGTGCTTCCGGAAAACCAGAAGATCTTCAGAAAACAGATGAAATAGCTTGCATAGTTTTGGAAAATTTGATGAAAAATTCTCCAAACGAAATTCAGCAACAAATGCAGGATAATATTACTTGGATTAAAGGCGCGCAAGAAAATAAACTGGTGGTAGGTTCGCAAGCACGCATTCTTTATGCAGACGCTGACGGACGTGTTCAGATTGCTTCGGCTTTTAATACAGCTATTTCAGAAGGTAAAATTGGTCCTGTAATTTTAGGTCGCGATCATCACGATGTTTCGGGAACTGATTCGCCGTACCGTGAAACTTCCAATATTTATGACGGTAGCAGATTTACAGCAGATATGGCCATCCAAAATGTTATTGGCGATAGTTTTCGTGGCGCCACTTGGGTGAGCATTCACAACGGTGGTGGCGTAGGCTGGGGTGAAGTTATAAATGGCGGTTTCGGAATGGTTCTTGATGGTAGTAAAGATGCGCAACGACGTCTTGAAAATATGCTTTTCTGGGATGTGAATAACGGAATAGCACGACGTAGTTGGGCACGAAATGACGAAGCAGTTTTCGCTATAAAACGTGCGATGGAAAACAATCCGCAATTAAAAGTGACGCTTCCAAATTTTGTTGACGACAATCTTTTCAAATAAATTTCTTTAACTTTAAAAGAAAAACGGCAGAGGTGAAAATTCTGCCAAAATTTAAAAAAATAAAAACTATGAAAGCACTTAAATTCTTACCGCTGCTATTGCTTTTTGTTTTCGCTTCCTGCTCCACCGTTCGTGTTGCGACAGATTTCGACAAAGAAGTAAATTTTAATCAGTACAAATCCTTCGCATTTTTTAGACCCGGCATAGACAAAGCCGAAATTAGCGATTTGGACAAAAAACGCATTCTTCGCGCTATTGAAAGTAATCTTACAATGAAAGGAATGTCTAAATCTGAAAAACCAGATTTGCTAGTTAGTATTTTCACTAAAGAACGTGAACGTATTGATGTTTACAGCAACAATTATGGTTACAACTGGGGCTGGAGTCCTTGGTATTACGGAGGTTATTATGGCGGAAGTAATGTTGCGAGAACTGCAGAAGGCACACTTTATATTGATTTAATCGATGCGAAAACCAATAATCTAGTTTGGCAGGGTATGGGTAGCGCAGATTTAGTGACTGGAGATATGGAAAGAAAGGAAGAACGAATTAGAGAAATAGTTTCTAAAATTCTAGCTGAATATCCGCCGGGTTCTAAGAAATAATATAGACTTAATTACAAATCAAAAGCCTTCCCGGAACACAGGAAGGCTTTTTAATTTAGGAACTTATAGGCTTATTGTTTAACTAGCTTTATGCCAGTTTTAATTCTGGAATTAGTTGAAACATTCATAAAAAAAATTCCCGAATTCCAGTTTTGAGTATTTATGTTTACTGAACTTTCATCATTGAATTTTGATGCGAATATTTGCTGACCTAAAACATTATAAATTGAAATTTCTTCAATCGGGGAACCGCTACTAACGAACATTTCATCTTTTACGGGGTTCGCAAAAGATATTGAAACGTCTGAAAATTCTTCAACACCAGCGGTATCATCAACCACATTTTGCGCATAGATTTTTTGGCCACTACCTTTGTCTTCTGTAAAAACGGCTACACTTTGCGATGTTGCTTGTTTGGTAAAACTAATTCTACCTTTTGACGCCGAAAATGTAGCTACAGGACGCGTTTCTTCAGGCCAAGCAAAACCCCCATTTTCATCAAGATTAACTGAATGTAATGTTACCGGCGAAGCACCAGTATCTAATCCATCTTTTATAATAAACAAAGGCGTATTGTTAATTAGCTGAAGACTTCCCGCATGAATTTTTTCGGAACCGATAGGAAATACAACTTTAGCATTATCGGTAAACGCTCGCGCTCCAGTAATTTTATCATACTTCTGAACAAATTCTCCTCTTTCGCTCTGAGTATTATTTGAATAAGTAGCAACAGACCAAATATTTTGTGATCCGCTTTCAAAAGCTATTTCGGTTTCCATTTCATAATCGGTTTCATTGGTGTCGAAATCAGAGCCGTTTACTCCCCAAGGCAAGGTTCCATCTGGATTTATTCGTTGTAGATAAGAATCAAAACGATTTCCTGCCGAAGCATAATAGCCCATATAAACTACATCGCCATCCTGAACACCTTTGTACGAACGAATAAAAGCTGTAGCTCTGTCAGAAATTTGAACAGCACTTCCCCAAACTGCATTACCGTCTGCATCGTATCGCTGTGCATATAGAAAAGAGTTTATACCCGTTAATAATTTATGGAAAACGGCTATATATTCGCCTCCCGAAACCTCAAAGAAATTTCCAGGCGACGAAGTGCCAGATCCCATTGTTAACGGCTGAGTTGCTGGCCAAACTGCAACACCACTAGCGTCATATTTTTGCATAACTGCACCACTTCCAGAAAGCCAGCTAACAATTGCGCCTCCTGCAGAAAGCGGTAAAACTGTTACCACATTACCATTTCCAACTTGAACTCCATTGGCACCCCATAAGTGATTGCCATCGGCATCCATTTTAAACACAAAAGCTGGATCTCCGCCGGCTGTTCCTGTAGCTCCTATATAAAGATTATCATCGGCATCTACGGTTGAAGTCATTATTACCGTAGAAGTACTCATAGGTATTAGGTCGCTTACCAACATACCATCGCTACCAAGTGTTTGGTTGCCATCCGCATCCATAATTTGCAAGCGAAGTTCAATATTTGCTGGCGGCCCAACGTTTTTCCAATATACAACATATGTTTGTCCATCAGAGGTGCCACGGGCTTGCACATCCAGTTCGCCAGACTCGGCTACAAGCGTGTTTGCATCAGTATCATTTGTCCATTGCGCGTGTAATACTGTTACCGAGAAAATGGCGAAAAGTGTAATTATCGATTTCATAAAGAATATAATTTAAATTAGTTTTATATTTATCAATCAAAATATCAAATACTTAACTTAACAGTTGCCTTTTAGAAATTAGCCACTAGCAATTAATAGTTAAGTATTTCAAGTATTTTCTTCTTCACTTTTTCGGTGGAAGGAATCATCGTTTCTTCCAAAATTGAATTCAATGGAATTGCAGGCATATTTTCTGAACCAATTAACATTACAGGTGCATCTAATTGTTGAAAACACTCCTCTTGAATTCTTCCCTGTAAACTTCTACTAAAACCATTTTCCGAAGGTTCTTCAGTTACAACCAAACATTTTCCACATTTTTTAACCGATTTAAAAACCGTTTCATAATCTAATGGGTGAAGTGTTCTTAAATCCACAACTTCAATTTTATCCTGCATTCCAAGCTCTTCGGAAGCGTTCATTGCCCAATGTACGCCCATTCCATAAGTTATAATTGAAAGAGTTTCCTCCTCTTCTTTTTTCCAAATTTCTTGTAAAACCCAAGCTTTTCCGAAAGGCAAAATATAATCTTCCGCAGGCATTAATGAAGTAGCGCCTTTGGTGCCTTTTACCTTGCTCCAATATAAACCTTTGTGTTCAAAAATCACAACGGGATTTGGGTCGTAATAAGCCGCTTTCAACAATCCTTTTAAATCGGCTCCATTACTTGGATAAGCAATTTTTAAACCTCTAATATTTGTAATAATACTTTCTACGGAAGAAGAATGATAAGGCCCACCGCTGCCGTAAGCACCAATAGGAACACGCAAAACCATAGACACCGGCCATTTTCCGTTTGAAAGATAACAGCTTCGGCTTACTTCAGTAAAAAGCTGATTTAGGCCAGGCCAGATGTAATCTGCAAACTGAACTTCAACTATTGGTTTTAAACCTACAGCGCTCATTCCAACGGTGCTACCAACAATAAATGCTTCTTGGATTGGCGTATTAAATACACGGTTATCGCCAAATTTTTGTGCCAAAGTTGCGGCTTCGCGAAAAACTCCACCCAGGCGTCCGCCTACATCTTGACCATAAAGTAAACATTCTTTGTGCTTGGTCATTAACTCTTCAATAGCGAATAAAGCGCAATCTACCATCACAACTTTTTCGCCTCCTTTTGGGGAGCGTTCACCTTCTTCTTCGGTGATTTCGGTTGGTGCAAAATCGTGGGTAAATAAATCTTCTGGTTTTGGATCTTCTGCTTTAAAAGCTTTTTCCAAACTTTTGGCAACTTCCTTTTTTGCAGCATTTTCAATATCTGAAAGTTCTTTTGCTAAAAAACCATTATTAGATAAAAGCTGTTTTAACTTCGGATACGGATCCCGACTTTTAGCTTCGTCCAAATCATCGCGATAAAACTCCATCCTAACTCCAGAGGTGTGGTGATTTAATAACGGAACTTTGGCGTGTACCAAAAACGGTCTTCTTTCAGTTCGAATTTTTGAAATTACATTTTGAATGGTGTTATAACTTTCTTCAAAATCAGTTCCATCGATAGATATTGCTTCCAATCCTTTAAAACCTTTGGCATATTCAAATGCGTCTTGAGCTCGGGTTTCTTCTGCATTTGCCGAAATATCCCAGCCGTTGTCCTGCACTAAATAGAGAATTGGCAATTTCTTTAAAACAGCCATTTGGAAAGCTTCAGCAATTTCGCCCTCGGTAACGGAAGCATCACCTAGACTGCAAACTACAATAGGTGCATTCCCGCGTTTAAGGGACTCTGCTGAATGAACCGACGAATCATAATGACTTTCCGATTTCTTTGCATTTTTAGTTTTTGAATCATTTGAGTGTTGTTCCTCGTCAAAGAGATTACCGCCTTCTCGGTAATGAAAACCTAAGGCAACACCAGTAGCTGGAATAGCTTGCATTCCTGTGGCAGAACTTTGGTGCGGAATTTTTGGTTTATCATCATCTTTCAAGCTTGGATGCGAATAATACGTTCTTCCTGCCGAAAAAGGATCGTCCTTTTTTGCCAAAACCTGAAGCATTAATTCATAAGGTGTCATCCCAATAGAAAGCAAAATGGAGTCATCTCTATAATATGGAAATACATAATCTTGTGGCAATAACTGCATGCCAACCACAATTTGTATTACTTCGTGACCACGCGAAGTAGCGTGTACGTATTTTGAAACGGTTTTGAAATTTTCTTCATAAATCTCGGTCATCGCTTTTGCTGTGACTAAGGTTTTGAAGGCATTTTCTAATATATCTTTATTCATTGTTTAATTATTTGAATCACGAAACATTTGAATCGCGACTAATGCTCAGACCTGAAAGGTTTTAAAAACCTGTCAGGTCTTTTAATTAAATTTTCCGATTGGAATCGAATTGTTCCATATAATCACCAATTCTCCTCAAAAAAGAACCCGCCAAATATCCATCCACAATTCTATGGTCGAAGGAAAGTGAAAGGTACATCATCTGTCTAATCTCAATGGTATCGCCATCTTCACGTTCCATTACTTCGGCACGTTTTTTTATGATTCCGGTTGCGAGAATTGCTGCTTCTGGTTGATTGATTATTGGCGTACCCATTAAACTTCCAAAAGTTCCCACATTGCTAATCGTAAATGTGCTACCTCGAGTATCGTCAGCCGTTAATTTGTTGTCGCGGGATTTTCCTACAAGCATATTTGTTGCTTCGGCCAATTCCTTTAAATTCTTTTTGTCGGCATTTCTCACTACAGGAACAATTAAATTTCCCGACGGAAGCGCAGTTGCCATCCCTATATTTATTTCGTCTTTTACAATAATACTTGTTCCATCAAGCGTGGAATTAATCATTGGGAAATCTGTAATTGCCTTTGCAACACATTCGATGAAAAGTGGCGTAAACGTGAGTTTTTCATTGTGTTTTTTCTGAAAAGCGATTTTATTTTTGTTGCGCCAATTAGCCATATCCGTCAAATCTGCTTCCACATAGGCGGTAACGTGTGGCGAAGTGTGTTTACTATAAACCATGTGGTCTGCAATCATTCGTCGCATACGGTCCATTTCCACAATCTTACCTTTGCCTTTGTCGAATTTTAAATCAGGAACCTGAAAGCCTGAAGCTTCGGGAACGGCTTGCGCAAATTTAAAAGGGCGTCCACTTTCTATGTATTCTGAAACATCGCTTTTACGCAATCGGCCATCTTTTCCTGTTCCGGAAATTCGAGCGAGCTCTTCGTAACTAATGTGGTTTTTACGTGCAATCGCATCAACTAAGGGGGATATAAAAATATTTTCATTTACTTTGAAGGAAGTCCCCTTAGCCCCTGATGGGGGAATTGAAGTTGTACTTTTACTACGCTCAGTAACCTTATCTTTAGAAGGTGAAATTGGGGTTTTTGAAGTTTTTAAAGCAGTTTTTTCTGAATTACCACCTTCTGAAATATCCAAAATAGCAATCACTTCGCCAATTGGAACAACATCCCCATCGCTGAATTTATGTTCCAGCATCGTTCCCGCAGCAGGAGCCGGCACTTCATTATCAACTTTATCTGTGGCTACTTCCAAAAGGATATCGCCTTCTTCAAAAGAATCGCCTACTTTTACGTGCCATTCAATGATAGTTCCCTCGGTTATGCTTTCGCCCATTTTGGGCATTTTGAAATTGGTTTTATTCATAAATAAATTTACCCTTCACACTATGGAAGGTGTTTATATTTTTTCTTCTTTTTATTTTTATTTTTATTCTGTCCAGGGGCATACGGTTTTGCACTTTTAGACCCTGTAAATTTTTTAACTTGACCAGGTGATGATTTATGTGATTTTGTAGCGCGATGGTGATGCACGGTACAAGAAGACAATATACCAGCTGTGAAAAGAGATAAAAAGAATAATCGAAATAAAGTTTTCATAATCTGTGGTTTTAAATTCAGAATAAATGTAATCTACCTTCAATCGATTAAAATTCTTTTTGGCTAAAGCTTAGTATTCTTTTCCTTGAATTCATTTAGCGTCTTATAAAAATCCTCCTGTATTGGCCTATCCACAGGTATTTCGCGCAATGGTTCAACTTCTTTCAAACTCTCATGACAGTTCGCAGGCAACTGCTGATACAATCTCGTGCCAGCTGTTTTCCAAGCAATCATGTCATCACTAATATCTTTAATTGCCTTTGCTGGATTACCAACAATCAGTTTTCGCTTCGGAAATTTCTCTGTAGCTTTTACAAAACTCATTGCGCCAACTATACATTCGTCGCCAATTTCGGCATCGTCCATAATTACGCTGTTCATTCCAATAAGGCAATTTCTACCCAAATTTGCGCCGTGAATTATTGCGCCGTGACCCACGTGCGCACTTTCTTTCAACACAATACTTTTACCTGGAAACATATGTACCGTACAGTTTTCCTGCACATTTACGCCGTCTTCTAAAATAATCTCGCCCCAATCGCCGCGAATTGCAGCACCTGGACCGATATAGCAATTTTTCCCAATAATAACATTGCCCGTTACGGCCGCCAAAGGGTGAACGAAACTAGATTCGTGAATAACTGGAATATGACCTTTAAAACTGTAAATCAAAATATTTAAGATTGTTGATTGTCGATTAACGATTTTTGATTTCAGAATCTTTAAATCAAAAATCGTTAACCTGCAATCGTTAATTATATTTTATTCAAATCGTTTTAATGTTTCCTTCGTAAATTCTGAAAGCACCAATCTGCCCGAAATTACTGCTCTTTTAGCAAGCAAGTCGTCCCAATCTTCGGTGCCACTCCAAAATACTTTTTTCATTTCTTTCATCGCTTCGGGGTTGTAATTGCAAAGATTCTCTGCAAAAGAATTTATAGCAGCATCCATTGTTTCAATACTATCAAAAAGTTGATTGTATAATCCTTTATTTAGCGCCCACTCTGCAGTGTAAAAAGTATTGGCATCAATTGCTATTTGGCTCATTGCACTCAGGCCTAATTTGCGCTCTACAGCGGGACCAACCACAAACGGACCGATTCCAACATTCAATTCACTCAATTTAATTGCTGAAAATTTTGTTGCAAAACAATAATCTGTCGCCGAAGCAACACCAACGCCGCCGCCAACAGTTTTTCCTTGAATTCTGCCGATGATAAATTTGGGACATTTTCGCATTGCATTAATGACATTGGCGAAACCGCTGAAAAATATTTTTCCAGTTTCGGCATCGTTTATATTTATCAATTCGTTAAAACTTGCGCCTGCGCAGAATGTTCTGTCGCCGCCACTTTTTAGAATTATAACTTTTATGTCGTCATTATTTCCTGCTTCGGTTATTGTATCTGCGAGTTCAGCCAGCAAATCTCCTGGCAAACTATTGTGCGCTGGGTGGAAGAATTCGACGGTTGAAATGCCGTTTTGTGTGTTTTGTTTTACGTATGCTTCGTTCATATTTATTCGCGCTTTACGCTCGTTTTCATTTGGTTACAATTTATTCATTTTTAAAGACTTTTCCCTTTGATTTGGCTACTTTAACCAAACAATTTTTCAGGTATTACCGCTTTTGGCATTGCTAAGTATCATTTTACAAAATAAACCAACTTTTTGTAATTATAGTAGTCAATTGCAGCTTTTATAAACTTGATTATTTTCATAATATTTCGGTGAAAACGGTTGGATGAATTCTCGAGAAGTTTTATTGTTTGAATCACTTTATTTCCATTCTACCTCTCAAAATGTTTCAGCACGCATATCTTTGCCAAAAAAAACTTCCATGCTGAAGAAACTCAAGGTAGATTCATTTGTTATTGCCATTGTAATAAGCATCGCTATTGCTTACGTTTTTCCACAGTTGGGAGCATCAGATAGTCCAGTGCCGATGAATTTAATTAGCAGTATTGGAATTTCTCTTATCTTCTTCATTTATGGTTTGAGTCTAAATTCCGAAGCCATAAAAAACGGTCTTAAAAACTGGAAATTACATCTTACAGTACAAAGTTCTACTTTCATATTATTTCCACTTCTTATTCTGCCATTTTTTCCGCTGTTTAAAGACACACAGTATGAGCTTCTATGGCTGGCTTTTTTATTTATGGCCGCCTTGCCATCTACCGTATCGTCTTCTGTGGTGATGGTTTCTATGGCCAAAGGAAACTTACCCGCAGCTATTTTTAATGCGAGTATCTCTGGGATAATAGGAATTATTTTAACCCCGTTGTGGATGATGCCGTTTATAAAACAAACTGATGTGGCTTTCGATTTTTCTACAATCTACTTACAACTAATCACAGAAATTGTAATTCCTTTAATACTCGGACTTTTACTGCGAAAATATCTTGGAACTTGGGCACAAAAACATAAACGCCCATTAAACTTATTTGATAGATTTATCATCCTATTAATTATTTACAAAAGCTTTGTACATTCTTTTGAAGATAAAATTTTTACTATTATTAGCCTGCCTGAAATGCTAATTATGATTGCGGCCGTTCTACTATTGTTTTTTATTGTTTACTCACTTACTGGGTGGTTGGGGAAGGTTTTTAAATTTAATCACGCCGATAGAATTACCAATCAATTTTGCGGAACTAAAAAATCCTTGGTTCACGGAACGGTTTTTTCCGAAGCATTATTTGGCCACACTAACATCATTGGTATTATGCTTTTACCCTTGATGATTTATCACGCGTTTCAGATTTTAGTTATTAGTGTAATTGCTACTAAAAAAGGCAAAGAACAGTTATAAATGCAGCACTTTCGGTTCTAAGCCTATATTTAAGCTTAGTACGAAAAACAAAAACAGCCCGACTTTCGTGGGCTGTTTTTGTTTATTTAAAAAGTTCAACTTTATATAAGACCGAATTGTTCAAAATGATGATTAAGATGTTTTCTTTCCATCAAATACCATTCGTATTTATTCAACTCTCCGAAGACCATATTGTTTAATTTGGTTTCTGGATTTTCCTTGAAATAGGTTTTATAGGCTTCTCTTTCTTCAAGAAATTTAATTTTCGCAGTATCCAAATCTGGATGATTTAATGTTCCTAATTTACCTTTTTCCAACTGTGGAAAATTTGAATTATGGGGAAATTTTTCATAGTTGTAAAGACTTGCGTGAACTTTCTCCAATATCTTTTCAGGCGTTGCAACTTCAAAATCTTGAATTTTTCCTGAAGCAATTTTATAAGTGTATTCCATATGTTCCAACATATGCTGAGGTGTCATAATGCCCCATTTTGGCTTGGTTTCTTCGGATAGCTTGTTCAAAGATTCCTGAATATTTTCATCGGTCATTTCAACAAAAGTCTCCTGTTTCTTTTGAACCATTGTCAAAATTGTTGCAACCGCCACCAACTCATCTTCAGCATCAAAAACCTCCACAAACCATTTTACAATTCCGCTTGGATGTTCTGCGGAAGCAACATCGCGATCTACTTTTTGCTTACACGTTAAACGTACATAAATAGTATCGTTGTGATACAGCGGACGTAAAAAACGACAATCTTCCAAACCGTAATTTGCAGCAACTGGGCCTTTATTTGGATAAACAAATAATCCCGCTGCGGCTGCAATAATGAAATAACCGTGGGCAGTTCGCTTTTCGAAAATACTTCCGTCTAAAGAAGTAATATCGGTATGTGCATAAAAATGATCCCAAGTTAGATTGGCGAAATTTATAATATCGGTATCTGTTAGGGTGCGATTGTGCGTTTTTAGCGACATTCCGGGCTCGATGTCTTCCCAGTGATATTTAAAAGGATGTTGATCGGCTTCTTTATATTTTGCGTTTGCCTGATAAATACCTGTAATTTCGGTTAAAGTAGTTGGTGAACCTTGAATGGCTGTACGTTGCATATAATGTTTTATACCTCGCACTCCGCCCATTTCTTCACCGCCACCTGCACGTCCAGGACCACCGTGAACTAAATACGGAAGTGGCGAACCATGACCTGTGCTTTCTTTGGCACTTTCGCGGTTTAATACTAAAATCCGTCCGTGGTGGGAAGCAGCATTAATTACATACTCCTTCGCAATTTTATCATCATTTGTGGCAATAGAAGAAACTAACGAGCCTTTCCCCATTTGGGCTAAAGTGATTGCTTCGTCTAAATTTTTATATGGCATAATGGTACTCACTGGGCCAAAAGCTTCAGTTTCATGAACCGCTAGATTTTTAAACGGATTATCTTCTCTGAGTAAAATTGGAGCCAAAAAAGCTCCTTTTTTGGCATCGGCACCTATGACGTCAATTTTATCTAAATCGCCATAAACAATAGTTGCAGTTTTGGACAATTCTTGCACGCGTTCTCTAACTTCTTGCACTTGATCTAAACTCACCAATGAACCCATTCGCACTTCTTTTAATCGCGGGTCGCCAATTGTTACTTTTGAAAGCGCATTACCAAGGGCAATTTGCACATCTTCAACTAAGTTTTGCGGAACAATTATACGGCGGATAGCAGTACATTTTTGCCCACATTTTACCGTCATTTCATTTCTTACTTCTTTAATAAAGAGATCAAATTCCAGAGTTCCCGGAACGGCATCCTCACCTAAAATTGAAGCATTAAGTGAATCGGCTTCCATCGTAAATGGAACAGATTCTTCGATAATTTTTTTATGTGCCTTCAGCATTTTACCTGTAGTGGCAGAACCTGTGAACGTAACCACATCCTGCGATTCTACTCCGTCTAGGATTGTTCTTGCAGAACCAGTAATTAGCTGCAATGCACCTTCTGGTAAAATTCCGGAAGCAATAATTTCACGCACTACGGCTTCAGTTAAAAATGACGTATTTGTTGCAGGTTTTACAACGGCAGGGACACCCGCCATCCAATTTACTGCACACTTTTCCAACATTCCCCAAACAGGGAAATTAAATGCGTTTATATGAATTGCAACCCCACGTTTTGGAACCATAATATGATGCGCCATAAAACGGCCACCGCGTGAAAGATCTATTGGATCGCCTTCAACGTGGTAGGACTGATTTGGAAATAATTTCCGAAGGGAAGCATTGGCAAATAAATTCCCGAAACCACCTTCAATATCTATCCAGCTATCAACTTTTGTTGCGCCGGTTCGGTAGCTAATTTCATAAAAATCGGCCTTCTTTTTAACTAGATAAAGTGCTAAGGATTTCAGCATATTTCCGCGTTCCTGAAAGGTCATTTTCCGAAGAACTTCGCCACCTTTTGTTCTTCCGTATTGAAGGATTTCAGCAAAATCTAATCCTTCTGTATCTGAAAGCGCAACGATTTCTCCAGTAATTGCATCGTGCATTGGCACGCCTTCACCTTTACCAGTAATCCATTGTCCTGTAACGTAATTATGTAGTTTTTTCATTTTGTATTTTTAATTAATCCACGTTTAAGTGGCAAAACAACCTTTTAAACTCGCTCGATTATAGCCGCATACCCTTGCCCAACGCCAATACACATTGTTACCAAAGCATAACGCTTATTTTGTTCTTTTAACTCTAAGGCCGCTGAATATGTGGTTCTAGTTCCTGTAACTCCAAGTGGATGCCCAATAGCAATAGCGCCTCCATTCGGGTTTAATCTTGGATCATCGTCCTTTAACCCCCAGGCACGAGTGCAAGCTAATGCCTGTGCTGCGAACGCTTCGTTAAGCTCGATTACGTCCATATCGTCCATGGTTAGGCCTGCTTTTTTCAAGGCTTTATTTGCAGCTTCCACTGGGCCAATCCCCATAATTCTTGGTTCTACTCCAACCACAGCCGAACTTACGATTCTTGCTAATGGCTTGAGATTGTATTTTTTCACTGCCGCTTCCGAAGCAATTATTGTTGCCGCAGCTCCGTCATTCAACCCTGAAGAATTCCCTGCGGTAACGCTTCCACCTTCCTTTTTAAAAGCTGGGCGTAATTTTGCTAAAATCTCTAAGGATGTTGTTGGCTTTACAAATTCATCTTTCGAGAAATTTATAGGATCTTTTTTGCGTTGCGGAATTTCAACAATAAGAATTTCTTTTGCCAATCTCCCGTTTTCTTGGGCTTTGGTAGCTTTTTGCTGACTCCAAAGCGCAAACTTATCTTGGTCTTCTCTTGAAATATTATATTTCTCTACTAGATTTTCAGCGGTATTTCCCATGCCATCGGTTCCATACATTTCCTGCATTTTTGGGTTTACGAATCGCCACCCAAAACTTGAATCGTACATTTTAGCATCGGTTCCAAAGGCTGAAGATGGTTTGGCAACCACGTATGGTCCGCGCGTCATGTGTTCAACCCCACCGGAAATAAATAAATCTCCATCGCCTGCTTTTATAGCTCGGTTAGCCTGGATAATAGCTGAAAGTCCGCTGCTGCAAAGTCTGTTTACTGTTTCACCAGGAACTGTTACTGGCAAACCTGCTAAAAGGGAAGCCATTCGCGCAATATTTCTATTGTCTTCACCAGCCTGGTTTGCACAGCCAAGAATTACATCATCATATGCTTCTTTGGGGATATTCGGATTTCGTTTTACTATTTCAGCAATTACCAAAGCCGCTAAATCATCTGTTCTTATTGTGCTTAATGCTCCTTGGTAACTCCCGATTGGAGTTCTAATTCCGTCAATTATATATGCGTTTTTCATCATTTTAATTTAATATTTCTGAAAAGGTATCACCCTGTTTTATATCGCCAGTTTTATAACCTTTCATAAACCATTTCATTCGTTGTTCGGAGCTACCGTGGGTAAAACTATCTGGCACCACATCGCCTCGTGTTCTTTTTTGAATAGCGTCGTCGCCAACAGCATTTGCGGCACTTAAAGCTTCCTCAATATCACCTTCTTCCAAGTATTTTTTGTTGTAATAGGCCCAAACACCCGCATAAAAATCAGCTTGAAGTTCAAGCGCTACTGATAATCTGTTGGCTTCACTCCTATTTTGGCGTTGCAGTTGTGTTACTTTTTGGGAAGTACCCAGTAATGTTTGTACGTGGTGGCCTATTTCGTGAGCAGTTACATAAGCTATGGCAAAATCGCCCCCTTTTGCGCCGAAGCGAGATTTCAATTCGTCAAAAAAGGCTAAGTCCATATATACTTTTTGGTCTGCAGGGCAGTAAAATGGTCCCGAAGATGAACTCGCATTTCCGCACCCAGTGCTAACCGCGTCGGTAAATAGAACCATTGTTGGCTCTTGATATTCACCTATATTATTCTGTTGAAAAATATTATTCCAAACATCTTCGGTATCAGCCAAAACAGTGGCCATAAAATTACCCATTTCCTTTTCTTGGGCAGTAAGCTCTCTTTGTTCGGTTTGCTGAATAGACTGGGAATTCCCTATTTGTTCAACGAGAGGCGCAAGTTGTTGTCCTGTTTCACCACCAAAAAAGTTTAACGCTAGTACTATTAGAGTAACGACAATTCCGCCACCAGCGGCCATTTTGCCTTTGCTCATTCCACGACGATCGTCTAAGTTACCGCTTTGTCTTCTACCCTGCCATTTCATAATTTTTAAATGTATTAGTTAGGTTTAATTTGAATTACTCCCAATCCTTACTGGTTCTATAAACAACGCCTTTAAAAAGTGCAACTAACTCGTCGCCACGCTTTACTTCAACAATATTGAAACCCAATTTATTGCCTACTTTTTCAATTACAGATTCTGCGGTTAAATAATCGCCTTCGTTCAATGCTTCAATATGATTTATTGAAGTTTCAATGGAAACGGCAAACTTTCCGTGAGTGTTTGCTGCAAAACCAAAAGCCGTATCCGCTAAACTGTAACTAATGCCTCCGTGGGCTTTGTTCATGCTATTGAGCATTTCTTTGCGAACAGTCATCGCAACCTTACATCTTCCTTTTTTAACTTCCAAAATCTCAATTCCGAGCCAAGAACTGAAGGCATCTTGACTTAACATTTTTACAGGTATTTTTTCAGCATCAAGCATTTAAAAAAAGGTTTTATTTTCACGACTCATCTTTCGTAATAAAGGCGAACATCTGTAGCGGTCTTCGCGATATTCATCGTAAAGTTCGTCCATCTTCTTTATGCACCAATCAATGCCCTTTTCGTCTGCCCAAGCCAATAATCCTTTTGGGTAATTAACGCCTTTGGTCATTGCGTTGTCTATATCTTCTGCGGAAGCGATATTCCAAAAAAGCGCGTCGGCGGCTTCGTTGATAAGCATTACGAGGATTCGATTGAAAATTTGTTCAGCTTTTTCAGAAGCCAAAGACCCCTCGACTGCGCTCGGGGTGACATTAATTGAATAATCGTAATAACCTTTTCCACTTTTACGCCCCAAATAACCTGCTTCAGCGAAACGTTTTTGTGTGAACGATGGTTTGTAGCGTGGATCGAAATAAAAGGCTGTAAAAACGGTTTCAGTAACCGTATAATTCACATCATTTCCTATAAAATCCATCAGTTCGAAAGGGCCCATTCTGAAACCACCAAGCTCTTTCATCGCTGAATCTATTTCAGAAAAAGAAGCAATTCCTTCTTCGTAAATTCGAAGGGCTTCTCCGTAAAATGGACGAGCAACTCGGTTTACTATAAATCCCGGGGTATCTTTTGCAACGGCAACCATTTTTCCCCAATCTTTAATTGTTTTAATTGAAATATTTAATGTCTCTTCCGAAGTCTGAATTGCTGGTATAACCTCAACCAATTTCATCAAAGGCGCAGGATTGAAAAAATGAATTCCAATGCATCTTTCAGGTTTTTGCAATGAGGAAGCAATGGAAGCAATGGATAAAGAAGAAGTATTTGAAGCAATTATGCAGTCATCACTCACAAACTTTTCAAGTGTAGAAAACACGTTCTTTTTAATGTCTAAATTTTCAACAATCGCTTCAATAGTCATATTAGAATCTTTCAATTCCTTTAGCGTGTTGACGTATTGGATATTGTTCTGAATGCGCTGTTTTTCTTCGGAATCGATTTTGCCTTTTTCAATCAAGCGATCCATTATTTTGTTTAAATCTGCTTCAGCTTTTTCCAAAGCATCTGTTTTGGTGTCGTATAATTTTACGAAACATCCGGCCGTGGCAGCTACTTGTGCTATGCCCGCGCCCATTGTTCCTGCTCCTATTATTCCTATCTTCATATTTGTATTTTATCCTGCAAAGTTTTAAAAGCCTTGCAGGAATTTTTAAATATTATTTTTCTTTAACCTCTCGACTGCGCTCGAGGTGACATTAATTAGTTCCCCTTAAAATTCGGTTTTCTTTTATTTACAAACGCATCAACGCCTTCTGCGTAATCTTCACTTTGGGCTGCTTCAATTTGAAGTTTGCTTTCCATATTCAACTGTTCTTCCAAAGAATTCTGAAGCGATTGATTAAGCAATCGCTTTGTTAATCCTAACGCTTTCGTAGGCATATTAGCCATTGTGCTTGCAATATTATTTACTTCTTCCGAAAAATTTTCTGAAGAAACTACTTTGTAAACCATACCTAGTTTTTCAGCTTCTACGGCAGAAACTTTATCACCCAACATCATTAAAGCCGAAGCTTTTTGAAAACCGATTAATCGTGGCAAAAAGAAAGTCCCAGCACTATCGGGAACCAAACCAATTTTACTAAAAGCCTGAATAAAACTAGCATTTTCTGAAGCAATTACAACGTCACAAGCTAAAGCAATATTTGCTCCTGCTCCGGCGGCAACGCCATTGATAGCGCCAATTATCGGTTTTTCGATACTTCGAATTCTCGATATAATTGGATTGTAATGTTCTTCAAGAATTTTCTTAAAACCTGGGTTCAATTCTGGGGAAGTAACTTCCTTTAAATCCTGTCCGGCACAAAACGCTTTACCGTTTCCAGTGATTACAATTGCTCGCACTTCTGGATTTTTTTCACAAGCGTCCAATTCACTTTGCAGCAATAACGCCATTTCACGGTTGAAGCTATTGAAAACCTCAAGGCGATTAAGCGTTAGTGTTGCTACTTTGTTTTCTATTTGAGTTGTTATGCTTTTATTCATATTTAGGTCTGCGAAACTGCTATTTTTTATAATAACTTCAATTTATAAATCTTTTTATAACAATGAGATTCCCGCCTTCGCGGGAATTTATTTTAGGCATTTAAAATAATCAAACGGTTCTAGGCAATCATCGCATTTAAAAAGTGCCTTGCAAGCCGTGGAACCAAATTGGCTCACCAAATGTGTATTTGTACTTTGGCATTGCGGACATTTAACCAGCCTTTTTTCACCCAACAAAACATCTATATTGTGCGATTCAGATAACGGACGCGCAATACCATATTCTTCCATCATTTGGAGTCCTTCTTCCGTGATCCAATCTGTGGACCACGCGGGAGAAAGCACCAATTCAACTTCGGCGGTTTTTCCTATTTCTAAAAAAGCAGCTTTTAAATCGTCCGCAATTACGTCCATTGCTGGGCAACCAGAATATGTTGGAGTTAATTTTATATGAATTACGCCCTCTTTTTCAATTGCTTCCCGAATAACACCAAGAGCCAAAACAGAAAGCACAGGAATCTCCGGATCTGAAACGGTTTTCAGAACTGGGATTAAGTGGGATTCGATATGTGCTTTTTTGGTTAACAAAATTCTTCTTATAAATTAAAAACCCTTCGACTGCGCTCAGGGTGACATTAAATTTTACCAAGTCATATTTGGATATGTACGTTGCATATATTGCAATTCTGACAAAATATAGCCCATATGTTCTGTATGTATACCTTCTTTTCCGCCTTTGGTGAAATATTTATTTTCAGGAACAGTTAGCGTTGCTTCTTTTAAAACTTCGGAAACTTCTTCGTAATATTTTTCTTTGAAGGTGGAAACATCAATTCCAACCCCTTCTTTTGCCATTGCTTTTTCAGCCTCGGTTGTATGGAAAAGTTCGTCAGTAAATCGCCAAAGATCGTTGATTGCTTCTTGCATTTTTTGGTTGCTTTCTTCGGTTCCATCACCCAAACGTTTTACCCAATCTGAAGAAAATCTCTTGTGGTAACTCACTTCTTTAATTCCCTTCTTTGCAATTGCAGCTAAAGTTTCATCTAGACTATTTTGAAGTTTTTCCATTAACATAAAATGGAAAACATCAAACAAAAACTGACGCCCGATTACAAAACCAAAATGTGTATTCGGCTGTTCAACTAACAGACAGTTTTTGTATTCTCTTTCAATTCTTAAAAAAGCGATATCATCCTCGGTTTTACCTTCGCCTGAAACTTTCGCTGCATATTGATAATAGCTTCGCGTTTGCCCAAGCAAATCCAAGGAAATATTTGTTAATGCAATATCGGTTTCCAAATTTGGGCCGTGACCGCAAAGTTCGCCCAATCGCTGCGCGAGGATTAGGGAGTTGTCTGCGATTGTTAGGATATAATTCCCGTGAAGGCGGGAATTTTTTTCTTGAGATTCCATTATTTTCTTAGTATTTCATTAATAAAAATTAGCAGAAATCATTGTTGCACTATTTTAACCCAATGAGGAAAAATTGAACAATATATACTGAGATTCCTGCCTGCGCAGGAATTTGTTACATATGCTTCACCTCATCCGGCAAATCGTAAAATGTTGGATGACGATATACTTTATCTTGTGCTGGTTCGAACATTTCGCCATTTTGCTCTGGGTTTGAAGCTGTAATATTTGTGCTTTCCACAACCCATATGCTTACGCCTTCGTTTCTACGTGTATAAACATCGCGTGCATTTTCCATTGCCATTTCAGCATCGGCAGCGTGAAGACTTCCAAAGTGTCGGTGCTCAAGTCCGTTTTTACTGCGGACAAATATTTCCCAAAGGGGCCAATTTTTTTTGTTATTAGACATAAGGTATTAGTTTTTAATATTAAGACTTAAGACCGCGCTTCGCTCTAGGACATAGGACGTAAGACCATAATTTATTTGTCTTACGTCTTAAGTCCTATTGTCTTTTGTCTTTTTTCAACTTGCTTTCGCTACTTTTTTATTTGCATTTTTTTCTGCGTGCGCCATTGCCGCATCGCGTACCCATTCACCATTATTCCAGGCGTTAACACGGGCACTCATTCTTTCTTTGTTACAAGGTCCGTGGCCTTTTACTACCTGCCAGAATTCGTCCCAATTAATTTCGCCAAAATCATAACTACTAGTTTCTTCATTGAATTTCATATCTGGATCTGGAATTGTAAGTCCCAATAAGTCTGCTTGCGGCACAGTTTGATCTATAAATTGTTGACGTAATTCATCGTTACTTTTTCGTTTTAGTTTCCACTTCATCGATTGCTCTGTGTGGATTGATTCAGCATCTGTTGGTCCCAACATCATCAAACTTGGCCACCACCAACGATTTAACGCATCTTGCGCCATTGCCTTTTGCTCTTCAGAACCACGGCAAAGCGTTAACATAATTTCAAAACCTTGGCGTTGGTGAAAACTTTCCTCCTTACAAACGCGCACCATAGCACGAGCATACGGTCCGAAAGATGTATTGCAAAGCGGCACTTGATTTATAATCGCTGCTCCGTCAACTAACCAGCCTACTGCGCCCATATCGGCCCAAGTAACTGTGGGGTAGTTAAAAATTGAGGAGTACTTCGCTTTTCCGCTGTGAAGTTGTTCATATAATTCATCACGCGAAATACCTAAAGTTTCGCAGGCCGAATAAAGGTATAATCCGTGACCAGCTTCATCTTGAACTTTTGCAAGCAGTGCGGCTTTTCTGCGTAACGAAGGAGCTCGAGTAATCCAGTTTCCTTCTGGTAGCATTCCAACAATTTCAGAATGTGCGTGCTGGCTCATTTGCCGAATGTGTGTTTGACGGTATTTCTCCGGCATCCAATCTTTCGGTTCAATTTTTTCATCGCGCGCAATGCGAGCTTCAAAAATTTCTTCTAGGTTTTTAACTTCTTTTTCGCTCATAATTCTATCTTTTTCAGACCTGACAGGTTTTAAAAACCTGTCAGGTCTAGCAATGCTTTATACATCAAAATCTACTTTCACTTTTTCTGAAGTTGGAACGGCTTGGCAACTTAACACTAAGTTTTGCCCAACTTCTTTATCGCTCAAGGCATAATTTATTTTCATTTCAACGCTGCCTTCTAAAATTTGGCATTTACAAGTACTGCAAACCCCACCTTTACAGGCGAAGGGTAAATCGGCACCCGCAGCCAAAGCGGCATCGAGAATATTATCAAAATCTTTGGTCATTCTAAATTGGAATTCTTTTCCTGCATCTACAATGGTTACCTCCACACCTTCCACATTTTGCTGCGCCAAACGCTCGGCACGTTGCTTATCTTCTTCGGTTAGACCAGTAACGAACAATTCAAAATGAATTAATTCCTTCGGCAAGCCAGCATCTATTAAATAGTTGCTTAAGTAATTTACCATTTCTTCGGGGCCGCATAAAAACACTTCACTCGTATCAGGAATGTCGATAAAAGTTTTGGTTAGCACCTTCATTTTTTCATCATCAAAACGACCGTTAAAAAGATCGATATCCCGACGCTCTTTCGTAAGAAAATAATAAATTTCTAGCCTTCCGAAATATTTGTTCCGCAATTGTTCCAAAGCCTCTTTAAAGATAATGGATTTCGCGGTTTTATTCACATAAAACAATTTGCAAGTTGCGTTTGGCTCAAGTGCTAAATGGGTTTTAATCATTGAAAGCACTGGTGTAATTCCGCTTCCTGCAGCAAAAAACAGATAGTTTTTGGCTTTTTCTGGATCAGCTTTAACACCGAACATTCCGCTGGGCTCCATAATTTCTAGCATATCGCCAGACTTTAAAGTGGAATTTACAAAAGTTGAAAAAGCACCTCCAGGAATTGTCTTAACCGCTACTTGCCATTGCTTATCAATGGGACTGGAACACAAACTGTAGGAACGGCGGGTGTCCTCGCCATTTATGTCTGCCTTTAAAGTTAAGTGTTGACCTTGGCGAAAGTGAAATTCTTCAGCCAGATTATCGGGGACATCAAAAGTTATTACCGAACAATCGTCGGTCTCTTTGTAAACGTCCTTTATTTTTATTTTATGAAATTTCGCCACTTGTTTTTTATCGAATTAAGTTAACAAAACTAACGCTTGTTAGTTAGAATTGCAAATTATTATTTTGTCTCGTCGAGCGCAGTCGGGACGTCCTAAAATAGTTCTCGACTTCAGTTTAGGCTAAGTGAAGTCGAATGACTCGAACAGACATTTTATATTATCCCTTTAATGAGAACAGAAACCATATCCTTTTTTAGAATATTCACATCTACTTTACCTCTTTTTTGATTCCACAAATACAACGTACGCAATGTGGAAAGTATTGAAAATAGAATAACTTCGGGATGATGCGGTTTCATTTCACCAGCCTGAATGCCTTGTTTAATTATACTTCGGAAATTCTGTTCGTAATCTTCACGCATTTTTACAAAAGCGCTAAGGTCTGCCTCTTCAAGGTGCATCCAGTCGTTGTTTAAAGCGGCTAATGCTTCGGAATAGTTAACCGTAATATCTATATGAAGTTCGATTACTTTTTCAATCTTTTTGATTGCCGAACTATTTTCAGCGACCACACTTTCCATTCCAACGGTAAATTCTTCGGCAACTTTCAGTATGATTTCTGAAAGTATTTCCTGCTTGCTTTTTATGTGGTTGTAGAGACTCGCAGCCTTTATATTTAGGGCCGTAGCGATGTCGCGCATAGAAACTGCAGTGTAGCCTTTTTCATAAAAAAGTCGGGATGCAGTTGCTATTATTTCTTCTTTTCGGGAGATTGTTTTCATTGACGATGCAATATAGGAATTTTAGGGCTGAGCACCCGATCCGATTTTATTTGCCAAAATGTAAATACCCAATTTACCTAAAAATTGGGAAGGAGCGAGATGTTTTCAAAACAAAACCAATTACTTTTGAATTATGGAAATTAAGATTGAAACCAACGAACTGTTGGACCGGTTACCGCCGCATTTAAAACAGTATATAAAACCACAGAATTATGAGCAATACACGCCCATAAACCAAGCTGTTTGGCGCTATGTAATGCGAAAAAATGTAAATTATCTCGCCAAAGTTGCCCACGAAAGTTATTTGGTAGGCTTGAAAAAAACTGGTATTTCCATAGATGAAATTCCATCGATGTACGGAATGAACCGTATTTTGAAAGAAATTGGTTGGGCGGCAGTTGCCGTTGATGGATTTATTCCACCGAATGCTTTTATGGAATTTCAGGCCTATAAAGTGCTTGTAATTGCTAGCGATATTCGTCAACTTGAAAACATTGAATACACGCCAGCGCCCGATATTATTCACGAAGGTGCGGGTCATGCGCCTATTATTGCGAGTCCAGATTATGCGGAATATTTACGCCGTTTTGGAGAAATTGGCGCCAAAGCAATTTCCAGCGCTCACGATATTGATATGTACGAAGCAGTACGTGAACTCTCTATTTTAAAGGAAGCAGAGGGTATTTCGAAAGAATTGATTAACGCTGCCGAAACACGAGTTGAAGAACTTCAAAACAAAAAAGTGAAAGCTTCCGAGATTTCTTTAATTCGAAACTTGCATTGGTGGACTGTTGAATACGGCATGGTTGGTACAGTTAAAAATCCTAAAATTTATGGCGCAGGTCTGCTTTCTTCCATTGGCGAAAGCGTTTGGTGTATGAAGGACGAGGTGAAGAAAATACCTTATTCCATAGATGCTGCTTACCAAGATTTCGACATTACAAAACCGCAACCACAGCTTTACGTTACGCCAGATTTTGCTTATTTGCAGGAAGTTTTAGAAGAATTTGCAAATACAATGGCTGTGAGAAAAGGTGGATGGCGAGGTTTGAAAAAACTGATAAAATCCAAACAACTTGGAACGATAGAAATTAGTACCGGTTTACAGATAAGCGGTCATTTTAATAGAATGATTAAAAACGAAGACAACCAAGTAGTTTATTTTGAAACCAAAGGCGAAACTGCACTTAGTTACCGCGAAAAAGAAGTTATTGGTCAAGGAATTAGTAGACATAAAAACCGTTTCGGATCGCCGCTTGGGAAATTAAAAGGAATAAATCTTGCGATAGAAAATATGGGACCTCGCGATTTGCAGGCTTATAGTTTTTATGATGGAAAGCCCATTGAATTTGAATTTGAAAGCGGCATAACCGTAAAGGGTTTGAACGTTACAGGAATTCGAAATTTGAGAGGCGAATTAATGTTAATTCAATTTACAGATTGTACGGTAAAATATAAAGACGAGGTATTGTTTTCACCAGAAATGGGTGATTTTGACATGGCGGTTGGTAAAGAAATTGTTTCGGCATTTGCTGGCGCGGCAGATTATAATTCGTTTAATCTGGCGACACATATTGCTTCAAGTGAAACAATTCGCGTTGAGCAAACCGAGAAAGAAAAAGAGCTCAATGAACTCTATAAAGAAGTTCGTGAGATTCGTAATGAACATCCACCCCTAACCCCTCCTTCGAAGGAGGGGAACAAATTAGAAAAAATATTTGAAGCTTTAAAAGAAAACCACGCTACCGATTGGTTGCTTCCCTTGGAAATTTATGAGCTGGTTTCTAAAGAAGACTCAGATTTTTCAGAAGAAATATTGCAACATCTTTTAAATTTGAAGGAACAAAGACCAAAAGCGGCACATTTAATTGAGGGAGGATTGGAGCTAATTGATGCCTCGACTTCTTTCAATAAAAGCACTTCGGCTCCGCTCAGTGCTCAACAAAATAATTATTAATTAAAAAACCTCTCGACTACGTTCGAGGAGAAACTATACTATGGGATTATTAGATTTTTTATTCGGAAACAAATCAAAGAAAATTGAAGATTTTAAAAGCCGTGGTGCAATCATCATTGATGTACGCACCAAAGGTGAATATGACGGTGGAGCCATTCCGGGTTCCAAAAATATTCCGCTGCAGACTATTACTTCAAAAATGGGGGAAATAAAAAAATGGAACAAACCTGTAATTTGCTGCTGCGCCAGTGGTATGCGTAGTGCAAGTGCAGCTGGAATTCTAAAAAGTGGTGGCGTTGAAGCTATGAACGGCGGTGGCTGGCACAGTCTGAGTCAGAAATTATAATTCTCAGCCAAAAGGAAGTGCCAAAATAAACCTTTGTTTTTAAGTAGTTGATTGTCAGTTTTTTGTAGCTTTATAAATGCTAATCACAAAAAATTGAAATTATGTATCAGTACAAAGCAAAAATAATCTCTGTTTATGACGGTGACACAGTAACTGCTATGGTGGATTTAGGATTTTTTCACTTTCAGCAAATGAAATTTCGGCTCTATGGAATAGACACCCCCGAATTGCGCGGAGAAGAAAGAGAGAAAGGTTTGGTGGTGCGCGACATTGTACGTGCGATGATTCTTAACAAAGAAGTTACAATCAATTCTTACAAGGACAAGCAGGAAAAATACGGTCGTTATCTGGCAAATATCATCATTGGCGATATAGACTTAAATCTGTGGCTAGTTCAAAACGGGCACGCTAAAGAGTATATGCTATAATTTTAGTTTTTGTAGCTCGGCTTCATTTTCAACCACGGTTGTGTTATATTTCAAGGTCCAACCCATGGAATTCGTCAAAATAAAAATTTTCTGAAGTTCAGAAATTAGTCGGTTATCTGCATTTGTCCGCAATTCTGAAGCTTCTATTTTTTTCCGAAGCGATTTTTCAACACGTTGTTTTATTTTGTTGTAATCTGCGGCGGTAAACTGATTTAAGTAATCTTGCGTTACATCGTAATATTGAATATTTGGGTTGATGGAAAGCTCCGGTTCAGGAATGTTTGTAATCGTTACTGTTTTCGTCGCTTCGTCCACTTGAGTGTTTACTTGGCTTAAATCGTACGCGATTGTAGCTTTTGCATTTACTACAATCAACGCTTTTTTTCGGGCATCAAAAAGGCCATACATTAAATCTTTGCTATCGTTATAACTGAAAACTTGGGCGTAACTCCCTTCGGTTACAATCAGTTTACCTACGTTTTTCAATTCTTTTTGAATTAGCGCTGTATTGGCTTCGAGAATTTCACGGTTATCTTTTTTGTTTTCGCAATAGCGAAGGCCGAAGACGATGACGAATGCAATTACAATTCCGAGTAAGATATTTCGCATAAAAAAGACTTAAGACCGCTTCGCTATATGATGTAAGACATAAGACTCTTAAGATTGCGAAGATGGTGTTCAAAAATAATCATATTTCAATTGAAATGAATATACCATTAATTATACTTTAAGAAAATTTATAGGGATTGCTTCGCTTCGTTCGCAATGGCAGTTACAAATCATATTTTACCACAAGCATCGCAATGCGCGGCATTACAAAATATTGCGAAGTAGTGTTATATTGATCATTAAAGCTATCGTTGTTAATAGATTTGGTATCCAGAAGATTTGTAGCGCGAATTGAAAACTCCCACGGACTTTCGCCTTTTTGGTAATACAAATTCGCGTTTATAAACGAATAGTTATTCTCTACCGTTTTTGCATCGTTGGTGTAATTATAATAGTCCCACTCCGCAAAAAAGTTGAAGTTTTTCAAAAAGCGAAGATTCACATTTGCGTAAGGACGGTTTGTGAAAAAAGTCTGTTCAATTCCGCCATTGTCGTATTCATTTTTGGTGAAACGATAACCCACTTCAAAATTCGGGAAGGTTTTAAAGTTGCTTAAAATACTGGCGTTGTAATTCTGAGTTAAACTTTGGCTCTCGCGAATTTCGTTATTAATAGTATTGTTTGTTTTACTTAAAACCATTGCCGCATCTAGCTTAAACTGAACTTTTTTAATCGTTTTACTAAATCTTCCAACCGCCGAAAATGTTTCATCGGGAAAGTTACTATCAAAATTCACGGGGCTGCTCACTTGGTTTATTCCCTCCAATTGGGTGTTTGTTTTAATAGCGTCAATACGTCGGGTGTAACTTAAATTTCCGCCGATGTTTGTATAGTTGAAAAGATTAAAACTGAAATACGTTAAATTATAACTGTGCGAAAGCGAATTTTCCAGTTCTCTATTTCCGCGATAAAGACGGTTATAATTATTGAAAACATAAGCTTGTGCGTAATTATTTACATCGCTGTATTCTGAAGTAATTGCATAGTTAAAACGCAAGTTTTCACTTTTCTTCAATTCTAAAATCACATTTACATCTGGTAAAACCATCCAATCGTTTTGAGTGGCAGTTGTGCCTAATTGTTCGTTTTTCAAACTATAATTGTGAAGTGTAGCTCCTGGAGTAAAAATGAATTTCCCCGATTTCAATTTATAATGAAGTCCGAAAAAGGCATCCGTAAAAGTGTAGGTTACATCGTTGTTGAAATCGTCGTCAGTAAAAGTATTTTCATCGCCATTATCCAAAATCTGAAAAATCGCAGAGTTAAAATTTTGATTGCTATAGGTAGTTCCGACGGTTAAATTAATATTGCTTAAATTATTTAGAACGTAATAATAATCGACCTTCGCGTCCAGCTTATTGCTTTTTACAGTTTTATTTTGATTGATGTTGTAACGGTCTGATTCTACTAAAGGATCAAAAGTATCGGCATCACTATTAAAAGGATCCTCTTGATCTATAACCGTGAAAACACCCCGAAACGGAATGGAATCCTGTTCTGCTTGATAAAAAGGATCTTCATTTTGATATAAATGTTGCACTTCCGCAGCGAAGATATTCTTGTCGTTTAAAGTGAAATAGGCATTCGCCGTCTGATTTATAGAGAAAGGTTTGTTTTCCTTCACTTCTGAAATATCGTTTTGATTTCCGCCAACTATTGAAATAGTGGCATCATCTTCGGTTTGTTTAGATGTTTTCACCAAAGCATCATAATCCACTTGAAAACTTGTGCTGGGTTTATAACTGCTGCTCAGTTTAAACATTGCCAACTGGTTACGCTGGTCGTTGCTTGCATTAGTATTTTCAGTAATTCCGGTTAAAATATATTGACGGATACTGTTGTTTACGATATTTGTTTTGTTGTCGCTTAAAATTCCAAAACCGCTAATATCTAGTTTGTCATTTACTGCATAACTGAAGTTTCCCGCAACAAATTTTGCGTCAATACTTTTTGCACGATTGTTTTGTGCAACTGCAAAACCGAGGTCGCTATCGCTGATTCTAAAACTTGTTCCGCCGCCTCTATTGAAATTTTTAAACCCGCCCGTAAAGTTGAAATAATCGCGAAACGTAAAAGGAACTTCGCCAATATTATTAAAATCTGTGATTAGGTTTATGCTGTATTTTGGGCTGTAATAAAACAGTTTTGGATGCACTAAATAACGGCCACTATCTTCGCCGTATTCATCTGCAATTCCAGCGCCAGCAGTAACTTCTCCAAACCAGAAATCCTTTTTTCCTTCCTTTAATCTAATGTTTATTGCTACATTGTCTTGATCATTTCCTAAACCGCGCATTTGGCCTACTTCGTTGTAATTACGTAGCACTTCCACTTTAGCAACAGCATCTGCGGGAATGTTTTTTGTTGCGAGTTTGCTATCGCCATCAAAAAAATCTTTCCCTTCAACCATTACTTTGGTAACGGTTTTACCTTCTACTTGTATTTCGCCGTCTTCATTTACTTCAACGCCGGGGAGTTTTTTCATCACATCGCCCAGTTTGCGCTCGTCGCCATTTGTAAAACTATCTGCGTTGTAGACTATTGTGTCTCCTCTTACCGTAACGGGCATTTCGTAAACAATTTCTACATCGTCCAGCTGGTTTTCCTGCGGATTTAAAATGAAATCTAGATCTATATTTTCTGAATCTGAAGAAACATTTACCGTCTGCTCCTTGCTTTCATAACCCAGAAAACTTGCTCTTAAAACGTAATTATTTCCTTTTGGAAGATCTAGTTGGTAGCGGCCTTGGTAATTGGTAATTCCGTAAGATTCGGTTTCACCCGAAGACTTAATACTTGCAATAACATTGGCAAATTCCAACGGATTGCCGATGCTATCTTTGATGGTTCCTTTCACTTTAATACTTTGGGCAGAAAGGGAAAAGCCTATAAAAATAACAGATAAACAAAGGATTTTTTTCATAGTGTGTATTGTAGTAATGAGGTCTCGACTGCGCTCGACCAGACAAATAATTTGCCTGTTATTTTGAGAATTAATTAAAAACTGTTATTAAAATCCACCACCTCCACGACCGCCGCCGCCATTGCCACCTCGACCTCTAAAGTTTTCGCGAAGTTCTTCGGTTTTATCCTTAACAATTTTAATGTATTCTTCACGGGTAACTTTTTTGCCTTTTGTGGGCGCTTCAATTTTATCAGCTTCTTTTGGGTTCATCACTATTTTAGAACACAAAAGCGTGGTTCTATAAAAGTTCAATTCTAAAATAAGTCCGGGTAGACCTCCATATTCCCCTGGCCCATTACTAACTGGAATTTGTGGTGTAAACCAAGCCGTAACCTCAATTTCCTTTGGAATTTCAATCATATCCATTGGGTCTTCCGACTGTGTAGTATCTTTTTTTATTGCAGTATTTTCTTTTATTTCGTCTCCCTTCGCTCTATCTCCTGAACCGTTTCTTCCTCCTCTATTACCTCTTGGGCGTGCCATGCTTAAATCGTTTGGATCAATTTTTTTCAGTGCAGTGGCTTTAAAAGCTATGTATTGTCCAATTTGCTTTGATTCCTTTGTTATTTGCCAATCCAAAGTTTGTACGGAGTCTGTTACCAAAAATTGTTTTCCAAAAAATTCGTTCTCCTCAACAAGCTGTGATGTTTTTATGTTTTTGTACTGAACGCCCGGAGTAAAGCTGCTCATCATCATTTTAAAGCCTGGGTTTATAGGCGTGGCATCAAGTTTTTCCTGTTCTTTATAAAGTGACTCGTCTTTGTTGAAAGTGAGTATATATGTTTTTTCGAGCAAACCTTTCATTCGCTCCGCAATAGACTTTTTCATTTCATCGGTCATTTCGCGGTTACCGCCAAAAGCGTCGAGATCTACAGTGGTTTTAGATTCGTAATAGGCTTGACCGCTAATATTTTGGGCATTTATGGTGAAAGAAAATAATAGCAGAAAAATTGAGATATATTTTATCATATATTGTAAATTGAAGTTAGGCGTCAAAGCTCATAATCTTTGACTAAATCGTTTAAAGTTAGTTTAATCTGTCTATAAAAAAACTGCAGACTACCATTTAGACGGCACAGCGTATAATCTGTTACAGTATTTTTCGTTCAAATAAAACCTTCATTTTGTAACTTGCAAGCCTTATGAAACAGCTTTTCCTTCTTTTTCTTCTTATCTCTCAAGTTGGCCTTGCCCAAAGTCTCGTTCCCGTTAGTAAGGTTCCGCTTGTTGCTGATAGATTTCTAGGTATGGACAATTACAAAAACGCCTACTTTATAAAAGATAGAGTAATTAACAAGCAAGGACCCGACGGCAATTTTCTATTTAACGATTTGCAATTGGGGCGAATTACTTCGGTAGATATTATAAATCCGTTGAAAGTGGTAGTGTTTTTTCAGGACACAAATACAGTTTTAATGCTAGACAATAAGTTCAACGAAATTGAACGCATAAACTTCAACAATCTACCGCAATTTTTGAATGTTAGCACTGCTACCAACGCAGGCAATAACAGTCTCTGGCTTTTTAATGTAAATACCCAGCAGCTGGAACTTTATAACTACGGCGCTAAATTGCAGACAGTGGTTTCGCAACCTTTTCCGGGGAAATTACTATCACAGGCAAGCAATTTTAATTATTGTTTCACTTTAACCGAAAAGAAACTTCGCGCCTATAATAGCTACGGAAGTATACTTAATGAAGCAGCTTCAGAAGGTTACGAAAAGATAATTCAGCAGAATGAAAATCTAATAGCATTGAAGGAAAATGCATTATACTACATCCCCGATTTCGCAAGGCGCAACAACGAAATTGAGCACGAAACGGTAAAGTTGAAATTGTCTGAAATAACAATTAAAGACTTGCAGCTTAGCAATGATTTCCTGTATATTTATGACGGCGAAAATTTGCACACTTTTAAACTAACCATTCCAAAGAAATAACAATTATGCATGTTGCGATTGCAGGAAATATAGGTTCCGGAAAAACCACCCTTACCCGTTTATTGGCAAAACATTACAAATGGCAAGCCCATTATGAAGATGTGGAAGACAATCCTTATTTAGACGATTTTTACAATCAGATGGAGCGTTGGTCTTTTAACCTGCAAATTTACTTTTTGAACAGTCGTTTTCGTCAAATTCTCGATATTCGTGAAAAAGGCAAGTCGGTAATTCAAGATAGAACTATCTATGAAGATGCCTACATTTTTGCGCCCAACTTGCACGCTATGGGTTTAATGACCAATCGCGATTTTGAAAACTATCGTTCGCTTTTTGAACTTATGGAAAGCGTTACCGAAGGTCCAGATTTGCTTATCTACTTGCGGAGCAGTATACCAAATTTGGTAGACCAAATTCACAAACGCGGTCGTGATTACGAAAATTCTATCAGCATAGAGTACCTAAGTCGTTTGAACGAGCGTTACGAAGCGTGGATTCATAATTACGACAAAGGCAACCTAATTATTTTTGATGTGGATAACATAAACTTTGTGGACGATCCCGAACATTTGGGTGAGGTTATCAATAAAATTGATGCAGAATTGCACGGTTTATTTTAGATTCTAAAATAATACTGAAAACTCTTCGACCGTACCTTTTATAAAAACCCCGTCAATATTTTTGACGGGGTTTTTTATACATTCTAAATACCTTAAAATCAATTTTAGGGAATATAATTCTATTTAATGGAATTTATTTCTAATTTTGTAAATTACCTCGCTATGTGTTCAATATTAAAGATAACAATTTTCGTTTAATCTGTATTGTAATATTTGTTTCGAAGAAAATATACATTCGCTTTTTAGGCACTCACGCCGAATATGATAAAATAGATGCAAAGAATATTTAATTCTGAATTATGTTGACTCAAAAAGAATACAAAACAAAAAATGTAGAAATGGAAGTTCTACTTAAAAAATTGACCGAAATAGGCCAATTATCTGAGCAAGAGGGAAAAATTCTTGATACAATTTCAGATGAAATTGCCACTTACGAAGAAACTAATTTTCCTTTTGAACCCGAATCTTTAAAGGAAATGATTGAATTAAGAATGTACCAAAGAAAGCTAAAGCAAAAAGATTTAGCCGAAATTTTAGGAACAACACCATCTCGCATAAGTGAAATATTGAGCGGTAAACGCAGCCTCACGATCGAATTGGCTAAAAATCTTCACAATAAACTAAACATTGATGCTGGCTTAATTCTCAACGGATAATTGTCATTAAAAACTTAACGTTTCCCTTAGAGAATCTTAGCTTTAAAACAATTAATTTGCCGTATCTACTATGGCTTCACTCTACAACAATAAATTTTATCACCGCGACCTTTCTTGGCTACGCTTTAACCATCGTGTGCTTCAAGAAGCAGGAGATAAACGCAATCAACTTTATGAGCGCATAAAATTTTTAGCAATCTTTTCATCCAATCTCGATGAGTTTTTTCGGGTTCGCGTTTCGGATATACGGCAGATAAAAAACCTTGAAAAACCTCTTCGGAAAAAGCTAATTACCAAACCTAATAAGGTTTTAAAAGAAATTAAAGCACAAGTTGATGTGCAACAAAATGAGTTCGGTAGAATTTTTAAGGAAGAAATAATTCCGCAGTTAGCTTCGGAAGGAATTCATCTAATTCGTCACGAAGATTTTTCAGAAGAACAGAAAGAAATTGCAGCCAACTATTATAAAGAAAGCTTGAGGCAAATTACTGAAGTTAGTTGCAAACCGTGTACGGAGGCAGATACTGTTTTTGTAAAAAACGAAAGGCTTTATTTGGCGGCGCAAACTACCAAAGATGAATTTTTAATAGTTGAAATACCAGACACAGAACCCAGATTCTTTGTATTTCCATCTGTAAATAACAAGGATTTTCACATCACTTTTATAGACGATATTCTGAAATACAATCTGCAAAAGGAGTATTCTGAAAAAGGAATTAGTGAATTTCATTCACTTAAAATTTCTCGCGATGCAGAATTGTATATCGAAGATGAATTTTCTGGCAATTTGATGGAAAAAATTAAAGCTGCTCTTCCAGATCGCGATACTGGCCAAGCAACAAGAGCTTTAATAGACCCGGAAATGCCGCAGGCTTTCCGCGAAATATTAAAGAAGGCGTTAGACGTAAATCATACCGATGTAGTTTTGGGCGGACGTTACCATAATTTCAAAGATTTTATGCAGTTCCCGAATCCAACGACAAAGCAATTAAATTATAAAAAACTGCCTCCGCTTCCCCACCCTATTTTGGCAGACTGCGATTCAATTTTTGAAGTAATTGACAAAAAAGATCAACTACTGCATTATCCATATCAAAGTTTTAGACCTGTAATTAAATTGATGCAAGAGGCGGCAACTGATCCGCTGGTTACAACGATAAAGATGACTATTTACCGTGCCGCAGACGATTCAGATTTAAACGATGCCATCGCCTTAGCTGCAAAAAACGGAAAAGATGTAACTATTTTTATTGAAGTAAAAGCACGTTTTGACGAGCATAATAATTTAAAATGGGGTGCTATTTTCAGAAAGAATGGGGCGCGCGTTATTTACAGTTATCCGGATATTAAAGTACACTCCAAAATTCTATATATTGAAAGAGAAGATGAAGACAAAATAAAACGTTACGCATACATTGCTACAGGTAACTTCAACGAGAACACGGCGAAACTATACACAGATTTTGGGTTAATGACCGCTAATAAAAAAATAACCAAAGATTTAAGGAAAGTTTTTATGGTTTTGGAGCGCGATATGATTATTCCAAAAGCAAAACATCTTTTAGTTTCACCCTTTACCACACGCGAACGATTTACGGCTTTGGTAGAACAAGAAATAGCACTCGCAATTGCTGGTAAAAAGGGCTTGATTATTTTAAAAATGAACAGCCTGCAGGATGAAGGAATGATAAAAGAACTCTACAAAGCAAGCAATGCTGGGGTTGAGGTTCGTTTATTAATTAGAGGTATGTGTTCTTTGGTGCCAGGAATAAAAGGCCAAAGTGAAAATATTTACATTACAAGTATTGTAGATAGGTTTTTGGAACACGGCCGCGTTTATATTTTTGGAAATGATGGTGACGAACAGATTTACATTGGTTCCGCAGATTGGATGACGCGCAATTTAACGCACCGTATAGAAGTGGTTACGCCTATTATGGACCAAGACCACAAAAGAACCATTCGAGAGCTATTAAACATTGAATTAGAAGATAATGTAAAAGCGCGTATTATCGACGCCGAACAGAAGAATGAATATGTGAAAAACTCAGAAAAAGAAGTGCAGTCGCAGCTGGCTACTTATGAGTATTTTAAAAATCCACATTAAATAAAGCCCTTATCTTGGGCGTGAGCGATTGCAGCTTTGCTATCTTCCACTAATAATACAGGCACGGTTTCGTAATCTTTAAAGAGACCTTTTACGCGTAGCATTTTTCGTTTGTGATTTACATTTCGCAGGTAGATTGTGAGTATGCGTTCAGGATGTGCTTCAGCAATTTCGGTATAAATATCTGGGTCGTGCTCGCCGCTATCGCCAATTAAAATGAATGGCAGTTGTGGGTATGTTTTCAGAATATTGATAATTTCTTTCTGCTTCTGTGGCTTTTCAGACCCGATTGCTATTGGGATGTACTTTCTCGCAAACGGATTTACAAAATCACGAAGCAGAATAGGGCCTTTCGGAAAATTATTCTTTTGAAGAAATACTTCCAAATAGCTATAAAGATTCCACGGACTATGGCTCACGTAAAATACAGGATTACTTTCGTAGCCAGATTTCCCGAGGTGCAGTGCTTTATAAAAATGTGCAGCGCCTTCTAGCGGAATACGTTTTTCAGCTCTTTTGAAAAAAGTGTTTTTCACCACTCGCCATTTAAACCAAGAGGTAAGCCCAGTGTGCATAATTGTGTCGTCAATATCACTGATAATTCCAAATGTGGCTTCTTCGGAAGGAATTAATATTTCGCCTTTAAAAATATTATCCTGTTGAATTTTTCGCCCTGAAATCTCTTCAGTAAAAGAAATAGTATAATGAAGCCAACCTTCGGCATCCGTAAGCGAAAGCAGATTTTCAATCATTAAATCAATCAAAAAGTAGCCTTGTTCACTTGTAATGGTTTCAACAGTTCTGCCGTCGGGAAGAGTTAAAACAAGCGCAGTATTTTTTACCAAATCGGTTTTGAAGCGTTTGTACGTAATCCAAAGAAGATTGAAAAATCCTTTTTTTGATAGATCTATATTTTCATCTTCCAGTGCTCGACCTTTTACATACAAATGGTTTGAGGTGCCATAACTGCAAAATGTAATAATCTGGATGGGATCTTTTTTGAAAAAATTCATAGCAAGCTAAGATAGTGAAAATTGAAATCGAAAAAAGAAGAAAGACTTATGACGTAAGGCACGACCATTGGATGTTTGCAAGTTTGAATCCACCTTCATTCCCAGTAAAAGTACACCGCAAAGGCGCAAAGGACGCGGAGTTCCGAATAAAGAAAATAGTTTTTAATAAGCCGATTAAAGACAAGACCCCAAAGGTTTTCCACTTACGCTGAAAAAGCTTCAGCGGACAAGTTTCAACCTTTGGGGTCTGAGTAAATCAATGAATTTAGGGTTTCCCCTTTATTCCTTATCTTTTATTTTAATTTTCATTCCGTCCACATCTTTTAATTGCGCACGAACTTCTTCTTCAGTACCAGTAAAAGTTCTGTTTTCTTTGGTTTCAACACCGTTTACCGTTTTTGTGATAGTCACATTTGCAGTAACCTGGTCGTTGTTATCGTTTTTCAACATTTCAACTACAGTTTCGGTTTTGTCTTTTAGGTTTTCACCTTCAACTATCGTACTTCCAGTTTCAATATATTGAATTTGCTTTTCGGTTAAAATCGTTTTGTTTCCTTCGGCATCAATAAAGTAAACTTCTTCAGAAGAAGTTTCTGCAGCCATAACAGCGCCATCGTGATTTCCAAGAATTGGAGCGATTACTAAACCAATTAAACAAGTAAGTTTAATTAAAATGTTCATAGAAGGACCTGAAGTATCTTTAAAAGGATCACCAACAGTATCGCCAGTTACAGCAGCTTTGTGAGCTTCGCTTCCTTTATAGGTCATTTCGCCATCGATCATTACACCAGCTTCAAAAGATTTTTTAGCGTTATCCCAAGCACCACCAGCGTTGTTTTGGAAAATAGCCCAAAGCACACCACTTACGGTAACACCAGCCATATAACCACCCAACATTTCAGCAATTGCCATATTGTTCATTCCAAAAATCATAGGAACGAAAGCAATAACTAATGGAAACCCAATAGTTAAAATACCTGGCAACATCATTTCTCTTAAAGAAGCCTTCGTTGAAATAGCTACACATTTATCGTATTCTGGTTTGCCCGTACCTTCCATAATTCCTGGAATCTCGCGGAACTGTCTTCTTACTTCATTCACCATTTGCATTGCAGCTTTACCAACGGCATTCATCGCTAATGCAGAGAATACAACCGGAATCATACCACCTACAAAAAGCATTGCTAAAACAGGCGCTTTAAAGATGTTTATACCATCAATTCCTGTAAAGGTTACATAAGCAGCAAAAAGTGCCAATGAAGTTAATGCAGCTGAAGCGATAGCAAAACCTTTACCAGTAGCAGCAGTTGTATTACCAACAGAGTCTAAAATATCAGTACGTTCACGAACGATTGGTTCTTGCTCGCTCATTTCGGCAATACCACCAGCGTTATCGCTAATAGGTCCGAAAGCGTCAATTGCAAGTTGCATAGCAGTTGTTGCCATCATTGCAGAAGCTGCAAGCGCAACACCATAAAAGCCTGCGAATGCATACGATGCCCATATAGCACCTGCGAAAAGCAATACTGAAGGGAATGTAGAAATCATCCCTGTTGCTAAACCTGCAATAATGTTAGTTCCAGCACCAGTTGATGATTGTTGTACTATTTTAAGGATTGGTTTTTTACCTAAACCAGTGTAGTATTCGGTTACCGATGAAATTCCGGCACCTACAACTAAACCAACCAAAGTGGCATAAAACACTCTCATTGAAGAAATTTCTTGAAGACCTTCGCCGAAGAAACTCATATTCATTGTTTCTGGAAGCATCCATTTTACAAGAGCAAAACAAGAAACTGCCACAAGAACTATAGAAACCCAGTTTCCAATATTTAAGGCGCCCATAACCTGAGCTTCCTTTGCGTCGTTGCTTTTAATTTTCACCAACATGGTACCAATAATAGAAATAACGATACCTACACCCGCTATTGCCATTGGCAATAAAATTGGGCCTATTCCGCCAAAACCATCGGCAATTGCACCGCCCATATCTTTTATAACGTAGTTTCCTAAAACCATTGCTGCTAATACTGTTGCTACATAACTACCAAATAAATCGGCACCCATACCTGCAACATCACCTACGTTATCACCTACGTTATCTGCAATAGTTGCAGGGTTACGTGGATCATCTTCTGGAATTCCAGCTTCTACTTTACCTACAAGGTCAGCACCAACATCGGCAGCTTTTGTGTAAATACCACCACCTACTCTTGCGAACAATGCAATAGACTCAGCTCCAAGAGAGAATCCTGCTAATGTTTCAAGAACAATGGTCATATCTGTCGTATTTGTCCAAACACCACCCATAAAGAAGTGAAAGAAAAAGATAAAGAATGCTGTTAACCCTAATACTGCAAGACCTGCAACACCAAGACCCATTACTGTACCACCACCAAAAGATACTTTTAAAGCATCTGGCAGACTTGTTTTTGCAGCTTGTGTAGTACGAACGTTTGTTTTGGTTGCTATTTTCATACCCATATTACCTGCAAGCGCAGAAAATATAGCACCGAATATAAATGCAACTACTATTAGTATATGTGTGGTATCTACAACGTATGATACAATTGCCAAAGCAACACTCACGATTACAACAAAAACAGCAAGTAACCTGTATTCAGCATTTAAAAAAGCTAAAGCGCCTTCATAAATGTGGTCGCTTATTTCTTTCATTTTACCATCGCCTGGGTTTTGTTTTAATACCCATGAGCGTTTAAAAGCCATAAAGATTAGGCCTAATATCGCCATCACAATTGGCGCATAAATCATCATTGATTCCATAAAATTTATTAATTAAGGTTGGTTGTCAAATTTTCGATTGCTAAAATAGGGAAATGGTTTGGGATACGAAACAGTAAAATGACTATTGAAAATGACGTAGGACGGTAAGACTTAAGACATAGGACTAATACAGGAATTCCACATTAGTCTTACGTCCTATGTCCTATAGTCTTACGCCTTTTAATTAAATACTAAAATGTCCCTGAACTTCAGGTGTTTCTTTGTAGCGTTTTACACATTGGTTGTAGATTTCCACCGCTTCATTTGCGTCTCCCCATCCACCAACGTCAACTTTTTTCTTTTCCAAATCTTTGTAAACTTGGAAGAAATGCTCAATTTCTCTAACTAAGTGCGGGTTCATATCGCTTAAATCGTTTAGGCTACTCCAGATAGGATCTGAAATTGGTACACAGATTACTTTTTCATCTGGTCCTTTTTCATCTGCCATGTGGAATACGCCAATTGGCTTCACTTCCATTACACACATTGGGAAAGTAGGTTCGCCACCTAGAACCAATACGTCTAACGGATCGCCATCTAATGCTAATGTTTCTGGTATAAACCCGTAATCTGCTGGATACATCATACTGCTGAAAAGCATACGGTCAAAGCGGATTTTCTTTAATTTAAAATCGTATTCGTATTTATTACGGCTCCCTTTTGGGATTTCGATTAGTACGTCGAATGTCTTGTTCATGATCTTTTCTGTAAACTATTATTTTGAGGGTGCAAAAGTACTGCTTTCTTTGTAAATAGAAAGCACCACTTTGGTTTTTCAACTGTTAAGATTGGCGTGCTTTAAAATTTAAAAGATGAAAAGAATAATAGCCAAACCCATAATATTATCATCAAAAACAGCAGATTGATACTAGAATTAAATATTTTTATAGGAAATAAAAAAACCATCATGGAGCCAAAGCCAATAAGTGTAGAGCAAATTTATGATGCCAGTATTTCTGAAGTTTGGAATGCAATAACCAACGCCGACGAAATGACACAATGGTATTTTGTGCTAGCAGAATTTAAGCCTGAGCTTGGTTTTAAATTTCAATTTATGGGCGGCACAGAAGATAAACAATATCTGCATAAATGCGAAGTAACCCAAGTAATCCCATTGCAGAAACTCTCCCATTCTTGGCAATACGATGGGTATTCAGGTAATAGTTTTGTAACTTTTGAACTATACACTGAAGGTTCCAAAACACGTTTGAAACTCACACACAGCGGCATAGAATCTTTCCCAAAAGAAGAAAAAGACTTCGTTAAAAGCAATTTTCAGGAGGGTTGGGAGCATATTCTTAGCATCTCATTATTCGATTATCTCAACAAATAACAGCCTATATTTGTTAAAAAGCCAGCTGCTACTTCTGTTAATGTTTCGTTATTTTTTGAAGGATTTAGACTACAAATTTCGCTTCAAAATTAATTTTTCGCTTTAAGGCAACTCCTTGTAAATCAACAAATTTACAGAAGTCGTTCTTCAAATAAATTTAAAAAAAATCCACTCGTTTTAGATTTCCCAAAAAAAGTTAAGAAGCGTTAACAGCTGCAATAAAAACAACAATCGTGCGCTAATATTGCAGTGTGGTAACGGCCTTGCCACGTGCTTACAAACCTAAATTAATAGCAACAAAATTTAAAACAAACTATGAAAACAAACGTAATTTTAAAATCGATGCTCGCTCTATTAGTAATAGTAGGATTCGCATCTTGTAGTGAAGACGATGGAGACACCAACCAAGAAACCTATAATACCAAGGTATATATTACCGATGGTCCTATAGATAACGCAGAGGTTCAAGGTGTTTTTGTAACCATTGCAGACGTAAAGCTTAACGGCGTTAGCGTTAATGGTTTCACTAAAACTACAGTTGACTTAAAAGCACTTCAAAACGGTGAAACTCAATTATTGGGTGATATCGATTTGGCTGCCAACACTTACAATCAGGTAACTTTAGTATTAGACGATGAAAGTGATGCATCTGGTAATTCCCCAGCTAATTACGTGCTAACTGCAAGCAACGAGAAAGTTGAATTAACTGCTGAAAACAACACTATTAACGTGAACAGTAGTTTCGACATTACTGCTAGCACTTCTAACCAAGTTGTAATAGATTTCGATTTGCGTAAATCTATTGTTGCAGCTTCAGGAAGTACAGGTTACAAATTTGCTGCACAAACCCAACTTGAAAGCAGCATTCGTGTTGTAAACAAGCTAGACGTTGGTACAATTACCGGAACAGCTGCAAATAACACTGGTAACAGCGAAATTAAAACCGTTGCTTACGCATATACGCAAGGTAGCTTTAGCGCTAGTGAGCAAGATGAAAACGCTGCCGGGGTTCGTTTTTCTAATGCAGTAACAAGTAGTGTTGCTAGTGGCGGAAACAATCAATTTGGTCTTTACTTTCTAAATGAAGGCGCATACGAAGTTCACTTTGCATCTTATGAAGACACTAACAACGACGGTGTATTTGAGTTTACTGGTATGATTGAAGCAGAAGGCAACTTAGGTTTAGACCTAATGAATGTGATAGTTTCAGCTAATACTGAAGTATCTCTTCAAGTATTGTTGCTTGCCATAATTGAATTATAGTAAGCGTTAACTAACTAACATAAAAACCTCCCTTTTGGGGAGGTTTTTTTATTTTATAAAGTTCTGAATTAACTTGACTTTTTTTACACTGTTCACTAAAGTGAATACATATTTGAAGTATTTTAGCTTACATATAACTTCAAATTATGAAAACAAGATTTTCTTTTATCGCATCCCTCCTATTTATCGCTACGCTATCATTATCGTCTTGCGGCGCAGGAAAAACTTTGGCCTGCATAGATAAAACCAAAATTAGCGATGGCCCCTGCACCATGGAATACAACCCTGTTTGCGGTTGCGATGGCAAAACTTACTCCAACCCTTGCGCTGCAGATCGCGCTGGACTTACTTCTTGGGCTGATGGGGAATGTGGGAAGTAATAGGGTTTTAAAAATATTCTATATTTCTTAAAAAAACTATTTTCATTAGGCGATAACACATCCAATGTTGTCGGTTATTTATTACCCTGAAAATGTTTGTTGATTCCTTAAAATTCATTTAGTTTAGTCCTTCGATACAAATCCTGAACTGATATTTCTCTTTGGATGCGCATCAATTTTCTCCCCGCCTAATTAGTTAAACAGGTTTTATATGACACGAATTCCGTGAATCTAAAAAAAATTTAGAATATAAACGTATAAAAGTAACAGAGCCATATATAAATGATTCAAGTAGTTTGTGCAGTAATTCTGAAAGAGAATAAAATATTAATCGCTCAACGAAGTGATAAAATGAAGTTGCCTTTAAAATGGGAGTTTCCAGGCGGCAAGCTAAATAAATGGGAAAATGAAGTGCAGGCAATAACGAGAGAAATCAAAGAAGAATTAAATATCGAAATACTTCCTATAAAAAGAATTTCTTCTAACATCCACGACTACGGTTCATTCAAAATAAATTTAATTGCCTACTTATGCGATTATATTTCAGGCGAAATTGCTCTTTTAGAACATAAAGACTTCAAATTTGTCGACTTTGAGAACTTGATGGATTATGATTTAGCAGAAGCTGACATTCCTTTTATTCAGGATTTAAAATCACTTGTACAATGACTGAAGGTATATACGAACAATTAATAACCAAGTTGGTCGCTTCCAAACTTGATGGTCTTGAGACAAATAAATACTTCATTAAAGAATCTAAGATTGACAAAGAAGAGGCTTCTCAGATTTTATCCAAGCATCTTAATAGTACAATTGGTTATGCGCTTTCTTTAATCAAGGGTGAACACGCAATTGAAAATCAAATTAAAATTGCAAACAAAATTATTCGAATTTTAAAAGACGAGATTGACAATAACCTAATTGAAGGGGACCTTGTTGAAGTAGAAGGAAGAATTCTTAAAGCTGTTTTTGAAAAAACTGATGCACACTTTTCCGACTTGGAATTGCATTTAAAAGAAATCACCCCTTATACCAGGTTAACCCATAGTGAATTATTTACAGGCGGGAACGTCGGTCTTTCTTTAGAAAGCGAATTAAAAAAAGAGATTCTTTCTTCAAATAGAGTTGATTTATTAGTGTCTTTTATAAAATGGAAAGGAATAATAATCCTTGAAAGGGAATTACGAGAATTCACAGAAAGAGGCGGTGAATTAAGGGTCATTACAACTACCTATATGGGTGCTTCGGATTACAAAGCAATTCAATTACTATCCAAATTACCAAATACAGAAGTCAAAATATCCTACAATACTGGAAACGAAAGATTGCATGCCAAAGCATATTTCTTCTACCGAAATACAGGATTTCACACTGGATATATTGGTTCCTCAAATTTTTCACGCACTGCATTAACAGACGGTTTGGAATGGAATCTGAAAATTACTACAAAGGAAGTAAGCCATATAATTGATAAGTTTCAGAAAACATTTGACGTTTATTGGCAAAACGATGAATTTGAATTGTTTAATGACGAAACACATTCTGAAAAACTCATATCTTCACTTAGGTTAGGGAAAATGCCACAACAAAGTTTTAATAACTTGGCTTATTTTGACTTGAAACCTTACCCCTATCAAAAGGAAATATTGGAACGGTTGGAAGTGGAACGCAGTGTTCACAATAGACATAAAAATTTATTGGTCGCAGCCACAGGAACTGGAAAAACAGTTATTTCGGCTTTCGATTATAAAAGATTTAAACAGGAAAATAAAACAGCCAAACTTCTATATGTAGCACACAGAAAGGAAATTCTTATTCAGGCCAGGTCAACATTTCAAGGTGTATTAAAAGACAATAATTTTGGTGAATTATGGGTAGATGGAATGGAGCCCGATAAATTCGATTTTGTTTTTGCGTCTGTTCAGACTTTAAGAAATAAAATTGATCAACTTTCCTTAAGTCCTTCGTATTATGATTTTATAATTGTAGATGAAGTTCATCATATTTCAGCTTCAAGTTATCGACCAATTCTCAATCATTTTAAACCAACAATTCTTTTAGGCTTAACTGCTACTCCAGAGAGAATGGATAATGAAAACATTCTCGACGATTTTTGTGATAGAATTGCAGCAGAAATAAGGTTACCAGAAGCCTTAAACAGAAAGCTTTTATGTCCATTTCAATATTTCGGAATTTCAGATAGTATGGATTTGTCCAAGGTTAGTTGGCAAAATGGAAGATATGTACCAAGTGAATTAACGAAATTGTATTTAGCAAATGACAGACGTGTTAGTGAAATACTAAACAACGTTAATAAATATCTAAGAGACATAAACGATGTTAGAGCACTGGGTTTCTGTGTAACTATTGAGCATGCCAAATATATGGCCGAAAAGTTCACATTAGCCAATTTAAAAGCGCATTATTTAACCAGTGAAAACTCAAGGGAAAGAGAAGAGGTAAGGAGAAGACTACGAAATAAGGAAATCAACTATCTATTTATTGTGGATATATTTAATGAAGGAGTCGACATCCCTGAAATTGACACAGTTTTGTTTTTGAGACCAACAGAAAGTCTAACGGTATTCCTACAACAATTAGGAAGAGGACTTAGGTTATCTGAAGGCAAAGAATGTTTAACTGTATTGGATTTCGTGGCTAATGCAAGACCTGAATATAATTTTGAAAATAAATTCAGGGCATTAATTGGTAAAACAATTACTCCTGTTCAAAAAGAAATTGAAGACAATTTTCCACACTTGCCATTAGGATGTTCAATTGTGCTTGAACAAAAAGCCAAACAAAGTATTCTTGAAAATATTATTGCGGCAACAACAGTTAATAAAAGACAGCTGATTCAAAAAATTCAAAATTTTGAACACCAAACCACTTTACCCCTTACACTAGCCAATTTCCTTTCTTTCAATAATATTAGTTTACAAGCGATTTACAAAAGAGGAAGTTGGAAAAGACTACTTCAATTGGCAGGTAAGCACGACGACTTCGAAAGCAAGAACGAAAAAGAAATTGTTTCAACCATTTTAAAAAAATGGCTGTCCACTAATTCTACAAGTTATTTGCAGTTTATTTTAAATATTGCAAAACAGAGATTTGATCCGAAATTTAAATCATTCGATGAAGAGAAAAAGACCATGCTTCTTATGCTGCACTATGATGTCTGGCAAGATGCAAAAGAGTTTAACTCTTTAGAGAATAGCATACAAGCAATTGGAAAAAATACAGTCCTTGTTGATGAAATGATTGAGGTTTTAGAAATTCTAATCGATGAAATTAGTTTTAAAGAAATAGACATCGATCTTCCGTATAAACAACCCTTGAAGGTCCATGCACGCTATACTCGCGATCAAATATTGGTGGCTTTCGGGTTAAGTACTTTTTATAAAAAGTCATCCAACCGAGAAGGTGTGGCCGAAAACAAGGCTCTGAATACAGAAATTCTTTTCATTGACCTAATCAAATCAGAAGAAGACTTTTCTCCAACAACTATGTACAATGACTATGCAATTAGTGAAACACTCTTTCATTGGCAGTCTCAAAATCAAACACGCTCAGACCACGGTAAAGGTTTGACATATATTAATCATCAGAATTTGGATAAAAAGATTTTACTCTTTGCCAGAGAAAAAGCAAAAGATGAATTTGGGAATACAATGGGATATGTTTTTATAGGAGAAGGAAACATTGAGGATTATTATGGATCTAAACCTATGAGTATAAATTGGGCTTTAAATGAACCAATGCCTCAGTATTTATGGAATGTTTCTGCTAAAATGTCAATATAATTAGCTTTAGCATTTTCGTGCAAAGAAATATTCTTACAAAAATTTATCCCCCCTCAAACCTCCAAAACCAAGTAAGCAAAACATAAAATGCCCAAAAAGTATATATTTTTTACACGGTGACATTGAGCAGTTTTAATCGATAACAGTTTAACTCAGCAAAAATAACATTCATTGTTGGAATGTTGAATTGCTGCATTGTTGGAATTCTACCCCTTCCGTCTCTCAACTGAATACCAGGAGCCCTCTTTCCCTACTATTGTATTCGAAATAATAAAGTGACTGAATGAATTTTAGCAAACCAAGCGAAGCTAAAATTTGTTAAGATCTTAGATAGCGCCTAATAAAAAACCCAGCCTTTAGCGCTGGGTCTTATATTATAAACTTTAAACTAGGGCAACTTAGTTACCTCCAGCTTCAAGATTTTTCATTTCTTTTTCAATCATATCATAAAATTGATCGATTTTTGGAAGTATTAAAATACGCGTACGTCTATTGGTTGCTCTATTTTCTGCAGTATCATTTGGCACTAATGACACGTAATCTGCACGACCAGCAGCAACTAATCTAGAAGGCTCCACACCCAAGTTTTGAAGTTCCCTCACAATGGCGGTGGCTCTTTTTACACTCAAATCCCAATTGTCTATTAACAAGCCATTGCTATAAGGCACATTATCTGTATGCCCTTCTACCATTGCCTCAAAATTAGGTTTACCGTTAATTACTTTAGCAACTTTGCCTAAGATTTCAGTTGCTCTGTTTGAAATTTGATAGCTTCCACTTTTAAACAGTACTTTGTCGGAAAGTGATATATATACTACTCCTTTTTCAACATTTATTTCAATATCGGGATCGTTCATACCCACTTCACGCTTAAGGCTCATAACAAGGGCAAGGGTAACACTGTCCTTTTTGCTCACGGCATCTTGCAAACGAGTGATTTTGAGATCTTTTTCTTTTAAGCTTTCCAATGATTTTTCTAAATTCGTAGCTCCTTTTGAAGTTAACATGGTTAGATCTTTGGAGCTTTGAATGAGGTCGGAATTTGTTTTTTTCATATCGGCTAAACGTCCTTCAAGTTCCTGGGCGCGAGCCATAGCTACAGCCCTATCTGCAAGACAGTCATTAAGCTTAACCGTAGCTGTGTTCAATAAATCTTGAGTGTTTTTTTGTTTAGTTTCAAGTTCTAAATACTGCTTTTTTGTTACACAGGAAGTAAAAACAAAACTTGTACAAAGTACTAGAATGAGGAGTTTTTTCATGATTTTTAGGTGTTACTTTTGGTTGTTTAATAATATTCATTTACAATATAATTAAACTAAGGTTCATAGCTCTTACACTTAACAGGAGTTTATCTTTAAGAAGTGAAAAAACTCCCCCACTGGAACGCTTTTACCCGCTCTGAGCAGAGCCGAGGATAAAGTTTCTATTTTGCTGCATTTTGCAAAGCTATTCCGTAGCTATTAAGCTTTACTCTACCTTCGTATTTCATCGCTCGCATCTCCCACTTCAATTTACATTCACCATCATCCACTACACCGATACAGTCGTTTCCTTGTCTTATGTTAGTGTGTTACTGATACTTTGCTTTTTAAATCCGCGACACTTTCCATTTCCGCCTATTTATTTATCTTTACTTTTTTAAATCTTTAAAAACGTTTTGTTATGGGTGTAGGAAATATATTTGTTGCCACAGTTATCTTGTTTTTGGTTTTATTTATAATCAGCTATTTCCAGGATCGGTTGTCGTAGTGCCTTTTTCACCCCCTTTTCCGCCCCCCAAAGGGAAATATAAGCAGTTGCTAAAGCGATGGTGCTTTTGTATACGATAACATGAAAACTTGTACGTTAAAGGTGGAGAAACAACGCCTCGATTTACACCCACCACAACAAAAAGGATTGAAAGCGTGGTTAGAACGACTTTTGAGCGACGAGGGACGAACGAATGAACGAGGTTTGAATTATGAGTTTTGAGGGTTAATTCCAGGTCATTTTTTGTAGGCGGACTGCGTTTAAGATGGCTAGTAGGGCTACACCTACGTCAGCAAATACGGCTTCCCACATTGTGGCTAGTCCTACGGCGCCTAAAATTAGCACTACAGCTTTTACGCCAAAAGCAAGGGCGATATTCTGCCAAACGATGTGGCGTGTAGAGCGACCTATTTTTATTGCTTTTGCAATCTTGCTTGGTTGATCGGTTTGGATGATAACGTCTGCCGTTTCAATGGCAACATCGCTACCTAAACCGCCCATGGCAATACCTACATCGCTGGCAGCTAAAACTGGCGCATCATTAATGCCATCGCCAATAAAAGCAACTTTATTTTTATTTTCAGACATCAGTTTTTCAACCTCATCTAATTTATCTTCGGGGAGCATTCCTCCTTTAGCCCAATCCACTCCCAATTCTGCTGCAACTTGCTGTGTTATGGAATCTTTATCGCCAGAGAGCATTATTATTTTTGAAATGCCTGCATCACGGATTTGCTTGATAGCTTGGTGTGCATCATCTTTTAATTCATCTGCAATAATTACATAACCAGCGAATTTATCTTCAATGGCAATCATAACGATGGATTCCACAATAGTATTTGTTTCTGTCGGAACTTCGATGTTGTTTGAAGTCAGCAATGCTTTGTTTCCAACCAAAACGGTTTTCCCATTTACCGTTCCTTTCAATCCTTTACCAGCAATTTCAGATACGTTTGAAGCTTTATAAGTATTGCCATCGATTTTGTATTCCATAATGGCTTTGGCGATGGGATGAGTGGATTGCCCTTCCATTGCCATGAGGTATTTCATTATCTCGACTTCGCTCGATACAGGCATCTCGGCTTCGCTTGTGCCTACAGATTTTATCTCCTTTATTTTGAAAACACCCTTAGTCACCGTGCCGGTTTTATCCATTACTACGGTAGTTACTTTGGTCATTTCATCTAAAAAGGAAGCACCTTTAAATAGAATTCCATTTTTTGAAGCTGCGCCCAAGCCTCCGAAATAGCCTAAGGGAATTGAAATTACTAAAGCACAGGGACAGGAAATAACCAAGAAAATAAGGGCTCTGTACAACCAATCCTGAAACACATAATCTGCTACAAAAAAGTAAGGCAACAAGGTGAGGCCAATGGCGAGAAAAACAACAATGGGGGTGTAAACCCTAGCAAATTTTCGAATAAACAATTCGGTTTTGGATTTGCGCGCCGTAGCATTTTGCACCATATTTAAAATTCGAGCGATGGAACTATCTTTGAATTCTTTGGTGGTTTCAATTTCAATTACTCCATCTAGATTGATGCTTCCGGCAAAGACTTTTCCGCCTTTTGCAATGGTATCTGGTTTGCTTTCGCCCGTTAATGCCGCTGTGTTGAAGGATCCTTTTTCAGAAATTAAAACACCGTCCAAAGGTATTTTCTCGCCCACACGCACTTGCACTTTTTCGCCAATGGCAACCGATTCTGGGTTTACTGAAATAAAATTGTTATTTCGAAATACCAAGGCTTCATTCGGCCTTACATCTAGCAAAGCTTTTATATTTCCTTTTGCCTTTTTTACCGCGGCACTTTGAAAAAGTTCACCCACGGCATAAAACAACATTACTGCCACACCTTCTGGATATTGCCCAATGGCAAACGCACCCACTGTAGCGATGGACATTAATAGAAATTCTGTGAAGAAATCGCCTTTATTAATGCTTTTCCAACCTTCTTGAATCACAGGAAAACCTACGGGAAGATATGCCACTGAATACCAAACAATACGTATCCAATCTTTAAAAAATATCACTTCGAAGTAATCCATCGCAATTCCAACAATCAACAGTATAAAACTGAAGATAGCAGGAAGATATAATTTGAAATTCGCAGCCTTAGCGTGCGAATGGCCGTCATTGTGAGTGTGCTGTCCCGAATGCTTTTTGATATCGATATCGCGAAGGTTTGTCTTTTTCTTACTCATCTATTTTAGTTAGATAATATTTCAGCTTTTATTTTTTTTAGGGATAATTCTGTCAATTCTAAACTTACAAAAAATTCGACTACCGCTACCGCTTCATTTATATCATTATGATTGGTTTAACAGAAGTTATTGGGCTTTCAGATTTCAAAAAAAAATCACTCCCCCTTAAAACTCCGAAACCGTGTAAGAAAAACAAAAAAGGCTCCATAGGATATAAAGCCTATTGCTGTAACCGCCATTAAAATCCTTCCAAATGTAGATCGATCTAAAAAGGCAAAAGCGTCTTGTATGCCTTTTATATCATTATTACCGGTATAGATACCAGCATGAAGAAAGAAATAGGCAATTATGGCTACCACAAAAGCACGGGCATAAAAACCAAACTGCCCAACTACCCTAATAAATGCGGAACCTTTTCGACCTTCTAAATTAAATTGATCTAAGAGACCACCTCTTATAACCCCTAAAATTAGCACCACAGCTTGTAAAGCGAGGATAATGCCAATGGCTATAAAAAGATAGGACAATGTAATAGGGCCCACAAAATCTAAATATCTAGAATTCGAACCATTATCAACGGGATAGGTAAATAAATGGTAAAAGCACAGAAAAGCTATTACCACATAAACCAAACCAGTTGTAAAAAGTCCGAAACGACGCAATTTTGCTTTTCGGCCGGAGCCAATATTCTCCGGATCTTTAATACTTTGTACAAACATCCAAAAAGAGTAACACAACAAACCGCTGCCTAACAGCAATAATAACACTCGCCCAAAGGGTTGTTTTTTTAAAAATCGGAGCGCTTGGTTTGTACCTGAGCTTTCACCGCCCATATTTAAAGCTGCTAAAAGGGAGAGCGTGCCAATTACCAAGTAGATTAATCCCTTGGAAACGAAACCAACAATAGCGGCAACTTTAAAAGATTTATTCACGGAGACGTTTTTGGTTTTTTAAAATCTGTGGGCAAAGATAGTATTAGTGGGAAGATATTTTTGAAAATTTTAGTGCGGCGAGGGATGAATTATGAGTGGTGAAGTAATGATAAACTAAAATTCATTCCTTGGCATTTTGGAGATTAAATTGATTGCTGAAGAATAAAAAAAAGGCCAAAGCATAGTGTTGCTTCGACCTTTTTTTAAAAGAATTGTAGCGTTTTTATTATAAGCTAACCTATTGTTTAACTAGTTTCTGCACAGTTTTAGAACCATCTTCAAAAACTACATTCACGAAATATATTCCGTTTGAAAGGTTGGAAATATTTAATTCGGAAGTGTTTGTATTTACAGAAAGCACTTCTTTTAGTAACGAGCCGCTAATGCCGTAAACTTGAATGCTACTCATAGCTTTATTACTTTGTACCGTAAAGTTATTTTGAACTGGATTTGGGTATAAACTAATGTTGTTTGCAACATTATAATCTGTAACTCCTAATATATTTGGGTCTTTAAAAATATATGCTGAGCCAGCATCACCCATTTCATTAGTACCACTAGCATCGTGGTCTTCTCTAGGTGCTCCTACAATCATTTCGGGACCGTTCATTGCAATACTCCAACCATAAAAATCTTCAGCTGCAGTATCATCACCTTGTATTATTTGATCTTCTACCCACATTCCTGAGGCATCTTTTTTATAAAAGTATACTTCGCCTACTTCACTGCCGTAAATATGAGGAGCTGTTATAGCAATATAATCTTGATTTATAGCTGTGGCCCATCCAAATTGCACTCTGTCTGTTGATGGATTAGCATTTAAAATTTGAACTTCTTCAAAAATGCCTTGAGTATTTTTTTCAAAGATATAAGCTGTCCCAATTTCCAAGTTGGCGCCGTAAGATCCAACTACTATTTTATCATCTTCGATAGTTGCTGAATTCCCAAAGTAATCATCAACTTCTCCATTTGAAGCAATAATTGTTTGGTTGTATTCCCAAACACCGCCAGCGTTTTTAGTATATAAATATGCTGCTCCCCTTCTTTCGTTAACGCCTTGTGCCCCTATTAACAATTGATCTCCTGAAATCGAAACTCCTATTCCAAAAATATCATTTGCTAGAGGGTCTGGACTCATAATTTTTTGAGTTTCTTCCCATACTCCATTTACTTTGGTGAATACATATACAGAGCCAGTCCAAGAGTCTTCTCCTGGAGCTCCTGCTATAATGGTATTACCTTGTACATCTAAGGATGTTGGATTCATTCCTAATTTTGCATCACCACTTAGATCTGAGGCTACTATTTTCGTATCGAATTCCCAAGTATTATTTTGATAATCATAAACATATAGGGCTCCAGCTCTTATTACACCTCCTACATCTGCTCTTCCGGCTGCTACCACAGCATAATCGTCACCAAATTTTGCACCACCACCATATTCGGCGCCGGGATTGGGATCATCTGCCACCAATCTCTGGGAGAAGTCCCAAGTTCCTTGACTGTTTTTGGCGTAAATATAGGCAGCACCAGATGCTGAGGTTTCGCGTGATGTGCCTACTATGGCAAAATTGTCTGAGAGCGCCACAGCTGTTCCAAATTCTGCTCTACCTTCTCTATTTTCACTTACAATTTTTGATGTTTGTGAGAATTGTGCCGTCGCCACTGCTCCGAATAATAAGCAGCTTAAAAGGGTTAATTGTTTGATTCTATTAATTGATTTCATATTAATTACTTTAAAACTGTTAGATTATAATTTTAGTAGACGTTTGAAATAGGTTCTCTTATCAGTATTAATTTTCACCAAGTGCATTCCGCTAGATAGTTGAGAAATATCGATATTTTCAAGCTGAGAAGTAGTAGCCATTACTAATTGACCTGTAACATTATAAATCGTTACACTTTCAATATTTTTATTTGAAGCAATTACGCTAAAGCTATCATTAGCCGGATTTGGGAAAACTGCTATTTCTGAAGTCGCTACATTGTTTGATGTTCCAAGTACAAAAAGGTCTATGGAATATTTTACCAATCCGAGGTCGAAGGTTCCAAAATACACATCTGCGCTATCATCTACAAATTGAATGGTAGAACTAGCTGTGTTTAAGTAACCAAGTGCTTCGGCAGAAATTTCTTCCCAGTTTGCACCATTATCGAAAGAGTAAACAATTCGCGCATCTGCTTTAGGGTATAACCATCCGTCTGAATAATGTGTAATTGCCACAATTTGATCTTCGTTTTCGCTAGAATAGTAAGCTCTATCTACTTGCTCATCAAAAATTTGAGTCCAAGTTGCACCTTTATCTTCCGAAGCAAAGATTCCTTGCGTAGTTGAAATCAAGTATTCATCTGCATTTAAAGGATTAACGGAAGCACTAAAGATCATATCGTCTCTATCTACTAAAACTTCTAAGCCAGTAGAAGGATCTTCCCAAGTTGTACCGCCATCGTTAGTAATATATACATTTACACCCTGTGTAATTGTAATACGGTCTGGATCTGCTGGGTCTATAATTATTCCGTAGAGTAAATCTGAGGTAGGCAATGCAACCTCTTCAAAAACAGGAGCCGTAGGGTCAGTAACATCAAATTTAAACAAAGCTTCCCCAAAAGAAAACCAAACAATGTTTGTGTTTACTGGGTCTGTTGCCATAGCGTAGATGTTTATAAACATCATAGTAGTGTAAATAGGAGTGTATGATGCACCGTGGTCTAAACTCATTTCTAAAACTGAATCCATTCCAAACCTTCCGCTGTTAAAATTTCTACCTGCCACTACTTTATCGGCGTGTGGAAAAGTAGTTGATCCAAACGAATTGTTTAAATCGCGCATGCGGTGACCTGTTTCGGTATTAGTCGCTAAATCTCTGTGAATAAAACCATTTCTAAGACCGTAGTAAAGATGACTTTCTGAATCGCCAGCATAAGAATCTATACGCCCTGTACCATTAACCATTGGGCTATTTAACTTTTGTAGTGTTACACCCCCATCTGCAGAGCGGAACGGGTAAAAATCTGCAGCAATAATAAGATCGTCTGCTTGAAAAGGATTAAATGAAACTGAAAGTCCGTAGTAATATTCGGCTGGATCAACATCAGTATACACTTGATTACTCCAAGTTAGTCCATTATCGTTGGTTGTAATTATTTCGTTTTCTTCAAGAACAACAATGTTATCGGTATTCTGTGGGTTGAATTGTATTGTATTAATATGGTCGTTAGACATGCTAGTATAGCTAATTACCACTTCGTTCCAAGTATCGCCACCATCTAGTGAGCGGTATAAACCTTCTCTATGGCTACCGTATCCGTAGAATGTTCCTAAGAAAATATCGTTACTATCGGTAGGGTTAAATGCTATAGCGCTGTATGTATTTCCTGGAAGTTTTTCGTCCCAAGTAGATCCGCCATCAAGGCTTACAAAAAGGCCACCCATATCTCTACCTGGGCCTCCACCTCGCATTAAGAAAAAGTTCTCTGGATTAATAGGAGAAATAGCCACGTTATTTATTGCAACATCGCCGTGAACAGGGCTAAAATAGATGCTAAACCAGGTAACACCGCCATCTGTAGTTTTAAAAACTTCATTAGTAAAACCATTACCCAAAGTGTAAGTAGTGTGTAAAAGTGCTATGTTATTGTCTGCTTCGTAGATATCATAACTTTGAATAAGTATATCAGATTCAAAACCATTTGGCACATTATATTCTTTTATAACCGAACCATCGTTAAGGTCTATAATTACAACCTTATTATATTCTGTACCTTCGGCTTTTACAATAAAACTTAGGTTTTCGTTATTATTAATAAGACGCATATTTCTTAATACTGCATATACTTCCATTGAATCGCTGTAAAGCACTGTCCAACTATCGCCATCGTCTTCAGATTTAATAATATGGTTTCCTACTGTTCGGGCGTAAAGTGTACCTTCTATAGTAGCATCAAAAAGCACATCATAGATTTGCCCATATTCTTCATTTGATTCATAACTTAATTGCGCATACGTATTGTGAAAAAATGTTACTAAAAGAAATGTAATAAAAATAAAAGTCCTTTTCATACTTGAGTGTTTTTAGTTATGCCGTAAAAATAGAATGTAAGTGCGGTGAAGCCTTATAAACAGGCGTGACATTTTGTGACAATACGGGTAAGAAAATGTGACACCAACCTATATATCTGCTATATAAGCGGCTAAGGAAACGTCGTTTGAAAGCTTTAATTTTTTACGAATACGTTCTTTGCGTTTTCTACAAGACTGAGGAGTGATATTAAGAAGGGAAGCAATTTCACTATTACTTAAATTCATATGAAGATATATTATAAAACGAACATCCTGTTGCGTTAAACCTGGATTGTGTTTTAGAAGTCGACTGGAGAAACCAGGATTAACCTCTTCAAAATGGCTGAAAAAACTATCGAGCTGCGGATTTTTCTTTAAATGTTTACTGAGTTCTTTTATTTGAATAAGCAAATCTGGCTGGGCTTTTACCTGCGGATTTGCCGTAAAGGTATCAACGATTTCCTCTATCAATTCATTTCTGCTAGAAAGATAAAGTGCTTTTGAGGTTAGTTTTCTATTTTTAATATCCAACTCATTTTTAAAGCGCTCCTGTTCTAAGTTAACCAGAGCTTCCTGTTCACGCATCTGTTTTTCGGCCAGTAGCCTTTTGCTTTTTTCCTGTTCAAGTTCCAACTCGGCAATTTTTTTACGTTGCCGGTGTCTAATTGCATAGTTTCGAAATATCCAAATAATAGAGATAAGTAGTAAAACGATACAAGTAGTGATGATATAGAAAAAACGTCGTTCTTTTTTTAGGAGTATTTGACTTTCGCTTAATTGGTGCGCGTAGTTTTGTAGTTCAAATTTAATTTTATTGTTTTCATAACGCACGTTATTTCTAATTTGCTGAAGGGTATCGCGAGCTACTAAAACACTATCCTTATAAATTAGTGCCTTATCATAATCATTTAATGACACATATGCTTTAGAAAGCGCATCATACACATCTTCCCTATTTTCCATTGCGATGGAACCTTGTCTTGCCATTTGTGCATATTCAAGGCTCTGATTATACTTTTTTTGCTTTTGGGATATTTGGGAAAGTAAAATTAGAATAAATACTTTGTTGTCTGCATTTGCCTCCCCCTGCAATTGTGGCAATAGTTCAAGCGATAAATCTTTCGCCTGTTCCAACAGTTGCCGTATTACAAGGTTTTCTGCTTGGGCCATTTTAGCCATTACGGCTACTTTGGGTTGATCTTTTACAAGCGGTAATGCTTCCTCTATATATTTACTGGCCTCCTCCTGGGCATTCATTTTGTTGGCAACCAACGCCAGGTTGATAGCATAATACCCGTGTTTACTTCGGTTGTCGAGGTTGAAACTTAGATTATACGCCTTCAGAAAATATTCTTTGGCTTTGTCTAATTTTTCATCTTGAAAATAGAGAATACCAATATTGTTCAGTACTGTAAGTTCATCTTTGGTTTCAAGATCTGTTATTGCTATTTCGTAGGCTAACAGATAATAATCTAAAGCCTCACCAAAGGCTGACATAAGATAATAATTGGAACCTGTATTAAGCAAGGCACGAAATTCCTGTTTAGGCCAATTATTTTCTTCAGCTACAGCGCTCGCCTCAACAAGTAATTCTAATGATTGAACATGCTTTTTTTGAAACATCAATTCAATGCCTCGCTCAATTAATTTTTCGCACTCTAATTGATTTATAGTTTGACCGAATATAATCGAACTGAAAAGGAAGAGGGATAGAATTATTATTTTTTCAACAAACTTCATTTGGGGACTTTGGAAACGAAAATAAAACTATTTGAATTTTCTGAGGGTATGATTTTGAAGATATATTGTAAAAAAAATGTGAGATTAAGAAATCAAGAAGTATCAATACTCAATTTTGAGTTATATTAAGTTCAGGTTCACAATAGTTTAAAATTCTTTCCGAAGCTTTTTAAAATCTACCGTGCGTGCTACATGTCCTGCTACAGCCGCGGTTTTGGATAGTGTGCTTCCCGCCCATTTTAATTGCTCTACAGGGTTTGCCTTTACCTCTTCAATTATATTGAAGAGAAATTGCACAGCATCTGCACTAGTATCAAGCAAACTGTTGGGGTTTTTTATTTGGTGACTTAAGGCTTTTGATATTTCCACTCCTCCTTGTTTTAACGATTTTAAAATGAAAGGAAAATTTAGCGCTTTATATGATGGATATGTTCCTTCAAAAATACCGGCTATAATATCTGCATATCCTTTGTCTTCCTTAGCGCGGGCTATAACGACTGTAAGAATTTGCATCCAAACTTTGGTGAGGGTTTTGTTTCGGGGAAATTGCACTAACAAATTAGAAAGCGCAAAGTCGAAACCTACTTCTTTATGCACTTTTTGCGAATAGGAGTTCAAAGCTGTTTCAGAAAAATCATCTTCGGCAACACAATTTTCAATAGTTTCTGCCGCCCAGCGCGAACTTAAAAGCGCATATTGAATACCATCGCCGCTCAAAGGATTTATAAGCCCTGCCGCCTCGCCTACTAATAGTATTCTGTCGGCAATCAACTTTTTTGAAGCGTTGAAAAAAGTAATAGGCCAACCTTCCATTTTAGCTTCCAAAGTACCGTTCCCGATGCGTTCTGCAATTTCGGGATGTGTGGCAATGTGATCTGTAAGTAGTTTTTTGATATGATCTGGCTTATGCGGAAAAGTCTGCGAAATCATAGCCATGCCCACATTCGCATCATTTTTTCCTTTCGGAAACATCCAAAAAATTCCGGGAAATCCTTCTTCACTAAAATAAATATCCACCCTGTCTGTAGGGCCGTTTACATTATTGTAATAAGCACGAAGCCCCAAAAGTTGGTAATCGTCTTGGGGTTTGCTGCCGTGCATTTGCCGCGCAATGGTCGATCTACTGCCATCGGCACCCACTACTAGTTTCGCTTTAATATGCTGTTCTTCCCGCCCGTTTTTTACCGTTACTATTGCTGCATTGGGAGTAACTTTATAATTAACCACACGACAATTTTCCAAATAGGAAGCACCCGCTTTTTTTGCAGCTTCGTAAATCATTGCGTCCAATTCTATCCGCGGTATAATTCGCGCGTGGAATTGCAAGTGTTCGGGTTTTGAAAGATTTATAAATACTTGGTCTGTTTTTAAAAACAATCCTACCTTTTTTATTTCGTTGGCTTTTGCAAATTTCTGGGTTTGGGTAATGCCCATTTTATTCAATTCGGCTAAAGCGATAGGGCTTACACCATCGCCACAAACCTTATCGCGCGGAAATTTTCCGGCTTCTACAACAATAACCTTAATGCCTTTTTTCGCCAAATGAAACGCTAAAGCACTGCCGGAGGGACCGCCACCAGAGATGAGCACATCGCAATCATAATTAATTTTAGGTTTTACGGTTAGCATAGTTTTAGTATTCGCGGTCTATCATATAAATGATAATATTTTCAATCAAACTTTTGTCTTCAGAATCGGGCAATCTGGAAAAAATGGTATAGAATTCTTTTAATGCAGCACCCGCCAAATATTGGGCGGTGTGTTTGGCGTGTGTAATCGCGCCGTAGCTGTGCATTAATTCTAAAATTTCCTTTGCATCCACATTTGTTCTTTGCCTGATGGGAACAGATAAAAATTCTGAAATTCTCACAAGTTCTTCAGGTTTGCAATTTTCCATTAAATGAATTAGCATTAAGGTGCGTTTGCCTTCTAAAATGTCGCCACCTATTTCTTTGCCATATTTTTCTTCGTCGGCAATAAGATTTAAAACATCATCTTGAATCTGAAAAGAAGTGCCCATAAAATAACCAAGTCGGTCGAATTTTTCAGGATTCACCCTCCCCTTTGTGCCTATAATGGCACCAATCCGCAGCGGATGAATGCAAGTGTACCAACAGGTTTTTTTGAGAATCATTCGCAGATAGTCCGTTTCTTGCAGATTTGCGGTGTTGTCTTTTCGCCAGCCTAGTTCCATGGCTTGTCCTTCTACAGATTCGGAAACCATATGCTGCACTTCTAAAAAAATTTGCATTGACACTTTATCCCCCAGCAATTCGCGATTTTTGAATAATGGATACAGGCCCAGCACTTGCATAGCATCGCCTACATTTATGGCAATGGCCGTATTGGTACTTTCGTGTAGCGTAGGTTTATTTCTTCTGAAAAAACTTTCGTCCTCCACATCATCGTGGATAAGAAATGCATTATGAAGTAACTCCAAACAAACAGCAGAATTAGAAGCTTCTTCTTGTTTGCCGCCGAAAGCTTTACAAGCGGCTATGCAAAGCCCAGGCCTAAAGCCTTTACCGCCGCGGTTGGGATATTCAGAAATTAAATTGTAGAGATATGTGCGAGGTTCCTTATCTGGTATGAAGTCGTGGATCCCTTTTAATGTTTCGGCACCATAATTTGCAAGCATCGCTTTCATTAAAAGGGTGTCCATAGTTTTAAGAGATTACTACTACATTGAGAACTACTTTTACGAGGGCATTATCCGAATCTGTGATTAAGGAATTGTAGGCGCCGGGTTGTGCGTCATTTGGTACGGAAAGCTGAACTTTCACTGTTCTTTCTTCTTTTGGTTTTAATGATAGCCGAAGCGGGGTGATTTTTAAAGCTGAAGCATTTATTGACTGCCCATTTGGACCGAAAAGTGATGTTTTTTGAAAACTAATTTTTGTCACTTTATCAGAATCCTCAAAAAGGGTGAAACTGAAAGTTTCCGATTGTCCAGGTTTTAAGGGCTGTTCTGTTTCAAGCAGTGTTAATGTTGGAGTTTTTTTCACAGCATCTGCCTCCGACTTTTCATCCTTTTCATTTTCTGTTTTGGTAAGCTTATTAACCTGATGTGTAAGGGCTGTTATTGCATCGAGAAAGAGATCGACAGCTTCGTGGGTATCTCTGCGGATACGATTCATAAGATCGTCTGGGTTGCTTCGGATGTTGTCTACATCTAATACTTTTTTCTCAATTTTTTTGGCGGCCAGTATGCCAGCAGCTATTTCTTCTTCAAGAACATTAACTGCAGAATTGATAACTTTTTGAGCGCTGGAAAGTATTTCATCTTTTTTTATTCCCTTAAGAATATCGTCTGCCAATTTCCTGCTTCCACTACTCTTTTTTTGCTCCTCTTTTTGTTTGGCGGCCATTTCCAGTAGTTTTTATGGTTTTTGAAATTGGTTTTTCAACGGGCTTTTCAGCAATCGTTAATCTAATTAGAAAATAGGCGGGTTCAAAACCGAGTACTTGTACTTTACTTTGGTAAGTTCCAAGGCTTAAATCATCATTAACCGAAATTTGTATTTCCACAGTTTCTGATACGCCAGGGGCCAATTGAAACGATTGAGGCTTAAAGTTGGTTGAAAGATTTAACGAGTTGAAAGGTTCGACTTCATTTATATATTCAGAATTTACAAACTGGCAGGTAGCTTCTTTATTTTTAATATTATCTAAAAGAAATTGCAGATTTACTCTTTGACCAGCATAAGTGGTTGCCAATAAAACAAAAGAGGGCTCTTCTGCATTTTCTCGGTCTTCACTTGTTGTGTCACCAGTTGCTGGATCAAACGCTTTTTTAGTTAAAGCGAATCCGAGGTCCATCATATTTTTATAATGATCGAGATTCATTTTGGTAAATGAAGTGAATGCTCCCATCATTACTTCTGGCTGAAAGAGTTTAAAATTTTTAAGTTCTTTCCCCGAACTACCAAACTCCTTAAACATATCTGTACTCTGCTTTAGATAGTGCTTGTTGATTTCAATAGTTTTTTTAAAAATCCCTTCAACATCTTTTGAAAAATCATCCTTTGGTGTGCTCATCTTTTTGGTTATAAGAAGTTTCCATTGTTCTAACATTTGCATTCAATCTATTTGGTCGCGGTTCGCAGTAAAAGTGCGATTGCCAACTTTGCCATTTTAGTTTGAATTTTTTCTCGTCAAGGGGGCTTACTTCTGTACCGTTATTATCATTCACATTTAAAGTGAAACATACATTTTGATTTATCTCTCTTTCCCGAATTACCACTTCGGCTTTATAACTACTTCCATTATTATAGTTGGCTAAGTCTAAAGTCATTAATACGCGTTCACTTCGACCTGGCTCTATAGTAAGGCTAGTTTTGTTTAAAACAGGTTGCGATGGAGCGAGATTGCCGTCTACATCCGTCAATTCGCGCACGCCCACACGATAGGTTTTTTGTGTATTGCATTTGTTCGAAACAATTATAGGAACGATAATACGCTCTCCAGCCATAGCTTGCCTATTAATAGTTGCAATGCAATGTGGCGGACAAGTTTCCTCGGGCGGGCAGCATTTACTTTTCTTTCCCGTGCCGAATATATTTAGCGTTGGAAGCCCACTATCAGAAATAGTTCTATTGAAGTTAGACATATTTTCAACCATATTTTCCACCAAGGGTTGCATGGCTTCCATGGAAACAGTTGTCATTTTTTGAAAATTATCTGTTAGCATTTGTGGGAGTGAATTATCACTTTGATTGTTTGTCATAACTGGTGTTTTTGTTGTTTTCCCTATGCGACTTTATAACCACTGAAATTTCCTTATCCCAAAATCTGAAATTACCATCGTAGTCGCGTCTTGACTCGGCATTTTTTGGTAGGGTGAAGTTAACGTGAAGCAGAAGCGACTCGCCCGGCTGGACAATTTGACTGTGTTCATCTACAGAAATTGAGGCCCAATCCGTAAGATTAGCCTTTAGATTTCTAGTAACCTCATCTAATGTAGACATTAAATCGTCCTTTCCTTTCTCTCGAAATCCCTGCCCAAAAGCACGACAAAGGAGGTCCATATCTAATGCTGCCGCATGTTTTAATTCGGGCACCTCAAAAGGCATATTACCTTTGTTGGTAAGCGTAATTACAGCAACGTGGGTGGTTCCAGGGGAAGTATCCTGAAAAGTAAATTGATTTGGATACACCTCAATATTAATGGAAGGCTGAACTATCATTTTCACCTTGTGAATTTCTTCGCCTACCATTATATTACTTTCATAGGTGCCAGGCGGTGTGGTGGAAGGAAGCTGATGATAAACCGTTTCTAATTTTTGTTCGCCGGGCCGTAGTCTAAAAGAGAATTGTAAAAAGTCTCTCCCGCCATCTTGAATTCGTTTTTTGTTTTTATCTACAAGGGCAAGAGTCTTTACCCGTAGCGGATCGTTTTGGCGATTCTCAAACTGAATATTTCCTTGCAAGCTAGAAGGAGGGCCATTTAGAACGATCTCCTTCGCTATTATATTAATTTTTTCCTGATGGGCATCTGCTGTAACGACTTTCATGGCTTTTGCTTTTTGTAAGATGCTATAGTATCTTTTGTTTCTTCGGGATTTGACTGCCCTGTTCGACCTGGAAACGGTCGTGTATCTGGCTCACAACAATCATCTTCGCAAAGTTCTGCTGAGGTGGGAATGTAGGGTTCCGTTATAATTTGGCTTTCACCCCCCATACAAACATTCAATACCTCTACCCCTAGCATTTTCACACATATATTAGAATAGTTTGGTATACGAACACGCACTTTCATCATGTCCTTAATATCGTCCAAAGTGAATCGCGGGAGATTTAAAATCTCAATTTTGCTGTCTGTACTTACCGGTTCGTTTGGATCGCCTGTAAGTTTCAGTACACTGTCTGTCTCTAATTTACCACTTACAATGGTTTCGATACTGCCACCATGGGTAGCATCAAATCCACCCGATAATCGGGTATCAAGACCTCCATCTATAGTTGAATCTACATCAAAAATACCGGTAGGTTTTAGCTCGTTCTTGAAGGGCTGTGGAATACTTGGCATGCTCATAATGAAAAGTTTTAATTAACTCAAAGTTAGGGAATTAAGTGAATTAATTTTAAATAATGAGCATATTTTTTTAGCTCACATTCTGAAATTTAACATACAGCGTGCGAAAAATATATTATAAAAAGGTGAATTAATAGCGCATTATTAGACGATCCTAATGTGCTAATAAGAAGAAGTATTCTCTCTAAATTGGAAAAAAGTTAGGATTGAAGCTCAGTAAAAATTAGTTTTAAATGAAGATGTTTATTCTAGATGGTCAATAAACTTTTCAAAACCTAGCAGGTCATCTCCCATCCCTATTTTTCTTCGAAGATTTGCCTTTTTTGATTCAACTTGTTCCCTACTAATTCCCATTAACGAAGCTATTTCATCTATAGAAAGTTGAAGCTTTAGCATACAGCAAAAGGCTACTTCGTTTTCTGATAAATTAGGGAACATTTCAGTAAGTTGTACCGCGAAAGCTGGGTGAACCTCAACAAATTTGCCTTTAAAGTATTTCCAATAGTTATTCTGGCTCAGCAGACCGTTTAGTTTAGCGGCCAATTCCATCGAGTTTTCTGGGTTTTCTCGGTTATCTACCAATTCCTTTATTCTTTTTTGAATGTCTGAAATCTCTAAAGTTACTTCTATCAATTCTTGCTCTTTATTAGCAATCGTTTTTTCGCGTTCTACACGTAATTCGCTTGCCAATTTATTCTTCTCCTCTAGTACATCTTTACTATTTTCTAAGCTTGTTACTAATTCTTCTTGCAGTTTTAGTTTGTGCCTATTAGACCAAAATAGCACAATCCCAAATGCAAGTATCAAAACAAAACTTAAAATACTCAACATTAATATTTTATCCTTTTTGCTATTGTTTTCAACCAAAAGCTCGTTGTTTTTCGTTAAAACAAAATTTTTCTCGAGTTGGAGGTCATTCTGATAAGATTCTTGAAGTTCAAATGCCTTCGCCTTGTTAAGAACATCGTTAACTGAATCCTTTAAAAAATCTAAACGTTCAAAAGTTGCCAATGAATTTTGCACCATTCCTTTTTGACTGTATGTAGAAACAGCTTGCTTTAAAAAAGATATCTCATTGTCGGCATTCATTTTTAGTCTGTGGGTTTTTACGGTGGCTTTTACCTTTGCGACTAAGTTTAGAGCGGTTGTATACTGTTTTTGATCATTTAAAAAGGTAAGATAGCCAACACTGGTCTCCAAAAATCGAGGAGAATTTAACTGATACAAACCGTCGTAGGCCTCTTTAAAGGCAACTTGAGCTTCTTCTGTTCTGCCTGTAGCAACATAAAGTTTAGCAAGATTAGTAACAGCCAGCCATTTATACTCCAACTGGTTCATCTCCAGAAAGGCATTTTTTGCTTCATTTAAGGATTTTTCAGCTTTCTTATAATCTAGTTTCAATTGAATCAAACAATTGGAATAAGTCAACAGAGTTACGTAATAATTACTACCTTTTAATTTTGCGAATGATGGCAAAACCTCTTCAAATAAATCTAGTGCAAACGCATAATCACCATTGTTATAATATAGGTTTGCTAATTTTTGCTTCACTACATATAGTTCTCTTTCATCTTTTACATCGTTTAAAATAGCAATAGCTTTCTTTAGGTATTCCAGCGCTTTTTCGCTGTTTTTCATGTAATTGTAGTTAGATGCCATTTCGCCATAAGTCCTACCTATACCTTGCTGGCTATTAACTTGTTTATACATTTCAATAGCTTTTTCACAAGCCTCTAAAGATTCATCATAACGCGCCCCAATTCGGTAATTAATAGCGAGATTTAGATACATGTCTCCGTGTAGCCTAGGATATTCTTCTGTATACCCCAATGCCTTTTTCATATAAAACTCGGCAGAATCAGTAACCGCAAGTTTGTTGTATTGTATTCCAATATGGCTGTACGTTCTGCCAATAACCGTATCGTGAAGTTTTGCAGAATGCTCCAGAAGACGGAACATATAATATTTGGTAGAATCAGGGTTTGAATAGACCGTTTTCTCTATCTGCTCTTTTAGTTTATTGATTTCAGGAGTTTGTGCGTGTAAGTTTAATAAATGACAAAAAAATATGGGGAGAAAAATTAATAATTTCATAGTGAGGTTTGGAGTGCTAAATATATAATAATTCCTAATAATACGGTGAAAATTTCTCGTTAGTACTGTATTAGTAAGCTAATTGGCAAATATTTTTAAATTTTGAAGACGATAGCTAAACGATTAATTTCCACAGAAAATTATAATAGCTATAAATATTGAAGAGAACGACATTGTTAGGCTTGTGATAATTTTTCTATTGCGACTTCCATATCAATGATTTTTTCGTTTAAAAATAAAATTCAAGAATGAAAAGCGAACTTCATTTCACGATACTTTAACAATATTCTTAGTTTGAATACTCTTCAGAAAAAATAGAACGTTTAAAAACAAAACCCCTTGCGCCATTAGCACTAGGGGTTCTTGAAATTAAAAATTAAACACTATTCCTTTAATAAACGTTTTGTTATTTGTCCTGTTTTACCTTTGATGATTACTACATAAGTGGCAGCAGCAAGGTTATCAATATTTAGCGTTTTGGCAGTAATCATTCCTTCTAAGTTGAAGGATTGTACTAGTCTTCCAGTTAAATCATAAATATTGGCGCTCTCAAGTTCTAAGCTTTGTGGATTGCTAATTGTTACATTCCCTTTTGCTGGGTTTGGATACATTGAAATGCTGCCAAGGTTCTGACTGTTTTCGCCTAAACCAAGTACACTTTCTACAACAAGCTCAAACTCGCAGCTGCTACTATTGCCATATTGATCTGTTGCGGTTAGTGAAATAGTATAAGTGCCGTCAGATAGCGGAGTGCCAACTGCTGGATTCTGTGTGATTTCTGAAATAGGATTGGAACAATTATCTACAGCAGTAGCCTCGTCTGTTGCAATATAATCTGGAAGTATATAATACAGATTATTCGTTCCTGGATCTACAGTTTGATTTGCAGGACAGCTAATTACTGGCGCAAGATTATCTACTACAGTTACAACCGCTGTACAAGTTGCAAGATTGCCATTGTTATCTTGGCTGAAAACTTGTACAGTAACTGGATTACCAATATCTGCGCAACTAAATTCAGTTATATCTACAGCTACTGTATAGATTCCACAAATATCGTCGTTAGAAGCAATAACATTGCTTGGATTTAGAATTGCCGTGCCGTTAGCACCAAGTTCTAATGTGTAATCTTGACAAACAAGTACAGGACTTGTGTTATCCTCTACATTTACCGTAGCGGTGCAAGTGGCAACATTACCATTTACATCGGTTACGGATAGAGTTACGAGATTAGCCCCGGTGTGGGAACAGTCGAAGGTATAAACATCAAGTTCATAACTTGCGATGCCACATGAATCTGTGCTACTATTTAGAATATCTGTTTCAGTAATAGTGACCGTGCCAGTTACAGGATCGAGTTCCACAGTTATATTTTGGCAAGTTACTTCGGGAGCAGTTACATCTTGTACAGTAACGATTGCGGTACAACTACTGCTGTTTCCGTTTAAGTCGGTTACTGTTAAGATTACATTGTTTACACCAACATTGCTACAGTCAAAAGTGTTTAAATCTATGCTTATTGAAGCTACGCCACATGCATCATTACTACCACCATCAACGTCTGCAGCGGTAATGCCAGCATTGCCATTTGCATCCAGCTGGACAGTAATATTTTGACAAACCGCTACTGGTGCTTCATTATCGGTTACTGTAATAATAGTTGTACAACTCGTATTTTGGCCATTTCCGTCATTTATTGTCCAAATAACGGTGGTTATTCCTGTAGGTAAGATTTCTCCCGAAAGAGTTGCTGTACCATTTAGATTATTACTGATGTTACCATCTGCGCAGTTATCTGTGAATGTGGCATCAAATTCATTTCCTAGAACTGTGTACTCACAAACGCCCGGATTTGTATCGCGGCTGGCATTTGGCACACAACTAATAACTGGAGCTTCGTTGTCTTCAACTGTAATTACTGTTGTACAAGTAGTTGTTTGACCGTTGCCATCATCAACCGTCCACACAACTGTTGTAACTCCTTTTGGAAGGATTTCCCCTGCAATAGTCGCAAGTCCGTTGTAATTGTTGGTGAGAGTTCCTGAGGAACAATTATCTGTAAATGTGGCGTCAAACTCGTTTCCTATTACCGTGTATTGACAAACACCCGCATCAGTATCTCGCGTTGCGTTTGGAACACAAGTAATAATTGGATCTTCATTGTCTTCAATCGTAATTATTGTAGAACAAGTAGCAGATTGACCATTGCCATCGTTTACTGTCCAAACTACTGCATAAATTCCTTTGGGAAGAACTTCTCCCGCAAGTGTAGCCGTTCCATTATAATTATTGGTGATGCTACCATCAGGACAATTGTCTGTGAATGAAGCATCAAACTCAGTGCCTATTACTGTGTATTGACAAACGCCCGGATCAGTATCGCGAGTTGCGTTTGGCGCACAAGTAATAACTGGATCTTCGTTGTCTTCAATTGTAACTATTGTGTTACAAATGGCAATTTGTCCATTACCATCGTTAGCCGTCCATACAATGGTTGTTATTCCTTTTGGAAATATTTCACCAGCAAGCGTTGCGGTGCCATTGAAATTGTTGGTAATGCTGCCATCTGGGCAATTATCTGTGAATGTAGCATCAAACTCGTTACCTATTACTGTGTATTGGCAAACGCCAGAATCAGTATCGCGAGTTGCGTTTGGCACACAAGTAATAATTGGGTCTTCATTGTCTTCAATTGTAATTACTGTTGTGCAAGTGGCTGTTTGGCCATTGCCATCGTCAACCGTCCAAACAATTGTATAAATTCCTTTTGGAAGAATTTCACCCGCAAGGGTAGCTGTTGCATTATAATCATTTGTGATTATTCCATCGGAACAATTATCTGTAAACGTTGCATCAAACTCAGTGCCTACGATAGTGTATTCGCATAAGCCTATTTCCGTATCGCGCGTTGCGTTTGGTATGCAAGCAATAATTGGATCTTCATTGTCTTCAATTGTAATTATTGTGGTACAAGTAGCGGTTTGGCCATTACCATCGTCTGCTATCCAAACTACAGTAGTTATTCCTTTTGGAAGGATTTCCCCAGAAAGAGTGGCAGTTCCGTTAATATCGTTACTGATGCTACCATTAGCACAGTTATCTGTGAAGGTTGCATCAAACTCAGTGCCTACTATAGTGTATTGACAAACGCCAAAATCAGTATTGCGAATATCGTCTGGCAAACAACTAATTACTGGAGCTATATTGTCTTCAATAGTTACAGTCGAAGTACAACTGCTAGTGTTTCCAACTGAATCGGTAACTGTTAAAGTAACCGTGTTTGGACCAATGTTGCTACAATCGAAAGAGTCTGGAGATATAGACAAGGTTGCCGATCCCGTACAACCAAAAGTAGAGCCATCGTCTACATCATCTGCTGTTATGCTGGCATTGCCGCTGGCATCAAGCTCTACTACTATATTTTTACAAATGGCAACGGGTGGATTACTTAGTCCTCCATCAATTATAATCCACCCGAAAGAGCTTATCATTCTCTCTCTTGCCATTGTACCATTACAATATTTACTATTGCCCGCGTCAAAGGTCACCCCGTCTTGTAAAATCTGGGCACCCCAACCTATTAACAAGGCATCGTAATGGATGGTAGTTAATGCTATTCCATTAAACATAAAATACATATCTGTTACGTTTGTAACATTCCAATTTCCAATATTTTGATTGAATGCGGAGGCATTTGCAAACATCCCTGTCATATCCTCAACGCTACCAACATTCCAATTACCTATATTCTGGTTGAAAGACGTAGCGTTATAAAACATAAAAGACATATCAGTTACGCTACCTACATTCCAAGTACTTATATTCTGATTAAATGCAGTTGCAGAAGCAAATAAACCTCTCATAAGGGTTACGTTGCTAACATTCCAATTGCTTATGTTTTGGTTGAATGCCCCAGTATTACCGAACATATAAGACATATCGCTAACGCTGGAAAGGTCTGGCGCATCTGCTGCAGTTACAACAAGATTTGCACAACCTCTAAAAGCTCTATTCATGGAACTCCAAGCTGTGGAACCCCATTGATTTACAGCTATAATTTTTCGGCGATCGCCGGCATTATTAAAAAAGATACGAGGAAAATCTCCCCTTATGGCAACAGTATATGTACCCTCGATTCCGTAATCGTGGGTAATATTTCCACTAACGCCAAAATCGTCGAAAATACCGTCATTGTTCCAATCAACATCATAATTGTATCCTGCATCCGTGGTTGGTATAGTAATAGAGGTAGAATTTGAAGTTCCTGGATTGTCGGTTTTCCAAGAAGTGATAAATTCAGCTTGAGCATTTGCTTGGTTAACTGCAAAGCACAGCAATAGTAGAAGTAAATATTTACTCATTTTTTTCGATTTGGGGCTAATATTAAAACTGTTTATTCCCGTAGGTAGGAATGTTGATTTCAAATAAAAAAGTTAAGTTGTGAAACTAATAAAGAACCAAATTAGAATAGTATTTTCTTACTAAATTCAATATTAATTAAAGTAGGACCTCTTTACTTTTCGATTTTAAAAACAGCGAAAGTTATAATATTATCGTGTTGTAATCGGTGAATTCCCAATAATTTCGACGAAACGCAAGTTGATTTTTTAAAACACCTCATTTTCAGCTATTTAATTATTGGCGATAATGCCAAAATACAGTTGCTTTTGGAGGATAATTGGCAATTCAGAGTATTGAAGTGTCAAAAATTTATAAGAAATACTTCAGAAAGAACAATTATGTCTTCAAATAAAAACGAATTTGAAATTGTAAAATTGAATTTTTCGAAAAATGAAAACCAATAAACACAAAATTAGAGAATTATTTTTCGACACCATAAATTGAAAGTTTCGGAATATTTCCACTTAGTAGGAATTATTCCAAATATTTCAAATAGTATTTCTTATCTTTGTGATTCTCAGCAAAAAATAAATGCATTCACAACTTTTCGCAGTAATAGACGTAGAAACCACCGGCGGCGGTATTGCAGGTAATCGAATTACCGAAATATGTATCGCTTTATTAAAAAATGGTGGAGTGGTAGATAAGTATTCCACATTAGTAAATCCAGAGCGTAATATTCCACAATACATTACGGCGCTTACGGGGATTGATGATACTATGGTGGCTAATGCACCTCGCTTTTTTGAAGTTGCAGAAAAAATAGAAGAATTTACGAAAGACGCAATTTTTGTAGCGCATAATGTAAGCTTCGATTATAATGTAATCCGTGGAGAATTTCGGCTTTTAGGGCAGCATTACAACCGCAAAAAACTTTGTACCGTCCGGCTTTCACGCAAGTTAATTCCGGAAATGTCGTCCTATAGTTTGGGGCGACTTTGCAACACTATAAATATTCCACACATTAACCGTCACCGAGCGGAAGGCGATGTGGATGCCACGGTAATTCTCTTTCAACGGTTACTTACTTTAGATGCAGATTTTGAAATCTTCAATAACTTTTTAAACCCTCGCTCAAAACAGGCCACTCTCCCACCTCATTTGCCAACCGAACAGATAGATGAATTACCCGAGGAAGCTGGCATTTATCTTTTCAAAGACCAAAAACATAAAGTGATTTATGCGGGAAAAGCGAAAAATATTAAGAAAAGAGTGCTGTCACATTTTTATGATAAAAAGACGAAGGAATACCAACTTGGGCAGGAAACACATTTTATAGATTACGAAAAAACGGGAAATGAATTGCTGGCGCTGCTAGTAGAATCGGAACACATTAGAAAGCATTATCCTAAATATAACCGAGCGCAAAAATGGCCGGCGACTACCTATCAGATTATCAGTTATGAAAATCAACGTGGAATTATCCAATTGGCTTTGGGGAAAACAAAAGCACTGCACGATTCCGTAGGCACTTTTTACAATAAAACAGAAGCTATTGAAAAGCTAGAGGAAATATGTGAAACTTTTAAACTTTGCCCACGTTTTTGCACTTTACAAAGTAATGTTGAAATGTGCTCGCACTACCGAATTAAAAACTGCGAAGGTATTTGTGATGGTACCGAAAGCATAGAAAATTACAACTCGAAAGTAATGGGAGCCATTCGATCTTTAAAAGACAACAACCCTAGTTTCGCCATACAGGGAAAAGGCAGAACAGAAGACGAAATTGCCTTTGCGCTAGTAGTTGAAGGACAATATAAAGGTTTTGGATTTTTTGATCGAAGTGACGCCATTTGTAATGTTGAAGATTACGAACCTTTTTTAAAGCTACAACAAGCCAGTTATCACACTCACGCCATTATTAGAAGTCATCTTAAAAAGAATGGCGAGCGAAATTTAATTCACTTTGAAGAATCGATTCAATTTGCGAATCATAAAATCAAAGCGCTTAAAAAAAGCCCAGTGAAAATGGAAACTGAAAATCTACTTAAAAACCTAACAGGTTTTTAAAACCTGTTAGGTTAGGGTAGTTTAGCGAATAATATCTCCTCAAAACTCGTAATTACTCTATCTGCTTTACTGTAATCCTGATTAACGGAGTGCGGACTTTTGAAGCCTACACAGTAAATACCTGCTGCTTTGGCCGCGACAATGCCGTTGGTGGAATCTTCAATAACCATACAATGATCGCCGTGTTCTTCAGCAAGTGCAGCGGCTTTTATGAAAATTTCTGGGTGCGGTTTTGATGCTTTTAAATCGGCACCACTAATTTTCGCCTTAAAATATTTATTAAGGTCGAACCTATCAAAAATTCTATTGATGTTTGGCATGGATGCAGAAGATGCTAAAACCAAAGTTAATCCGTTGCTGTGATAATCTTTTATAAGGTCGTGAACGCCGTCAAGCAATGTGAGGCTGGAATCGTTTTCAAACAAATATTTAAAATGCTTCCGCTTAATAGCAACCAAATTTTCGGGTTCGTGCTTAAGCTCGAAATGATCACATAAGGTTCTGCATATTGGCAAGGTAGATTTCCCTGTAAAGGAATCGTACAATTCTTCGCCTACATTAATATTCACCTCATCAAACATATTGAAATAGGCTTTACGGTGTAGCGGTTCAGTGTCTACAATAACACCGTCCATATCAAAAAGTACTGCTTTTAGCATTGTTATATTTTGTTTGTGGTGGCAAAGAAAACAAATCTTTTTAAAACCATCCCTTTAAAATAAAATTGACTTTAATTAAACTAAAGTTTCTTTTTTTAGTTGCGCTAATAATTCAAAAGACTTTAATCTAGCCTCTTGATTATAAATGTGTGCAACGGCAATTATTTCGTCTACTCTAGTTTCTGCAACAAAATGAGTTAATTTTTCGCGAACGGTTTCTTTACTTCCTATAAAGGTATATTGCATCATTTGCGAAATATGTGCTTCTTCCATTGGGTTCCAAATATCCTGCATATTTTTTACTGGCGGCTGCAAAGGCTGACGCGTATTGCGGATTATATTCAACATAAAAAGTTTCATACTCGTTGCTAAATATTCGGCTTCTTCGTCTGTATCTGCAACCACAATATTTACGCAGGCCATAGCATACGGCTTCGATAATTGTTTGGAAGCTTCAAAATTACTGTGGTATAAGCCAAGGGCATCGTGCAAATGGGTGGGTGCAAAATGACTGGCAAAGGCATACGGTAAGCCTAGAGATCCTGCCAATTGTGCACTGTAAGTGCTAGAGCCCAAAAGATATAATGGAACTTCCAACCCTTCGCCCGGAATAGCTCTTACAAGCCCGTTTTTATTCGTTTTTGAAAAATATTGTTGCAGTTCCTGCACATCATTCGGAAAATCATTTACAGTTTCCGTCCGTTCCCTTCTAAGAGCTCGAGCCGTAACTTGATCTGTACCTGGCGCACGCCCCAAGCCCAAATCGATTCTATCTGGATAAAGTGTGGCAAGGGTTCCGAATTGTTCGGCTACAATAAGTGGTGCGTGATTAGGCAACATAACGCCGCCCGAACCTACACGAATGGTTTTTGTGTTTTCAGCAATGTAACCAATAAGCAATGGCGTGGCTGAACTTACAAGACTTTCCGCATTGTGGTGTTCTGAAATCCAGAAGCGTTTAAAGCCTAAATTTTCAACCTTTTGCGCTAAAGCCAAACTGTTTTCCATTGCAGCTTTATGAGTGCTTCCCTGAATTACAGGAACCAAATCTAAGACTGAAAAAGGGATGTTATTTAAAATTTCTTCGTTATTCATTATACTATTTTGATAATTGGATTCGACATTGCTCGGACAAGCTCAGCATGATATTATTTTTAAATTTTAGCTCTTTCGTATTGCAAAGGCCAATCTATACTTACGTCTAATTCGTGGGCTGCGTGTAATGAAAAATAAGGCTGCCTTAGGCTTTCGCGTGCATAGAGAACTAAATCTGCTTTTCCTTCTTGTAAGATTGCTTCGGATTGTTCGGCAGTTGTTATTTGCCCTACCGCGCCCGTTAAAATATGCGCCTCTTTTTTAATCTGCGCCGCAAAATCTACTTGATAACCCGGAGAAGTTGGGATAGTTGCATGAGGTACATTTCCGCCAGAAGAAGTATCGATTAAGTCGACACCAAGTTTTTTTAATTCCACAGAAAGTTTTACCGAATCCTCAATTGTCCATCCACCAGCGGTCCAGTCTGTTGCAGAAATACGTACGAAAAGCGGCTTTTCATCGGGCCATTCTTGTCGCACTACTTCAGTTACTTCAAGTAAAAAACGGATTCTATTTTCAAAACTTCCTCCGTATTCATCGGTGCGTTCATTTGCCAAAGGCGAATAAAACTGATGAAATAAATAACCGTGAGCAGCGTGTATTTCAACTACATCGTAGCCTGCTTTTTCTGCTCGGCGCGTCGCGGCAACATAATCGTTTTTTACCTTTTCAATTCCTTTAGCATCCAAAGCAATTGGCGCGGGCTCTCCATCGCGAAAAGGCAATGGGGAAGATGAAACTGTTTGCCAACCGTTTTCATCTTTAGGAGCAATCTTTTTGGCACCATCTTTTGGTAATTGGTAGCTCGCTTTTCTACCGGCGTGTGCCAATTGAATTCCTATTAAAGCATCTTGGGAGTGTATAAAATCTGCAATTTGTTTCGACTTCTCAATGTGGTCATCTTTCCAAATGCCCATATCGCCGTGGGTAATTCTACCCTCGGGTGAAACAGCTGTAGCTTCTTGAATAATTAATGCCGAACCTCCTACGGCGCGGCTTCCTAAATGGACTAAGTGAAAATCGTTTGCAAAACCATCAATGCTACTATACATACACATTGGCGAAACGACAGTTCTATTTTTAAATATTGTATTTTTTATTTTTAATGGGGAAAAAAGGGTGCTCATATATATTCTTTATTATTATACTCTATTATTAATTTTATTGAAATTCTTTATTATTTTGAATTACTTCAACTTTGAGGGATTTACAACTTCATCCTTACATTTTAAAACTTAAGATTTCGCTAAAAATCAGTATACAAACTTTAGAAAAGCATAAAATTTTCGTTTTTGTAAATAGCTGAAATTACCTTCATTTCTGTAGGCTTCACGTTCAAAAGAAATATTTCTGTAAGCTTTATGTCGATTTCCGAATTGTAACCAGCGAAATATAAATTCTACAACGTACCACAAATAGAAAAACAGCACCAACATTTCCGCTTGTTGGCGAAGGTGAATGCATTCGTGATTTAAAAAAACAGCATCCTTTTTTAATGAATGATGTTTTAAAATTACGAATGGCCAAAGCGTTATTCCGTTGAAATTTTTTCGGAGGAGTTTTGGTCGGACTATTAGAATCACAAGTTTATTTCTTCAAAAATTGTCGCAACACATATTGCAGAATACCTTCGTTTTGATAATATGCAACCTCAATTGGGGAATCTAGTCTTGCGATAGCTTTAAATTCAATTTCCTTGCCATCATCGGTTTTGGCAGTTATGGTTACTTTTTTTGAAGGTGTTAAATCGTTTTCAATCCCCGTAATACTGAAGTACTCTTTTCCTGTTAGGCCGTGCGATTTCGCGCTTTCACCGTTTAAATATTCCAGTGGTAACACGCCCATCATAATTAAATTACTTCGGTGGATGCGTTCATAGCTTTCTGCCAAAACGACCTTTATTCCCAAAAGAATGGTTCCTTTTGCGGCCCAATCGCGCGAAGAGCCGCTACCGTATTCTTTTCCGGTAAGCACAATTAGTGGGGTTTTATCTTTAATATATTTTTCTGAAGCCTCAAAAACCGTCATTTGTTCATCTGAAGGTAAATGCGTAGTAAATCCACCTTCTCGATTAGCCAATTGATTTTTGATGCGCACATTGGCAAAAGTACCGCGCACCATTACTTCATCGTTTCCACGGCGAGAACCGTAACTGTTGAAGTTTTTCTTTTCAACACCTCTCGAAATTAAATATTTTCCAGCTGCGGAATCTTCAGAAAATGCTCCTGCGGGCGAAATATGATCTGTAGTAATGCTATCACCGAGCATTAACAAAGCCCTTGCTCCCTTAATATTTTGAACCGGTTTGGGATTGTCTGGGAGATCACGGAAAAATGGCACTTCTTTTATATATGTTGAATCATCTTGCCATTGGTAGAGCTTATCATTTGGCACTTCCAGATTTCTCCAAATTTCGTTTCCTTCAAATATTTCGTCATAATTCTTTTTGAAATCTTTTGGCGTAAGCACCTCACTCATTACTTCGTGAATTTCATCGTCTGTTGGCCAAATATCTTTTAGAAACACTGGCTTGCCATTGCGATCGCAACTTAAAGGTTCTTTTGTGAGATCCATATCTACCCTTCCAGCAATGGCAAAAGCCACGACTAACATTGGCGACATTAAGAAATTCATTTTTACTTGTGGGTGTATTCGCGCTTCAAAATTTCGGTTTCCGGAGAGTACCGAGGTCACAATTAAATCGTTTTCTTCAACTGCTTTTGAAATCTCTGGCGGCAACGGGCCGGAGTTTCCAATACAAGAAGTACAACCGTAGCCCACCAAATGAAACTGAAGTGCTTCGAGATCTTTAAGCAAATCGGCTTTTTCCAGATAGTCCGTTACTACTTTAGATCCTGGAGCTAAAGATGTTTTTACCCATCGTTTTATATCTATACCGTGTTCTCTTGCTTTTTTGGCTACCAATCCCGCGCCTATCATTACGAATGGATTGGAGGTATTAGTACAAGACGTAATTGCGGCAATAGCCACAGCACCATCGGAAAGCATATATTTTTCATTCCCGTGCGATATCCAAACGGTTTTTAAACCATCTTTCATTTTTGATTCAACTTCAACGTCCGTGGCTGGATTATTAGACTGTTCCACGGGTTGACTTCCACCCTCTTCCTTCCAACGTGTAACTGCTTCTTCACGATCCGAATGCTGAATATATTTTCTACCGAATGAAGCGTGTTCAAGCTCAATAAATTTTTCTTTTAAATCTGTGATAAGAATTTTATCCTGTGGGCGTTTTGGACCGGCCACACTAGGCAATACGGTCGAAATATCCAACTCTAAAACATCGGTATATTCAATTTTATCTTCATCTTGACGCCAAAGCATATTTGCTTTGCAATAATCTTCCACGAGCTGAATTTGCGCTTCACTTCGGTTACTGCTTCGCATATATTCCAACGTTTTGTTATCTATGGGGAAATAGGTAATAGTACATCCAAATTCTGGCGACATATTACCAATAGTTGCTCTATCTGGCACCGAAAGATGGTCTAAGCCAGGGCCAAAAACCTCAACAAATTTACCAACCACGCCGTATTTACGTAGTAAATTGGCGATGGTAAGTACCAAATCGGTCGCAGTGGAGCCAACGGGAAGTTTTCCAGTGAGCTTCAATCCAATTACTTCTGGGCTAATAAAATAAATAGGCTGACCGAGAATTGCGGCTTCCGCTTCAATTCCGCCGACACCCCAAGCCACTACGCCTATTCCGTTTACCATTGGTGTGTGACTGTCGGTTCCCACCAAAGTATCTGGAAATACCATTCCGTCGCGGGCAATTGCGCCTTTAGAAAAATATTCTAAGTTCACTTGGTGGCAAATCCCCATTCCGGGTGGCACCACGCTAAAATTATCAAACGAACGCTGCGCCCATTTTAAAAAAGTATAACGCTCTTTGTTGCGTTTGTATTCCTCCTCCATATTTTGCTGATACGCATATTGAGCAGCAAAATAATCTACCTGCACGCTATGATCTATCACCAAATCCACAGGAATCAACGGATTTATTTTTGAAGCATCACCACCTTTTCGCGCCATTTCGGAACGAAGGGAAGCAATATCAACCACGGCCGGAACACCCGTAAAATCTTGCATAAGCACACGAGCCGGTTTGAAAGCTACATCTTTTTCGCTTTTTGCAGGTTTCCAGTTTAGAATAGATTCTAAGTGGTCTTTAGTTACAGAAAAATCATCGTAATTGCGAAGTGCATTTTCCAGAAGAATTCTAATTGAAAAAGGCATCTTATTAATATTATGCCCTTGTTTTTCGAGTTCGGGAAGACTGTAGTAGGTTAAGTTTTCGTTGGAAGATTCCAGTGTTTTTTTGAGGTTGAAGATATCTTGCTCCATGGTGGTATTATTTTATTGGCTATTAAAATTACGCAATAAATATGGTGTTGAGATGCTACAGTGTTTGTTTAACAGGGCGTTAACACATTCGTTTAATGATATATTTTCTCATAAAAAAAGCCCCCGAAACAAAACATCTCGGAAGCTTTTTTCTCCTCATATTTCTAAACCTAAAAACTATCCTCAGTATTCAGATTACAATCACATCGAAGAGTGTTTCGAAATGTCATCCAAGGTTTGGGAAGAAATTTTGTAGATTTAAACGTTTCCAAAAAACTCCAACATGAACAAAATCTTAAATTTCATCAAAAACAGTGCTACTCTCAAAACAGTATTTTTAATGGCAATTTTTTATATTGCTAGCACTTTTATTTTCGAAGATGGAATGGGAGTAGTTGAAATTATAATTACCTTTTTAACTTTTTTATATATTGTTTGGAGTTTCAATCTTCAGTTTTGGAAAGGCAAAAAAAGAAAAATTGGCAGAGAAGAAAAATATTGATGAAATGTTTTTTCCCCTTTAATTATACAATCACAAAATATCCCAAATGAAAACTAAAATCTCCATACTACTTACAATACTATTAACTACAATTAGTTTTGCACAAAACACCGAAACAGTAAACGAAACCGAACCGATGCCTTTCAATTTAGTGGAAATACCGCCGCTCGCCCCTGACTGTAAAGCAAAGTGGAAAGTAGAAAAACAACAAAAATGTACCCGAAATTTTATTCTGAATCACATAAATCGAAAAATTAACACAAACCTTGTTTCAGAGATAGGTTTGACCGGATTTGTTAGAATAGACGTTACTTTCACAATAGACAGAGAAGGAAATCCCAAAAACATAATCGCTACTGGAGGACCAGAAGTATTGAACCAAGATGCAATAGAAGTGATTCAAAGACTCCCTCAACTAACCCCAGCCATGAATAAAGGGGAAGTAGTTGAGGTTTACTTAAAATTTCCAATTGCATTTGATATTCAATAAACTTATTTCAGAAATTGTTTAAGTATGTTTCAACATTTATTTATAATTCTTATTATTGGTTCATTCTTCTCCTGTAAAAATATAAAGAAGAACGAAAAATCACTTTCTCAAAAGAATATTGAAATAACCTGCACAGACGTCAATTGCAATGGCACCTACATCGGCCCTGAATTCATAAATGGTTCAGATGTAGCTCAACAATTCTCAAACAAAATGGCGGCTCAAGTTGGCGACCAATTAAAACAACTTTACAAGCAAGAAAAATACTCAAAAGTAGATTTCCCAAACATTAGAATGACAACAACAGGAATGGGTTCTGGTACGGTAGAATATTCACTTTATATTCCCTTTAAAGCGGTGGATGAACCCTGCCAAGCTTATACCTCTTTTGACCACGTGGGTGGGTGGAACCATACTCCCGCTTTTGAAGCAAGAAAAGATCAACTATCAAATCTATTATTGAAAGGAGGAGAATTAGATATAAGCGAATTAAACACAACCCCAGAAGGGCTTCAGGAATATTGGATACAGTGGAAGAATAAAGAAGTTCAATTGGAATGTACGAAATAGAAACAATAAAGCCTTTTTTTGTAGCTTTAACTTTCAAAAATAAAATCCCACCTACATGAAAAAACAAATCACCCTCCTCCTACTTCTGCTCGCTTGCACCTTTTCCTTCGCGCAACAGTTTAAAGTAAGCTATAACGCTTCAGATTTTAAAGGTCCGTTTACGGGAAAGGTATTTCTGTATATGAGCAAGGAAAATAAAAGTCCGAAAGACGGCTTTGTGGGCATAACTTCTTACCCAGTTTTTTCGATAGACGTTCAAAATGTAAAACCTGCAGAAACTGTAACTTTTGACGATAGTGCCAAAAGTTACCCCGTAAAACTATCAGATATTGAAAGAGGCGAATACTACGTTCAAGCTGTTTGGGACCGGAATCTTGGCGGACGCGCAATTAACGAAAGTGCGGGAAATATCTACAACACAGCCATCCAAGTAAACATCACCCAAAATAGGGAAGCTGATTTCACTTTAAACTGTTCCGAAACTATCCCCAAATCTACTTTCACCGATACCGAATTTGTAAAGGAACTAAAAGTAAGTTCTGCCCTGCTTTCAAAATTTCATAACAAAGAAATGACCGTGAACGCGGCCGTTATCTTGCCCAAAGAATATTACACCCAGCCCGATAGAAAATTCCCGGTTTTGTTTAACGTTTCGGGTTATGGTGGCGATTATCATAACCTCAGCAACAACGAAAACATAAAAAGCCGACCCATAGATTCTATCGCCTGCATAACCGTTTATTTAGATGGTAACTGCTCTTTAGGCCATTCGGTATATACCAATAGCGACAACAACGGACCCTGGGGAGATGCACTTACGCAGGAATTTATTCCCGAACTGGAAAAGAAATACAGAACCAATGGCGCGAGACTTTTAACTGGCCACAGCAGCGGTGGTTGGACCGTACTTTCATTACAAAGCCGTTATCCCGAAGTATTTCACGGTTGCTGGAGTAGTTCCCCAGACGTTGTAGATTTTACAGATTACCAAGGTGTTAATCTTTACGAAGGTGAAAATTTATTTTTCACCGCAGATGGCGACCAGCGAAATGTAGCAACCGTTGCGGGACGTTTTCCGTGGGCGGCGAGCAAACAAATTTATTCTATGGAAAATGTAATTTATCGTGGCGAGCAGATGCATTCGTTCGATGCAGTTTTTGGTCCGAAAGGAGCCGATGGCAACCCAGAACGCATTTGCGATCCTATAACTGGAGTGATGAACGCACAAGTTTTTGATCATTGGAAAAACTACGACATCTCCCGCTACCTTAGCACAAACTGGCCTTCGTTAAAGAAAAATCTAGCTGGTAAAATACGTGTTTCCGTAGGTGAACAAGATAATTTTTTATTGAACGGGGCAGTGCATAAGTTAGATGAAGCTTTAAAACCTCTAAATACAAATTTTCAGTTTGAATATTTTCCCGGAGATCATTTTACTGTTTTCACTCCTGAATATTCTGAAAAAGGAAATGCCTTTTTAGCTGAAAGATATGCTGTTTGGGAGAGGGAGAATGGGAAATAGAAATACGTTAATAATACTACGCTACTTTTACACGTTATTAATTGAATGGAAAAATATATAGTTTTAATCAGCCTTTTATTTTTGAGTTGCACCAATAAAAATGTTTCCGCTGAAACCGATAAAATTAGTACAACAGTCGACACATTAACCTTCTCTTCAAGTGGTTTTAATTCAAGAAATAGTATAAAATTTACAACTAAACAACATTTTGTAGCTGAAGCTTCTTGGGCAAGTTGCTTTGGTGGTGGTGGGACACAAAAAGTTTTTGGCACATATGATACTATAGATGGAAAAACCATTCTAAAGCCTAAAACCGTTGAATATACGGAACACCCAAGGGAGGAAAGTGATTCAATTATTACTAAAAAATTTGATTATAATCCAGCAGCGTTACGAATAGATATACTAACAGAATACTTTTTAATTGAGTGGCAACAAAATAAATATCTACTTTCCGAAGAGGTTTATCCAATAATACCGGAATACGAAAATGACTTTTTTCATTTTGCCAGATATTTTAATTCAGAGTCATTGCAGTTTAAGATGTATGGTTTTTTAAGGCTTGAAGATGTAAATATCTGTGACACAATCAAAACTAATTTTGATTATAATCAAATTCCAGAAAAATGGAGGAAATACTTTTTACCCACTCCCGTAACAGCTCAAATAAAAAATATTAAAAAATATAAAGATATAAAGGATGAATATACCAATGGAAGTCTGTGGATTGTTGAATTAGATAAAGGAAGTAACGACAACGTTTATAAAGGTCTATATTTCAGAAACAGCAAAACCTATATTACAATAGAAATAGACTCAACTTTGCAAAACAAAAGCTATGGAACTATCTATTTATCAAAAGGTGAAATACCTTCAGACCAAAATCTCCTTAATTGTGAAGTGAGTACACGATGGAATTAAAAAAAACAATTACCCCGCCAACACTACCAATTTAGCAAGCGTACGGTAGTTGCGTGTAGTAGCCGCAACTTGTAATTTTTTCTCGAAGAAATTATTGTTCAGTTTTGCATTTCCCGCTCCATTGCCATAGTATATATAAACACACTCTGGAGTTAGGACAAATTCTTCGTTTGGGTAACTAATTTCCCGGACTGCTGCCATAAATTCCTCTTTAGGTGGAGCGGCAAGCAACATATAATACCCCACAATTTTCTTTGTTTCCTCAAATGGGCAAGCTGATAAAATTTCAGCAATTGCATTGGCTGTTTTTACTAGTACTGGAACTTCCCAACCAAACTTTTTGGTTATTTCATTCGAAATTTTTTCAGAAAGACCCTTTTCTTCCGCAGCAGTAAAAACCACGTTCCCACTTTGTATATAAGTAACTACATCTTCAAAACCCAAACCTTCAAACAGAAGTTTAAGATCGACCATTTTTAGCTTTTTATGTCCGCCAACGTTAATGCCGCGAAGTAGGGCGATGTAGATTTCCATACTAATAATTCTGACGTTGATTTAGAAATCTATAAATTAATACTCCATAGGGCTTTACCACATAATGAATAGAGTAATTAAAGCGTGCTAACGTAATTATTCGAACATTTCTATACCGAACTTGAAATGCTTCTGGCATTAAACGAATTGTATCTATTTGTCGATTGAAGTCTTCCCAAAACTCTTCTTCTTTATTATTAAATTCAAAAAAACATTTCGCTTTGTGTATTTCAATTCTTGCCTCATCCGTAGTCTTTATCTCATCGCCCATATTGCTTCAAAATATCTTTTAAAGAATGGGTAATTAACGTGCCATTTTTATCTCTTTCAATCATATCATCCATCATTGCCTTGTATTCTTCACTTGGTTCAGCCAAACGTAAAGCGGTTTCTTCCAAAGACCATTCAATAAAATTTTTAAGAGAGCGTTTGTTCAGCTTGGCTTGGTCTTCTAAAATAGCAATCGTTTTATTATCCAGCTCGATTAATTTTTTAGTCTTTCCCATAGTATATAGATTGTATATATCAAATATATACAATGAACCATTAATAATCAATTAAAAATTACAAATTTTGTGAAACAATAAACCCACCCGTCCAAGCATTCTGAAAGTTAAAACCTCCTGTGATGGCATCAATATTAAGTACTTCACCTGCAAAGAATAAGTTTTGGCAGACTTTACTTTCAAAGGTTTTGAAGTTTACTTCTTTCAAATCTACACCGCCGGCGGTTACGAATTCTTCTTTAAAAGTGCTTTTCCCCTTAACTTCAAAATTAGCGGCAGCTAATTGATTTGCGATATTCAGGAGATTTTCGCGGGTAGCTTCGGCCCAAGTAAGGCGCTCGTCAATTCCCGAAGATTTAATAATACTTTGCCAAAGTCGTTTTGGCAATTCAAACTGCGCATATTTAAAAATGGTCTGCTTTCCCTGAAATGTTTTTATTTCCTTTAAAGAATCCAAAACATCTTCCTCCGTAAGTGTGTGCAACCAATTTACTTCAATATTAAAATGGTATTGCAAAGTCTCTAAAACGCGAGCGCCCCAAGCTGAAAGTTTTAAAATTGCCGGACCACTCATTCCCCAATGGGTGATCAAAAGCGGACCGCTACTTTCCAAAACCGTTTTCCCTTTTTTATCGAACACTTTCACCGACGCTTCGGTGCTCAATCCGGGTAAATCTACAATTCGTCCATCCTTAATATTAAAAGTGAAAAGCGATGGAACAGCAGACACAACAGTATGTCCCAAACCTTCTAACAATTGCCAAATCTTCGGATTACTGCCTGTGGCAACTACAATTTTTTCAGCCGAAAAAGTCTCGGTAGTTGTGTTTATAGTGAAATGATCCGACTCCTTTTGAATGGTTTTTACAGATTGATTGAGTAAAACTTCAACCCCCAAACGTTTTGCTTCGGAAAGAAAACAATCAATTATAGTTTTCGAAGAATCTGAAACCGGAAACATTCTTCCATCTTCTTCAATTTTAAGTTCCACTCCCCGTTTCTCGAACCATTCAATAGTATCGCCAGTCATAAAAGTGTGGAATGGTCCTAAAAGTTCCTTTTCGCCACGCGGGTAGTTCTGCGTTAAATCCTTCGGAATAAACTCGGCATGGGTTACATTACAGCGGCCGCCGCCAGAAACTTTCACTTTGGTGAGTACTTCTTTTCCGCGTTCTAGGATTACGATTTTAAGTTTAGGATTCTTTTCCGCAGCATTTATTGCTGTAAAAAAACCTGCTGCTCCGCCGCCAATTATTATAACATCGGCCTGCTTCAAGCCAATATTTTTTCTTCTGCAAAAGATTCGCAGAGTGCAATAGTTTCTTTTACATCTTCGAGCGTAGTTCGTGGATTTATCAAACACATCCGCAAAACAACTTGTCCGTTTAACACAGTGGTTACAAGTAACGCCTGTTTAGATTCGACTACATTTTGCGAAATTCGCTGGTTCAACGCATCCAGCTTTTTCTCGGAAAGTTTATTGCCAATTGGGTTATATCTAAAATTAATTACCGCTAGAGTCGCTGGTGAAATTACTTCCCAATTAGAACTTGTACGAAGAAATGCTTCCGTGGCTTCTGCCAGTTTTACGTTATAAGTAATCGCTTTTCGGAATTCACCCAAGCCGAAAGTTTTAACCGACATATAAAATTTCAATGCTCGGAAACGGCGCGTTAATTCAATACCGTGATCGTAAAAATTAATCTCGGAAGTATTGCCTTCAATATCTCGTAAATACTCAGGTTTTTCGGTGAAAGTACCTTTAAGCCATTTGTGATTTTTAATTAAAAGACATCCAATTTCATAAGGCTGAAAAAACCATTTATGAGGATCGATTGTTAGGGAATCTGCCTTTTCAATTCCTTTTAAAAGCTGTTTTCCGTTATCGGCAAGAATTGCAAACCCCCCGTAAGCCCCGTCAATGTGGAACCAAATGTCTTCTTTTTTACAGATTTTAGCAATATCTGAAAGCGGATCGACCGTTCCCGTATTTGTTGTTCCGGCAGTTGCAATTAAGCAAAAAGGTTGCAAACCTTCCAAACGATCTTTTGCAATTGCATTCTTTAATTTATTGAGTGAAAATTTGAATTCACCATCGGTTGGAATTACACGAATCTGTTCTTTACTAAAACCTAAAACTCGAATGGCTTTTATATTTGATGAGTGCGCCTGGTCTGAAAGATAGATAATAGCTTTGCTGAAATCGTCGCCACATTTTACCGAACGTGCGGTTACCAATGCAGTTAAATTGGCCATTGAGCCACCACTTGTGAAAATTCCACCTCCTTTTTTCTGAGGAAAACCGAACATTTTAAGAAGCCAATTCATGGTTACAATTTCCATTTCGGCTGCAGCGGGCGATGCTTGCCAACCTCCAGAAAATATATTAAAACCAGAAGCTAAACCATCTGCCATCGCACTAATGTAATTGCTAGGACCCGGAACAAATGAGTATGATTTTGGGTGAGAAACGATGTTACTTTTGGTCATCACTTCGTCCAAAACAAAATTTAAAACTTTTCTTGGATCGCTGGGTTTTTCGGGAGCGTCTTCAAGAAAAAGTTCCTCCATTTCTTCTCGCGATCCTGAAACCACGGGGAGTTTTTCATTCTGTGTTGCAAAATGTGCTACAATGGCATCAACTACTTCATAGCCATAGGCTTTCATATCTTCATGGCTCAACTCCAAAGTTGCTTTGTTCTGAATATTCACGTGTTTGTTTTTTGAATTTTTTGAAAGTGCAAAATTACGGTTTTAGGAAAGGAAATTGGGAGTTTCAGACAATAAAATACAACTTCGGAAGAAAGCGGTAAAACATATTAAAACTCAGTAATGCAAGTTTTTAAATTTTACTTCACAAAAAAACCTAACAGATCTTGAAGACCTGTTAGGTTTGATTTAGTTTGCTTTAATAGTCTTCGACGGAGTTTATATTGAGCGCAGTCGAAATGCTCAAACTGAGATTGTAATTATTCTACAATCATTTTCTTAGTAACCGTTTGCGCATCATTACTGAAGTTCACAAAATATAAACCTGCAGGAAGGTTTATTGCTAGTGTATTCTGCCCTTCGGAAATAGTTTCAGTAGAAATTAAATTGCCCTGAACTCCGTATATTTGAACCTTTTCAAAAGAAACAATATTGTTGAAATTGATTTCGTTTTTCACCGGATTTGGATAAAAACTGAAGTTTTCGATTGTATTATCTGCTACGCCCAAAACGCCACATAGAAAAGGATCGAATGTTACTTCGCCTAAAGTTGGATCGTCTACACTGTGAAAAATAACATCTTCCACTTGCGCTTCTGTGCTTTGTTCTCCTTCAATCCAACAGTTATTTTTTGCTGAAACAGTATTAGCCGTATTGTTGTAAAGTGCATAAACCGCTCCGCCGTTACCGTTTTCAGAAAAAACATTGTTACCAGGATTTGCAGCATCATCACCAAGATTTATGGAAGCCGAATCTTGAAGGGTAATTCCCCAAAGATTTCTTCGTATCTGGTTGCCCGAAACAATTACCTCAGGACCAACTGCCGATGTTTGTAAATTAATACCACTTCCTCCAAGAAGAGGATCGTTTTGAATATTGTTATCTTCAATAATATTGTTTGTAATTTCTGCAGTATTCACTGAACCTAGAATCGTAATTCCGTAACGGTTTCCTCGAATAGTATTATTATCGATAAGCACGTTTACATCGCCGCCCACGAAGTTGGCAATTGCAATACCTCCAGCCTGTTCTGATGCAGGATCGCCGATGATTGTATTTTGAATAATTTCCAACGGAATATTTGGCAAAGTAGTACCCAGATTTATCTGCGGACGATTAGAATTGTTTTTGTTATTCCCTTCAATTGTATTATTGAAAATATATGCTGACACTGCTGAATTCGCTGCCGAGCCAATAGCTGGATTACTATTAAAAGTGATAGTATTGTTAGTTATTTGCGGCAATCCGCGAGACAACTGAATTACTGCACTTGTAGTTGTACCTGAAACATTATTAGTAAGTGTGCAATTATCTATTGAAAAAGTTTCGGTTAAAACGCGAAGTCCGCCGCCATATTCAATAGTCGAATTTTTAATATCGATAGTTGAAAGTTCCTCAAAACGAAAACCGTCGTAAGGCGCATTTTCATCAACCGCAGTAATTGTAACTGCATCAGTATCTATTGTAAAATCTCCAAAAACCGTTACTCGTTTACCACCATCAATTAATAGTGTTAAGTCTGTATCAATAATAACCGCATCATTTGCGGCAATGGTTAAATTCCCCAACAATGTGTATTCGCTACCAGAAATGGTAATTGTAGAAGGGCTTGCCGCAGCAATATCGTCAAGGGTCCAGTTTACACCCGTATCTGGAGTTGTATAATCCTGCGCAAGTACTATAGCGCAAGTAAAAAAAGTTAAGAATGTAGTAAGAATAATTTTTTTCATCATTTTTTGTTTTTTTTGAAGTCGCAAAAATAGGGATATGAACTAACGCAAAAAAACAAATTAGTAGGTTTTACATTTTAGTAAAAGAATTAACTTTGAAATATGGTACTATACATTTTAATGATTTTTTTTATCATTAGTCCTTTTTTTCCAGCGACTCAAAATCCACATTGGTTTTTCCGCACCGCAGATTTTGTAAGACTTCAATCCTTGGTTATTCAATTTATCTTGTTGGGCCTCTTTTTATATTTCGAAGAAAATTATACGGTCTTTAGCTGGGTATTACTTTCTGCTATTGTTGCCACAATAATCTATCAGCTTTATAAAGTGTTTCCATATAGTTCTCTTTTCCCAAGAAGAAAATCGGAGGCGGCGAGCGACGGTCAAGTTTCTATTTTAGCGGGAAATGTTTTACAAACAAATTCGTGTTACCCAGATTTTTTAAACGAAATAAAACGTTTTGATCCAGATTTGATTTTAACAATGGAATCTAACAAAGATTGGGAAAACTGTCTTTCAGAGATTGAAAAAGATTATCCATTTACAGTGAAAGTACCTTTAGAAAATTTTTATGGAATGCATCTGTATTCAAAAATAGAATTAGAGAATGTTGAAGTGAAATATCAAATTGAAGACGATAAACCTTCCATATTCTTCGATTTTCCTATAAAAGGAAAACCGCCTATCTATTTTTGCTGTTTGCATCCCGCACCTCCTAGCCCTACCGAGAATGAAACTTCTAAGGAACGCGATGCCGAGTTAATGCTAACCGGAAAACAGATACGCAAGTTAGATAAGCCAACTGTTGTATGTGGCGATATGAATGATGTAGTATGGAGCCGAACTACGCGTCTTTTTAAAAAAATGACTGGAATGATCGATCCACGCGTGGGCCGGGGGTTTTTCTCAACTTTTCACGCTGGGTATATATTTCTACGGTTTCCGTTGGATCATTTATTTCACACTCGCGATTTATTTGTAGAGAAAATGGTGCGTTCTAAAAACTTTGGAAGTGATCATTTTGCGATGTATTATGAAATTCATCATAAAAGAAAAGTGCAAACGCCAAAAAATCCAAAACTAAACGGAGACGATAAAGCGGAAATTGAGGAGTTGATTGAAGAGGGGAAAAACAATTAAAAATAAGCCCGCTAATTCTGAAGAGCCTTTAAACGAACCCTTTTAAAACAAAAAAAGCCCCTCATTTCTGAAGAGCTTTCTACTTTTGTACAGGCGGAGAGACTCGAACTCTCACACCTTGCGGCACTAGATCCTAAGTCTAGCGTGTCTACCAATTCCACCACGCCTGCATTAAAATTTTTTACAACACTTAGGACATATTGTAAAAGAAGCCTGCCCGTCTTTTTCAAAACTTGCTTCGGCGGGTGCAAATATAAAAAATACTTCCAAATGATTGTCAACTTATCCTAAATTTTTTATCGAATTATTTCCAAAGCAATAATTTCTTTTTCAAATACCATTAAAGCTCCTTTTGTAAGTCTAAAATCATCGCTCGGGAAGTTTCGGTTTCCATCAATTTTAGCTGTTCGATCATTTGCAATTTCGTTTCGCGGGAGTATTCTGGTTTAGCGCCTTCCAAATCAAAATTGTAGCCACAGTCCAAAAATAATGCATCAGACCAATCATTGCGCAAACAGTCCATAACTAAATGAAAACGGTCGGTTTCCCCATCATTGCGCACACTGTGCGATAAATTATAATTGCCGTACCAACATTCTCCAGGCAACATTTTCACCTGTTCACCATTTATTAAAAAGCGCACCCCATTATTGGTAACTAAGGGAATATGAATTCTGAAATTTCCGTCTTCATAACTCAAATTATCATCGGTATGCTCCTTAATAATACTGCCAGATTTAAGATTTAAGAGTCTAATTGATTCTTTTTCACATTTAAACGAATCGATTATTTCATTAAAATATGCGCATTTTTGAAGCAGTATTGTATTATTAAATTTTTCTCCATCTATGGAGAATGCAAAATTATTGTCCATTTCGCCATCCTGCGAACGTAATGCAATTGAAGTCCACTGACCACTAAAGTCATTTTTGTTATAATGCAAGTTGAAATTATAATCTTTACAGACCTCCAAATCTTTCTGCAGTTTTTCTTCCGAAAAGTGAAAATTTAATTTTAAAAAAGCGTTTTCCATAAAAATGAAATCTTTGGTTCAGCCTACAAATTACTGCATTTTTAGTACTTTTAGAAAAAATTATTATTTATAATGAAAAGTGCAAAACCTTATATTGAAAAAAACAAAGAACGTTTTATAGACGAACTAGTTGAACTGTTGAAAATACCTTCCATCAGCGCAGATTCTGCCTATAAAAAAGATGTTTTAAAAACAGCTGAAGCTGTAAAAACCCAACTTGAAAAAGCTGGCTGCGATAGCGTAGAAATCTGCGAAACGCCAGGTTATCCAATTGTTTACGGCGAAAAGATGATCGATGAAAAGTTACCCACCATTTTGGTTTATGGGCATTACGATGTGCAACCGCCAGATCCGTTAGATTTATGGAATAGCCCACCGTTTGAGCCAGTTATTAAAAAAACAGAACTACATCCCGAAGGCGCCATTTTTGCCCGCGGAAGTTGCGACGATAAAGGCCAAATGTATATGCACGTGAAAGCGTTGGAATATATGACTCAGACCGATCAATTACCCTGCAACGTAAAATTTATGATTGAAGGGGAAGAAGAAGTTGGCAGCAGTAGCTTAGAATGGTTTGTATCCAGAAACCGCGAAAAACTAGCTAACGACGTTATATTAATTAGCGATACAGGAATGATTGCCCCCGATACGCCTTCAATAACAACCGGACTTCGTGGTTTGAGTTATGTGGAAGTTGAAGTAACGGGCCCAAATAGAGATCTGCACAGTGGTCTATACGGCGGCGCAGTTGCAAACCCGATAAATATTTTAACTAAGATGATTGCGTCTCTTCACGATGAAGACAATCATATTACCATTCCAGGATTTTATGACGATGTAGAAAATCTTTCAAAGGAAGAACGTGCGAAAATGGCGGAGGCTCCTTTCAATCTTGAAAATTATGAAAAATCAATAGGTATTAATTCAGTTTATGGAGAAAAAGGCTACTCAACCAACGAACGCAATTCCATTCGCCCTACTTTAGATGTAAACGGTATTTGGGGTGGCTACATTGGCGAAGGCGCTAAAACTGTTATTGCCAGTAGCGCTTTTGCAAAAATAAGTATGCGTTTGGTGCCAGATCAAGATTGGAGAAAAATCACTGAGCTTTTCAAAAATCACTTCGAAAGTATTGCTCCAAAAGGCGTTACTGTAAAAGTGAAGCCGCATCACGGCGGACAAGCTTATGTTACACCAATTGATAGTTTAGGTTACAAAGCAGCTGAAAAGGCATACGAAGAAACCTTCGGAAAGACGCCAATTCCACAACGCAGTGGCGGAAGTATTCCGATTGTAGCTTTGTTTGAAAAAGAACTGAAAAGCAAAACCATTTTAATGGGCTTCGGATTGGATAGCGACGCCATCCACTCCCCCAACGAACATTTCGGGATTTGGAATTATTTAAAAGGAATTGAAACCATCCCGCAGTTTTATCATTTTTTTACGGAAATGAGTAAGTAAATGTAGTATCGAGTGCAGGCGGGAGTTTTAGTTCTCGACTGCGCTCGAACTGACATAATTATAGTTTCTTCACGAAATCTGTAATAATCACTATTTGCTGCCCATCTACTTTGCCTTCAATATATTTTTCGTTTTCGTGATCGAGAGAAATTCTTCGAACTGCAGTTCCCTGTTTTGCAACCATACTACTTCCTTTCACTTTTAAGTCTTTTATTAAAACCACAGAATCTCCAGTTTCCAAGATAACGCCATTACTATCGCGGTGAATAATCGCATCGGCTTTTGCTTCAGCTACACCAGCTTTTGCCCACTCTTTGGTTTCATCTTCCAGATACATCATATCTAGCAAGTCTTGTGGCCAACCTTCAGCTTTCAAATGGTTAAGCATACGCCAAGCCATAACTTGCACGGCAGGAACTGTGCTCCACATGCTGTCATTTAAGCAACGCCAGTGATTCGGCTCTACTTTTTCTGGGTCTTCAATTTGCTCCTTACACGTGTTGCAAATTAAAATGTTAACCTCAGCTACATCTGTTGGCGAGTCTGACACTTCAAAAACATTAAGATTTTCTTCGTTTCCGCAAAGTTCACATTTATTATCGCTTCGCTTTTGTAGTTCTTTTTCTGAATTCATCTTTCAAATATTTATTCCAGTGCCAAGGCTATGGAGAATTTGGAGGCAAAGATAACCGAAAGGTCGAAATAGACCTCAAAGGTTCTAAAAAGCTTTGAGGTTTCAAGAACAGCTGATTTTTGCACGTTTTGTTGAAATACATTTTGTGACTCATAATTCATACCTTTATAAAGTTTCAGCGCATATAATTTTCTTATTATGAAATCAAAAACCACCTCACTCGCCTTATTTTTAATCAATACTATTTTTATTGCAATCGTCTCTTTTTCAGCTTTCGGTCAGAACAATAAGGAATTGGAAACGCTAATTTCTTCCTATAAAACATACAGCGAATTGCCGCGCGAAATAAGTTACGCCCACCTCAACAAAACCGTTTTTTTAAAAGGAGAGATTATGGGTTTTACAACTTACTTTTTTGATAAAAGCAGTAAGAAACCCTCCACAACTGTTACAAACGTTTACTGTACAATTTCTGATGAAAACAATAAAATTATAAAAAGCGAAATGATTTTGGCTAGCAATGGCGTTGCAAATGGCTCGTTTCAAATAGATAGCCTTTTTACTTCGGGACAATATATTTTTAAGGTTTACACCAATTGGATGCGCAATTTTGACGAGCAGAATTATTACTCTCAAACCATAAAAATTATAGATTCTGAAATAGAAAAGCCCAAAAACGCTCAAGTTATCACCTCCACTTTTGATGCGCAATTTTTACCGGAAGGCGGACATTTTGTAGCAAATACTAAAAATTCAGTTGGCGTAATTGTAAAAGACAGCTTGGGTTTTGGAGTGCCAAATATTTATGGGCAAGTTGTAGACGTTGCAAATAAGCCTCTTATCGATTTCAAAACCAATCGCTTCGGAATTGGGAAATTCACCTTTACTCCCAATGAAACCGACACTTATAAAGTGGTTTTAAATTTTAACGGAACCGAACAAACGTTTCCACTAGAAAAAGCTGAAAATAAAGGAATTGCTTTAACAATGAACGATTTGGAAAATAAGGTTGCCCTTTCCTTCAGAACAAATAAAAACACCATTTCTGAAATAAAGAATAAAATATTTACGCTGGCAATCCACAATGGAAGTTTCCTAAAAACAACTGAAGTTTCCTTTGAAAATTCTCCCGAAGTTTTCAAAATGATAAAGTATGAAGATTTAAATCCGGGGATTAATATTTTCACACTTTTTGACAAAAACAACCAGCCAGTGCTGGAACGCTTATTCTTTAAATACGACGGGATTAAATTATTAGCCAGCGGAAACCATCAAATTTCGAACTCAAGAGATTCTATTACGGTAACAATTCCTATAAAAAATAGTGAGGCTTCGAAGGCGAATAACTTCAGTGTTTCGGTGCTTCCGGAAGAAACAAAATCTTACAATCCAAATAATAATATTATTTCGGCTACATATTTACAGCCCTATATAAAAAGTAAGGTTGAAAATGCAAGCTATTATTTTACCGAAATAAATAGAAAGAAAAAATTTGAGTTGGACAATCTGCTTTTAACCCAAGGATGGAGCAGCTATGATTGGAATACCATTTTTAACAATCCGCCAATAACGCTGTACAAATACGAGAACGGCATTGAGTTTAGAGCAAATGTAAACGGCAAAAACGGATCCGAATATATGATGTACGCCACCGAAAATAACGAAATGGAATTGTTTGATTTAGATAAGGATGACAAGGATTTTGGTGCCGTCGGTCTCTACCCAATGGAGTATGAAGAAATTCAATTTAGCGAGGTAAAAAAGAGTAATGGGATTGACAGACCAAATTTATATTTAATGTTTTCGCCATCGCGAATTCCAGATTTAAATAGAGTTGAAAACATTGCGCTGCAAAACGAGAAATCTTCCTATTATTTTCATTCGGGCCAAGAAATTCTCCAAAGCAGTTGGTCCAAAGCCGAAGAATTGGACGAAGTGATTGTAAAAGCCGATAAGGTTATATCGCGGGAAGACAAATTAGCAATAAGTGCCTTTGGAAAAGTGAAAGTAATAGACGATCAAATACGAAAATCGTTTTTCTTCTTTGGTGACTATATCAGAACTCAGGGATTCAAAGTTTATGAAACAATGGGGCAACTTTTAATACTCAATCCACGTCCAGTTACATTTGGTCAGGGAGAGACAATTACCACAAAAGGAACCTTAAACGGCACCACCAACACCAGTATAAAAGTCAAGCCCGTTACGGTTTATTTAGATAACATTCCACTTACTAATACCGATATGTTGTTCAGATATTCCATGGATAACATAGATTATATTACGATTGATAAATCAGGAACAAGTGAAGGAGGATTGGGAGCTCAAGGCGTAATAAAGATTTTTACCGATCCGCTAAAAGCCCAAAGTAAAATGCAAAGAAATGTTTCTCAGAGTATTCCTGTCCCTTTGATTTTCAGCAGTCCTAAAAAATTCTATACCCCAACATACTCTACTTATAATAGTAATTTTTATAAGAATTTTGGTGTCATAGATTGGTTTCCGAACCTTAAATTGGACACCGATGGCAATATTCAGTTTACAATGGCTAAACCAAAAACTGAACATTTTAAATTGTTTTTGGAAGGCACAGCGAATGACGGCAGTTTTATTTCGGAAGAAAAAACCGTTACAATGCTTCCCAATACCTCTGATTAAAGAAAGATTCCAAAAACAAGCAGCGCTTTTCAGTAAACCGAGCCATAAAATTTCTTACTCTACGTTTGTAGAATTGAAATATTTATTCTACGTTTGTAGAGTTAATTCAAATTTTACTTAAATGGCACTATCAAATTCCGAAGAACAATTAATGCAACTCCTCTGGAAAAAGGAACGCGCTATTATGAAAGATTTAGTTGAAGCCTATCCAGAGCCAAAGCCTGCAACCACTACAGTTGCTACGCTTTTAAAACGGATGCAGGACAAAAATTTTGTAGATTACGTTCAACTTGGGCGATCGCGCGAGTACTTTCCGTTGGTGAAAAAGAAGGATTATTTTTCGAAACACGTAAATGGGTTGATTAAAAATTTCTTTAATAACAGCCCGTCGCAATTTGCTTCATTCTTTACTGAAGAAACCAATCTTTCAAAAAAAGAATTGGAAGAATTAAAAACTTTAATCGATTCCGAAATTCAAAAAAAGTAATTATGGAACTCTATTTTTTAAAATCTGCCGCTTGCCTCGCACTGTTCTTCGCTTTTTACAAGCTGTTTTTGGAAAATACTTCCATTCATAATTTTAAGCGTTTTTATTTATCGGGAAGTTTATTGGCTTCTTTTTTAATTCCGCTCATCACTTTTACAAGCTACGTTGAAGCTTCACCGGTTGTTCAAATTTCTTCGGAAGCAGCGCCACAAATTATTTTTACGCAAGCTGAACAAACCATCAATTATTGGCCGTATGTTATTTGGGCGATTTACGGGTTGGGAGTTTTATTTTTTAGTGTGAAATTTTTCAGAAATCTTTTCAGTTTAATTCAAAAAATTCGGAAGAATCCGAAGTACAAAAACACGCGTTTCATCAATATTCTTTTAAAAGAAAAAGTAATTCCACATACATTTTTTAGCTATATATTTCTGAACAAAATACAATTTGAAAACCAGGATATTCCTGCAGAAGTAATGCTTCACGAAGAAACTCATGCACGCCAAAAACACAGTTTAGATGTAATTGCGGTTGAACTTTTACAGATAGTATTTTGGTTTAATCCGCTGTTTTATTTCATTAAAAGAAGCATTAAACTAAACCACGAATTTTTAGCAGACCGTGCCGTATTAAAAGCGGGTGCGCAAACTTCAAACTATCAAAAAATATTACTGGCATTCTCATCAAATGCTTATACGCCATCGTTGGCACATTCAATCAATTATTCATCTATCAAAAAACGATTTACAGTTATGAAAACACACACCTCAAAAAGAGCCATTTGGTTTCGCAGTATTTTACTGTTGCCACTGCTAGCTGTATTAATTTACGGGTTTAGCACCAAAGAAGTTTTAATAGAACAAGCTGAAAAAAGCGCCGTTTTTGCAAGCGACACCATTGAAGATATTAAGATTGTAATTGACCACAACACAAAACTAACTTTAAACGGAATTCCTGTTAAACTTGAAGATCTTAAAACCGAAATCAACAAACGAAATACACATTTAACAGCTGAGCAAAAGCAAAGATATCTATCTGCCAATGTAGGACTATATGATGAAAAAGATAATGATTTAGCTGAAAACATCATAGAAATACTCCAAGCTAGCAATTATAGAAACTTAAGTATATATCACTTAAAAAACATGGAAGATGCAAATTTGGATACAAATTTTATAGTGAATTCCCTATCAGGAAAAACCGCTGAGGAAGCAGAAGTATTGTATCAAGAGCGTTCAATAGAGCGTGAAAAATTTAAAACTATTACAAGCGCTAATGTGAAAAATGATAAAAACAATCCTTGGTCAGTTCAAGTTGGTGAACCTGAGGAAAGAAACGAAAACACTGGGGAAATAATTCAACAAAAAGCCACCGAAGCCGAACTCGCCGAATACAACGAACTGGCAATTAAATACAACGCAGTGGATATTGAAAAACGCATTATTAAAAAGAAAGATTTAGAGCGTTTGGAAAATATCTATCGAAAAATGACAGATGCACAAAAAGCAAATGCACAATCTTTTCCAGAGTGTATTCCGCCGCCACCGCCTGCTCCAATAGTTAAGAAAGGAGAGGACAGCAATATTCCGCCTCCCCCACCTCCACCAGCTCCAAAAGTTCCTTCAGCAGAAAACGGAAATTTATATACGGCAGCCCAAGCTCCGCCACCGCCAAATTCAAACCCAGTTGAATACGTAAAGGAACTGGCAAAGAGAGGAGCTACTTTTTATATTGGTCCTCATAAATACAGTGCGGAAGAAGCAATTATAATGGTTCAAAAAAGCAACGAAGCAACTATAGATGTAAGCCAATATCCGAAGGTAATTATAGGTGGGTGCTAAATAAATACCTACAAGGTGATTGCTTCGTGCCTCGCAATTACACCTTGCAGGAATTCTAGTCTTTAGTTTATCCTGAGCGAAGCCGAAGGGCTCGAACAGACAAAAAAAAGACGCCTCTAAACTTTAAAGTTTAGAGGCGTCCTTTTTTAAACTTTTAATCTTTTAGATTCTATTCCAAGCATCATTTAAAACATTCACATCGGGCAAGATTTTATTTGGGTCTAAAATCACGCGTTTTACTTCTTTTGTAGTTTTTAATAAATGTGACCAGCTATTGCCGCGTTGCCAAATTTCTACCGGAAGTAAAATCTCCTCTTTTGAATTGTCGGCATAAATAACTTGGAGTTGCACTGGCATTGGAACTTGTCCCGTATTTTCCACCGTAATTAAATAGTTTCCTTGAAACTTCTTCACTTCAGAAATACCTAAATCTATATTGCCGTTGCCATAAAACCATCCTTTCCAAAACCACGATAAGTCTTCGCCTACCACATTTTCCATATGGTTAAAAAAGTCGTTTGGTTGTGGATGTTTGTACGCCCACGTTTTAATATAGCTTTTAAAAGCATTGTCAAAACGCTCGTGCCCTATTATATATTCGCGAAGCAAGAAGAGCCCAGCGGCTGGTTTATAATAAGCTGTGTAGGCTAGGTTTCTGGCGTTCGCCACATCAGGATAAGTGTCTATGCCTTCGCGATTTTCGGAAGTTAAATAGCCCACTAAATTTTTTGGACTGTCTGAACGTGTGGGGAATTCGCCATTATTAAAAGCGGCGGTGCTATAATGATTTATAAATATATTAAAACCTTCGTCCATCCAAGGGTAACGGCGTTCGTTACTACCAACAATCATCGGGAACCAGTTGTGTCCAAATTCGTGATCTGTAACGCCCCACAAATCTTCATCGACACTTTTATAGTGGCAAAAACTAACCCCAGGATATTCCATGCCGCCAACGCTTGCCGCAACGTTTATTGCATTTTGGTACGGATACGGAAAATAGTTATTTGAGTAAAATTCTATAGAAGCTTTTGAAAATTCGGTAGATCGCGTCCATGCTTTTTTGCCATCACTTTCTTTTGGATATACAGATTGTGCCAACCCTGATTTGCCTTCGCCAAGATTCATTCGGGCAGCATCCCAAATAAAAGCAGTTGAAGCAGCCCAAGCTACATCGCGTGTATTTTCCATTTTAAAATGCCAAGTGAGTGTACCGCTATTTTTGGCGTGTGCAATGGGTTTTCCCACCTCATCTGGTTTTATAATATAAACGGTTTCGTCACTTTTTTCTGCTTTAGACCATCTATCAAGTTGCTCTTTTGTAAGCACCTCTTTTGGGTTTTGCAACACGCCAGAACAAACAACGGTTTGATTAGCTGGCGCAGTAATTTTTACATCATAATTGCCGTACTCGCAATAAAACTCACCTGCCCCTAAATACGGATCAGTATTCCAACCTACAACATCATCAAAAACTGCCACTCGCGGATACCATTGTGCTAAAGCGTAAATAGTGCCGTCCTTAACTTCCAAACGCCCCATTCGGTCCATACCTTCTACAGGAACTTTAAATTTAAAATCCATTTTTATTTCAACCTTCCCTCCTTTTGCGGCCAAAGGCTTATCCAGCCAAAGTTGCATTCGGGTATCTGTAATTAAATATTTTGAAGAAGTACCGGTTGTTGTTTTAGCTGAAACATTTTTCAATTCCAAACCGCCTTCCACGTCGCCACTGTATCTACCGCCTTGTACTGCGGTGGTTAGCGTGCCTCGTGAATTTTCGGTAAACCGATTTTGTTCCAAATAAATCCATATAAAATCTAATGTTTCGGGGCTGTTATTTGTGTACTGAATAGTTACGTTGCCAGAAACCGTGTGGTTTTTGTCGTCCAGTGTTGCTTCCAAACTATAATCGGCTGAATTCTGCCAGTATTCTGGTCCAGGTTTTCCAGATGCAGAACGATACACATTACCCTGTCTGTAACTGAAATTATCAAATAGTTGCTGATTGCTTTGTTTTACTTCCTGTGCGGTTAGCGTGAAAGAAAATGTGGATAAAAGCAGCGTGATAAAAACTCCGTAAGCGAAATATTTCATTAGAATATAATTTTAAAAATAGTGAGCTAATGTACTAAATGCAATTTGAAATTGGTGTTAAAGAAAGTACTACAGAGTCTAAAATAGATTGAAGCTAAATGAAAAGCTTTTCAGCCAAGACTTAATGAATAAAAATGAAATCGGTTAACTAGAAAAATTTGATAAACGCATACTTTTATGCTCGTGTGTAGTCAGCATTACGAATGGGAAAGTCCTAAAATTTAAGAATAATTAAAATTTTAATAATCGGTAAAACATCATTGCCTGGAAAAACTTTAGTTTATAAAAAGCTACAAGAAATGTGCAATCTACCCATAAATCGAAGTGCAATTGTATCTTTACGAAGTCAGAAAAATATTATTTTGAGATAGGAAAATTAAGAAAAAACGAAATACAATTGATTTGTAATATATGTGAAATTTATTCTTATTAACGCCTAATCACTTTATACAATACGTTAAATGAAGAAGAATTAAAAATGAAGAACAACGAAAAGACCAGCTGGAGTACCTGTCCAGAATGTCATGGACGCGGCAAAAAAAGCCAGAGAATTCGCAAGAAAATGCGACTCGCCTACCAAAATGCATTAATTCAATTTGAAAGAACGAATGGCGAAGGAACGCCTCCTGTTCGTCCTAAAGGTCACTTAAATTCATGTTTAAATTGTTCTGGATCTGGGTTGGTGCAATCTGCTAACCATCCCATAGCAGATAAAGAAAATTACCCGCACGTTGCTATTATTGGTGGCGGTATTGGCGGTGTGGCACTTGCTGTGGCCTGTTTGCACCGAGGCATTCCTTTCACTCTTTATGAACGCGATAGTGGTTTCAATACTCGTTCTCAAGGTTATGGACTTACTTTGCAACAAGCTAGTAAAGCGATTGAAGGATTTGGAATTTTCTCATTAGAAGAAGGGGTTATTTCAACAAGACACGTTGTTCATACTACAGACGGAAAAGTGATTGGTGAATGGGGTATGCGGAAATGGACGCCTGAAGATGAAAAAATGGCTCCGAAACGCACAAATGTACATATTGCACGACAGGCTTTACGCTTAGCACTGCTGAAGCAATTAGGTGGAAATGATGCGGTGCAGTGGGGGCACGAATTAATAGATTTTAAAGAAAGTAAAGACGAAACTGTTAATCTGAATTTTCAAGTGGACGGGCAGATGAAAAGCGTCAAGGCAGATCTTGTAATTGGTGCAGATGGTATTCGAAGTGTTGTGCGTAACTTGCTAATTGGCGAAGATGTAACGCCATTACGTTACTTAGACTGCATTGTAATATTGGGTATATGTAGTTTAGATGCGCTTGAAGATTTAGATAATTCTTTATTAGACTCGGCCACTGTATTTCAAACCGCCAATGGTAATGAACGGATTTATGTAATGCCATTTTCGTCAGATTCGGTTATGTGGCAACTAAGTTTTCCAATGCCGGAAGAAGAAGCAAAAGCCTTGAGTAATAAAGGCACTAAAGCACTCAAAAAAGAAGCGTGTAAAAGAACGAAATGGCACGATCCAATTCCTCAGATTTTAGCGGCGACCCCAGAAACTCAGATTTCTGGTTATCCCGTATATGATCGAGAATTATTAAATTCAGAAATGTTGGAACAAGTTGGCCCAATAACATTAATTGGAGATGCGGCTCACCCTATGAGTCCGTTTAAAGGTCAAGGTGCGAATCAGGCGTTGTTGGATGCGCTGGCGCTGGCTCGTGGTATTTCACAAGGATGTAGACCCTTATCGCAATGGAGGGAAGTTGGAGTTAGGGAAAGTGTATTAACTGCCTTTGAATCAGAAATGCTAGAACGCAGTGCTTCCAAAGTAAAAGATTCCGCCGCTGCAGCAGCCTTTTTACATTCCGATATTGTGCTTCACGAGGGTGATGAGCCAAGAGGAAGATGTTTAAAAAGAAAGAATACAACAGCATAAAAACTTTAGGCTACGTACTTAGGCGAAAGTTTTGGATGGAACATTTTTATATAAAAAAAGGATCTGGTTTTTGGACCAAATCCTTTTTCTAAATTTAAAAACAGCACTGAAATTAACTGACTTTGCAGTTGTTATTTCAACTTAAATTTCAATACATATTAATTTATTGTGGTTGGGTAACCGTACTCTTTTGAAGCGTTGCCGCAGTTTGAGCCAATAATCTTCCGTTTATTGAAGAACCCGTTCTTAAATGAATTCCTGTCTGTCCTAATACGTTTCCTTCAAAATGGCTAGTTGTTCCAAAAGTAACTTCCCCAGCAACTTGCCAGAAAATATTTTTAGCTTGTGCACCACCTTTCAAGGTAACGTTTACGGCAGAACTCATATCAAGATTTCCAGCAATTTGAAATATCCAAACATCGTTCGGTCCACCTGCAAGTGCAATATCTGTTGGGATAACTACAGAACTTGTAAATTTATAAAGTCCGGCCGTTAGTGTTTCACCACCAATATTTCCGGCGCCTAAGTTTACAAAATCTGGAGTAGTACGTCCGGCAGCGTCAGTATATGCAGTTTGCATATTACTTATTGCCGTTGTTAACATACTTGCGCTTGTAGTTTTACAAGCTGGACCTGCAGCATCTACAGAATATACATTCCCGGTCACTTCGTCGCAGGCTAAAACCATAGCAGCACCAGTAATTGGGCTTGTACCTATATCGCCAGTAATAGCAGATTTATAGACACTCGTTATTCCTGTTTTTGTTAGAATCGCAAAATTACTTGCAACACCAAGGTTTACTACTTCTAATGTTTTTTTACTGTCCGGATTTTTATCCGAAGAATTATTTGGTAGATCTGCGGTGCTTTCTACAATCGCGTTCGAATCAGCGGCACTGTCACTCATTTCACTCTGTTCGCAGCTGGCCAAAAATCCAACAAATACTAATGCTAAGGCTGGTAATATAATTTTAAGTTTCATAATTAGGTTTTATTTTTCGTGACTTAATTATCACGAGGGAATGGTTAAGGTTTGAATATTGTAATGGATACAATCATTATATCTAAAAGTAATTTTAATGATATAGTTAATTATATGTCACTATGTATTTTATAGGATCAAACCTACGACTATTTAAGTGGCTCAAAGGACAATTGGGATACTCTTGGGAATAAAATATTGTAGTTCGTCGAAATAAACGGTCATTTTAGCGATTATTTTAGGGTATTTTGAAGATATTCTTAAAACGTATTTATACTATTCTGTATTCATAAATATCTGATTTTTGGTTACATACCTTGATTGAATTGGTTTATTATGAATTTGAACATTTTTGCTTTTCATCTATAATTAGCATTAAAAATACGAATCGTTGAAAATTTCATTAAAGTCATAAAGGTTAGCCAAAATGTAACAAAACAACTTGGACACCGGTTTCAAAAAAATCTAATTCATGTATCTTGCAGCCCTATTTAAAGTTGAAATTATGAAAGAGAATAAAATGCTAAATTATATTGAAGAAGTATTAAAAAATATGCCAACAGATTGGTTGAATTTAACAACCCATCGGCTTGATATTTATGATGAAAGCTTAGCTAAAACTCAATTTTTAGATCAATTTGAAGCATTATTTAATGACAATAATGCTACTTCAGCTTCACTATATAAATTACCCACAGCTTACGACTATATTCGTTTAGGACATCCTTTATCTAGCATTTTGGAATGGGGAATTGCTAAATTAAATAAGCTACATTCTGAAAATGTGATTAGCTTTTCGTCCAAGACAATTCCTATTTTGGCAATTTTAAGAACAAATTTACTCGATAATAAAAATACCCAAATACTGTATAAAGGCGAATTACCTGTATCGTTTGATGCCGAAGTACTGCGAAGAGTTTATGGTTATAAATTTGAACTAAAGAAAGTTGAAGACTTTAAAAATGTTTCTCAATTTGACGGCAGTACTATTTTCATTTCACAACAAGATGAAATTGGCACTGTTAATCTCACTCCAAATATTGACTTTTTCATCAGTCTTCATGGGCACCTTGGAAGCATTTTAATAGTGAACGGTGAAGAAAATGAAAGTTATATTTCAGATATTCAACACGTAAGAAGAAGAGAGACAATTGCAATGACGCCAGCCAATAGTCTTGAAGCATTAAAATTATTCGTATCACAGTCTTCATTAGAGAAAGCAACTACAAATACTGATAGCAGTCAGTACGAGGCAAATAAAACAAGTGTTTTAAATTCACTCAAAGAGATTACAGACACGAAGATAAAACCCCTAGTTGCTTCTAGCGGATTATCTATTCAGTATGCTATAATGATGGGGCTCGTTCACGATGCTTTAGAAAACCATAAAGGAAAGGCGATAAAATTTATTGTTCCTCCTAATTGTTACGGCGGTACAAATGACCAAGCACGTCGTGTTGCTGCGTGCCTCGATAATGTAGAGATAGTAGATTTACCTGTGGATGGGGATAACGAAATGGTTAAAAGCATCGATAGCATTTTAGATAAAATTGCCAGCGACGATGCTGTTCCTTATATAATCGCAGAAATTCCCACTAACCCAAGAGTTGAAGTTCCAGATCTTTTAGAATTGAAATCGGTTTTAAGTAAAAAACGAAAAACAAGTAAAGGTGAAATTGCCATCGAACCTGTTTTTATTTTAGATCAAACATTTTGTCCGAATTTTCACTTTTTAGGTGAAGGCGAAACACTTTCAACAATTAGAGCTATTTCATACGCTAGCGGATCAAAATTCCCAAGTGGAGGGAAATGTACTGCGGGCTACTGTGTAGCAAATGATAAGGCGGAAGCTTTGATGAATAAAATTGACATGCATTTAGATCTTTGCGACAACGAAGCTACAGCGCTTCAATATGAAATATTGGCGAAGCAATTACCTTCAATGAACCAAAGAATAGTTGATGCGTATAAAAATACACGCGAATTTGTAAACTACATCCACGAAGTTTTACCAGCCGCAAAAATCAATTTTGTTTCAGAAGAATTGGCGAATGAAGGATTTACGCCTTCGGTGTTTTCGTTAGATCTTCCCACAAAAGGAAATACGGCTGAAGAAAGAGAGACGTATAAAAGGGCGTTGAATCTTAAATTAATCAATTTAATGATTACAGAAATTCCTAATGAAAGTAAATTCTGCGTGAGTTACGGACAATTAAAAGGATGTTACTGGACGGTACCCGCGACTTCAACGCAAGGGACGACAAAAGAAGGTGATAAAGATTATATTGTGCGTGTATCACTTTCACCTAATTTGGATCTTGAACTTCATAAGAAGGTGTTCCTGAAATTTGTGAATGAAATTTAGCAACAAATAAATGCCGAACCTTGAAATAGTATCTGAAAACATTGATTACATAGTTGTAAACAAAACGGCTGGACTGATAACTGAAAAGAGTCTTTATGAGAAGTGCACTGTTGAAGATCAAGTTTTTAATCATCTTGCCAAAAATAAACAAAAGCCCTTTGTTGGGATTATACACAGATTAGATCGCGTTACTAGTGGCGTGTTGATTTTTGCAAAGAAAAAAAGCATTCTTGTTGAATTTAATGAGCTGTTTAGTAGTCGGAAAGTTCAAAAAACATATTTGGCAATTGTTAAAAATAAGCCACTAAAAGAGAAGGAAAACTTACATAATTTTCTTGTAAAAAATAACCTTGAAAAAAGAGCGGATATTGTTCCGTCAAAATCAAAAGACTCTCTGGAATGCAGTCTTTCCTATAAAGTTATAGGTAAAAACGATTTTGGTTATCTATTAGAAGTAAAACCAAAAACTGGCCGATTTCATCAAATAAGGGCCCAATTAGCAAATATAGGACTCCCCATTTATGGAGATGAAAAATATGGTTCCGATCAAAAATACTTACCGCTATCTGTTTGCCTTCACGCCTGGAAATTAAGCTATCAAGACGCTGCTTCTCAAGAAATGAAAACCTTTGAAGCACCAATGCCAAAAAACAAATTTTGGACATATAAAACTGTTTGAAATTAGTAGTAACTACGATTCTACTGCTCAAAAAAGTTTCCGCGCGATCACAAAGCTTATAAGCCAAACTACTAAACGTTATAAATAAAGAAACCTTCCAATTGGAAGGTTTCTTATAATTTACATTTCCGAAGAACTTATTCAATAATCATTCTTTTGGTGTCTAGTCTTTTTCCATTAATGTATAGCGAATATAAAAATACTCCAGCGCTGAGTCCGGCTCTATTTATGTTGAAAACACCTTCACCTACATTATTGATTGGAATTCTATTGATGAATTGCCCAAGGGTGTTTGTTACTATTATTTCAGCCTTATCAAACGCAAAAGGAATGTTATAGCCTATCTGTGTTGAATTGTCAAACGGATTTGGAACGTTTTGTAATAAATATGCCTCGCTCCTATTTAAGTTTACATCTTCCACTCCTAAGGTACAAGCACAGCCTTCTAAGAACTCAACTCTAGCGATAAGGTCGTCAATTTGTTGCTGCTGGTTTGCATTTTGTATTTCCAACGGCAATAAAATAGTTGACAAATCTACTTGTACAAAACTTGTATTTTCAATCAACAATTTTAATGTAGTACCCGCTAGTGAAAATTCTGTAACGCTCTGATTATCTGTATTATCTAAGTAGGCAGAAAGATCTACATTGCCACCGTCTTCAAGGTTTAAAGTATTTCCTGCAAGCGAAAGTTGTTGGTCATCTGTACCTACGTCGTTTAAAGTAGAAAGATCCACATTTTGCGAAGCTCCACCTGAAATTCCAATAGTTAAAATGTTTCCTGCCAATCCTGAACCAGCGATGTTTTGGCCATCTGTATTATCTAAATAGCTTGCTAGGCTAACAGTTCCACCGTCTTCTAAGTTTAGGTTGTTTCCTGCGAGAGATATTTGTTGGTCATCTGTTCCAGAATTATCTAAGGCTGAAAGATTCACAGTCTGCGATAATCCGCCTGAAATCCCAACAGTTAGCATATTTGCCGCAAAGCCTGAGCCAGCGATGTTTTGGTTATCTGTATTGTCTAAATAACTTGCTAGGCTAACTGTTCCACCATCTTCCAAGTTTAGATTGTTTCCTGCGAGCGATATTTGCTGATCATCTGTTCCCGAATTATCCAATGATGAAAGATCTACGATTTCTGAAGTCCCACCAGAAATTCCAACGGTTAGCATATTTGCCGCAAAGCCTGAGCCAGTGATGTTTTGGTTATCTGTATTGTCTAAATAGCTTGAAAGATCTACTGTTTGTGTAGCTACCCCATCATCTTCCAAAGAAAGTTCTAAATCGTTCCCATTAAGTTGAAAAACATCGGCTCCTTGATCGTCTGTTCCAGGATTGTCTAAAGTTGAAAGATCTATGGTTTCTGAAGTTCCGCCAGAAATTCCAACGGTTAACATATTTGCCGCAAAACCAGAACCAGCTATGTTTTGGTTGTCTGTATTGTCTAAAAAGCTTGAAAGATCTACTGTTTGTGTAGCTACCCCATCATCTTCCAAAGAAAGTTCTAAATCGTTTCCATTAAGTTGAAAAACATCAGCTCCCTGGTCGTCCGTATTGTCTAAAAACACTGAAAGATCTACGGTTTGTGTTGCTACGCCATCATCTTCTAAAGAAAGTTCGAGGTCGTTACCGCTCAATTGAAAAACATCTGCTCCTTGATTGTCCGTTCCGCCTGCACCGCCGGTAGACCAAGCTACGCCATCCCAAGTGTAAACACTTAAAACGTCTGTATCGAAAACAATTACACCAACTTCCGAAGTGCCCAAAGCAGTTCCCAGTGCAGTTCTTTCTACGGTGGTAAGTCTATTTAATTGCAAACCTTTATCTGTTGCATTTAAATCTATAGAGGCATTAACATTTGGAAAAGCAGTTCCACCCATTCCAATACCAACATTGCCATTAGAACCTATAGAAAGCGAACCTGTTGGTGCCGCTGGTTGTATTCTGAAAGGAAGTCTACTTCCATTAGTTACATCTCTAACAAAAAAGTTAGATTCGTTACCTGCAATGTCCCAAGTTTGTGGTGTAAATCCTGAATCTCCATTTTGTTCAAGCCTCATTGTTGGTGTGTCACCATCTGCAATATGAAGTTCTACCACTGGAGTATTAGTACCCAGTCCAACATTTCCACCTGTATCACTTACAAATAGCGCGTTGTTCCCTGCTCCTGCCATTACCCTAAATGGATTAGTACCAGCGGTAGCATCATCAATTCCGAAATAACTAGCGCCACCATTATTAATGTCATTGATTGTAATTCGCCAGTCGTTCAATGGAAAGCTAGCCGAAGTACTAGTATCATTAAAATAGATTCTTAAATTATTTTCAGCCAAGACGAAGGTGTCAAAACCGTAATTATAATTAGCTGGAATATCAACTCCAATCCCCAACGAACCTTGAATTTCAGAATCTGTCGAACTAATTACAACACTCTGAACATCCTGATCATCTATAGAGTAATCGGGTTGATTTTCAAGTAAGGTGGAAAATGGATTTTGTGCAAAAACGGTGACTGGCAACGTCAATAGAAATAGCCAGAAGAATATAAGATAGCGTTTCATAAAAGATAATTTGATTAGTTAGTTACTGTCAAGATAGATAATTCAAATTCCTTTTTATAATTCTATTTTATTTACTCGTTAAAACCCTAGATAAATAGGGTAAAGTGTAATTGATTAATAATCAACTCCTTACTTATAGCTAACAATTCTATTTTACTATATTTAACAATTAAACAATTCTAACCAAGAAAGAATGAAGTACAATTATTATTTGCGTATTGTTTTCATATTACTATTTTTTATAGCATTTACCACTTTAGTTCGTGCCCAAGTAACTTCGAATGTTTCAGATATTATTCACAAAATATATGAATTGGAAAAGGAACGAGATCCAAAATGTTACGCAACAGCAAACCGTTTGGAAGATTTTATGTACGGCACACCTTTAAATGAAGACGCCAGAAATTTTAAGATTGAAATTCAGAAAAGCATCATTTATTATTTAAAACAACAAGGAACGATTTTGGCCCAAGGAAAAGGCTTATCCCAAATTGAACCTTCCGAAATCCACGCAGTAATTAACGATCTCTCAGAGTATACAAAGAATGCTTCGGGAGATTATTTATACAAACTCACCACAGGTACAATTACTATTAAACAAAAAGATTTTAGGCAGTACAGCTCCGTTTCATACGGGTATCGTTCCTTACTTTCTGTTGAACAGGATTTGCTATATTTTTCGGAATCTGAATTATTATCATTCAATCAAGAAGCATTGCAAATTGCCAATGATTATGTAAACCTGCTTACCCTCGTAACGTTGAAAATTGCAGATATAAACGCTCGAAAGCACAACGAATTTACCATAAACAAAACGCGTTTAAAAGATAGCTGGGTATTGATATTGAATGAATCTAAAAACATTCACACTTTACAGGAAATAAATTATCCGAGCGTCGCAAAAGGTGAAACCACCGCAGCTGATGACAACAATGCGATGACAAAGGAAATTATTAAGCAAAAAATTGAATCTTATGAAAAGTACAATCAATTGGCTGAAAATGTTTTTCTCCGAAACATACAAGTGTATTTTGCTAGACAGAAGTGGCCTACGGAACTTACAACTTCGAACGAATTGCGGTCTTATTATTTAGAATCGTTAATAGGTTTTACAGCAGCTTTACTTCAAGAATCTGATAAAAACTCCGAAACAAATAATGAAGCTATTTTGCGAGTTGCAGATGTGCAAAAAGCACTAAATATATTTTTGCCCAGTTATACCAATACGTTTGAAGATGTAGCGTTTTTTCCGAATAACGGAGCGCAAGCTATCACCATAGAATCTTACGATTTGGATGCCTTTCGCGACAGCGGTTTTCATTGGAGAATTTTAGGTTACGCGCTGGACGACATTAAAAAAGGAACTCTAAAAAGTTTAGATCCAAATGCAGCAGAACAGCTTGTAGAAGGCATTGCGCAGTTTGGGGTTTTAGTGCTTCGGTTAGCGGGTGAAACTTCAAAATCTGCGGGAAAAAGTGTGCTTGATATTCAGGATTTACAAAACGCTTTATCTGAAGTTAAAGACCTCATCGCGAATTACGATTATTCGTCTAAAAAAGAAGTTTCTGTTGCACTAAGTTCTTCAAAAAGCACAAATGAAAACACGCAGGGTTTTGAAATAATTAATTCAGCTGCTAAAATAGATTTTGAACACAAATCTTCAGACTGGCTAAATAGATTGATTCGTGGCTACACTACTTCTTCCGAAGAAGGCGTGATTAAATTAGCCATTCCGCCAGCATTTGGAGGCTCTGGCGTTGCGTGCGAAGATATAAACCAAGATGGCGCAATAGATATTTTGCTCTTAGGAGGTTTTGGCAACAAACTATATCTCAATGCGAAAGATGGCACTTTTACAGATGTAACTGATAAAACCAATCTAAACAATTGGAATGAAGATTTAAACTCTTTCGGCGAAGCGCGGCAACCAATTATAGCCGATTTTGACAATGATGGAAAACAGGACATTTTTATAACCTACGTAAACGATGCCAACAGAATCTACAGAAATCTGGGAGATCTTCAGTTTGAAGATATGACAGCCCAGGCGCAATTGGGTGGCGAAAACGCCGTCGCCGGACCAGCAACCGCTTTTGATTACGACAATGATGGATTGCTCGATATTTACATTGGTTATTTCGGTAATTATGTAGCGGGAGTTCTTCCCACAATTCAACGGGACAACCAAAATGGAATGGCCAATAAGCTTTTCAGAAATTTAGGGAATTTTAAGTTTGAAGAAGTAGCCTATGCTGCAGATACACTTTCAGATTCAGGTTGGACGCAAGCCGTGGGTCATTCAGATATTAATCAGGACGGTTTGCAGGATATTATCGTTGGGAATGATTTTGGAGTGAACAAATATTACCTCAACACCCCAGAAGGAAAGTTTGTGGATATGAGTAAAACACTGGGCACCGATAAACCATCGTACACAATGAATATAGGCATTGCCGATCTTAATGGCGACTTCTTTCCAGATTTTTATATTTCGAATATTGTGGTGATGCAAAAAGATGAAAAATATGTAAGTCCAAATGCAGATACCAAAATGAAATTTGACCCAAAAAAGATGGCAACTATTCGAACTATTGAAGCTAACGATCTGTTTGTTTCTTCTAAAGGAGAAGAATCGCTAACGTATAACCTTTCAACTAATATTGGCCGCGGTTATGGTGCCACCGGTTGGTCTTGGGATGCAGACTTTTTCGATTTTGATAATGATGGCGATGAAGACTTGTATTGTCTAAATGGAATGAACGATTTTAGTGTGTATTCTAGTGAAAATCCGTTTTATTTTGAACGCGCTGAAGATTCCAAATCTATTGAATATGCTGAAAGCGATCGGGAACGAAATGTCTTCTTTGTAAACGAAAACGGAATGCTCACCAATAAGGCCGAAGCGTTTTCCTTAGATTTAAACAGCAACGCCCGCAGTGGTGCTTATTTTGATTATGACGATGATGGTGATTTAGATATAATTGTAAACAACTATCACGAGAAAGCGACGATGTTGGAGAACAAAACAGCAAATAGCAATAATTGGATAAAAATTAAACTTATTGGTGACCCAAATGCCAAAATAAATAGGGACGCCATTGGCTCTTCCTTCATTATAAATGGTAGCATTTGGAGAGAAATCCATAGCACTACGGGTTATCTTTCTGTGCATCCTAAAGAACAGCACATAGGTTTGGGGAATTCAGAAAATGTATCAATTGAAATACGCTGGAGCAATGGCGAAAAGGAGGTTTTAAACAATATAGAAGCAAACCATAGTTATTCAATTAACTATCCTAATAGTATAATTGTAAAACAATAAAATTAAAAAGAACAGTTTAAATAGGCCGCTTTAGATACAAGATTGTAAATATGAAAATACCCATAGATAGTGAAGTGTATTATATAAACGATTTTTTAAGTAAAGATGAAGCTAGCGAATTATACACCATATTAATTGAAAAATACAAAATAGACCAATCACGCTTAATAATTCAGGCCGGCGGAAAATTAATTAAAACAGACAGTTTTAAAATTTTATTTGCGACACAGAAACTTATTAACTGCAATAGTCACCCCGAAGAAATTCATGGAAAAAACTTTAGTTGGGAAGGACCATTACTGAAGTTGAAGACTAAAGTTGAAGCATTCTTAAATAAGGAGTTTGACCTTGCAATGTGTCTTTATTATCCCAACGGAAATTATTTCGCTCCTTTTCATAGCGATCAAGAAACATCGGGTTACAACACCGTTTTACCGTCGATTAGCTTGGGCGAAGTACGCGAGTTTAGCTTCTGTAATAAAGCTAGTAATGAAATGTATAATTTAGATTTAGCAAACGGCAGCTTGTTAGTCATGGGAGCCCATTGTCAATCTAGGTATACTCATAGTTTACTTCAAAATACAGCTTATAAAAATGGACGAATAAATATTACTTTTAGGGATGCTAATTTTAAATAATTCTAAAAAATATCGATTCAGATTTAGATTTGAAGACGTAGCTAATTATATAATAGGTTTTGAATGAGCCGGTAGAAATATGGTAACTTGTGCAGTAACCGATAATAAGCCTCGATTGACTCAACGTATATCACGATCTGATAATTAAAACAATTTTATTTATGAAGTACTCTATTAAAGCAAAATCAGTTTCCAAAAATGATGCTTCACTAAACATCAAAGACTCCGAAATTAAATTTGGCACTACTCCAGAATCTGCTGAAACGTCACCAAATCCAGCCGAATTATTCTTAGGATCGTTGTCAGCCTGTATTCTTAAAAATGTGGAGCGTTTTTCTATATTAATGAATTTTGAGTATTCGCATGCCGAGATAATAGTAAACGCTGTTCGACTCGAAAAACCGCCAAGGATGGACGAAATAAATTATGAATTGAAAATTTACAGTCAAGACAATTCCTTAAATATTGATTTACTGAAAAAAAATATTGAAAAGTTTGGTACAATATATAATACAGTAAAAATCTGCTGCACCATTGAGGGTGTTATAAATAAAATTTCTGAATAGAGGACCAAGATGAAAAGAAAGGAAATTCATAATTCGAAGTCATTTGAAAACGAAAAAATCGGCATATCATATCTAAAGCAAATTTGGTCAACGACGATGCTTCAAAAGAAAGGAATGGTAGATGACGAACTAAACCTTAAACACAATTATGTTTCTGCGGTATTTGATGCTTTAGGCATAGGTATAGAGCCCACTTACAAGTATTTATTTAATGCAGACCCTTCGTTTGTTGAATTCGAAGATTGGATACTTAAAAATGGTCACCTATCAGAAGATATGATAGCGTTATTTAACACAGCATATAATTCTCAAAGTAAAAAAGTTGAAAGTTTTGAAAATGAAGAATTAATATTAAACAAAGAATCACTGAAGCAATGGGAAGAAGACGGATATGTTATTATTCCAAATGCTATTTCTCAAGATGATTGTATAGCTAGTGTAGCCGTTATTCAAGATTTCTTAAAAATAGATCCGACAGACAAATCCACTTGGTATAAGCATCATCCCGAAAAACAAGGGATAATGGTACAGTTATTCAATCACGAGCAATTGAATAAAAATAGAACTTCTAAAATAATCAGACAAGTATACCAACAACTTTGGAATAGAAATGATTTAATTTTAAGTATGGACAGAACCAGTTTTAATCCTCCAGAAACTGATAAATTTAAATTTCCTGGACCAGATTTACATTGGGATGTAAGCTTAAAGCAACCAATATATTTTGGTGTTCAGGGATTATTATATTTAACCGATACACCTGCAAATCAGGGAGCATTTACTTTAGTTCCTGGGTTTCATCGAAAAATTGAGAAATGGTTAGAAGATTTGCCAAAAAACGTGAATCCCAGAGAATATGATTTACACCAATTGGGAGCTAAACCTATTTCTGGCAATGCTGGTGATTTTATTATTTGGAATCACAAGCTTCCTCATGGGAGTTCCCCAAACACAGGAATGAGGCCACGTATAGTACAGTATATTAATTACCAGCCATTAGATCGTGAAATACAAACAACTTGGCTCTAAAAAATTATACTCAACATTAAAAAAATGACCGAGAAAAACCAAACAATATTCAATATTCAATCGGAATAAAAGTTATTGCTTGGGGAATGAATAAAAATAAAAAACTCCCGAGTTTTTTCAAACTAAGGAGCTTTTCTTTGTAACGGAAAATGCCCCGAAGCATCGGGGGAACCAGTGTCCGCCGCGGCGGATAAGAGCCCATTCAAATTTAAATTCATTTTAAAATAAAAAACTCCCAAGTTTTTTCAAACTAAGGAGCTTTTCTTTGTAGCGGGAACTGGACTCGAACCAGTGACCTTCGGGTTATGAGCCCGACGAGCTACCTACTGCTCTATCCCGCGATATGGACGGCAAAGATACAAAGCTTTTTAGAGTTTACAAGAAAGAAATACTAATTTTTTCAAAATATATTTTTGTGTATTTTTCATACATACTTTTCATATATTTAAATGATGAAAAAAGGTTTCAAAAAATTAATATTTACCGTTCTGTTGCTTGGAGCAATACTTATTATTGCAACAGTTTCGGTAAATATTCTTCTGAAAAATAAGCTTGAAGATTTTATAGCCAATCGGTTACCAGAAAATATGATACGCGCTCACGAAGGTATTACAGTCGAAACTTTTGGCGGTTCGCTAACGATTACAAATGCCTCTCTTATTATTAAAAACAAGCGGGATAGAAAGGAGCACACTTTTGTGAATGTTGAAAAGCTCAAAATTTCAGATATCAGTTATTGGGATTATCTAGTCAATAACGAAATTCACATAGAAACCATTACGCTAGAAAACCCAACAATTGCCTATTATCAAGACCGGATCGAAAAAAAAGAAGACACGCTGCGCAATGACATATTTTCAATCTACAAACCCATTATCATTGACAAATTAAAAATCAATAATACTAAATTCGCGATTTTTGAAAAAGGGAAAGACTCTACTAAACTATACACGAAGGGACTTTCCGTTGAAGTGGAAGGAATAAAGATTGATAACAACACAATTGCGCGTAGAATTCCATTAACTTATAATACTTATAATGCCAAAAGCGATACCGTTTTCGTGAAAGTTGGACCTTATGAAAATCTATCTGTAAAAGATTTTTCCATTGATAACAGAAATGCCGTTTTTAAAAACCTTCACTTGAAAACAAAATATTCAAAAAGGGAGCTTTCAAGATTGATTAGCACAGAACGGGACCATTACGATCTCTCCATGCAATCGCTTTCGGTTGAAGGCATAGATTTTGGCTTTAAAAACAATCGTTTCTTCGCCAAGAGCGAAAAGGTTACCATGGAAGCACCTTCAGCAGAAATTTACCGCGATAAGCTGGTGGCGGACGATTTAAAAATAAAACCACTTTACAGTAAAATGCTTCGCGATATGCCTTTTGCATTAACCGTAGATTTACTGAAAATAACCAACGGGAAATTGAAATACGAAGAGCGAGTAAAACCCGAGAACATGGGCGGCTCCATCAATTTCGAAAATTTAGATGCAGCAATTTCTAATGCCAGCAATACCTACAGAAGTCCTAAAAAAACTGAAGTACATATTACCGCAGATTTTATGGGAAATACACCAATCGAGGTTGATTGGAATTTTGATGTAAACGCGAAGTCGGATGCATTTGTTTTTAAAGCAAATATGGGCACTTTAGTAGTAGATAAACTGAATAGTTTTACAGAACCTAATTTAAAAGTTAGGCTAAATGGGCAGACTAACAAAACCTATTTTACTATTGATGGAAATAAAGAAACTTCTACAACAGATATGAAAATGAGCTATTCCAACTTCGATGTTAGCGTGCTTCAAAAAGATGGAAAGAGAAAAAATAAATTTCTGTCGGCTATTACAAATTTATTAATCTCGAAAAATAGTAAAACCGAAAAAGACAATTTTAAAGAAGGCACTGCCGTGGCAAGTAGAGACCAGACCAAATCTATTTTTAATTTTCTGTGGGTTAGTATAAAGGCGGCACTCACTAAAATTATGATATAAATTTTTAATGGCTTATCCACTGGATAGTTTCTAACCTTTACTAGGAGCTAAAAATGGCGTTATCCGGCGGGATTACGAAAATTATTGAAATATACTCTATTGTCCAATTTGCTTCGCTGTAAAGCCTATTAATTCGCTATTCTGAAAATTTACATCCAATTCTATCGGGTTGCAACAAATTTCGCAGTCTTCAATATAAACTTGATGTCTTACGGAAGTATCTAGTAACATTGAGATTTCCTCCCAACAATGCGGACATTGAAATAAGTGTTCAAGCATATTTTACAAGAAAAAATTTATAAAAACATTCAAAAATTTAAGCTAATGATTCCACCGTTTCTTGAAGAATCTCCCAATCCTCCATCAGCTTTTTAAGCTTCTTTTTCTTTTCTTGATACTTATCAAAAAAGTGAGGTTTGGCAATGGTTTCTTCATAACGAACTAGCAATTCTGTGTCGATTGTTGCAATTTCTTTTTCCAAAGAAGAAATAGAAGATTCCACATTGCTCAATTTATTTTTAGCCGATTTAAGTTTTTTCTGAATCTCGTACTCCTCCCCTGCAGTTCGCTTTTCCTTTACTACTGAAACAACGGTCCGCTTTTCGGCTTCGCGAAGATTTTCAAGATTTCGTTGCTCGAGGAAGTAATTAATATCACCCAAATATTCTTTAATATGGTGATCTTTAAATTCGTAAACTTTATTAGTTAATCCTTGTAAAAAGTCACGATCGTGAGAAACCAAAAGCAATGTCCCCTCGAAGCTTTTTAACGCATCTTTTAAAACGTTTTTAGATTTTATATCCAAGTGATTCGTGGGTTCATCCATCACCAAAACATTTAAAGGTTGCAGCAATAGTTTTGCCAGTGCCAAACGGTTTCGTTCACCACCACTCAATACACGCACATATTTATCTACTTCATCGCCACGAAAAAGAAAAGAACCTAAAATGTCGCGAACGCGGCTTCGGTTTTTTTCATTAGCAGCATCAATCATTGTATCGAGCACGGTTTTAGTACCGTCTAAATGATCTGCTTGATTTTGTGCGAAGTAACCTATTTGTACGTTGTGGCCTAAAACGAGTTTACCGCCGTATTCTATTTCGCCGACAATAATTTTTGCCAAAGTAGATTTCCCTTGTCCGTTTTGACCTACGAAAGCTATTTTGCTATCGCGATCAACCAAAAGATCTACGCCATTCAATACTTTTTTATCACCGTAATTTTTTGAAATGTTTTCAGCCTCAATTACCACTTTTCCCGGCGTGATGGAAATCGGGAAACGTAAGGTCATTACACTATTGTCGTCTTCATCAACTTCAATACGGTCAATTTTATCAAGCTTTTTTATAAGCGACTGCGCCATAGTTGCTTTACTAGCCTTGGCGCGAAATTTATCAATTAGCTTTTCAGTTTGCTCAATCTGCTTTTGCTGATTCTTTTGCGAAGCCAATTGCTGCTCGCGCAATTCATTCCGAAGTACTAAATATTGGGTGTAGGGTTTATTGAAATCGTATATTTTTCCAAGAGAAATTTCTATGGTTCGATTCGTTACGTTGTCCAAAAACATTTTATCGTGAGACACAATTACCACAGCACCTGCGTAACCTTTTAAGAACTCTTCTAACCAAACTATAGATTCAATATCTAAGTGGTTGGTAGGCTCATCCAAAAGCAGAATATCGTTATTTTGAAGCAATAATTTCGCAAGCTCAATACGCATACGCCAACCTCCAGAAAAAGTTTCGGTAAGTTTTGAAAAATCTTCTCTTTGAAAACCTAAACCTTGTAAAATACGCTCCGTTTCACCTTGATAATTATAACCACCGTGAATTTCATACTGGTGCTGAACATCGTTTAAATCTACCATCAAGTCATGGTAGGTATCACTTTCATAATCTGTGCGTTCGGCAAGTTGGGTGTTTATTTCATCAAGCTTTTTCTCTAATTTTTTTATTTCGATAAAAGCTTCATAAGATTCTTCCAACACCGTTCGACCTATATCAAATTCTAAATCCTGTTTTAAGAACCCAATAGATATTTCTTTATCGGTCGCTATTTGTCCGCTATCATATTCCTGTTCTCCGGAAATAATTTTAAGTAAGGTAGATTTTCCGGCGCCATTTTTACCAACAAGACCCACGCGATCGCCTGCCTTTAGCTGAAAAGTTATTTTTTCGAATAAATAGTCCCCTTGAAAGGAAACCGAAAGATTGTGGATGTTGATCATTAGTATGTTATGAATGCAGTATTATAAATTAATGAATTGGGAATTACTGCTGAAATTTTTGCAAAGATGCTTATTTTTGTGGTGTTAAAAAAGTCTACAATGCATTTCCTTAAAGGTTCCAAACTCAATAGTATTTTTACAAGCACTTGCCCCGTATGTCAAGAGGGTGATATGTATTTAGAGGATAATCCTTATAAAATTTCTAAAATTATGGAAATGCATGAGCATTGTGAGCATTGTGGAAAAAAATTTAAGATAGAACCGTCATTCTTTTTTGGAGCAATGTATGTAAGTTATGGCGTTGGTGTCGCAATTTCTGTCGCCGCGTTCGTTATTTCATACTTCATTCTTGGGCTTGATAGAAATTATTCATTTTTAGCTATTATTATATCCTTGGCGGTATTATTTCCTCTTATCGTTCGAATATCACGAAATATTTGGATCAATCTTTTTGTGGATTACGACGAAACTAAAGTATAATCCAAGTAAGAGAAAATTATAACATTCTCTGAATATCCATTTCTTTAGGAAGCGCACTTTTATTTTCCAATGCATTTATTAGTATTTCTGCCAGCAAAGGTGCCATTAAAAATCCTCGCGAGCCCAAACCATTGAAAAAAACCAAATTTGGATTTTCAACCAAACTTCCCAATAAAGGCCTGTGGTCTTTAGTTGTAGGTCGAACGCCAGCCGTTTGCCCAACTACTTCAAAAGGACAGTTTATAAATGTTCTTAATTTCGAAAGAATTTCTTCCCTTGCCAGTTCGGTTGGATTAACACTATAATCATCGCGGCTATAAGTTGCGCCAACTTTGTATTGATCTTTGCCCGCCGGAATTACATACATAGGGCCCTTTAATAGCGCGTCCAATTGAAGCTTAGGAGCAGCTATAACTACGTATTCCCCTTTATTGCCAATAATTGTTTGCTTCGGAAAAAATGGGTTGTCTATTGCTTTTGCACCTTCAGCGAAAATGATTTTTTTAGCTGAAATGTTTTTGTAACAGATCTCATTTTCTTTTTGTTGCACCAAGTTATATTCGAAGGTTTCTGTAAGCAATAAATCTGCAGTCTGTAAATAAGCGCGGTAGCCAGAAAGCAATTGTACGGCATCAATTTGAGCGGTGCCTAAAACTTCACCAAAACCGTATGTTGCGTCTATTGCTGGATTCGTATTCTTTAAAAATTCCGAAGAAAGAAAGGGTTGCAAGTCCTTTTTATCGCTTGCCACCGACCAATTGTTTTGTTCCTCAACACTTTTAAAAATCCGTAGAACTGGGGTTTCAATAAATATATTCTGATTGAGTTTTTTTAATAGTTCATTATAAAAATCAATCGCTGTGGGATAAAAGGAAGCTGCATTCCAGGCCGCAGTAAAGCGTTTTAGAACCGTTGGATTAAAAACCCCACCAGATTTAGCCGTAGAACCTTCAGCGCCACCGTCAACCACTACAAAGCTCTTATTTTGCTTTTGAAGTTGCTCGCACAAACTAATTCCGGCAATTCCGAGCCCAACTACTATATAATCTACCTTTTTCATTGTCAATTTTAAATTTTTAAAAACCGCCTCTTCATCAATAAATACTATTTCAAATATTGGCGGAATTAAAAAACCCTTCAGTTTCCAAAAATGGAACTTGAAGGGCTTTCTTCAAATTATGAAATTATCAACAAATTAATAATTCCACAAATCTATTTCAATGTTACGTATTTGTTCTTTGATTCGCTCAGATTCCATTAACTGCATAAGTGCATTATCGTTTATGTAATCATTCACACCTCTATCGCCTTGAACATTGTCTTCTCTATAAATAACCGCATTAAAGCGTCTAGAGTTCAACAAGTGATCGTAAGATATTGGTTGCGAAGTATTTTTCCGGTTGAATGCCTTTGCTTCGTGTAAAACCTCACGAGCTCCTGGAAACCATACCCAAAAAAGTTCAACTTTAGACTCAAGCCCATCTCCGGGAAAAGCTTTAGAACGCGCTTCATTTGCAACCGGACAAAGACCAAGTAAACGATATTTCAGTTCACCTTGACGCTTGTCTAGATACCAATAGCCTCTAATATGCCAAGAATCAATATCTCCAGCATCTAATGAAAAACGACGCACATATTGATCATCCACAACACCTTCGGCGTTATACTGCTCAATACCTAAATCTGTAGTATCGCTATAAACCAAAGAGGCGTTTATGTCTTGCAACGTACGCTTTTCGGTAAAATATGAATCTGCATATACGCCATCTATTTTTCCGTTTTTGATGTTTTTCACCAAAACGTCGTAAAGTGAACGTCTATCTGAACCAATATTGTTGGTGTCTATAGGGTAATACAATGGGAAATTTACTCTTTCATCAAGATCAATTATCTCCCAAGTGGTTTTAGACCAAAGCACATCGCGCTCGTCCGTATACCCATAAGGTAACGGTTTATCATTGTCATAAGCAATTTGCGATTCGGTTTTCTTGCCTATATCCTCAGGGGTTTTGGCGTTTAAAATGTTTACTTGTGCGCTAGCACCAGCAGCCATTCCAAGACCAAAAACACATAAAACAACATTTTTCAAATTCATACCTATAGGGTTTTTATTCTAAAATTAGTTTGTCAATTCAATAATTACAGGAGAAATCTTTTTCAACATATAACCTGAATTTCCAGCTAGATTAGCACTTATGTCAAAAATTTGAACTGCATCTCCACGCTGTGCTCTTCTTAACGCTCCTTTAGCAGCAGCATCAAGTCTAGTTCCGTTAACCTTAACTGTAGGTTGTCCAGAAACTTTAAAGCTAAAGCCTGTTACGTTAATGTTTAATTCAAAATCAAAATCTTGCAATACTGCTGAAACTGTAGATATTTCAAGACCGCCACGTTCCATACGTACAATTCCAGTTTCTCCACGAATTGCACCAACTGGTGGTGGAATATCTTTAATGCGGAATTCCTGTTTTGAACCTACTGGTTTCCCATCAGGCAATGTTCCATTAGCCGAAATCATAACTGTTCTACCAGCTCCTGGACGCATTACATATTTACTTCCTGAAACTCTTGAAAGTCCAGCTGCCGAAGCGTTCACTTTATTATCTGGAATACCAGGAATAGAAACCGTCATTGGGTTATCTACACCACGATAAACTACGTTCATTTTGTCTGCAGCGATTACTGCTGAATTTGGTAATGAAATTGTAGCAAAGGAGCGGTTCACCGCTACTTCAGTTTCTTCACCGCCTTCACCATAATATAAAGTTCCCTCAATTTTGTGATCTCCAGGAGAACCTGCACTCACATTCAGTTTTACTTTACCACCTTCAAAAGTATAATCTGTATTTTCTACTAGTTTTCTGCCGTCTAAAGTCAATTCAGCTCTTTTTGGCTTAGTACTTTCATCAGTACGTCCTAACACAATAGCACCATCAAATTTTTCGCCTGAATAATATGCAGATTTTGAAGATTCCATTAACGTAGAGTAGTTGCTGAAAGATAAAGCTGCGGCTTGTTGTCCAGCAAGCATTCTTTGTAAAACTTCACTTTTGGTAGATTTAACATCCGCTTGAATCTGGGTAAGTTTGGTTAATGAAGCCACTAAAGGAAATCCTTCGTAGTTATAGTTTAACCAATTTACCTTTTTACCATCACGGTTAGTAACTTCTGCTGTTGAAAAATTAGTTTCAATAGATTTTATAATAGCATCGATACCGGCAACCTTTGCCAAAGCTGGATCTGATAATACCTTAATCATTTCTGTACGGTATTTATCCATATTTGCTAAAAATTCTTGTCCGCCTTCTTTATACTTTTCACCTGTAAAAAACAAGTTGTTAAAGTGATCTGGCTTATCCATTACCTCGTAATCTGTAGGGTCTTCAATTTTTTCCATTGAACCAGATTTAAGTGAAGCAAGATAAGTGTCTAGTTCATCAGAAATTTGTGAAATTTCTTTTGCTTTTGCCTCAACAGCTGCGTATTGTGCAGGCTCATCAATTACCTTCTGAGCCAATCCATCCATAAAGGCTTGGTTACGCTGAGATGTTGAAACGTTAGCAACTTCTATTTTTTCGTTTAATAATCCAAAAGCCGATAATACTTCTTTGGACATGTTCAATGCAAGCATCGCGATGAAAACCAAATACATTAGGTTAATCATCTTCTGCCTTGGGGATAGTTTTCCTCCTGCCATTTTTATTCTTTTTTAAAGATTAATAATTAAGGTGAAGACCTATCTTAGTTTTTATTACTCATTGCAGAAAGCATACCTCCATAAACACCGTTCAATGAAGAAAGGTTGGTAGCTAAGTGCTGCATTTGTTGTTTAAGCTGTTCAGCGTTTTCTGCCGCTCTTTCGTTGGCTTCAGTCTGACGGCTAGTAGATTCTATTTGAACTTTATACAAGCTGTTCAATGAATCCATTTGTGCAGCGGCAAGCGCCATCTCTTCGCTGTATTTTTTAGTAGAACTCATTGCTTCAGCAGTTGGAGCCATACCTTTAGCAGCACCTTCAAAAGAACGGATGCTTGTAGTAAGGCTGTCCATTAATTCAGAATCGATACGTGCGTCTTTAAGCATATCGTCTAGTTTTTTAGACAAAAGTCCTTGTGCATCTTCTGGATCTTTAACAGCTCCTTTTCTTAAGCCACCTGCTCCACCAGCAAGTTCAGGATAAACCAATGACCAATCCAAATCATCATCTACTGGTTCAAAAGCAGAGATTGCGAAAATAAGTGCTTCAGTAATAAGTCCGATTGCCAAAAGAATACCTCCGTTTAATGGACCAATTTCCCAGTGAAGGATTTTAAAAAGCGCTCCAATAATTACTATCGAAGCTCCAAGGCCATAGGCCATATTAAATAATTTCTTAGTTGATTTTGCTTGTGCCATAATGCTTAATTTTTAATTGAGAGTTTAAGTTAAGGTTGAATAAATTTAGTAAATAAAGGGTATTAACGTGCGTCACCAAAGTTTTGATTTAGCACAACGTCAGTTCCCATATAATCTTGTACAGTTCTAAAGCCAATATAACTTCTGGCAGAATCTGCGTATTCATAATCACGGGTACTAACTTGAAGAAAATAAGCTACATCCTTCCAAGACCCGCCACGCACAACTTTGCGCATATTCTCATCATCGTTTACGTTCGGGTTCATTGTAGAAGTATAATCATAAGATGCTGGATCATATGAAGAAGCTACCCATTCGGCAACATTTCCAGACATATTATAAAGATTGAAATCATTTGGCTCGTAAGATTTAGCTTCTACTGTGTATAAAGCTTGATCTGCTGCATAGTCACCACGTAGGGGTTTAAAATTCGCCATAAAACAACCACGGTCATTCTTGGCATAAGGACCACCCCAAGGATACGTTGCAGATTCTAGTCCACCACGAGCTGCATATTCCCACTCTGCTTCACCAGGAAGTCGGAATGAGTTTATGAAATTCTTCTTTTTAGATTTTTGGTAAGAGTTTTTGTATAATGTTCTCCAAGCTGTGAAAGCTTTTGCCTGTTTCCAGCTTACACCTACTACAGGATAGTCGCCATAAGCTTGATGCCAAAAGTAATCGTTGTGCATTGGCTCATTATACGAATAGTTGAAATCCTTGATCCAAACTGTTGTATCAGGGTATATATTCAATTCTTCTTTTTTGATGAAATCTTTTCTTCTTTTGCTTTTATCTCGTGCAGCACTCTGAATATCCATATAAGTATATTGGAATTTTAGTTTGCTAACATCAATAGTGCGTTGACCGTTATAAGCTTCTTCGGTTGGAATATACATAGTATCCATAACTTCAGAATAGTACTCATCTGGATATTCAGCTGTATCCCAGATTAAATCTACTCTATCGTTAAGTTTTCTACCAGCGTAGTAGTCTTCACCCATACCGAAGTAATTATCGTACATATATTGTTGGTACGGAGTCATTTCTTCGCTTTCTTGATCTACAAATGCAAATTCACCAATTCCGCCATCGCCAGGAGTAGCTCCCACCATGTCTGCTTGGATTGCAAGTCTTAATCTTACTGTTGAATCTCTTACCCAATTTACAAATTGACGGTACTCTGAATTTGTAATTTCGGTTTCATCCATATAGAATGAGCGTACAGTAACAGTTTTTGTTGGCGCATCATTCACGGCAACAAAATCGTCATCACTTTTACCCATAATGAAGGATCCACCAGGTATAAGAGTCATTCCGTAAGGTTTTTGTGGATACCATTTTTTACCTTTTACCCCAACCAGTTCGCCTCGGTCTCCAGAGTTACAACTGAATAAAAAGGCAACGATCGCAGTTAATGCAATAAACTTCTTCATAGGTATTTCGGTTAAATTTTGAGATTCAAGGGCGTAAACGTATCCATAAAAATCCAAAAAAACAATTTTTTTTTTGAAAATCCATCAATCCCTCTTTTTACTTGTTTACTTTAGATTATACTTCATTCTTGTAGCGGGCCTTTAACCACCTCTCAGGAATTTCCTGATTACACGCACCCAAATATTCGCCATAAGTGCAAGGTAATAACGTACGTCTTTTTAATTTATTATTAACATTTGAAAGAAAAGGCAAAACAATCCACCATCTTTCTGTTTTATTACTTTTTTTGAATTCTAAAACCTCATCTTCAATGGGCACTTTATAAGTGGTAAATAGGGTCTCGCTTTCAAAATCATCATCTTCAACCCTAAAATTATATCCTTCAACAAAATACCAAAGTATTTGCGCCACAAGCATTGCTCCGCTTCGGCTTTCAATGGAATTACTTAATTCGTAAACACCAAAAGATTTTACTTTATTACTGATACCGGCATATCGAGAAATGGCGCAAATTTCGCGTCCATCAAAGCCGTTAGGGCTGTCATTATTTTTATAACTTAATTCTGCACTTTTTATTGCTGTAACATCCAATGTAACCATATCAGCATCACGCATTATAGGTTCTACGGAAGTAATATCGGCGGTAATTTCACCCAAACGATAGGCTTCAAAGAAAAGCTTGTCCATCAAAGCTATTTCCTGCGGTGCATTAAAAAATGATTGATACCCTATTGCACTATAATTGAAAAGATTGTAAGGTTGGTCCACTACCATTTTACCAACATACGATTTGTTAGAAATTGGTAATTCGGCATTTCCGAGATCGAAACGGTTGTCTATGTTTACCACATTAACCATTGCGCCCAAACTGTCATAACCACGATATTGGGCATAGGCTAAATCTTGACCTCCACCGAGAATTATTGGCACTATATTTTTCTTCAAAAGGGCAGCTATAACTTCTTTTGCGGCAAAACGTGTGTCTTCCGCCGTAGCTCCTTTTTCAATATCGCCAAGGTCAATTATTTTGTAATTCCAGTTACCCGGGTAAAGCGAATAAAATGCTTTCCGGTACGGTTCAAAAGAAAGTTCTCCGCCAATATAATCTACATCGCTTCGGTTTTCCTTAATTCCGAGGAGCGCAAACTTCACGTCTTTTAAGTTAGGCAATTCTCCTATTTTGGCGTGGGCTTCAATTTGTTTTCCCAAGGTTCCGAGCGGTAGAATTTCCCGGTGAGCCATTACTTTTTTTGAAACTGGAGATAAAAACTCTATCATTATTTTTTCTTGGCTGTTGTTTTCTTCTTAGCTGCAGGTTTCTTGGTTGCGGTTTTCTTTTTGGCAGCTGTTTTCTTTTTCGGACTTTTCTTTTCTAATAAAGCCTGAGCTTCCTCTAAGGTTATTTTGTCGGCCTCGGTGCCTTTTGGCAACTCTACCTTCGTTTTTCCTTTAATCAGGTTAAAACGTCCCCAACGCGCTTTTTCAATGCGTATTTTCTCTTCTGGCCACTCATTGATTAACTTATCAATTTCTTTTTGCTTTTTATCTTCAATAAGCTGAACAATATCTTCATCAGAAAGATTATCGAAATCGTATTTCTTGTTCACATTAATGAACATGCTGTTCCATTTTAGGAATGGTCCAAAACGTCCCACACCTTTCTGAACTGGCAAATCCTCATACGTATAAATAGGTGCATCTGCCTTTTTCTTTTCTTCAATTAGCTCTTTTGCGAAAGCCATATCTACCTCCAAAGGATCCATTCCTTTCGGCAAAGAAATATAAGTTTTTCCTAAGCGAACATAAGGCCCAAAACGACCATTGTTTACCTCAACTTCTTCATTGTCATAAACGCCCAAAGTCTTTGGAAGTTTAAAAAGATCCATTACTTCTTCAAAAGTAACAAGGTGCAATTGCTGGTCTGGACGGAGGCTAGCAAATTTTTTCTCCTCATCATCCGGCGCACCAATTTGTGCCATTGGCCCGTATTTTCCAAGTCGTACTAAAACCGTTCTTCCGCTTACAGGGTCTTCACCCAAAATGCGTTCACCACTTTCGCGTTCTGCATTTTCTTCAACATGTTCTACTCGTGGATGGAATTCGGCATAAAAATTCTTCATCATTTTCGTCCACTCCTCTTTTCCTTCAGCAATGTCGTCAAAATCCTGCTCTACTTTTGCAGTAAAATTATAATCGAGAATATTTTCGAAGTGTGCCACCAAAAAGTCGTTCACAATCATTCCAATATCTGTTGGAACCAATTTTCCTTTATCAGAGCCAACGGTTTCCGTCAAGGTTTTATCCTTAACATTTTCATCTTGAAGTGTTAGTTGAAGATACTTTCGTTCCACACCTTCCACAGATCCTTTTTCAACATAATTTCTGCTGATGATTGTTGAAATAGTTGGCGCATAAGTTGACGGACGACCAATACCTAGCTCTTCCAATTGCTTTACCAACGATGCTTCCGTAAAACGATACGGCGGACGCGTAAAGCGCTCCGTAGCGTTAATGTAATTATTTTCTAGCGGGTCGCCATTTTTCATATTTGGCAACATTCCCTCTTGTTCTTCTTCTTCAAAATCAGTTCCTTCTAAATAAACTTTTAAGAAACCGTCAAATTTTATCATTTCACCATTTGCAGTGAAATTTTCTGAAACCTTTTCCTTTGAAAGTACGTCAATCTTCACATTAGTGCGCTCTAATTGCGCATCGCTCATTTGCGAAGCCACAGTTCTTTTCCAAATTAAATCGTACAAACGCGCTTGATCGTGATCGCCAGTAATAGTGTGCCGGCTCATATCTGTTGGCCGAATAGCCTCGTGAGCTTCTTGCGCTCCTTTGCTTTTCCCTTTGTAATCGCGGGGTTTGCTATATTCCTTTCCGTACGAATGAATAATTTCTTTTTGCGCAGCATCTTTAGCGTCGTTACTAAGGTTAACGCTATCGGTACGCATATAAGTTATAAGTCCAGCTTCATAAAGACGCTGAGCAATTGTCATTGTTTTTCCAACTGAAAAGTACAGCTTTCGTGCAGCTTCCTGTTGTATTGTTGAAGTGGTAAATGGCGCTGTCGGCGATTTGCTAGCAGGTTTTTTAGTTAAATCTGAAATTTTATACGAAGCTCCTAAATTCTTCCGAAGAAACTCGCGGGCTTCTTTTTCAGTTTCAAAATTCCTTGGAAGTTTCGCTTTAAACTTACTGCCATCAACGGTTGTAAATTCTGCATCAATTCTATAGGAACGAACGGGTGTAAACCCTTCTATTTCGCGTTCGCGCTCCACAATTAATCGCACTGCAACAGATTGTACGCGTCCTGCAGAAAGTCCGCCTTTCACCTTTTTCCAAAGAACCGGTGAAAGTTCGTATCCCACCAAACGGTCCAAAACGCGACGTGCTTGCTGCGCATTTACCAAATTATAATCTATTTGGCGCGGGTTTTCAATTGCTTTTAAAATTGCAGATTTTGTAATCTCGTGAAAAACAATACGCTTGGTTTTGCTTTTATCTAACTTTAATTCTTCTGCTAAATGCCACGCAATTGCTTCACCTTCTCGATCCTCATCACTCGCCAACCAAACCATTTCGGCTTTTTTGGAGAGTGCCTTTAACTCGGCTACCAACTTCTTCTTATCGCTGCTAACTATATATTTAGGTGTGAAATCTCCTGCTACATCTACGCCCAATTCCTTAGACGGTAAATCTGCAATGTGCCCAAAACTCGAGGAAACTTTAAAATCTTTCCCTAGAAATTTTTCTATTGTTTTTGCTTTTGCTGGGGACTCAACTATCACTAAATTCTTTGCCATATCCTTTTTTGTTATGTGTGCAAAAGTATGTGAATTTTTTAATACGAAATTTTTGTGATCAAAAAATAGTCAACTCTTAACATGGAAGAAGTGCGTAATTACGTTATTTTTAGTCGCTTCGGAAACTGAAAACTTTTTTTATGAAATCATTTCACCCCCATATTAAGGTGTTTATAGGAAGTTATATTTTACTTTTCTCCTTAATAATACTTCAAAATTACAATCCGTCAGATCCAGTAAAAATTATAGTTTGGGGCAATGAAGAGGAAGCTTTGGCTGAAATTCAAAAACTAGCTATTCCTCTAAAAGATTAATATTATCCAGAAAATTTCAGAAATAAATCTGCCACTTTGTCACCGTGACAAATTAATAGTATCTTTGCCAGTTCAATGAAAGCGCTTTGAATTTGCATTGAATAGAGATTTTTTATGGAAAAGATTATTGACGAAAAAACACAAGGAAACACACTCACTTTAGAAGCACGTGAGGGCAATTCTCGAAAATTATATATTGAAAGTTATGGCTGTGCTATGAATTTTAGCGACAGCGAGATTGTAGCTTCAATTCTCGCAGACCAAGGTTATAACACCACAAATTTATTAGAAGAGGCAGATTTAGTTTTGGTAAACACCTGCTCTATTCGCGATAAGGCCGAGCAAACCGTTCGCAAACGTTTGGAAAAATACAATGCCGTAAAACGAATTAACCCAAAGATGAAAGTGGGCGTTTTGGGCTGTATGGCGGAACGCTTAAAAGAAAAATTTCTTGAAGAAGAAAAAATAGTCGATTTAGTAGTTGGGCCAGATGCGTACAAAGATCTTCCTAATTTGCTAAAAGAAGTAGAAGAAGGCCGCGATGCTGTGAATGTAATTCTTTCGAAAGAAGAAACTTATGGCGATATTTCGCCAGTTAGATTGGGCGGCAATGGAATAACCGCTTACGTTAGCATTACCCGTGGTTGCGATAATATGTGTACGTTTTGCGTGGTTCCTTTTACCCGTGGTCGCGAACGCAGCCGCGATCCGCAGAGTATTTTAGGCGAAGTGAATGATCTCGCTGAAAAAGGTTACAAAGAAATAACGCTTCTTGGTCAGAATGTGGACAGCTATTTATGGTACGGTGGTGGTTTGAAAAAAGACTTCAAAACTGCTTCAGAAATGCAGAAGGCTACGGCAACAGATTTTGCCCAATTGCTTGATATGACTGCAGCAGCGCATCCCGAAATGCGCATTCGTTTTTCAACAAGCAACCCACAAGATATGCACGAAGAGGTTTTGCATATTGTTGCAAAACACGACAATATTTGCAATCATATTCACCTTCCCGTGCAAAGTGGAAGCACGCGGATTTTGAAAGAAATGAACCGTCAGCATACCCGTGAAGAATACTTGAAATTAATTGATAGAATTTCTGAAATTATTCCAGAATGTTCCGTTTCGCAAGATATGATTATTGGTTTTCCAACTGAAACAGAGGAAGATCACGAAGCTACTATGAGCTTGATGGAATATGTAAAATACAGTTTTGGGTATATGTATAAATATTCCGAAAGGCCCGGAACTACGGCTGCCCGAAAGCTTGTTGACGACATACCCGAAGAAACAAAAAGCCGTAGATTAACTGAAATTGTGAACCTTCAGCAAAAACACAGTGCCCTGCGCACTGCACAATATTTAGGTAAAACCGTAAAGGTTTTAATTGAAAAAGAATCTAAAAAGAATAAAGATGAATGGAGCGGAAGAACCGAGCATAATAATGTAGCGGTTTTTCCGAAGAAAAATTATAAAGCAGGAGAATTTGTAAATGTAAAAATAACCGATTGCACTACGGCTACCCTAATTGGTGAAGCTGTGGGATACTCTGAAAATAATTAGTAAAAATAATAGTATCTTGAGGTATTACCAAAATACATAATTATGAGACATTTTATTCTTCTACTTAGTGTAATTTTTAGTTTGTACGGATGTACCAATAATGACAATGATGTAGTTCAAGAAGAAGAACAGGAACAAAACACTGAACTAAAAATTAAGAAATTTACCATTACGAAAGCTTCTAATCAAAACACACGTATAGAATATTATTTTGATGAAGACGCTAAACCAATTCAATATTTTAATACCGAAAATGGTATTGATAGAATTAAAATGGATGTTTTATACAACAATTTAGGACAGTTAACGGGAGTTGTAGGTTTTCTATTTTTTGAAGGTCAATCAGAACTTTGGTTTTACACTGAAAATGAATACAACAACTCTAATGAGCTTGAACAAATTAATAGATTTGACGAAAATGGCTCTTATTTTGGAGCAATAGCAGCTACTCACTTTCAGGATAGCATTCAAGTTCAAAAACGATTTTTCGAAGATGGGGATACTAATTATACATTAATATTTGGAGCAAACAACCTACTGATTCAAGAGAATTTAGAACCTCATGCCTGGAATTCTAACCCTACAGTAACAAAATACTCTTATAATAACGGAAACCTTATAAATATAAAGGAAGAATCTGGCAGCTATATCTACGACATAGATTATGAACTTGACGATAAAATAAATCCGTTGCACCCTGTACTTATGAGGGATTATAAAAGTTTTATTTTGGATGATATTGGCCTTTACCTAGCCTTTAATAGAACATATTCCTATTCAAAAAACAACATTACATCTTATAATAACTATGGCAATTTGCGGATTATAACATATCAATATAATGATTTGGATTACCCTATTAGTGCCGAGGTTACTATAGATGGAGAACTATTTGAGTTATTTAGCTACGAATATTATTAAGAACAAAAAATAAGAGATTCCTGCCTTCGCGGGAAGTTACTATGGAAAGCATACAAGCAACAAAACAAAGATTCGGAATAATAGGCAACGACCCAAAACTGAACCGTGCCGTAGAAAAAGCAATTCAAGTAGCACCCACTGATATTTCGGTATTGGTTACCGGTGAAAGTGGCGTTGGTAAAGAAAGTATTCCAAAAATAATTCATTCTCTTTCGCACAGAAAACACGGAAAATACATTGCCGTAAACTGTGGTGCAATTCCTGAAGGAACTATTGACAGCGAACTTTTTGGTCACGAAAAAGGATCGTTTACGGGAGCTACGGCTGCGCGAAGCGGTTATTTTGAAGTAGCTGATGGCGGAACAATTTTCCTCGATGAAGTTGGCGAATTGCCGCTGCCCACGCAGGTGCGTTTACTTCGTGTTTTGGAGAATGGCGAATTTTTAAAAGTAGGGTCTTCCGCAGCACAAAAAACCGATGTTCGCATTGTGGCCGCAACCAATGTAAAAATGGTTGAGGCAATTGAAAAGGGAAAATTTAGAGAAGACCTTTATTATCGCTTAAGCACGGTGGAAATAAACTTACCGCCGTTACGCGAGCGGGAGGAAGACATTCATTTGCTTTTTAGAAAGTTTGCCGCAGATTTTGCGCAGAAATACAAAATGCCCACCATTCGCTTAAATGATCGAGCGGTAGAAATACTTTTAAAATACCGTTGGAGCGGAAACATTCGTCAATTGCGTAACGTGGCGGAACAAATTTCGGTTTTGGAACAATCTCGCGAAATTACGTATGAAACTCTAAAACATTATCTGCCAGACATGGGCAGCAATCTTCCGGCAGTTGTAAATTCGAAAAAATCTGAAAGCGATTTCGGTAGCGAAAGAGAAATTCTTTACAAAGTTCTTTTTGATATGAAACGCGATGTAAACGACCTTAAAAAGCTTACATTGGAATTGATGAAAACTGGTAATGCGGCAAAGGTAAAAGAAGAGCAATCGTCACTTATTAATAAAATTTATTCAGATGATCACGAAGCCGAAGAGGAATTGGCTTCAATCATTGACGAAGAAAACAACGATTCAGACAATGATGTGGAGGTTTTCAGTATTCCCGAACATAGCTCTGAACAACGAAAAGACAAATACGAGTATGCCGAAGATATTGAGGAAGAAGAAAATCTTTCACTTCAGCAAAAAGAATTGGAACTCATAAAAAAATCACTCGAAAAATACAGCGGAAAACGAAAAGACGCCGCAGATGAGTTGGGTATTTCAGAGCGAACTTTATATAGAAAAATTAAGCAATACGACTTGTAGGCACGTGATTCATTGCGTGCATCGGTGTTCAGAAAATTAAAGAAAGATTAAAGTAAATGTTAAAAACATATTCAATTTTAGTATTGTTAATCGCAGCAATTACTTTGCAAAGCTGCGGCCCGTATTCGTTCACTGGAGCAGATATTAATTACGCCACTACCAAAACGGTTCAGGTAGCTTATTTTCAGAACAACGCTCCAATTGTAGAGCCAGGGATTGCGCTCGATTTCACACAAAAATTGCAGGATTTATTACTTAATCAGACTAGTTTAGACCTTGTAAATAGTAATGGCGATTTGGTTTATGAGGGCGAAATTACTCAGTTTTACATTGCGCCAATCACGGCAACTTCTACCAGCACAGCCGCACAAAACAGACTAACCATAGCTGTAAGTGTACGGTTTTACAACACAAAAGACCCATTGAAAGATTTTGAGCAACCGTTTAGTTTTTATTATGATTATCCCGGAACAACTCAATTAACAGGTTCAAAACTTGACGCCGCTGTCGATATTATTTTTGAACGAATAACACAAGATATTTTTAACAAATCACTTGCAAATTGGTAGGCTTTTGAAAACTTCAAACTTTACATATCTACTCGCCAATCCACAGAAAATAACTTCTGAGGATTTGGCAGCGTTGGATTTGATTATAAAAAAATATCCCTATTTCCAAAGCGCTCGTGCGTTGCAACTTAAAGGTTTAAAAAATCAGGATAGTTTTCTGTATAACGATGCTTTAAAACTTACAGCTGCTCATACCACAGACCGCGATATTCTTTTTGAATACATTACTTCAGAAAAATTTATTCAAAATGAAATTTCCCAAACAATTTTACAGCACGATGCTTCGGTAGAAAAGATAATTGTTGTGGCCGAAAATGTTTCAGAACAAATAAGCCTTGAAATAGATAAGCAGATTAAAGCCGAAATGCAGAAGGCAGAGGACATTTTAAATCCAGAACTTTTTCAGAGAAAAGTTACTTCTATTAGCAATTTGGTTGAAAAGAAGCTGGAAGAACCATCAACTGAAGCTGATAAGCCCGTAGCGCAATTACAGCCAGACAAACCTTTAGAATTCACGCAAAACGACACGCATTCATTTTCTGAATGGTTAAAACTTACAAAAGCAAAACCTATTAAGCGTTCCGAAGAAATTTCAGACGGAGCAGACTTGTCGACCGTAGCTTCAGCGAAAGAGAAAAATTTAGCGAAGGAGGACATTTTAGCGCTGGAGGAAAAAGAGCGGAAATCTGAGTTAATAGACAAGTTTATACAGGAAAGACCTAAAATAATTCCTTCAGAATCACAAAAAAATTCACAAAAAGAAGAGCCAAAAAATATTTCTGCACTGCACGCTCAAACTCCCGAGTCGCTGATGACGGAGACTTTGGCTAAAGTTTATTTGCAACAAAAGAACTATAAAAAAGCAATTCAAGCATATAAAATTTTAATTTTGAAAAATCCCGAAAAAAGTGGTTTCTTTGCAGACCAAATTCGGGCAATAGAAAAATTGATTAATTCAGAACAATCATGAGTACTTTTACAATATTTTTAATTTTGATAATGATAGTGGCCTTTTTATTGGTCGTAGTTATAATGGTTCAAAACCCTAAAGGTGGTGGGCTTTCATCGTCGTTTGGCGGTGGCGGTGGCGCACAAATTGGTGGTGTACAGAAAACGAGTGACTTTTTAGATAAAAGTACTTGGACGCTTGCAACTATTATGTTAGCGCTTATTTTATTTTCTAACGTTTTTATTATGGGCGGTAACAGCTTGCAGTCAAAAACGTTTGATGAAAATGCGATTCAAAACACAATTCCTGCGGTACCAACAACCACAAATACCCCAACAGAAAATACTGAAGGAGCTAACTAATTCCTTCTAAAATATATTTTAAAATGCCAGCTTATGACAAGCTGGCATTTTTGTTTTATATACTGTCAGTTTATGGGCAGTGGCACAATTTCTGCCAATTAGCTATCATAACATTAGAACATAAGTTTAACAGATTTCCGCTTTTGCGGAAGAATAAAAATTAATTTTATATGGCATTAAAAATTCAACCACTTGCAGACCGTGTTTTGGTTCAGCCACAAGAGGCAGAAACAAAAACAGCTTCGGGATTGTATATTCCAGATTCTGCAAAAGAAAAACCACAACAAGGAAAAGTAGTAGCTGTTGGTAAAGGAAAAGAAGACCACAAAATGACCGTGAAAGTTGGCGATACCGTGCTTTACGGAAAATACTCTGGCAGCGAATTAAAGTTTGACAGTAAAGACTATCTCATTATGCGTGAAGATGATATTTTAGCCATCATCTAACCATTTCAAAATAAATTCAAAAAAAAATAGATTAATCACAGCTTAAGGCATATTGCCAAAAGCATAAAGCATTTTAAAAAAATGGCAAAAGATATAAAATTTGATGTTGACGCCCGCGACGCTATAAAACGCGGTGTTGACGCATTGGCAAACGCAGTAAAAGTAACTTTAGGCCCAAAGGGTCGTAACGTAATTATAAGCAAATCTTTTGGTGCACCACAAGTAACTAAAGATGGTGTTACCGTTGCAAAAGAAATTGAATTACAAGATCCGCTTGAAAACATGGGCGCTCAAATGGTGAAAGAAGTTGCTTCAAAAACCAACGATCTTGCGGGTGATGGAACAACAACTGCTACAGTTTTAGCACAGGCAATCGTTAAAGAAGGCCTTAAAAACGTTGCAGCGGGAGCAAACCCAATGGATTTGAAACGTGGTATTGACAAAGCTGTTACAGCTATCGTGAAAGATCTTGAAAGACAAACTACGAAAGTTGGAAATTCTTCTGAAATGATAAAGCAAGTTGCTTCTATCTCTTCAAACAACGACGAACTAATTGGCGAGTTAATTGCTAAAGCTTTCGGAAAAGTTGGTAAAGAAGGTGTTATAACTGTTGAAGAGTCTAAAGGAACTGAAACCTACGTTGATGTTGTTGAAGGAATGCAGTTTGACCGCGGATATCTTTCTCCTTACTTCGTAACAGATACCGAAAAAATGCAAACTGAATTGGAAAACCCAATGATTTTGCTTTACGATAAGAAAATTTCTTCAATGAAAGATTTACTTCCTATTCTTGAGCCAGTGGCACAACAAGGAAAATCTTTATTGATTATTGCTGAAGATGTAGACGGTGAAGCATTGGCTACTTTAGTAGTTAACAAACTTCGTGGTTCGTTAAAAATTGCAGCTGTAAAAGCTCCAGGTTTTGGTGACAGAAGAAAAGCAATGCTTGAAGATATAGCAGTACTAACAGGCGGAACCCTAATCTCTGAAGAGCGAGGTTTCACTTTAGAAAACGCTACTATTGATATGTTAGGTTCTGCTGAAACTGTAACTATTGATAAAGACAACACTACGATTGTTAATGGTGCTGGAGATAAAAAGGACATTAAAGATCGTGTGAACCAAATAAAATCTCAAATAGAATCTACTACAAGCGATTACGACAAAGAGAAATTGCAAGAGCGTTTAGCCAAATTGGCTGGCGGAGTTGCCGTTCTTTATGTAGGTGCTGCTTCTGAAGTAGAAATGAAAGAGAAAAAAGATAGAGTTGACGACGCACTTCACGCAACCCGTGCGGCTGTGGAAGAAGGAATCGTTGCTGGTGGTGGTGTTGCTTTAGTTCGCGCCATAGAAGTGCTTAAAAAGCTTACAACTGATACTCTTGATGAAGCAACTGGAATTCAAATTGTGGCTCGTGCCATTGAATCTCCACTTCGTACCATTGTTGAAAATGCAGGTGGCGAAGGTTCTGTAGTTATTAATAAAGTTTTGGAAGGCAAGAAAAACTTCGGTTACGATGCAAAATCTGAAACGTATGTTGATATGATAAAAGCAGGAATCATCGATCCTAAGAAAGTAACCCGTATCGCGTTAGAAAACGCTGCATCGGTTGCAGGAATGATTCTTACTACTGAATGTGCTTTGGTAGATATTAAAGAAGATAATGCCGGTGGCGGAATGCCAGGTGGTATGGGCGGTGGAATGCCCGGGATGATGTAGTATATCGTTGAGAAAAGGCATGCCTTTTCCCAACTCAGTACGCAGTTTAACCTAACAGGTCTCTAAGACCTGTTAGGTTTTTTTTATTTTAACTTAATTGCGCTTTCGGTTTGGATCCTGATAAGTATTAAAAATCGAATAAATAATAATAGTATTATCTATCACTTCATAAATAATCACATAGGGAAACCTACCTAATGGAAGTTCGCGATAACTAGGTTTTCTTTTAATTTGAAAAATCGGGATTTCAGTTTTAAGTATATCAAAATAACTCTGAAGATGCATCAAAAAATCAAAGCCCAACCCTACTTGTTTAGATTCGTACCAATCTACGGCATCATTTATTTCATCCTCCGCCTCTGGCTTTATCAGTAGATTAAAAGCCATGCTTTTTAATGATTTTCTCTTTTACTTCATTCCATGTTAGTGATTCAGATTCTCCGGCCAAATGCTTGCGTCTGCGCTCATCAACAATTTGATAATGTGATTCAGGTACTTGTGAAGTATAATTATCCTCGTTTAAATCTTCAAAAATTCTTTTCAAATAATTTAAATTTTTATCATCTGCAATTATTTCAGAAAACTGATTCTTAAGCTTTTCTCTAAGTTTTGTCGTTTCCATAATAATATTATTTATTCAAATATACTTCAAAATTCCTAAAATGTAACCTCAACTTCTTTCAGATTACCGTCTCTTTCAACAGTTACCATTGCTGCTTGACCCTTTTCAAACATTGAAAGGCTCTTCATATAACTCATCATATCAGTCACTTCAAAATCGCCCATTTTTACTACTACATCGCCTTTCTGAAGGCCCGCTTTTTGTGCGGGACGGTCTTCACTAATGCCATCAATTCGCATTCCTTTTCCGCCGAAAAGATAATCGGGCACAACGCCCAAAGTCACTTTAAAATCGGGCACCGCTTCGCTTTCATTTTTAGTTTTTCTAAAAGGAAGTTTTGGCTGATTGTCCAAATCCTTAATGATGCTAAAAATGTAATTTGAAACAACTTCCATTCCTTCAAAATTTACCTTTTCGGTGTCGTCGCCAGGTTTGTGGTAATCTTCGTGCTGCCCAGTAAAAAAGTGAAGTACCGGAATATCTGCCAAATAAAATGAAGTATGATCGCTCGGACCAACGCCACTTTCATTCTCAATGATTTTTAAATCGCCCGCGTTTGCAATTACAGTTTGCTTTAAAATTGGCGATGTTCCAAGACCGTAAACGGCTAAAGTGTTTTCAGCATTAAGCCTTCCCACCATATCCATATTCAGCATATAGGTTACTTTTTTGGTATCTATTGTTGGGGTTTTAACGAAATAATTTGAACCCAATAAACCCTCTTCTTCCCCAGAAAAAGCGATAAAAAGATAGTTGTTCATTTTCGGAGAATCTTTCTTCTGAAGAGAATCTGCCAAATGCAATAGCATTGCTACCCCACTCGCATTATCGTCGGCACCGTTATGAATTGCATCGCCCTCTCTGTAAAGCGAACCTTCGCCGCCCATTCCTAAATGGTCGTAATGCGCGCCAATTACAACCGTATTTGCCGCCTTGTTATCCAAATATGCAATTACGTTAACCGCAGTTTCTGTACTGTCATTATTTTCTGAAGTGAATTCTGCCTCTTGATGTGGATTCTTGCTGGATTTAAAAGTGAATTTTTGAAAATACCCGTCAGTTCCTTTTGGCTGCAGTCCTAAATCTGCAAACCGTTTCGCAATGTACTTTGCAGCTTTTTTTTCACCTTCAGAACCTGTTTTTCTTCCGTTTAAACTATCGTTTGCCAAAACGGAAACGTCGTCTTTCATACTTACAGATTTCACTTTCGCTTCCTTACAGGAGAAAACCACTAATGTCAGAAATATTACTAAAATTACACGCATATCATTACTTTTGTTCAAAAGTACACTAAAAATGAAAGTATTATATACGCTGCTCATTGTTTCGGTTTTAGCAAGTTGTAAAAACGAAGTGAAAGAAGAAAAAATCTCGGCTCCGATGGGAGACCGAATTGAAAAAACAAACTCAGCTTTACTTGACCCGCAAACAAAAGACACGCTAATTTATTCTGAAGAAAAGCACTTCAAAAATATTCGTCAAGTAACTTTTGGAGGCGATAATGCCGAAGCGTATTGGAGTTTTGACGACAGTAAACTCACCTTCCAAAGCAATTATAAAAGTTGGGGTGTTAACTGCGACCAAATGTTTTTGATGAATGCAGACGAAACTTTTAAAGACAAGCAACCACCAATGGTAAGCACGGGAAAAGGGCGTACTACTTGCAGTTATTTTATGCCGGATGGAAAACATATTGTTTACGGAAGCACACATTTAAAAGATAAAAATTGTCCAGAAGTTCCGCTGAAAAAGGAAGGGAAATACGTTTGGCCAGTTTATGATAGCTTCGATATTTTTGTCTCAGATTTAGAAGGGAATATTACCGCTCAACTCACTAAAGAACCAGGTTACGACGCCGAAGCAACCGTTTCGCCTAAGGGCGATAAGATAGTTTTCACATCCATGCGAAGTGGCGATTTGGAACTTTACACCATGGATCTTGATGGAAAAAACGTAAAACAGATTACTGATGAATTAGGTTATGATGGCGGGGCATTCTTTTCGCCAGATGGTACAAAATTAATTTTTCGCGCTTCCCGTCCAAAAACAGAAGCAGCGATAAAAGAATACAAAGATTTGCTCGCTCAAGGTTTGGTACAACCTACAGAGATGGAGCTTTTTATTTGCAACGCAGACGGAAGCGAACTCCGCCAGCTTACACATTTAGGGAATGCAAACTGGGCGCCCTTCTTTCATCCTTCGGGTGAAAAGATTTTGTTTTCCAGCAATTTTGAAGCAGAAAAAGGATTTCCGTTTAATCTTTATTTAATTGATATTGACGGCAAAAATCTAGAACGCGTTACCCATGGCGAAACGTTTGATGCTTTCCCCGTTTTTTCAAATGACGGAAAAAAGTTGGCGTTTTCGAGCAACAGAAATAATGGCGGAGGGCGCGACACCAACCTTTTTATTGCTGAATGGCAAGACTAATAATTCCTGCGAAGGCAGGAATCTGTAAATCAAACCGTCATTGAATTTCATTAAATTATATAGAATCCACTTCCTTTTTGCGATAGCTTCTATCGCATTCTACTTCAGTTTTGCATACAATGTAGAGCGAAGTGATTTTACAAAACTTATTTCACTTTACGCGGCACTTTTTTTTGTTGCCTATCTTTCTATTGAAAAATTAAAACTGAATTTTTGGCTTTTGGCAGGATTCGGAATTGTTTTCCGACTAGTTTTCATTCCTGTAATTCCAAATCTCTCGCAGGATTTTTATCGGTTTCTTTGGGATGGGCGGTTACTTATGCAAGGGGTAAGCCCATACATTTTTACGCCAGACACTTCGGATGCGCTGGGGGAAAATGTCGCTCAATCGCAGCAATTAATAGAGGGAATGGGTGCGCTAAATGCCAGCCATTTCAGTAATTATCCGCCTATCAATCAATTGTTTTTTACCATTGCAGCTTTGTTTGCTGGGAAAAGTATTTTGGGATCTGTGGTTGTACTGCGAGTGCTAATTATTTTAGCAGATATTGGCATTCTTTACTTCGGGAAAAAAATACTGGAGAAACTAAATCTTCCCATTAAAAACATCTTTTGGTATTTTCTGAATCCATTTATTATCATTGAACTTACGGGAAATCTGCATTTTGAAGGCGTTATGCTTTTCTTTTTTGTTTGGGCACTTTATTTACTTTTTAAAGGAAAATGGGCTTGGGCAGCAATTTTAATTGGAATTTCTGTTTCGGTGAAATTAATTCCGTTATTGTTATTGCCTTTGTTCTTGAAATATTTCAGCAATAAAAATAAAACCCCTAAGATTTTGAAAACCTTTGGGGTTTCAGTTAAAAGACTCGTCGGATTTTATTTAATTATCGGATTAACAGTGGTACTCCCTTTTCTTCCATTTCTTTCCTCAGAATTTATTCAAAACTTCGCTGCAACCATCGGACTGTGGTTTCAAAATTTTGAATTTAATGCGAGTGTTTATTATGTAATTCGATGGATAGGGTTTCAGATTGTGGGTTGGAATATTATTGAAACCGTTGGAAAGATTCTACCTGTTTTAGTGCTGCTTTTTGTTTTGGGAATTTCTTTTTTCAGAAATAACAAAACCCCTCAACAATTGCTAACTGCAATGCTTTTTGCAATTTCATTTTACTTTTTATTATCAACCACCGTACATCCGTGGTATATAGCCACTCCCCTTTTACTTTCAGTTTTCACCAAATATAAATTCCCGATTGTTTGGAGTTTTGTGGTTGTACTTAGTTATTCAGCCTACGGAAAAGAAGGGTTTGATGAAAAACTTTGGTTGGTTGCTTTGGAATATGTGTTGGTGATTGGAATTGCAACTTGGGAGATATTTCTTCCAAAAAATAAACCTGTCAGGTTTTAAAAACCTGACAGGTTAGAATGATTTACTTTTTTACTCTTTCGAGCTTATAAAAATCTTTTCTTCTATCTTTCAAATTCCGCACTGCACCAAATGTGTGCAATTCGCGAAGTAAATCTAAATCTACATCGGCCACCAAAATCATTTCAGTATTTGTGGTTGCCTCCGCTTTTATTCCGTTGCTGGGGAAAGAGAAGTCGCATGGTGTGAAAACAGCACTTTGGGCGTACTGTATATCCATGTTATGCACTTTCGGTAAGTTACCAACACTTCCGGCGATAGCTACGTAACATTCGTTCTCAATAGCTCTTGCTTGAGCACATAATCTTACGCGCGAATATCCGTTTTGGGTATCGGTCAAGAATGGTACGAAAAGAATATCCATTCCTTCATCTGATAGTAATCTTGATAGTTCAGGAAATTCAGAATCATAACATATTAACACACCTATTTTTCCGCAATCGGTATCAAATGTTTTTAGAGAGTTTCCGTTCACCATTCCCCAAACGCGTTCTTCATCTGGAGTAACGTGTATTTTTTCATAACGTTCTACACTTCCGTCGCGACGACATAGGTAGCCTACGTTGTACAATTTACCACGAACCATTTCGGGCATACTGCCAGTGATGATATTTATATTGTACGATATAGAAAGTTGAGAAAGTTTTTCGGTAATCTCTTTAGTGTATTTGGCTAGTTCACGAATGGCATCTGGCTCGCTCATGTGGTTGTATTCTGCCATAAGCGGTGCGTTGAAAAATTCAGGAAACATTGCAAAATCACATCTGTAACCAGCTACACAATCTATAAAATATTCAGCTTGATGCATCAGCTCCTCCATTCCGGAATAGCTTCGCATTTGCCATTGAATTAAGCCTAGTCTTACTACACTTTTAATTGCAGATACCCTAGGTTTTTTTTCTGGTTTGGTGTAATAAATATTATCCCATTCCATCAAAACCGCAAACTCACCCGAAGCCTTATCGCCTTCCAAATAACCCTTCAACACACGTACTGGGTGAAAATCGTTCGAAATTTGAAAGTTTAAAACTGGGTCGTCAATTTGTTTGCGTTTTACTTTTTCAATGTATTGTTTTGGCGAAAGTTTATCGGAATGTAAATGATAGTTTGGCATTCTTCCTCCGAAAACGATACTCTTCAAATTTAAATTTTCGCAGAGTTCTTTTCTATAATCGTATAATCTTCTACCTAAACGCAGACCACGAAAATCTGGACGGATAAAAACATCTATTCCGTAAAGCACATCGCCTTCGGTATCGTGGATTTTAAAGGTTGGATCGTCGGTAATATCTTTATAGTTGTGTTTTTCACCCAGTTCGTCAAAATCAACAATAATTGAAAGTGCGCAACCGGCAATCTGACCATCCGCCATAATAACTACTTGACCCTCGGGAAAAATGTCTATTAAGCTTCCTATTTCGTCTATTTTCCAATAGCTGTTTGGCATACCACCATAAGATTGAATGGTCGCTTTCTTCAAGGCTTCATAGTCTTCAATCGTTAAAAACTTCAGCTCTATGTTATCAATTTTTTGTGGTTCCATTATCTTCTATTTAGACTTAGCTTACTATTTTTTTATGTGAAGTTTATTAAGAGAGAATTTAAATTTGAAAGCAATATGCATGGCTCTTCAAATTATTGAGCAACTAACGCAAAATCCGCAGCCAATCTCCTAAATATTGGGTAGGGAAATTTTAACTGCGGATTGCCGTTTTAAATTTGCATTTATGTATTTGCTATTTACTGCGCCGTTTACATATCTAAAATATATGCAAAAACCAATGGCGCTACGATAGTTGCATCACTTTCTATGATGAATTTTGGCGTGTCTATGTCTAATTTACCCCAAGTAATTTTTTCGTTTGGAACAGCTCCAGAATAACTACCAAAACTTGTGGTAGAATCGCTAATCTGGCAGAAATAGCTCCAAAAAGGTGTTTCTGGACGCTCCATATCTTGGTATAACATTGGTACCACACAAATTGGGAAATCTCCAGCAATTCCTCCTCCAATTTGGAAGAAACCGATTCCGTTCTTAGAATTTTCTGTGTACCATTCCGCTAGAAAAGTCATATATTCTATACCACTTTTCATTGTGGAAGCTTTCAATTCGCCTTTCAAAACGTAGCTGGCAAAAATGTTACCCATCGTGCTGTCTTCCCAACCTGGACAAATAATTGGCAGGTTTTTTTCTGCTGCGGCGTACATCCACGAATCTTTTAAATCTATTTCGTAATGTTCTTCCAATACACCACTTAAAAGTAGTTTGTACATATATTCGTGCGGAAGGTAGCGTTCGCCTTTTGCTTCAGCTTCTTTCCATAATTTCACGATATGTTTTTGTATTCTTCGAAAAGCCTCTTCCTCCGGAATACAAGTATCTGTAACGCGATTCATTCCTCTTTCAAGCAAATCCCACTCATCTTGCGGCGTTAAATCGCGGTAATGTGGTACACGCTCATAATGACTGTGAGCAACAAGATTCATTATATCTTCTTCAAGGTTTGCACCTGTACAAGAGATAATTTGAACCTTATCCTGACGGATCATTTCCGCAAAAATTTTGCCTAATTCGGCAGTACTCATGGCGCCTGCAAGAGATACAAGCATTTTTGAACCTTTGTTCAATTGTGCTTCATATCCTTTTGCGGCATCTACTAAAGCTGCTGCATTAAAGTGTAAATAATACTTTTCAATAAACTGGGAGATAGCTCCTTTATTAGTACTCATCTTCTTCTTCTGAATTAAATTTTGAAACGCCTTTTTTGGTTTCATTAAAATGGTTATCGAATTCGTCGCCTTCTTCGGTACCTGCGAACTTGTAAGTTAACATTTTATAGTACAATTTTGCGGCAACAAAATCTGAAGCTCTTTCATTTTCATTTGGGCACAGCTCTACAATGTCAAAACCTACGACGTTTCTTTCTTCGAAAACTTGTTTTAGGAAATCAAGAGTTTCATACCAAAAAAGACCACCTGGTTCTGGAGTTCCTGTTGAAGGAAGGATAGACGGATCGAACGCATCAAGATCGAAAGTAATAAATACATTTTCACCTAAAGCTTCAATAACCTTATCTGTCCAGTATTCGTCTTTTGCCATATCGTGGGCAAAAAATACTTTTTCTTCATCCATAACGCGTGTTTCGGCAATATCCATACTGCGAATGCCTACTTGCACTAGATTAGTAGTTTGGCTGGCTTCATAAACGGCGCAGGCATGGTTGCAAGCGCTTCCGTGGAAGTCTTTGCGTAAATCTGCATGTGCATCAATGTGTAGCACGGTTAAGTTGTCAAAACACTCATTAAAAGCACGGATGGTACCAATGGAAATACTGTGCTCGCCACCAAAAATGGTTACAAACTTATTCCGCTTAATATAATCTTTTGTGGCTTTATGCACTTCCGAAACCATAGCTTCGGGTGACGAGTTTTCTGTAATGGCATCTGCAAGAAAAACACCTTGCTTATAAACCTCTGTTTGGGTTTCAATGTCGTACAGCTCCATGTTTTCTGAAGCATCCAAAAACGCTTCAGGACCTTTGTCTGCACCTTTTTGCCAAGTGCTTGTACCGTCATACGGAACCGGAATTAATACAATTTTTGATGTTTCAAGGGCCGCATATTTCTGCGGGATACCTGCATACGTCTTAGTGCTCATAACCTAAAATGTTTAGCAATTGCTCGCTTGTTTGTTGTTCTGAAAAAAGTTCGGTTGTAATATTATCGTCTTTGTCTCTGTCTATCAAAATATGTTTTGGCGAAGGAATTAAGCAGTGTTGCAAGCCTCCAAAGCCACCAATACTTTCTTGATAAGCTCCTGTATTAAAGAAGCCAATATACAAAGGTTTTTCTTTTCTGAATTTTGGCAGATAAATAGCCGCCATGTTTTGTTCACTATTATAGTAATCGTCGCTGTCGCAAGTTAAGCCTCCTAAAAGCACTCTTTCGTATTCATCGTTCCAACGATTAATAGGTAACATAATAAACTTTTTACTAATTGCCCACGTATCTGGCAAGGTTGTAATAAAAGAGGAATTTATCATATTCCACTTTTCTCTGTCATTTTGTTGCTTCTGATAAAGAATTTCATAAATGGCACCACCACTTTCACCTACTGTAAAACTTCCGAATTCGGTAAAAATATTTGGTACTGGCACATCTGCTTCTTCACAAGTAATGTTTATTTGGTTTAAAATTTCATTAACCATATATTGATAATCGTACTCAAAATGTAAAGAGTTTTTTATAGGAAAACCACCACCAATATTTAAGCTATCCAGAGAAGGACAAATCTTCTTTAGACGTACATAAACCTTTAAACACTTAACCAATTCATTCCAATAATAAGCAGTATCTCGAATACCCGTATTGATGAAAAAATGGAGCATTTTCAGATCCACTTTGTCGTTATTTTTAATTTGATCTTCGTAAAAAGGAATGATGTTTTTGTAGCCAATTCCCAATCGCGAAGTATAAAACTCAAACTTTGGTTCTTCCTCGGAAGCTATACGAATTCCTACGCTGAAGTGGTTATTAATACTGTCCGAAAGCAATTCTATTTCTTCGTAATTATCGATAATCGGAATGCAATTTTCCTGACCATCATTTATTAACCGAGCAATATTTTGAATGTATTGTTCACGTTTAAAACCGTTACAAATTACATAGGTTTTATCTGTTACCTTTCCGGTTCTCTTTAAGCGTTCTACGATATCAATATCAAAAGCCGAAGAGGTTTCAATATGAATATCATTCTTCATCGCTTCATTTAAGACGTGCTTAAAATGCGAACTTTTTGTACAATAGCAATAGTTGTAAGTACCTTTATAATTGTTTTTTTCAATGGCTTGTGCAAACCATTTTTTGGCCAAATTTATATTTTCTGAAATTTTCGGGAGATAGGTAAATTTCAGCGGAGCTCCGTAACGTTCTACCAGCGCCATTAAGTCTACGCCATGAAATTCTAGTCCGTTATCGCCTAAGCGAAATTCTTCTTGTGGAAAATAATATGTTTGGTCAATTAAATCTATGTACTTGGTGTTCATCCTTAAGTTTTCGTTGAAAAGTGTAAATTAAAAATTCTTGTAGCGTATTCCCAAAAAATGGGAGCGTATAACAAAAAATTAACTAGAAGTTTAAATGCGAATAGGCAAAGGGTTTTTAGTGGAACGTTTGCCCGTAGCTTGCTGCGGTGCAGCGACTAGAAGTGAAAATGTGTTGTTCATTTAGAATCTATATTTCTGAAATTATTCAAAAACCAACCATTTTAAAAAAATACTATTACTCATTTATTTATAATACAAATGTGCCACAAAAAAATTCAATAATTTACAAAAGCTATAAAATTTTCACTTTTAGTTAGATCATGCTAAACATGTTGAGTTCCTTTTCGGTAAGTGTTCTCCAACGACCGCGTGGTAAATCTTTTTTGGTCAAAGGGCCAAGAGTTACACAATCTACCCGAACTACATCGTAACCCAAGTGTTCAAAAATGGTTCTAATAACACTGTTTCCAGTATGTTTTATCTTTAAACCTACTTCACTTTTTGGCGCATTATCTACGTAGCTTATTTCTTCTACGCTTATCTCTTTGCCTTCAATTGTAAGTCCTTCTTTTATTTTAATCATGTGCTCAGATTTCAAGTTTTTGTCTAATTCAATATGAAAAAGTCTTGAAATTCCTTTTTTAGTGAATTTTTGCACAAACTCATCATCGTTTGTAAAAAGCAAAAGTCCCGTTGCATTTCTACCCAAACGGCCAAAAGGTTTAATTTTAGCGGTAGTAGAATTTGCTACCAAATCCATAACTGTATTCCCTTTAGAATTGCTATCTGTTGTTGCAAAACCTTTAGGTTTGTTCAATAAAACATAGGTGTTTGGCTCAGGATTTAGGCGGCGACCGTCAAAACGAACATCGTCTGTTATCATGACTTTATAGCCCATTTCGTTTATAATTTTACCGTTTACAGAAACTAATCCGGTTGCAATATACGTGTCTGCCTCGCGACGTGAGCACACGCCACTGTTACCAATATATTTATTTAAGCGAATTCCATCTTCGGGATTGCTCTTTTTTACTTCTTTTACGGGTGCGTCTCTACGGCCTATTTCCTTTCCGTTTTTGTCGAATTTTAATTTCGGTTTTCCAGTTGGCTCTTCTGGTTTAAACGGTTTTTTAGGCTTAGCACTTGATTTTACAGGAGCATTTCCTCTTGCACTGCTACGGTTGCGTTGGTTATTATCGCCACGACCTGAAGCTTTCCCTCTACTCTGATTATCTTGTCTGCTCATAATTAATTTTTTGCAAAGATAATGAAATAAAGTAGGTAGTTGCATTTTTCATTGCGTAGTAAATTGAATGCTAACCACAACTAGTTACTCCTACTTTTTTAAGAAACTATTTCTTTTAAAATTTTTAAATAATCTGAGCGGTTTTTAAGAAAATCCATTTCAGAAATATCAATGATTTTTATGCTATCGGAATGTTGGTTTTTGATAAATTCCAAATACCCCGTGTTTAATTTTTGAAGATAAGAGGCTTCAATACTTTGTTCGTATTTCCTGCCTCGTTTTTTAATATTTTCCAGCAAACGCTCCGTATTTTGATACAAATAAATATACTTATCTGGTTTTGGAACGTCTTTATGCATTACCTGAAATAGCTTTTTGTACAATGCATATTCCTCTTTTGGCAGGGTAATACTCGCGAAAATCAAGGATTTGTTTACATCGTAATCTGTTATCACCAATTCTTTAAAAAGGTCGAGCTGCGAAATATCGTCTACCAATTGCTGATAGCGATCTGCCAAAAAAGACATTTCTAACGGAAAAGCATAGCGCGCAGCATCTTCATAAAATTTAGGCAAAAACGGATTTTCTTTAAAGCGTTCTAAAATTAATTTCGCATTAAAATCCAGTGCCATTTTTGAAGACAAACTTGTTTTTCCGGCACCAATATTTCCTTCAATTGCAATGTAATTGTATTGCGAAATATTAATATCTCGCATTGGGTTGCTAAGCCATTTAGATTGTTTTTGAAGTACGCTTTCATCTTGGGTTTCAGATAAAATTTTAATGATTTTCTTTTCTGAAATTGGATGGATCAATTGCGAATTTATATCTGCTAACGGTTGTAAAACAAACTTTCGTTTCTCCATTTCTGGGTGCGGAACGATGAGTTTTTCTGAATCAATAATTAAATCGTCAATAAATAGAATATCAATATCGATGGGTCTGGATACGTAATTTTTAGAAGTATTTCGCTTCCGTCCCATCGTCTTTTCAATGTCCAAAATTGTTTTTAGAATCTTTGACGGCTTTAAATCTACCTGCATCAAAACAGCACAATTCAGGAAAGATTCTCCTTCAAAACCCATTGCGGGCGTTTCATAAACTGGAGAAATTTTCAGAATACTCCCCACTTCTTCAAAAAGCGCATTGACGGCATTTTGAAGATTATCAAAACGACTGCCCATATTGCTGCCAAGGGAAAGATAGACGTTATATGAAGGTTTTTGCGTGTCCAAATTTTAACATTTAAGACGAAATTAAGGAAAAGAAAAAGACTACCAAGTAAATTTGTGTGCAGATATAAATTTTGCTTGAATGCAGTTTTTCAAGAAGTTGTTTTCAAAGGGATTATCAAAAAATAAATTTTCAAATTTTTTATGAAGAAAGCACTCAAAATAATTGGAATCATTCTCGGAATTTTGATTCTATTGCTAATTGCTGCACCTTTTATTTTTAAGGGAAGTCTTGAAAAAATGTTAAAACGCACCATCAACGAAAACCTCAACGCTACTGTAGCTTGGGAAGATCTTGACTTGAGCCTTTTCAGCAGTTTTCCCGATGCTTCGTTACAGTTAAAAAATTTCAGTGTAATTAATAAAGCACCTTTTGAGGGCGATACACTTGCGAGCGGCAAAACGCTTTCGTTGGAAATGGGCATTATGCAACTTTTCAAAAAAAGCAATGAAACTATAAAGGTCGATGCGGTATCGCTTGACGAAGCTTTTATTAATATAAAAATCGATTCGCTTGGAAACACTAATTATGATATTGCCATTAAAGACGACGCTCCCGCAATAAATGAAGATGAAGAAACCAAGGGTGGTTTTACCTTCGATTTGAAAACATACGAGATAAAAAATTCGCGCATAATCTATGCAGACGAAGCTACTAAAACCTTTTTAATGCTCACTGAAGTGCAACACAGTGGTAGCGGCGATCTTTCGCAGGAAGTTGGCAATCTCGACACAAAGACCGAAGCGCTCGCTTCTTTCCGAATGGACAGCACAGAATATTTGACCAAAAATAGAATTTCGCTCGATGCAATTTTCAAACTCGATTTAAAAAATCAGAAATACACTTTTCTAGAAAACGAAGCCAAAATAAATGAACTGCCGTTGACTTTTGATGGTTATGTAAAAGTGAACGAAACCAACAACGAAATAGACCTTACTTTTAAAACACCGTCTTCAGACTTTAAAAATTTCCTTGCCGTTATTCCTGAAACGTATGTGAAACAAATTAGCGATGTAAAAACCACGGGTAATTTTACGGTTAATGGAATGCTGAAAGGCATTGTAGACAGCACGCATATACCAACAATGGATATAAAAATTGCTAGTGAAAACGCTTCGTTTAAATATCCAGATTTGCCGAAAACAGTAGATAATATTACGATTGACGTACAACTGAAGAATGAAACTGGGTTGTTAAAAGACACCTATTTAATTATTTCGAAATTCACATTTAGAATTGACGGCGAACCCTTTCGACTAAACGGAAGTATAAAAAACATGACCGAAAACCCATTGGTGAATTTGGAAATGCAGGGAACACTGAATTTAGCAAACATTGAAAAAGTTTTACCTGTTAAAATGGAGCAAAAACTCAGCGGAATTTTTAAGGCTGACGTAATTGCGAATTTTGACATGGAATCTGTGGAAAAGGAACGTTACGACAAGATAGACGCTCGCGGAACTGCAAGTTTAACCAATTTTAATTACGACGCAGGTTTCAAAAATGAATTGAAAGTTGCGAATGCCAGTTTAGCGCTACAACCCGGTGTTTTTACTTTGAAAGAATTGAACGCAACTACTGGCCAAACTGATATTAAAGTTTCTGGAAATATTCAAAACCTCATTCCATTTTTGATGAGCAAACAGGATTTAAAAGGTCGCTTTTCTGTACAATCGAATACGTTTAACGTGAATGATTTTATGGCTACGGAAACTTCTACTTCTGAAAATAATACGTCGGAAAAGGGCAAAACTTCACAAAAAGCAACTGCTTCAGAAGCGGTGAAAATTCCTGATTTTCTGGATGCTACTTTAGATTTTAACGCAAACAAAGTTATCTACGATAATTTAGAATTAAAGAACGCCAAAGGAACTGCAACTATCGCTAATGAAACCATTACAATAAGCAATTTTACGTCTGATATTTTCGGTGGAAATATTGCGCTTACGGGTAATGTTTCAACAAAAAGCGAAACGCCAACCTTTGCAATGACTTTAGATTTAAGCAAGATTGATATAGAACAATCTTTCGAAAATCTTGAAATGTTTAAATTTTTGGTGCCAATTGCTAAAGCATTACACGGAAGTTTGAACACCAAATTCGAGCTTAACGGACAACTTACAAACGACCTTTCGCCTAAACTCTCCACACTTGCCGGAACTGCTTTAGCGCAAATTATTACTGCAGAAGTTGATCCAAAGCAAGCGCCTCTGCTCGCTGCGCTGGGTAATAAAGTTTCATTTTTGAATTTAGACAAATTGAGTCTGCGTGATGTGAGTACAAATTTCACTTTCAATAATGGTAAAATTGAAGTAAAACCATTCAATTTCGATATTAAAGGCATTAAGGTTACTGCTGGAGGAACTCACGGTTTAGACAAATCTATTGACTACAACTTAACAATGGACGTACCTGCAAAATATTTGGGCAACGATGTAACTAAACTGCTTCAAAATTTGAGTCCGCAGGAAGCAGACGCAATGAGCGTTGCGTTACCTATTGGCTTGAAAGGTACATTCACTAATCCACAAGTTTCACTAAACGCTGAAACCGCTATTAACACTTTAACCAAACAACTTTTAGCCAAGCAAAAAGACAAATTAATAAAACAAGGTACGGGTGTTTTGGAAGGATTATTAACCGGCGGAACTACACAGGATTCAACAAAAACGAATACAAATACTAATACCAATACGCAACAACAGACTACCCAGCAACAAAACACCAAAATTATAAAGGATGTTCTGGGTGGAATTTTGGGTGGAAAGAAAAAGAAAGCAGATACTACAAAAGCTGGAAATTAGCTTAGTTTACAGTAATTGAAACTACATAACCCTCGTTACTGCGGATGTTAAAAACGGTATCGTCTTCAAATATTAGATATTGTCCCTTTATTCCTTTTAAAACTCCTTCGTAAAAAGGAGTTTTTTCAAGATTGAGAGATTTCGGCTTTTCGGGATAATTTATTACAGGAAATTGTAGATTGGTTTCAGTATTATTTTCTAAATAATATTCGGCAGCTTCAGCGGGAATATATTGTTTCAATTTGTCTCGCCACTCCACCAAATTTTCATCTTTAATGTCGTTTTTTAGCATCGTGCGCCAATTGGTTTTATCGCTTACGTAATCCTTTAGTGCAACCTCTGTAATTCCGGCAAGATACCGGTTGGGTACTTCTACAATTTCAATGGCTTCGTGTGCGCCTTGATCAATCCATCGTGTTGGAATTTGAGATTTACGCGTCACCCCCACTTTTACACTACTGCTGTTTGCGAGATAAACTACATGTGGTTGTAATTGCACACCTTTTTCATAATCCAAATCGCGATCTTCGATTCCTAAATGCGCTTGGCTTTTTTCGGGATTTATAATCCAATCTGCCGCTTGGGGGATTTCAAAAAAACAATCGTAGCAAAATCCTTGGCGATAAATTTTCTTTTGTAGGCTACAATTTAAACATTGATATCGCAGGAAATTTATGGCGACTATTTTGTCTAATAGTTGATTCACATTCAAAAAATCGTTTTCAAAAACAAGATAATACTGAATGGGTGAACCGTTTTCAGTCTGCATTTTTTTGAGTACTCCTTCGTAATTCATTTATACAAAAATATTTATGCCGAAAATTCTTCCAACGAAACACTGTAAAACATCGCTTCAAAAAAGGGGAAATCGTAATTATAAAATAGTTATTTTTATAGCATAAAGATAGCAGAAAAATATGCCAATCCCCATTGTAAATTCCATTGCTTCTTGGTTCTTGAAAAAAAGATTTCATCAAATAGACCTTTTTTTGAAGTACCCTATTGAAGTACAGGAAGAACTACTTTTTAATTTACTTCTAAAAGCGAAATATACCGAAATTGGTAAAGAGTATGATTTTGCTTCTATAAAAACCTATCGCGAATTTGCAGATAGAATTCCCGTTACAACCTACGAAGACAACGAACCCTCAATTGAGCGAGCACGAAAAGGCGAATCTAATATTTTCTGGCCCACGCCTATAAAGTGGTTCGCAAAATCTAGCGGCACAACGAACGCTAAAAGTAAATTTATACCTGTCACTAACGATTCTTTAGAGAATTGCCACTATGCTGCGAGTAAAGATTTGCTTTGCATGTACCTCAATAACAACCCAGATGCACAATTATTTTTAGGGAAAAGTTTACGACTTGGCGGAAGCAAACAATTGTACCAAGAAAATGGGACCGTTTTCGGCGATCTTTCTGCAATCTTGATAGACAATATGCCTTTTTGGGCAGAATATAGCAGCACCCCCAGTAACGAAGTTTCACTAATGGGCGATTGGGAAACCAAATTGCAAGCCATAGTAAACGAAACAACTAAAGAAAACGTAACGAGTTTAGCAGGAGTGCCATCGTGGATGTTAGTTTTGCTGAACCAAGTAATGGAAACCACAGGCAAGGGAAATCTATTTGAAGTTTGGCCAAACTTAGAAGTTTATTTTCACGGCGGCGTAAATTTTGACCCGTATATAGACCAGTACAATAAATTGTTGCCGAAAGACAATTTTAGATATTACGAAATTTACAATGCTTCGGAAGGATTCTTCGCCATTCAAGACCGAAACGACAACAAAGAGCTACTGTTAATGCTAGACTACGGTATATTTTATGAATTCATTCCGATGGATAATTATGGCACACCAGAGGAAAAAGTAATTCCGCTTAGCGAAGTGGAAGAAGGAAAAAACTACGCAATAATAATTACTACCAATGCAGGACTTTGGCGTTATAAAATTGGAGATACCATTCGTTTTACCTCTATAGATCCGTACAGGATTAAAGTTACCGGAAGAACGAAGCATCACATAAATGTTTTTGGCGAGGAATTAATTATTGAAAATGCAGAAACAGCACTTCGAAAAGCTTCGCAACAAACCAATGCCGAAATTGTAGATTACACTGCCGCCCCTATTTTTATGGAAGGAAAAGAAAAAGGCGCACACGAATGGATTATAGAATTTAAAAATCCGCCGGATGACTTAAATGCTTTTGCCAAGTTTTTAGATTCGGCACTGCAGGAAGTAAATAGCGATTATGAGGCCAAGAGATTTAATAATACTACACTAAACGCACCGAAAATCCACAACGCTCGGGAGCGCCTCTTTTACGATTGGTTAAAAGACAAGAATAAATTGGGCGGGCAGCACAAAGTTCCGAGGCTTTCTAATACGCGCGATTATTTAGAGGAGCTATTAACGATGAATCGTACTGTTTAGCGAGGTTTTCCTTATATTCCAAGTAAATATAGATTGCCGGAGACAAGAGTGTTTTCAAGGCTTTGACAACAGATTTTTTTTACTTGATGCATTTCAACGACTATTGAAGGGCTTCGGCTAAAACTTTTGTGAACCACTTACTTCCATAGTACATTTGTGTAGTTAAAATAATGACTATACAATAATGAAAAAAATCTTTACTATATTTTGCCTATTGGTTTTTACCGTTTTGTTGTCGTCTTGCGCCTCTACAACTACCATCAAAAAAGATGGAGAGATAGCAGATTATAATTTGAGAAGCAAAAAAGAGCAAATGCAGAATAAAATTCTTCACACGAATAATACATCTTTGCTCTCTACTCCGTAAAAAATACATTTATACATATAAAAAAACCTCGGGCTTTCCCGAGGTTTTTTAGTTCTATAGCTATTCTTGATTTTTATGAAACAGCTTTCAACTTTTTAAGGGTTGATTTGTTCAATTTTTCTTCTGCATAGTCCTTTGTTACATGAACCGTTTTTTCGTCTGTGCCGGGCATTTCATACATCGCATCGGTTAAAACAGCTTCGCAAAGTGAGCGAAGTCCACGTGCTCCAAGTTTATAATCAATTGCTTGTTCAACAATAAAATCTAAGGCTTCTTCCGTAACTTCAAAATCAATTTCATCCATTTCAAACAGTTTTTTGTACTGTTTAATAATAGCATTTTTAGGTTCTGTAAGAATTGAACGAAGCGTTTCTTTGTCCAACGGATTCATATAAGTTAAAACCGGCAATCGCCCAATAATTTCAGGAATTAAACCGAAATCTTTTAAATCCTTCGGAATAATATAGCGCAATATATTTTCGCGATCCATTTGGTTTTCTTTCAACGAAGCAGTAAATCCAACGGCCTGCATATTCAGCCTTTTTGAAATATGACGATCAATACCATCAAAAGCACCACCAGCAATAAATAGAATATTTTCAGTATTTACTTCAATGAATTTTTGATCTGGATGCTTTCTACCTCCTTTTGGCGGAACATTCACTGTTGTACCTTCCAATAGTTTAAGTAAAGCTTGCTGCACACCTTCTCCACTCACATCGCGAGTAATTGAAGGGTTATCGCTTTTTCTTGCAATTTTATCAATTTCATCAATGAAAACTATTCCGTTTTCAGCTTTTTCAAGATTGTAATCTGCGGCTTGTAGCAAACGTGTTAAAATACTTTCAACGTCTTCTCCTACATATCCAGCTTCAGTTAAAACTGTAGCATCTACAATTGCCAAAGGAACGTTCAACATTTTTGCAATTGTTTTCGCAATTAATGTTTTTCCTGTTCCAGTTTGCCCAACGATTATGATATTACTTTTTTGTATTTCAATATCGTCGTCGCTTTTTGGTTGAAGTAATCTTTTGTAGTGGTTGTAAACGGCTACAGACATTACTTTTTTAGTGAATTCCTGACCAATTACGTATTCATCCAAAAATGCTTTTATAATTTTTGGTTTCTTCAGCATTAAATCTTTGGATAGTTCCGTATTGCCTGCATGCAAGGCTTCTTCCACAACTATTCCGTGGGCCTGCTCAATACAACGATCGCAAATGTGGGCATCCAAACCTGCAATCAGCAAGTTTGTTTCCGCCTTTTTACGGCCACAAAAGGAACATTCTAAATCTTCTTTCGACATATTATCTTTTTTCAACAATCTCTTTTTTTAGCTTCTAGTCAATATTTCATCTATCATTCCGTATTCTAAAGCTTTATCAGCTTTCATCCAATAATCACGGTCACTATCATCGTAAACCTTATCGTAGGTTTGGCCTGTATGTTTTGCGATTATTTGGTAAAGCTCTTCCTTTAGCGTAATTATTTCGCGGGCGGTAATTTCAATATCGCTAGCTTGCCCTTGTGCTCCACCTAATGGTTGGTGAATCATAATACGCGAATGTGTTAAGCCGCTGCGTTTTCCTTTTTCACCTGCACATAAAAGCACGGCAGCCATAGAGGCAGCCATTCCGGTACAAATAGTTGCAACGTCTGGTTTTATGAACTGCATAGTGTCATAAATTCCCAAACCGGCATAAACACTTCCACCTGGAGAGTTTATATAAATTTGAATATCGCGTGCAGCATCAGTACTTGCCAAAAACAATAATTGCGCTTGTACAATGTTAGCCACTTGATCGTTAATTCCGGTACCAAGAAAAATAATGCGGTCCATCATTAAACGCGAAAAAACGTCCATTGCCACGGCATTCATTTGGCGTTCTTCAATAATATTTGGTGTTAGATTTGTAGGGTACATACTGCTTATGATTTTATCATAATACATACCGTTAACACCTTGATCTTTTATAGCAAAGTCTCTAAATTCGTTACTGTAATTCATAAATGTGTATTCGTTTTTTTGTGGGGTCTAAGGGGGTAAATATGCAACCTTTATAGACTCCTGTGTTCGCAAGAATTAAAAAGGCGTTAAATTATATAATTCAACGCCTAAAGATAACTATTTCTTCGCTGAATTATGCGTAGGCGTCCTTAATGAATTTGTCGTAAGCCACTTCTTTAGTCTTCAACTTTGCGTTTTCCTTAAAGAAATTCAACAATTTTGTTGAGTTTAATTGCTCACTTAAACGCTCAACTTCTTCTTTATTAGAAAGAATTCGTGCAGCGATAGATTCCAGTTCCTCTTCTGCTGGATTATTTTGTCCAAACTGAGCCATTTGTTCTTTTATCATTTCTTTTGAATGGTCTTTCAACTCATCAAAAGTAACTTGTAGGTTATTTTCTGTGCGAAGCTTACCTTCAATTAACTGATAACGAAGTCCTTTTTCGCTTTTTTCAAATTCTGCTTTTGCATCTTCTTCAGAAAGTCTCTTTTCGCCAGTCATTGCAATCCAACGTTGTAAAAACTCTTTAGGTAGATCGAATTTTGTGTTTTCAATTAATGAATCAACAACATCATTCAACAACTTCTGGTCGCTTTGCTGTGCAAATTGTCCTTCGGCATCTTCCTTTATTTTCGCTTTCAATTCTTCTTCTGAAGTAACTGTAGCTTCGCCAAATAATTTATCGAACAATTCTTGGTTCAATTCGGCCATTTCGCGCTGGTTCACTTCTTCTATTTTCAAAGAAACTTCGATATCTAAACCGTGAGCTTCGTCGTGCTCAATGCCTAAAAATTTCTGATTGTCGTGATCATCGGCAAACATTCCTTTTGTTTTCAAAGTAACTGTATCGCCAACTTTAGCACCAATCAGGCTTTCCAATTGCTTTTTGCCAGCAACATCGTCTGTAGTAATTGTAGTTTTATTTTCAAATTCTTTTTCTGTAGAAGTGAAAGTTCCGGTAATTTCATCACCTTTTTCAACTTCATTTTTAGAAATCAATTTACCGTATTGCTTGCGGATAGTCTTCACTTGATTGTTTAGCAATTCATCATCTGCAACAATTTTATAGTGAACAATTTCTTTGCCTTTTACGTCTACAGTGAATTTTGGCGCAAGACCCAATTCAAATTCAAAGGAATAATTTTCTGTCTCCCAATCAATTTCCGTTTCATTCTTCGGAAGTGGATTTCCAAGAATGTCCAACTTTTCTTCGTTAAGATATTTATGAAGCGCGTCTTGAAGAATTTTGTTTACTTCTTCAACCAAAACAGCTTTTCCGTATTGTTTTTTAACCATTCCCATTGGGATATGGCCTTTTCTAAAACCTGGAATATTAGCGGTTTTTCTGTAATTATTCAATACCTTCTCTACGTTGGCTGAATAGTCTTCTTTTGAAACTTCTACCGTAAGTACAGCGTTCAGTTTATCAATGTCTTTTTTTGTAATGTTCATTTTTCTTCTGAATTTCGGGATGCAAAAGTACGGCTTTTTGCACAACTCAACAAACATTTACAAACTGTTGTTCAGCAATTTGCTAGTCCTCCTTTAAAAGTGAAAAAAGCACAGCTTGGAAAAGTGAAAGCAGCAAACTAAAGAGCAGCGCCCACCAGATTGAAGCAACGTCGAAGCTTTCTACAAAAAAGTCTGCCATTAAAATAATAAATGCATTTATAATAAGTAGAAATAGTCCAAAGGTTATAATTGTTATTGGAAAGGTTAAAAGCACTAAAATAGGTTTAACTATCAATCTTAAAAGCGCAATGACGATGGCAACAATAATTGCAGAACCATATCCTTCTACAGCGACTCCCGGAAGAATTTTAGACAAGACCACAACCGCCACGGCGGTGAGAAGTAATTTTATTATAAGTTTCATTTTAAAGAGTTTGGCGTTAGTATTTTTACAAGCTTTGAGTAAATATAATAAAAAAACCGCCCCCAAATGGGAACGGTCTTTAACTAACTAAATATATAGCTATTAATTATTTGTAAGCGTAATAGTTGGATAATTGCCAATCTTCACCATTGGGATAGTTGCATTGTAAGTAGTGTTGATTGCTTTAATAATAAGGTTAGCAGTATAAGCATACCCTCTTGGAGATGGGTGAACGCCATCTAAAGAAAATCCGCCACCTGTTACAAATTGTGATGTAAGAACACCACCATCGTAAGGAATCCCACCGTTTGCAAGGCTAGCTAATGCAGACTTAGCATCTACATACGCTAAACTTTTTGCTCCTGCCAAAGCTTGAATTGTTGTATTGTAAGCATTGCTTGCTACTGTAATGCGAGCCTGCTCAGACACTGCCAAAACATATTGATCTGTCAATGGAATAGAAACACCAATAACACCCTGTGGGTTGTTAGGATCTGGTGTTGTACCCAAAATTGATGAAGCAGTTAAAACAATTAAATCATCAGATTTTACTTGGCGCAATTGGCCCAATAATGCAGCCAATTGTGGTGGTAAGTTAAATGGAGCAGCTTGTATAATAGCGGTAATATCCGTTAGGTCATCATCTGTCATAATCGGGAAGTTTTGCCCTGCAGAAAAATTAATCATTCTTAAAGCAGCTTCTTCTGGAGTAATAACCCCGAAGGACACTAAACCTGGCAAAATCTGGGTGTTATATCCAGCAAACTGTGCGTTTAAAGCACCAGCAGTTGCAGCATCTAACGGAATTGCATTAGTAGGAACAGTAGTAAAATATGGAATTGAAGTTACTGCCGGTATATTCACCAAAACACCTTTAGCGCCATTTGCGGTTAAAGCATCTACTTGTTGGCTATAAACAGAAGCAAACACGTTTGGATCTGTAATGTCATTCGGGCCATATGTTGTAGGGTCAAAATTATTAGTTTGATCTACACCTAAACCTCCCGAAGTTGCATAGCTTAAGATATCATTATTTCCAATCCAAAGGCTGAAAAAGGTAGCACCTTGCGCAGCTGCATCACCAATTACTGTTGCACTTTCACTACTTGCGAAACGCGCAAAATAAGGATTGGCAGCACCAGTTGGCACTCCAGCAGCATTACCATATCCAGGAGCTACTAAATGGAAACTTTTCGCTCCAGGAACACCCACATTATTAAACGGGCCAGTTAATTTATTTGTAACCTCTGTTGTTGGCGCTCCAACTAAACGCACAGGTCCCGGATTTCCGTTTGCATCAACAGCAAGTACAAATCTGTTTTCAGTAATTTGAGTTCCGCTAAACAACATACCTCCTATGTTATCATTCATTAAAGGTTGTGTGAATTCACCACCACCGGCAAAAGCAAACTGCTGCGCCATAATGTTTGGGTAGCTATTTTCTTGACCAGTAATATAAAGTGCTCCATCAGCATATCCAGCTGTTAAAGAGTTTCCAACGGAAACATATTTTGAAAGATCTGCAGTTCCGCTAGTGTAAAAACCTTCGTCTGTTACTGGAGTATCAAATTCTGGTTCGCAGCTTACAAAGCCAACAGCCATAACTGCGAATGTATATTTAAGTATATTTTTCATCTCTAAGATTTTTTTCGATTATAATTTATAAGTAAGCCCCAATCCTGGAACAAAAGCGCTGGTTTTGTAGGTTCCACTAAATGGAACTGCTTGACCATTTTCGAAATAGTAATTGTAAGATGCATCTACTTCCTTAAAGTGTGAGTAAAGGAATGAAGCATCGATCTGCAAGTGTTCTCCAAGATTTACGGTAAGACCAGCAGTAAAGTTATTACTGTCGTTACGTGGAGTTTCAGGAGCAAAATAGCCTTCACGAACTGGACTCTCATCAAAGTAATAACCAGCTCTTAAAGTAAACATTTTTGTTGCTTCATATTGCATTCCGAAACGATATACTGAAGAGTTTTTATAATTACGTGCGTTTTTAGAATCTGGAATATTCGGATTTTCAAAATCAATATCTAATGATTCATAAACATCCCAGAAAGTACGGTTTAAATCAAAGGCAAAGACCCATTTTTCACAGAAATCGTAAGACATACCCACAGTCATTTCAGCAGGCATAGGCAAAGCAGCACTGATATTAGTGTTTTCGAAAGGTGTTAATGGAGAATTTGGAATATTTGCAAATTCTGCAGTACCTTCTTCAGCTTCTAAAATAATTTCAGAACGGTACGTTGCGCCTAAATGTAAATCATCACTAAGGTTTATCATAGTACTTGCAACCCAACCCCAAGCGTTTACACCAGAAGCATCAATAGTTACGTTAGCACGATTTCCGTCAAGATCAGTGAGCGTACGGTTTAGGTTTCTATTGAAGTTTACAGATCCTGTAACATAAATAGGTCCACCCCCAAAGCTTATTTTATCGTTAACCTTTACCGAAACAGTAGGCTGAATATAAATTGCGGCTAACGCTATATTATTAATCAAATGCGAACCAGCCCAATCATCATCATATACCACTTCACTTCCGTATGGTGTGTAAACACCTAGCCCAAGCGCCAACCAGTCTGTAGCTTTATAAGAAGCATAAAGGTAAAGCGGAGTTCCAACGGGACTGTCGGTTCTATCATTTGCTCCTGTTTGAGTGTCTTGGTATGCAATTTTCGAGAACACTCCGTGAACACCAGCAGAGATATTGAATTTATCGTCTAGATACACCAATGCGGCTGGATTAAAAAATACAGATTCACTACTGTTTACAACAGCAACGCCTGCATGACCCATCGCTAAGGCCTTATTGCCCTGCAGACTTACACGGTAACCGCCCGCATAAGTCACCGCGCTCGCAAGTGCAAAAACGGCAAGTACTAATACTTTCTTCATAATTATTTAATTCTTTAAAGTTAATTTTCTCGGATTAATAAGTAAGGATATTTTTTTTTCAATAATTTATTATGCACGCATAAGAAATCTTACTTACAATATTATAAAAAATTCATAACATTATCATAAAATTCTTCAGGATTTTCGGCGTGAAGCCAATGACCAGCATTTGAGATTGTATCAATTCTTGCTTTTGGAAAGTGTTTTTTGATTAAAAGTTCGTCCATTTGTTCAATATAACCACTTTTTTCACCACCTAAAAAAAGTGTATCGCCTTTAAACACGGTGTCTTCCGGAAGTGCTACACCCACCTCTTCAATTTTTTTTGATAGAATAGGAAGATTTATGCGAAGTGCTAATTCATTTTTACTTTTGCGGTAAAGATTTTTAAGAAGAAATAATCGTGTGCCTTCATCTTTTATATATCCTGAAAGAATATCTTCTGCCTCACCGCGCGATTTTATTTTTGAAAAGTCCAATTGCGAAAGCGCTTTTAAAATATCTTGGTGGTGTGCGGGATAGGCTTTTGGACCAATATCTGCAACAATCAATTTCGAAACCATTTCGGGATAAGTTACCGCGAACTGCATTACAACCTTTCCGCCCATGGAATGACCGAGCAGGATAATTTCGTTTAAATCGTGCTCTTCACAATAGCTTTTTAAATCTTCGGCCATTATTTTATACGAAAATTCATCGCTGTGGAAACTGCGCCCATGGTTACGTTGGTCTAAAAGATGTACTTCGTAACCATCTTCTGCCCAGCGAGCGCCAAGGGTTTTCCAGTTGTCGCTCATTCCTAAGAAACCGTGGAGGATGACGAAGGGTTTGCCGGAGCCGAGTATTTGGGAGTGTAGGGTCATTTAAAAAAATAATTAATATTAGTCCGTTAATATATAATTCCATTTAGGTTTGAATACAGTTATAATATCTTCAAATCCTTCAATATTTATAAAGTATTTTTTTCTGAATAAATACTTAAATTTAATCCTAATGCCAAGTTTCTTTTTTGTTTTATTATCAAAAATTCTACTATTATAATAAATTTTAATATAACTAGACTCTCTATAATAATAAACAGGAAACACAATTTTGTGTTTTTTAAAAATTGCCAATAGAGGAATTCCTTTGCTAGTTAATGTGTCTTTCAATAGAATACTATCGCCCTTTTTAGGTAGTAAATGTGCTTCTTTTTGATTTTTAATAATATAATACTTTACCCGATCAACTGGTTTACCATTTATATAAAAAGTAGTTTGAATTTTTAAATCATTATTTTGCGCTATCAAGTTTAATGGAAGTATAAATATCAAAATTATTGAAAACGCAACTTTCATATCTATATCAAAAATTTAACTCATTATTTAAGTCTTATCAAATATCCACCAATAACATTTTCCAACCCATCGTAAAGTGCTTCACAAATAAGCGCATGCCCAATACTCACTTCTAAAAGGTTTGGAATGTTTTCCTTGAAAAATGCAATGTTTTCCAACGAAAGATCGTGTCCTGCGTTTATTCCTAGATTCAGTTTATTTGCAAGAATTGCACACTCTGTATACGGTTTTATGGCTTCTTTGTTTCCCAAGGAATATTGTTTTGCAAATTCTTCGGTGTATAATTCAATTCTATCGGCTCCAGTTTCGGCGGCACCTTCAATCATTTTTAAGGTTGGATCTACAAATATGGAAGTGCGGATTCCGTTTCGCTTGAATTCAGAAATTATTTCCTTTAAATAATCTTTATGTTTCACTGTATCCCAGCCAGCATTGGAAGTAATTGCATTCACAGCATCGGGAACGAGGGTAACTTGGGTAGGTTTTATTTCCAAAACCATTTTTGTAAAATCGTCCATCGGGTTGCCTTCAATGTTGTATTCCGTTGAAACAATCGGTTTTAAATCGTATGCATCTTGATACCGAATATGACGTTCATCGGGCCTCGGGTGAATTGTGATTCCCTGTGCGCCAAACCGCTGCACATCTTTAGCAACTTGCAATATATCAGGCACATTGCCGCCGCGTGCGTTACGCAACGTGGCAATTTTATTAATGTTTACGCTTAATTTTGTCATTTGTATGTGTTATAATTATCAAAAATACAAACCTTCTAACGCTAATGAACCTTTATTTTAAGTAATTTGCGTTAAAAATAACTTCCGATGGAAACCCTAAATTACATCATAAACGATATTGAACCGTTTGACGTTTCGGCCAAGATAAAGGATGTGCAAACTGTTTTCAATCAGCTTACCTATTCGCACGTGCCCGTTGAAAAAGACGGTCATTACATTGGCTGCGTGTCTGAAAATGACGCGTATTGTTTTGACAACACAAAATTGTTAAGCGATTTTCAATACGCTTTAGAGCCTTTTCACGTGCTGCAAGACACCAATTGGCTAGATATTCTGGAAGCTTTTGCGTTAAATAATAGCAATATAATGCCCGTGCTTGGTGCCGACAATAAGTATATAGGTTACTATGAATTGGGTGACATTATGAGTCTTTTCAACAATACACCTTTTTTAAATGAAACCGGTGGAATAATTGTAGTTGAAAAAGGTGTTCAAGATTATTCTTTTAGTGAAATTTGCCAAATAGTAGAATCTAACGGAACTCGAATTTTCGGCCTTTTTATTTCGAACATGGAAAAGGAAATTGTTCAAGTTACTTTAAAAGTAGGCCATACAGCTATGAATAGCATTGTTCAAACTTTTAGGAGATATAACTATAATGTAGTAAGTCATCACGAAGAAGATAAATTTATTGAAGACTTAAAAGAACGTTCTGAATATCTGAATAAATACCTTAATATATAATTGAGTGAAATTCTTAGTGTTCAGTGTTCAGTGTTCAGTGTTCAGTGAAAAAGATAAAAAACTAATACTAATTAGGATTAAAAGAATCAACAGTTTCGAAAAATGAAAATAGGAATCTACGGACAGTTTTACCACGAAAATGCAGAAATCTATATTCAGATGTTGTTGGACGCGCTTCAAAAACGAGAAGCTGAAGTTCTTATAGAAGAAAATTTTCTCGAAATTATAAATCGAAATCAGGATATTACTAAAAACTTTTCGAGTTGTTCCACGTTTACAAAATTGGATAAAAGTTTCGACCTATTTTTCAGTATTGGTGGCGACGGAACCATTTTAAAAGCGGTAACGTTTGTAACAGACTTGGGCATTCCGATTGTTGGAATAAATACAGGACGACTTGGTTTTTTGGCAACTATTCAAAAAGAAGAAATGACAGAAAGCCTAAACCAAATTTTGGAAGGCGAATACACCATTTCTGAAAGAAGTTTGCTAACTGTTGAAACAATTCCGCAGAGCGACGAAATTCTACCTTTAAATTTTGCCTTAAACGAAGTGGCCGTAAACCGACGCAATACAACTTCGATGATAAAAGTTGAAACTCACGTAAACGATAAATACTTAACCTCTTATTGGTCTGACGGCCTAATTGTAGCAACCCCAACGGGTTCTACAGGTTATTCTTTAAGTTGTGGCGGACCTGTTATAGATCCTCAAGCTAGTAGCCTAGTGCTCACACCCATAGCACCACATAACTTAAACGCGCGACCTTTGGTTATTCCAGATTCAAGTACTGTTTCACTAAAAGTTTCGGGAAGAGAAAATACTTTTTTGGTTTCTATGGATTCGCGTATTGCAACTTTAGAAAATGAAACCACAATAATTATTAAAAAGGCCCCTTTTACCATCAAACTGCTTCAACTACAAGATGATAGCTTCATAAAGACACTTCGCAAGAAACTTTTGTGGGGTGAAGACAAGCGTAACTAAACAATAAAATCCCTCAAAATTTGTTAATCAACAGAGACTAATTGGCTTCCAATAATGTCAAGCCAAGATTATTGTTATATTTGCAAACTTTTAAATTATATGAAGTATTTCGCGACCGTATTTCTTATACTCTCCACAGCTTTCCTAGCTCAATCTCAAACCTATGAAATAGGCGGAATGATAGGAGGTGCTAATTATATAGGTGATGTTGGAAAAACCAATTTTGTAAACCCAAATACTCTTGCTTTGGGCGGTATTATTAAGTGGAACCGCAGTGCTAGGCACTCGTTTAGAGGTTCAGTAATGATCGCGAAAATTAAAGGAGACGATGCAAATAGCAATAATAGCCGCAGAGAGCAACGTGGCTATTCTTTTGAAAATACGGTTAAAGAAGTTTCATTGGGCATAGAATACACCTTTTGGGAATTTAATGTTCATAGCCAAAAATCTATTTCTACACCTTATTTATATACTGGTCTAACTTACTTTTGGTATGATGCTCTTTATAAAAGAGGAGGCATAATAACAGATTACGATGGGGCTAGTAGCGTTGCCATCCCAATGGTTGTGGGCTACAAGGCAAACCTTGGCACCAACGCAATGGTAGGTTTTGAAATAGGAGCGCGCTACACATTTACAGACGATTTGGACGGCAGCAACCCTGTAAAAGGATTGGCTGACAATGAAACCGTTAAATTTGGAAATACAAATAGCGATGATTGGTATGTATTCACTGGTATAACTGTTACTTTTGCATTTGGAAGAAAACCTTGCTATTGCAATTTTTAGATAACGAATGAACTATAAAGACCAAATAGACGTAGATAAACTACCGCAGCACCTGGCCATTATTATGGATGGAAATGGGCGCTGGGCAAAACAAAAAGGTCTTTATAGGTATAAAGGTCATGAAAACGGATCAAAAGCAGTGCGTGAAATCATAGAAGGATGTGCCGAAATAGGAATTCCATTTTTAACACTTTATGCATTTTCAACTGAAAATTGGAACCGACCAAAATTAGAAGTAAACCTGTTAATGAAACTTTTAGTTTCTGCACTTAAGCAAGAAATTAAAACATTACAGGATAACGATATAAAGCTCAATGCCATCGGCAATTTGGAGGCATTACCAAAAAAAGCACAAAAAGAATTGCAACATGTAATTGAAGCATCAAAGGACAATAAGCGTATGACAGTTACGCTTGCACTTAGCTATGGTTCAAGGGAAGAAATTATAAAAACAATAAAAGAGATTAGTCTTAAAGTTAAAAATAACCTAATTTCGCCGGACGATATTGATGAAACGGTAATAAATAATCATCTTTACACGCAAAATTTACCAGATGTAGATTTATTGATCCGCACCAGTGGAGAGCAGCGAATTAGTAATTTTTTACTTTGGCAAATAGCATATGCCGAGCTATATTTTACTGAAACTCTTTGGCCGGATTATACTAAGAACCATCTTTTTGAAGCAATATTAAATTATCAAAACAGAGAAAGAAGATTTGGAAAAACCAGTGAACAACTTAAACAATAGTTTCCTATTGCAACTATACAGAAAATCTTATTGTATTTTAATATTTACAATACTTTCCGTTTTTTCATCACAAGCGCAGCAAAAAGAACTCGATAGTGGTAGAAAATACACCATAAACGAAATAACGGTCACGGGAGCGCAAAACTTTAATGAGCAAACAGTTATTGCTTTTACAGGCCTCAAAAAAGGTGATCGTATTTACATTCCCGGTGAAAAATTAAGCCAAGTTACCAAAAAACTTTGGGAGCAAAACCTATTTAGCGATATCGCATTCTACGTCACTAATATTGATGGAGATGATGTAGATTTAGAGCTTTATATTGTGGAATTGCCCAAACTTAATGAGGTAGTTATTAATGGCGATAAAATTCGCAAGGCTAAAAGGAAGGAAATACTGAAGGATAATGATCTTAAAGCAGGTACAAAAATTACTAAAAACCTTATTTCTACCACAAAAAATTACATCACAAATAAATATAAAAAAGACGGGTACTATAATACAAATGTTATTATTAGCACTACGCCTGTCAACGATTCACTAGGCCTAGAAGTGTCAAGAAACATGACCATTTCTATTGATAAAGGCAATAGAGTTAAAGTGAAGGAAATAAACTTTGAAGGGAACGAACATTTTACCGACAGTAAATTGCGACGGTCCATGAAAAAGACGAAACGTAAAAACTTAATTCGTTTCTGGAAGCGTTCAAAATATACAGAGGAAGGTATTGATGAAGATAGAGAATCTCTTCTGAAAAAATACAAATCCAACGGGTATCGCGACGCTCGTATTATTGAGGACACACTTCGTATAATGGACACGAAAAATGTGGCGTTGGATATTAAACTGGAAGAAGGCGACAAATACTACTTTGGCGACATTAAGTTTATCGGTAACAGCGTTTTTACAGACGGTCAATTACGTCAGATTTTAGGAATAAAAACCGGAGAAGTTTACAATGGTATTCTATTACAGGAACGCATTGCAGATGAGAGCGATCCAGAAGCGAACGACCTTACTAACTTATACCAAAACAACGGTTATCTTGCAGCGCGTATAAATCCTGTAGAAGTAGCTGTTCGCAACGACACCATAGATTTTGAAATCCGTATTATGGAGCGTAACCTTTTCTATTTTGACCACGTTACGGTTATAGGAAACGATCGCACCAATGATCACGTTATTTACAGAGAATTAAGAACACGTCCCGGACAAAAATACAGCAAAAGAGATGTTGTAAGAACAATCCGTGAATTAGGACAATTAGGTTTCTTCGATCCAGAACAACTATCGCCAAACTTCAAAACTGTTGATGAAAATAATGGCCTTGTAGATCTGGAATACTCTGTTGTTGAAAAAGGCTCTAGCCAGATTGAACTTCAAGGAGGTTATGGTGGCGGTGGTTTTGTAGGAACACTTGGGCTTTCATTTAACAACTTTTCACTTAAAAATATTTTCAACTTAAGCTCATACAAACCTTTGCCAATGGGAGATGGTCAAAAACTATCTCTCCGTGCGCAGGCGAGTAGTTATTACCAAACATATAGTTTGTCACTCACAGAACCTTGGTTAGGCGGAAGAAAGCCAGTACAATTATCTACTTCATTCTCTCATACTATTCAGAATTTCTATGATTATAACACACAAACAGCAGATAAATCTAGAAGTTTCACTATAACGGGTGGTTCTGTAGGTCTTGCTAAAAAGGTGAAATGGCCAGATGATTACTTTGTATGGTCCAACGCTATAAGTTTTCAACATTATAATTTGAACAATTATAATACTGGACTGTTTACTTTTGGAGATGGTTATTCTAATAACTTAGCATACACAATTGGTATTAGTAGAAATAATACTGCTACAAACCCAATTTATCCAACACAAGGATCAGAATTTAGCCTTACAGCTAAAATGACTTTGCCATATTCTGCCTTTAATAGCGTAGATTATAAATCACTTTCTGATGAACGTACATTGTTAGAGCAAACATCTATTGATAGTCCTGAATATATAGATGACAATGAGCGTATCTCTGCAATTGACCAGGAACGTTTTGGATGGTTAGAGTACTATAAAGTTAAATTTAAAGGAACTTGGTACACTAAACTAATCGGAAAGATGGTGCTACGTACCAATACCGAATTCGGATTCCTTGGAGCTTACAATCAAGATCGCGGTGTACCTCCTTTTGAAAGATTTTTCGTAGGTGGTGACGGACTTGGCGCATACAGTTTAGATGGTCGCGAGGTGATTCAAATGAGAGGTTACCCTAACCAATCACTTTCAGATGTAGACGGAAATACGATTTACAATAAATTTTCGTTAGAGGTAAGATATCCAGTAACTTTGGCACAAATGGCATCTATTTATGTGCTTGGGTTTGCAGAGGGTGGAGCATCTTATGATGGGTTCAGAAATTATAATCCTTTTGAGTTAAAGCGTTCAGCTGGCGCAGGATTACGTATATTTATGCCAGCATTTGGCCTTTTGGGTATTGATTTTGGATACGGATTCGACCCCGTTTTGGGTGGAACCGTAAAGAATGGATGGGAAACTCATTTTATAATTGGACAACAATTTTAAATACTGGCACGATATTTTCTTAAACAACAACCAAATAATATGAAGACAAAGAAAATCCTATTTTTTACGCTTTCCCTTTTTTGCTTCACCTTTATGGCTGAAGCTCAAAGAGGGGTTCGCATCGGATATATTGATATGGAATATATCTTAGAAAGTGTTCCTGAATACAGAGAAGCCACCATACAATTAGAAGGAAAAGTTCAACGGTGGAAGCAGGATATTGAGAAAAAGCAAAAGGAAATTGACCAGATGAAGTTGAATCTCGCCAATGAAAGAGTTCTTCTTACAAAAGAATTGATAGATGAAAGGGATGAAGAAATAAAAATTAAAGAAGACGAAATGCTTCAATACCAGCAGGACCGTTTTGGACCAAATGGAGATTTAATGATCCAGCGCAGACAATTGGTACAGCCTATTCAAGATCAAGTTTTTAATATTGTTCAAGAAGTAGCAGAAGCTAAAAAGTACGATTTCATTTTCGATAAATCCGCAGATGTGGTTATGCTTTTCGCAGCAAAAAGAAACGATATTAGTGATTTGGTCTTAAGAAGTATTGAGCGCGCAGGTAGAAGAGTACAGGCAGAAGACAAAAAAGAAAAACGCGAAATAGAAAAACGCGAAAGTCTTTCAGCTGAAGAAGAAGGAGCCGTTACTGAAAGAGAAAAAGCAATTGAAGAAAAGCAAGAAGAACGCGAAAAATTAGTGGAAGCTAAAAAGACTGAACGAGAAGAAATGATGGCACAACGCCAAAAAGAACGCGACTCTATTCGTGCTGTTAAAAAAGCAGAGTTCGAAGATCGTAGACAACGTTTAATTGAAGAAAGAGAACAAAGAAGAGATTCAGTAATGAACGCGCGCCAAAACAGAAACAACCTGCCAGAAGGCACAAAAGAAGGTGAAGAAGGCGACGGTCAGTAAAACAATAATTACCTAGATATTCAATAATAAAAAACGCTAAAAGAATAACACTTAAATTAAATACAATTACAATGAAAAAAATGAAAATAGTTTTAGTTGCAATGGCGCTATTTATGGGTGCTACAAGTTTTGTAAACGCACAATCCAAAATTGCACATATTAATGCACAAGAATTAATTGAGGCAATGCCAGAATACAAAGCAGCACAGAGTCAATTAGAAAAAGTGCAGAAAACTTACGACACTGAAATTAAAGCAATGGCGAAAGAGCTTGAAACTAAAATGAAACTTTACGATACTGAAGCTCCAAGTAAATCAAACGAAGAAAATCAAAAAAGATTTACTGAAGTTGAAGGAATGCAAAGTAATATTCAAGCTTACAGACAACAAGCCCTTCAAGATTTAGATAAGAAAAGAACAGACATCTTTAAGCCAATTCTTGAAAAAGCACAAACTACTATTCAAAGAGTAGCAAAAGCGCAAGGGTTTCAATATGTATTAGATTCTACAATGGGTAGCGGAGTAATTCTTGCCGATGGAAAAAACCTAATGCCAGATGTTAAAAAAGAATTGGGAATGTAATTCTTTTAAAAAAATAAATTTCCTAAAAACTGCCCGTTCTTAACGGGCAGTTTTTTTTTACCCTAATTTGAACTTATTGGCTACATTTACGTGATGAAAAAAAATAACCCCATAGGTATTTTTGATTCGGGCGTTGGTGGCTCTTCTATTTGGCAAGAAATCCATAAACACTTGCCTTTTGAACATACCATTTATCTGGCGGATAGTAAAAATGCGCCCTACGGATATAAAACTGCAGAAGAAATTACCGAACTTAGCATTAAAAACACTGATAAACTGCTAGAATTAGGGGCAAAAATAATAGTTGTAGCCTGCAATACTGCTACCACAAATGCAATTGATACACTTCGGAAAAAATACGATATTCCCATTATAGGCATAGAACCAGCTATTAAACCAGCTGCATTGCAAACCACCTCAAAAAGTATTGGAATATTGGCCACTAAAGGGACATTAAGTAGTGCTCTTTTTAGTGCCACAGCAAAAGAATTTTCGAGAGACATTAATGTAGTTGAAATTATCGGCGAAGGCCTAGTATCGCTCATTGAAGCAGGTAACCTCGATGGACCAGAAATGATGAGGCTTCTTGAAAAACATACCAAACCTATGATTGTCGCCAATATCGACTATTTGGTTTTGGGCTGTAGTCATTATCCATATATTATTCCGCAATTAGAAAAAATACTGCCCAAAAATGTCAAGATAATTGACTCGGGCGAGGCTGTTGCCCGGCAAACAAAAATCGTTCTCCAAAGTTTAGATATGCTGCGCGAAGAAAATACGAAGCCAAAACTTCAGTTCTACACCAATGCCGAAACTGATACTTTAAAATGTCTGCTTAAAAAATATTCTGAAAAGATTTCAGTTGAAAAATGTGAGTTTTAAATTACTCTTTAAACCACGAAGAATACATAACATAATTATTGGCGATTCGTTCAATTTCGCCTTTGGTGAGTTCGGGGCTGATATCCTTTATTTTTTTCGCGGGAATTCCAGCGTAAATACTTCCGCTTTCAACTCTAGTATTTTTAGATACTACAGCACCCGCCGCAATAATTGAATTGCTTTCCACTACGCAATCGTCCATAACAATGCTTCCCATCCCAATCAATACATTATCTTGAATAGTACAACCGTGCACAATTGCATTGTGACCAATGGAAACATTATTTCCAATAGTAGTGGGAGAAGTTTTGTAAGTTGCGTGAATTATAGCTCCATCTTGCACATTCACCCTATTGCCCATTTTAATAAAATGCACATCGCCACGGATAACAGCGTTGTACCAAACACTACATTCGCTACCCATTTCTACATCGCCAACAATAGTAGCATTTTCAGCAATAAAGCAATCTTCTGGAATCTGTGGATGTTTTCCGTTTACAGTTTTTATAATCATAGTTTTTTGTTTCAGGTTTCAGAATTCAAATTTCGTGAGGGGCTAATATCTAAAATCTCACGTCTAATGTCTCTCGTCTCAAGTCTCATACATCACCCAAAATAAGCCAATAATTCCTTTTTTCGCGTCGGACTCACCATTATTTCTTTACCGCTGGAAAGCACTACACTCCCACCCTTTCCTTTTTTGTATTCAGTGATTTCATTCACATTAACCAAATAGGATTTATGAACACGCGCAAAGCCATTTTCTGAAAGCGAATCTTCAAAATATTTCAAGGTTTTGCTAACTAAACGCTTCCCTTTTTTTAAATAGATCTGGGTATAATTATCATCAGCCTGGCAATACAGTATATCCTCCATTTGCAGCACTTCAAAGCCATTTTGCAGCGGAATAGTGATCTTCCCCGCTACCTGCGTTTGTAATGGCTTTAAAATTGAATTTTGAAGCGTGTTTTCCTTTTCCTTTATCTCCTTAACATAATCTACAGCCTCAATAAGTTTATCGATTGAAATAGGCTTCAACAAGTAATACGAAGCATGTGCATTTAACGCATCAATAGCATAGTGATTATAAGCGGTAACGAATACAGTTTCAAATTGCCGGTCGCCTACTTTATCAAGTAAATCGAAGGCATTTCCGTAGGGCATTTCTACATCTAGAAAAACTACATCCAAATCATTATTTCGAATTAAAACTAAGGCCTCTTCAACATTGGCAGCTTCACCCTTCAATAAAATACTTGGGCAGTATTTCGCCAAATAATTTCTCAGAATTTCTCTGCTAGTTTCTTCGTCTTCTACAATTATTGCGTTTAGTTTCATCAATCTTTCTTTAATATAAGTTCAACTCGCGTGCCTTCGTTATTTTCGAAAACATTATCCACTGTCACATCTATTTTTTCTTTGTACATCTCGTTCAAAATAGCAATTCGTCTTTGGGTATTCCCCATTCCTTTCGACTTTTGTTTCATCTGATTTTCAGTTTTAAATTCTTTCGATTTTGCGCGTCCAATACCATTATCCACAATAGTTATTTTTACGGTTTTCGAATCAATTTTTCTGAAATCAATTTCCAGCAAACCCTTTTCTTCTTTATACCGAAGCCCATGCCAAACAGCGTTTTCTACATACGGCTGAAGCAACATTGGCGGAATTACGAATTCTTCTAAATTGATGTTTTCATCAACCGAAATTTTATAGTCGAATTTATCTTTAAACCTAAAATGTTCCAATTTTGTATAAAGTTCCAACAGCTCAATTTCCTTCGCTAACGAAATAAAATCTTCTTCACTATTTTCCAAAACGGAACGCATTAGCAATGAAAAATCGGTCAAATATTTATTTGCCGCGCGTTCGTCATTTACTGCGATGAAACTATTCACAGAATTTAATGCATTAAAAATAAAATGTGGATTCATCTGCGATCGAAGCGATTTCAGTGCCAATAGATTATTTGCAAATTTTTGCTGCTTTACATTTTTGTATTGGGTGTAAGCCGCAAAAACCAGCAGCAAAACAATAATGCCTAACGAAATAATAATCCATTTCTGAATCTGACTGTATCTTTCTACAAGTTCCTGGTTTTCGAAGGCTAGTTTATATCTACTTTCGTTCAACTTTCGGTCGTTTTCGAGACTTGCAATTCTGTTTTGTTTCTGTGTAATTTCTTTGCTGAAACGCGCCGCTTGGCTAATTTCCTGTTCCTTTTTCACGTAAAGTTCATCCACCACTTCCACATATCTTTGGTAACTTTCGGTAGCCTTATCGAACTCACCGATATCCCGATAAATCTCTGAAAGCTTTCGCACGGCGTCTTTTTGAACTACCAAATCTTCTTTCTTGTCAGCTTCCGCAATACTCTTTTCAAGGTATGGAATAGCCTGTTTATATTTTTCCTGCGCCACAAAAGCATTGGCAATTTTATAGTTTTGTCGTTGCGGGGTTAGCGCTTCATCTTCAACAGTAGCAACTTTCCCCATTGAATTTAGCTCTTTCAAGGTTTCTTCCCGAAGTTCAATCTCCTTTTCGTATTCGCGGTTTTGGTTGTAGAAATCTGCTACTTTATTTTTTTCGGAAACGGCGCGTTGCTTATTTTCCTTTTTGGCAAGTTTTAATGAATTGTCAAAATATTCTTCGGCTTCAATTAGCGCACCACTTTGTGCGTATGCCTCTCCAATTTTAGAATTTAGGTTTGTAATTTTCGGCGTAATCTGATTCTCTTTGGCAACATCAAGCCCCTTTTGGTAATTGAAAACACTTTTTACGCCCTCACCAATTGCTTTGTGTGTATCTCCCAAACCTTCATAAATCTCGACTCTTTGATAGGGTGAAAGATTTCGATTTAACAAATTTTGGAAGGTTGAAATACTTTCCTGATAGCTTTTATTTTGGGCAAATGCTTTAGCTAATTTTATTGAAACATCAATATTGGCAGTATTTTGCAAGCTTTGTTTATAATTGTCAATAGCCAAATCTGGCTGATTCCAAAACAAATTTATATCGCCCAAAGTTTCAAATGCCAAGCTATTTTGTTTTTTAGAAATGCTTTCGTTACGTCTTGGTTCCAAAGCGCGGGTTATGTATTCGATACTTTTAGGAGCGTCCTTTTTCAAAAAGAACTTTGCAGAATCTAGAAAATTAATAAATCCGAGTTTTTTCTCGTCTTGAACCTTTTTGGCAATTGGTGCGGATGCCTCTCCTTTTGCCTTTTCAACGCGAACGGTAATAAAATCGTCTTTGGTAATATTATAATAAACGGTAACAAAATCGTCGCTTTTAATAACTAATTCGTCCCCAATTTTCGCCGAAATAGCAAATCTTCCCGAAAGATTGGTTGTGGTATATTGGCCTCCCAAAATCTCAACATTCACTTTGGAGATGGGCATATTTGTTTCGCCATCAACAACTTCACCTCTTAACATAAAAGGTTTGTTTTCCGCTTGCCGCTTTACTTGCGAAAAGCTTTCAGCCGAATAAAAAATGGCAAACGATAAAAAAATATAAAGTAGGGTTTTCATTTAGTCTAATAAACGGTAAACATACGCACTTTGCAGCAAAGCCAAAATTACGTTTTTCTGAAATAGCGCCCGCAAAAACAGAAAAAGAATACTTCACTCACCCAAAGACTGTTTTTACTAATTCGCCAGCAGCATTCACATAATGTAGGTTTTTTCTAAAAAATGTTCATCATAGGTTTACCTGTATAAAAAAACAAAGTTATGAGAACGTTACAAATTATTATGGTTACTATTTTACTAGCTTCCGCATATACTTGCAAAGCTGATAATAAAAAATTTGAAGGTGAACTTTTAGCAAGTTTGGAAATTCAAAAACCTAAAAAAGACCACTTCATTAAAGTCGCGCTGCTATTAGACACCAGCAACAGCATGGACGGATTGATAGATCAAGCAAAAGCACAACTCTGGGAAATAGTAAACGAATTAAGCTACGCTAAATGCAATAATGCCCGCCCGAAACTACAAATTGCTTTATACGAATACGGAAATGACAACTTAAGTTCTCAAGATAATTACATCCGGAAAATTTTGAGTTTTACTGAAGATTTGGATGATGTTTCCAAAGAGCTTTTTTCATTAACCACCAATGGCGGAAGCGAATACTGCGGTGCTATAATTCAAGAATCTTTGAATAAACTTGATTGGGGTAAAGAGGATGACGATTTAAAAATGGTTTTTATTGCAGGTAATGAACCCTTCGATCAAGGCGGAATTAATTACAAAGACGCAGCGGCAAATGCCAAAGAAAATGGTGTCGTGGTAAATACGATTTTCTGCGGCGATTATAAACACGGAATTGATAGTTACTGGAAAGATGGCGCCCAACTTACCTACGGCGATTATATGGCAATTAACCAAAACCAACAAACCGTTTATGTGCCCTCCCCGTATGACGATATTATAATTCAGTTGAATATAAAGCTTAACAAAACGTATGTTCCTTATGGCACTACAGGAATGGCGAAAAGTCGCGTACAACAAGAACAGGATGCCAATGCTGCGGAATATAGCAAAGCCAATGCTGTAAGCCGAACCGTTTCGAAAGGAAGTCATCTTTACACAAACAGCACTTGGGATATGGTAGATGCCGAAGAAGAAGCAGATTTTAGTTATGATAAGTTGAAAAAAGATGAATTACCTCAAGAGTTGAAAGGGAAAACTACGGTGCAAATAAAGAAGTATCTTGAAACAAAGCGTTTGGAAAGAGAAACAATTCAAAAGGAAATAATGGAACTTAATGAGCAACGCCGAAAGTACATTGCAGAAAACACGAAAGAAACGAGTAATGGGCTGGAAAACGCAATGGTGCAAGCCATAAAAAAACAAGCAGAGAAAAAGAATTATTCTTGGGAATAGATTTTTTCTAAATATAAAATGCCTGACACTTTTAAGAGTGTCAGGCATTTTTCTTTTACGAATAAAAAGGTCTAATTAATTGCAGGACAATTACAATCGTATGGCTCATCTCTTCCTCCCAAAAAGTCATAACCTAAAGTAATTTGGTGGAAGCCGCCACTTTCAAATTTTATATTCCCAGCTTGATAAGAGTATGTATATGCAAACATGAAATTGTTATAATTTATCCCCAAAACTGGAGTAACATATTGCAGTTTTTGAACTTTTACTTCCTGCCCGTTAAGGAATTCAGCTCCATCCAAACTTCTTCTGTAAGATAAACCACCCCACAACTTACCAAATTCCATCTTTCTGTAAGCTTTAAAGTTTAAATCTACAGCTTGTTCGCCAGTGCGTTCGCTCCATTGAAAGAGAAAAGATGGCTCATAGCTCCAATCTTGTCCGTATTGTCCAATTGCATATGCTGCAGAGATTAAATACTTACGTTGGTTGTTTGATTCAAATTCTTCACTATAAATTGATCTATTCTGAAAGATGATATTCTTAACAGTGAAATGTCCTGAAAAGTCTAAGAAATTATATGAAAGACCCGCATCTACATTAAAATATGAGCTACTCTGAATAATTCCACTAATAACAGGATCAAAATCTGAAAGGTCGAATTGAGTTTCATCCAAACGAGATTGTGTTAAACCAGCGCTCAAACCAAAAGATAACTGATTTAAATCTGCTTCACTTCTAGAAAACATGATATGGTGGGCATATGTTATATACCCCCCAGTTTGAGAGTGATATCCGTTTTTATCATTGTATAATATTACTCCAAGTCCAGATCTTTCTCCAACTCGCGCATTAAAACTTAGCGTTTGTAGATTTGGAGCTTCGTTTTGGTCAAACCACTGTTGGCGTGCTGTTAGGCGCAATTGGTTGTGTGATGCAGCTCCCGCCATCGAAGGATGTAATAAATAGAGATTATCAGAAAAATAATCTGAGTAAATGGGTATTCCGTCTTGGGAATATCCATAAATGGATGAAAACAAAAGTAGGATGAGAGAGATTTGTTTAATATTCATAATTTCTATTTATCGTTTTAGGGTAAAATGTCCTTTGAATTCTTTAGGCACGTCGTCTTCGGTGTATTCCACTCTGAACCAGTAATCGCTTGATGGCAGTGGGCTTCCCCCGAAGGTTCCAT
>NZ_JBYRHR010000003.1:0-560564 GCF_058068205.1 Aequorivita sp. IT1282 | reverse complement strand
CGGTAATTAATCTACGCTGTCAATTTCAATATCTCAATGAACTTTTCTCTATACTATTATAGAGAGTTATTTTGTTGATGGAACGGAGTTGAACCGTTGCTAATACTACCTTTCATCTTGTCTCTAAGAACGTGCTTATCTCTAAGCGGCTGCAAATATACAACTCTTTTTTAAACTCACAATGTTTTTTGAAAAACATTTGAAAAAAAATTTAAGAGCGAATTACTAACTTTCCCAACATCCTAGCTGCTGTTCTAAGCGGGTGCAAATATAACACCCTTTTTATAACCGGCAATACTTTTTAAAGTATTTTTTTTCTAAATTTTAAAGAGCGTTTGCTTTGCAATTCTGAACAGCTATCTGTTCTGCTTAGCGGGTGCAAATATAGATCGCTTTTCGATACCCACAAACTTATTTATGGCTTTTTTTCGATGTTTTTTTTTAACAAATAATAAGGCTTTGAAAGCTACCATATTACCATTGAAAAAAAATTGAATTAGCCCTAAAATCGGTTTTTATCTGTCTAATAGTTCAATTCTGAACCGAACTCCCTAATACAACGAGGGTTGCCAAAAACAAAAAGAGCGAACTACAAACATAGCATGTTTTAAAATTCTGTGCAACTACCTGAAGGTCTTAGTTATTAACAGTCTTTTTGTTCCAAGCGGCCTTTAAATCGAGATAGTCAATGGGGAATGAAGGTTTTTGACGTTCAAGTATATTTTCTTGAAAGGATCTTTCTAAAATATCCTCAATTAAATAGTCTTCTTTTACGTCAAAGGGGTTGTATTCTTCCTTTAGAGAGATTTCAAAAAGGCTGGCTGTGGTGTTATACCAAAATGCCCGCCAGCCAGTGCGAAGCTCTTTTACAAGATCGAAAGCTGTGCGACCGGTTTGTCTGTGGATTAGTTTTACCAATATTTGCCCTTCGGTATGGGTCAATTTTTTAAGTTTTTCAGAAAATTCACCTTCAATATACTTTTGGATGCGTTTTGTATAGCGTCTTTTATCACCTTTTCTATCAATAGTTTTTAATCTTTCGGTCATAGTTGTTAAACGTTCGGAGGCTAATTTAGCATACGGATATACTTTTCGGGTTTTACGGCGAAGGATAAGATAACGTCTTCGGTCATCGGCTGAACCAAATTTTAATTTATTCAGCAGTATTACTTCATCGAGATCAATCATTTCTCGAGCTATAGTATCACCTTCAATTAGGTAATACATAACTTCGGAGGAATCTTTCTGTTTTTTTAAATATTCAGAATCTGTTTGCGCGTAAGTGGTGTTCAAACCGCAAAAAAGTATACATATATATATAGGTAGAAAAACTTTCATCTAAAACTGTTTTTTTAAAGCTTGGTTCTATCCAAGAACGCACCAAAAATAAGCAAATTGCACTGTTGCTCTTAATAAGAATTTGCTAATTTTACCAAACATATTTAATTTCAGAAAAATAGATTTATGACGACTTCATTATTGAATGACAATTCACTTAAATTTTTAGAAACCTATTTAAATAATGCAGCCCCCACCGGTTATGAATGGGACGGACAAAAGCTGTGGATGGATTATCTAAAACCTTATGTTGATGAATTTTTTACCGATACCTACGGAACGGCGGTTGGTGTAATTAATCCCGACGCAAAATTTAAAGTGGTTATTGAAGGCCATGCAGATGAAATTTCGTGGTACGTTAATTACATTTCAGACAATGGATTGCTTTATGTAGTTCGAAATGGCGGAAGCGATCACCAAATAGCGCCTTCAAAAATTGTAAATATTCATACCAAAAACGGAATTAAAAAAGGTGTTTTTGGTTGGCCGGCAATTCACACACGCGATAAAGCGAAAGAAGAATGCCCTAAACCAGAAAACATTTTTATAGACGTTGGTGCAAAAGATAAAGAAGAAGTAGAAAAAATGGATATTCACGTGGGTTGTGTAATTACCTACCCTGATCAATTCCATATTTTAAACGAAGACAAATTTGTGTGTCGCGCTTTAGATAATAGAATGGGTGGTTTCATGATTGCCGAAGTTGCAAGATTACTTCACGAAAATAAGGTTACGCTTCCTTTTGGACTTTATATTACAAATTCTGTACAGGAAGAAATTGGTTTAAGAGGAGCCGAAATGATTGCAGAACGTATTAAACCGAATGTTGCAATTGTTACCGATGTAACTCACGACACCACTACCCCAATGATTGACAAAAAAGTACAGGGATTGGCGGAAATTGGTTGCGGTCCAGTAATAGCCTATGCTCCTGCTGTACAACAAAAACTTCGTGATTTAATTGTTGATACTGCCGAAAAGAAAATGATACCGTTTCAGCGTGCAGCACTTTCCAGAGCTACGGGAACAGATACAGATGCTTTTGCGTATAGTAACGGCGGAGTTGCGAGTGCGTTAATTTCGTTGCCTCTTCGTTATATGCACACCACTGTAGAAATGGTGCACAGAAATGATGTAGAAAACGTAATTAAACTTATTTACGAAACATTGCTTAATATTAAAGACGGCGAAACCTTTAGTTATTTCGACTAGATTTTTTTAAGCGACATATTAATTATTAAACATTTAAAGAGGCTGTTTAAAAAGTAGTTTTGGATGTCTGTTCGAGCGCAGTCGAGAACTTTAGGTTTCTGACTTACAATCAGGTCTCGACTGCGCTCGACCCGACAAACCGATTAATTCTTATTTTTTAGACTGCCTCTTTCTTTTGAATATTATTGAAGAAAGTAAGCCCGAGTTGATGTAGGTGAAATCGACTTTTTAATTTTTAAGTATCTTTCTTTAATAATATTTTTTGCTGCTTTAGTTTTTCGAAATAAATCTTTGCTTCTTTTATCACTCTAGGTGCAAGAATTACGGTTGCCGTCATTGTTGGAATTGCCATTAATGCGAAGAAAGTATCGATTAGATTAATCATCATACTTAACGAAGTTGTAGCACCTACGAGTATACTTAGAATATAGAAGTAATTATAAATACCCTTGTTTTTTGCTCCAAAGAGAAAAGACATACACTTGCTTCCATAATACGAATATGAAAAAAGCGATGAAATACTGAAAATAGCAATACAAGCCAGCAAGCCATATTTTCCGAAGACCGGCATACTTTCTTCAAATGCTGAAGCGGTTAAACTAACGCCATTTGCGTCGCTAGTTTGCCAAACGCCCGTAACTAAAATTGCCAGTGCGGTAAGTGTACATATTATTAAGGTATCAATTGCAGGACCCAACATTGCTACTAAACCTTCGCGAATTGGTTCGTTTGTTTTTGCTGCACCGTGCGCCATTGGCGCTGTACCTATCCCCGCTTCGTTTGAAAATGCACCGCGACGAATTCCTAATAGAATAATACCACCTATAACGCCTCCCAGAAATACATCTCCTTTAAAAAAGTTTGCCGAGAAAGCATCTGTGAAGATTAAGCCCAAGTATTTTGGAACTACATCAATATGAACGCCGAGAATTATAACAACCAGTGTGAAATATAGCAAGACCATAGCGGGAACCATTTTTGAAGCAGTTTTACTAATACGCCCAAGACCACCCAAAATAACTATTCCGGTGATAATAGCTAAAACAATACCTATCATTAAATCTGTTTTAAAACCGTAATAAAGTCCGGCGGGTTTTAAAAGTATATCGTTAATTGCTTGTGTAAGTTGGTTTACATTAAAAACCGGCAGAGCACCTACCAATCCTGCCACGCTAAAAAGAATAGCCATAGGCATCCATTTTCTTCCTAAACCTTCGGTTATAAAATACATTGGGCCACCTTGTATCTTCCCTTCGCTATCTTTTCCGCGGTAAAGTATTGCTAGTGTTGCCGTAAAAAATTTAGTAGACATACCAATTACAGCACTAACCCACATCCAGAAAACTGCGCCCGGACCACCAATGGCGATGGCTACGGCAACTCCTGCAATATTCCCCATTCCAACGGTTGCAGAGAGAGCCGTTGTTAATGCTTGAAAATGTGTGATTTCACCAGCATCGCTTTCGTTGTCATATTTTCCACGTAGCACTGCTATAGCGTGACCTAAGTAGCGAAATGGTAAAAATCTAATTCTTATTATAAGGTATAAACCACCTCCAATTAACAGTATTAAAAGTGGCAAACCCCAAGCTGCGGAAGCCATTTCAGCGACAATATTGTCAATTTTTTCCAAGTGCTAGTTTTAAAGTTTTAACGAATGTAGTGTTAAAATTTTTAAAATTAAAAGGGAAATTGTTTCTTGCAGCATCAAATGAAAATACAACTAACCATTTATTTTATTTTTGTGTCTTTTTTTACATTCGCTCAGACTGAGTCGGATTGGAAAAAAGGTGCGTTTTCTTTTAATCCTGAATTTCTTTTAGGATTAACTATGGAATCCAACGACGGTTTTCCCGATACTAAATTACAGAAACAACTACTTCTAAGCTTTGGACGCTTCCACGAAAATAATCCGCAAGAATGGGCGCAGCGACTAAAAGGTCCAAAAACGGGTATGTCTATTGGAATCACAGATTTTGGAAATCTGGATAGTTTAGGAATAGCCATTACTGCAATGCCCTTTATTGAATTTAAGGCCTTTGGCAGCACTCGCTGGAAAGTAGTGGCTGCAATGGGCGCTTCCTATTTCACTAAAAAGTTCGATGCCGAAACCAATCCGCAGAATCAAGCAGTTACCACAGATCTTACTTGGGCGTATAGAATGTATTTATATTATCAATTTTTAGGGACAAAAAATATAGATTGGCGAATGGGTTTGGGCTACTCCCACCACTCCAACGGACATACTCGCTTACTGAACCAAGGTTATAATTCATTTTTGGTTAGCCTTTCGGCAGATATAAAAAATCCATTAAATAATCCTGAAAACACTACTGTTGAAGCGCTTCCAACTTATAACGAAACCGTTTATAGCTATTTCGCGCTACGCGGTGGATTAGGACAAAATGTTTTCGCGTTGGCATTCAACGACAAAGAGAATGTTTACACTATTGCTGGAGAATACGGCCGTGTTTACAACAATACATTTAAAATTGGAGTAGGTTTTTACTATCGTTTTTACCAGCATTATTACGATTATATTGAAGGAAATGAATCGTTGGTGCAAGCTGGGCGCGAGTTCGATTATTTCAGAAGTAATTCTTGGTATTACGCTTCCAATTTAGCAATTACAGTTCACGGCGAAATATTCCTAAATCACTTTGGGATCGATCTTCAATTGGGTTATAATTTGCATAAACCTGCATATAAAATAGATTGGCGCATTAATCAAGGTTGGGATAATCCGCCGCGAGAAATTCCGCCAGGGTGGCTTTTAGGAGAATTTGACGGAAGTTTTAAAAAGAAGAGCCGAATTTCCTCCAGATTGGGGTTAAAATATTACCTAATTGGAATGGAAAAAGCACCGAAAAACAACTTTTATATAGGCGCCCATCTTAATGCAAATTTAGGGCAGGCTGATTTTACCGAATTTAGTTTTGGTTATGTGCACAGTTTTAATCATAAATCGAAGCAGTGATAAAACGTTTATTTCTAAAGTTCTCAAATAAACGTTTTCTACTCGCTGGTCGGTTGCCTTTTGGCACCCAAAAATACTTTCATTATTACTTCAAAATACAGCTGTTCATTTTTTTCTTTTTAATTACGTTTTCATCAATTGGTCAATCTACACCTAATTGGATTGATAATTCGTTATTTTTTAATACCGAATTACTCTTCGGAGAAACGCAGGAAGCGAACTTTAATTTCCCCAGTACAAAGACACAAAAGCAGCTAATTTTTAATATTGGTAGGGATCAATCTGAAAATTCACAAGAATGGACTCAACGATTAAAAGGTCCACAAACTGGCTTTTCCTTCGGCATTACAGATTTTGGAAATAGAGATAGTTTGGGGTTGGCCTTTTCGTTTATGCCTTTTATAAGGTTTAATGCTTTTAGAAGTGAAAAGGTGAGTGTACTTGCTGGAATGGGAACTTCCTTTTTGACTGAAAAATACGATGCCGAAAAGAACCCGAGAAACCAGGCCGTAACTACCGACTTAACTTGGGCTTGTAGATTGTTTTTGTACTATCGGCTTTTCACAACAGAAAACATTGATTTACACTTAGGTTTTGGTTATACACACCACTCTAATGGCCATATGCGCTTACATAATAAAGGGTATAATTCATATTTATTTAGCATTTCTACAGATATAAAAAGCCCTACAAAGGACATGGTAGAGTTAGGTGAGGAAGAGGTTATCACGTTAAAGAATAACGTTTACAGTTACTTCATTTTACGCGGGGGGCTTGGTCAAAATTCTTTTGCTTTGGCTTTCAATGAAAAAAAACATGTGTACACTTTTGCTGGCGAATACGGTCGTATCTACAATAACACACTAAAACTTGGGATTGGTTTTTACTACCGATTCTACGAACATTATTACGATTATATTAAAGGGAATGAATGGCTAGTGCGGAGTGGAAGGGAGTTTGATTACTTTAAGAGTATGCCTATATATTATGCAACCAATATAGGTGTAAATTTTAGCGGTGAAATTTTAATGAACCATATAGGCATAAATTTGCAGATTGGAGTTAATTTACACAAACCCGCCTATAAAATGGAATGGCGAATAAATAAAGGTTGGGAAAACACTCCAAGAGAAATTCCAGAGGGATGGGTACTCGGTAATTTTGATGGTTTTTATAAGTTCAAAGAACTATTATCTGGGAGGCTGGGCTTAAAATATTATTTACTTGCTACAGAAAAGAACCCTATAAACAACATATATATTGCCGCACATATCAATTCAAATTTAGGGCAGGCAGATTTCTCTGAAGTAAGTTTAGGGTATATCTACAGTTTTAATTTTCAAGAAGATATTTAAATTAAAAACTTAGCGTTTAGAAAAATAGCTTAAAATATTTTTTTCAATACGTTCGTGAATATTTGAAACATCTGCTTTTATAAACTTTTCGCCTGTAATGTTTTCGTATAATTCAATATATCTTTCTGAAACGGTTTCGATATATTCATCGCTCATTGGTGGAACCTTTTGTCCTTCTAAACCCTGAAAACCATTTTGAATTAACCACTGACGAACAAACTCTTTTGAAAGTTGTTTTTGAGTTTCATTATTATTCTGACGTGCTTCATATCCTTCGGCGTAAAAGTAACGTGAAGAATCTGGTGTATGAATTTCATCAATTAACACTATTTTTCCATCCTTCGTTTTACCGAATTCATATTTAGTATCAACTAAGATTAATCCTCTTTTGTGAGCAATTTCACTTCCGCGTTTAAAAAGTTTTCGCGTGTAATCTTCAAGTTGAAGATAATCTGCTTCTGAAACTATTCCTCTTTTCAGAATATCTTCGCGTGAAATATCTTCATCGTGATCGCCCATTTCGGCTTTGGTGGCGGGAGTAATTATTGGTTCAGGAAATTTATCATTTTCCTTCATTCCTTCAGGCATTGCGATGCCACAAAGCATTCGTTTTCCAGCTTTATATTCGCGAGCGGCGTGGCCACTCATATATCCACGGATTACCATTTCAACTTTAAAAGGCTCGCAAGCTTCACCAATGGCAACGTTTGGATCTGGAGTTGCAGTCAACCAATTTGGCACCACATCTTCAGTATCGCGCATCATTTTGGTCGCAATTTGGTTTAATATCTGTCCTTTATACGGAATACCTTTTGGCATTACCACATCAAAAGCGCTAAGCCTGTCCGTAGCTACCATTAAAAGTTTGTTGTTTTCTAACGTATAGACTTCGCGCACCTTTCCGTGATAAACACTTTTTTGTCCGGGGAAATTAAAATCTGTTGAAATTATTGTGTTACTCATTATTTAATCTACGTTTTCAATATTCTTGTAAGCCGCAATCACCTCTTTTACTAAACGGTGGCGGATTACATCTTTGTCGTCTAAATAAACCATTCCAATTCCTTTCACGTCTTTTAAAACTAGTAGTGCTTCCTTTAATCCTGAAGTTACACGACGCGGTAAATCTATCTGTCCTGGGTCTCCGGTTATCATGAATTTTGCGTTTTTTCCCATTCGGGTTAAAAACATTTTCATTTGTGCGTGGGTTGTATTTTGGGCTTCGTCTAAAATTACAAATGCATTATCCAGCGTACGGCCGCGCATAAATGCCAAAGGCGCAATTTGAATAACTCCTGTTTCAATGTGCGACGCCAGTTTTTCGGCAGGAATCATATCGCGAAGCGCATCGTATAACGGCTGCATATATGGGTCCAGCTTTTCTTTTAAGTCGCCCGGAAGGAAACCTAAATTCTCACCGGCTTCTACCGCAGGTCTGGTTAATATTATTCGTTTTACTTCTTTTTCTTTTAAAGCTTTTACAGCAAGTGCCACACCGGTGTAGGTTTTACCCGTTCCCGCTGGGCCAACTGCAAAAACCATATCGTTTTTACCCATAAGCGCTACGAGTTTGCGCTGGTTTGCGGTCTGTGCCTTAATAGGTTTTCCGCTTAAACCGTGAACAATTACTTCGCCACTGCCTGCAGGTGCTTCGTATTCTTCTTTATTTCGGCTTAACAAAACGCGTTCAATAACGTTTTCGTCTAGTTTATTGTATTTGGCAGTATGCTCTAAGAGCATCATAATTCGCCTATCAAATTCTTCCAGCACATCTTCATCGCCATATGCTTTGATTTTGTTACCGCGTGCAACGATTTTCAGTTTTGGAAAATATTTTTTAAGAAGGTCAATATTAGCGTTTTCAAGACCGAAGAAATCCCTTGGGCTAATCTCTGTAAGTTCGATGATAAGTTCGTTCAAATGCTGTATATTTTAGACGTGAGTTATGCTACGTAAAAGGTGTTATATTAAGGTGTAATTCACTGTCAATATTATATAAAAATATGATCAATAATGTTACGGCAGAATAATTTTTTTATTAATCAAAAATAGTTTTGCCACTAACAAAAGTAACTTATTTTTGTGGTAACCTTTTAAGAAAATATCAACAATCCATTTATGGCTATAATTACACTTACTACTGACTTCGGAGAGAAGGATCACTTCGTTGGCGCAGTAAAAGGGGCTATTTACACGGAAATGGAAGATGCGAAGATTGTTGATATCTCTCATTACGTTTCGCCCTTTCATTTGCACGAAGCTGCATATATAATCCAGAATGCATACAAAAGTTTTCCGCTGGGAAGCATCCACATTATTGGGGTAGATTCTGAGTTAAATCCTGAAAATAAGCACATTGCAGTTTTTATGGATGGGCACTATTTTATATGTGCTAACAACGGTATTATTTCAATGTTAACTTCAGAAATTCGACCAGAGAAAATTGTTGAAATAAACATTCACGATCGAATAATAAGTAATTTCCCTGTTTTGGATGTTTTTGTGAAGGTTGCTGGGCACATTGCCAGAGGTGGAACACTAGAGGTAATTGGCAAAAACATTACCGAAATAAAAGAATTAACAGGCATACGCCCTGTAATAAGCAACAAAGAAAGTCAGATAATTGGTAACGTAATATATATTGATAATTACGGAAACGTGATAAGTAATATTACTAAAAAGCTTTTTGAAGAAGTAGGGCGCGGAAGAGAATTTATAATTGCTGCACGTAACGCGAAGTTTTCAAAAATACACACTCATTATAGTGACGCCATAAATTTTAACCACGCCCCAGAAAAACGTGAAGAAGATGGAAAAAGGCTAGCGCTTTGGAATTCATCACAATTTTTAGAACTTGCAATTTACAAAAGCAATCCTACTTCGGTGGGTGGCGCTTCTAGCCTATTTGGGTTAGAATTTAGAGATACTATTACGGTTAATTTTAGTTTAGAAACATAAATTCATATTTTAAATAAACGTTTTTATCGAAAAGTGAAAACGGTGCTTCGGCTCCGCTTAAACCTTAAATTAGTTATATGTTCACAAGAATTGTAAAAATGGATTTTGAAAAGGAGAACATTCCTGCTTTTCTGGCTAATTTTGAAGAAGTAAAAAAAAAGATCCGCAATTTTCCAGGTTGTGCTTTTTTGGAACTTTACAACGATAAAAATAACGAAACAATCTATTTCACTTACAGCCGTTGGAATAAAGAAATAGATCTAGAAAATTACAGAAACAGCGAACTTTTTAGAGACGTCTGGAGTGTAACAAAACCAATGTTTAAAGCGAAAGCTGAGGCTTGGAGTGTGGATACTGTGGCGAGGCTTGAGTAAATAGGTGTAGGTAGTAGGTGAAAAATTAATGGCGGTTTAGCGCTTGGGATAAAAAACAAATGTTTACAATAATAAAACGCGAAATAAACTCTTTCTTTTCCAGTACCATTGGGTATATGGTGATTGCGGTTTATTTAGTGATAAACGGTTTATTTCTGTGGGTTTTTGGTGGAAATTTCAATATACTCGATTCTGGATTTGCAGACCTCTCCCCCTATTTTGAACTCGCTCCGTGGGTTTTACTATTTTTAATTCCCGCTGTTTGTATGCGTGCTTTTAGCGACGAAATGAAAATGGGCACTTTAGAGTTGCTACTCACCAAACCAGTGTCCTTAAAAGATATCGTTTTAGGGAAATATTTTGGCGCAGTAATTCTAATTATCATCGCTCTAATTCCAACAATTTTATACGTTTTCGCCATTTCTGAATTAGGAAACCCGCCCGGAAATTGGGACGTTGGCAGCACTATTGGTTCCTACATTGGATTACTATTTTTGGTGTTAGCTTATACCTCAATCGGCATATTTTCTTCCACGCTTTCACAGAATCAAATTGTGGCTTTTATAATTGCCGTGTTTCTGTGTTTTGGGCTTTATTACGGTTTTGATGGCTTTACTTCCACCTCTTTTGATATCTCACAATTTGGAATGAAAGCGCATTTTGACAGCGTTTCACGCGGAGTTTTGGATACTCGCGATTTACTTTACTTTTTGAGCGTTACCGTATTTTTTATTGCATTAACCATTTTTAAATTGAAGAAGCTATAATGAAAACTTCAATTAGAAAAAATATCGTTTCGCTGGTTGTGTTAATTGCAGGTTTAATCCTGTTGAATATCGTTGGCAATTATTTCTACAAACGTTTCGATCTTACACAGGACAAGCGTTTCACACTGTCTGAAGAGGCGAAACAAATAGTTGATCAAATTGATTCCCCACTTATTGTGGATGTTTTTTTGAAAGGAAATTTCCCGCCAGAATTCAAAAGGCTGCAAAGTGAAACGGAACAGCTTTTAGAAGAATTCTCATCATATAATTCAAATATAAAGTTTGAATTTATCGATCCCACAGAAAAGGGTAACGAAGCTTTTCAAACGCAATTTGAAAAATTTGGACTGACTCCTGCACAAGTTTCAGTTACCGAAAGCGGCAAACAGAGTACCGAGCTAGTTTATCCTTGGGTACTAGCACATCACGATGGAAAATCTGTGAAAATTGGTTTGCTGAAAAACCAACTTGGCGCTACTTCCGAAGAACGGGTAAACAGTTCGTTGCAAAACTTACAATATGCTTTCGCCGATGGTTTTAAAAAACTGGCTTCAGAAAAGTCAAAGAAAATAGCGGTATTAAAAGGAAATGGAGAATATGACGATCGTTACATTGCCGATTTCTTTGCCACCCTGCGGGAATATTATTTTATAGCTCCTTTCACTTTAGATTCTGTTGCTGCAAGTCCAGAAAAGACTTTGAAAGCCTTGGAAGGTTTTAACTTAATTGTTGCTGCCCAGCCCACAGAAGCATTCACCGATAATGAAAAATATGTGCTGGATCAATATATAATGAACGGCGGCAATACCCTTTGGTTACTGGACGCAACCCAAATGCAGACAGATACTGTTAGCGGCAATGCTTTCGCTTTTGGAAGGGATTTAAACTTAAACGATTTCTTCTTTAAATACGGCATCCGTATCAACCCTAATTTGGTGAAAGATGTGTATTCGGCCCCAATTGTTTTGGCGAGTGGCGATGAACGAGAATCCCAATACAATCGTTATCCGTGGTTTTTTAGTCCGTTGAGTAGCAGCACGAATAGCCACCCAATCGTTACAAATATTGAGGCGGTAAAATTTGATTATGCCAGTGCAATAGATACACTTCCAAATAACATCAAAAAAACGGTTTTGCTTTCTACTTCACCAATTTCTAAAATCGTGGGACTCCCCTTCCCTATTGACTTTGATTCAGAAATACCAAAGAATTTACAGATCGTAAATGAAGGTCCTAATCCTGAAGAATACAACGCTGGCGAAGTTCCGCTTGCTGTATTGCTGGAAGGAAAATTCACTTCAGTTTATAAAAATCGGGTGAAACCAATTAAACTTGACGGCATAAAAAATATAGATGAAGGTAAATCTGCTAAGATGGTAGTAATCAGCGATGGCGATGTAATTAAAAACCAAATGCAGGGCAATCGGCCGCTTGAACTTGGCTTCGACAAAATGACGAATCAGTTCTACGGAAATAAAGAATTTCTGCTAAATACGGTTAATTACCTGCTTGACGATAGTGGACTTATAAACATTAGAACGCGGCAAATTGCAGTACCTTTTCTCGATCCACAAAAAACTGTGGAAGAGCGAAGCAAGTGGCAAGTGCTTAATATATTGTTACCGTTGGGTTTACTGGCTATTTTCGGATTTGTTTTCACCTATTATCGCAAACGAAAATACACCCGCTAAATGTTGATAAGTTTGTTTTAACAAACACTTCAATTGAAATATATTTGTACTTCGGCTTCGAACAGTAAACTGAACGAATCCTTTGAATTATCAAGAAGTTTGACAGGTTCGCCAATCTTTTACGCTACTATAAATTAGACGTATGGGGCGAGCATAATTGAGAATTATTTCATAAAAAACACACATAATGAAATTCATCGTATCGAGTTCCTATTTATTAAGACAACTGCAAGTTTTAGGTGGTATTATTAACAACAATAATACGCTGCCTATTTTAGATAATTTCCTGTTTGATTTAGACGGAAAATCCCTTACTGTTTCGGCTTCCGATTTAGAAACTACCATTTCTTCAAAATTAGAAGTGGAAAGTACTGAAAAAGGTTTGGTTTGTATTCCTGCAAGACTTTTGCTAGAAACGCTAAAAACCTTTCCAGAGCAACCATTAACTTTTACGGTTGAAGACAACAATACTATTGAAATAAGCAGCAACCACGGTAAATACGCTTTAGCATACGCTAGTGGCGAAGAATTTCCCAATGCTGTTGAATTAAAAGATCCTTCGGCAACAATTGTACAAGGCGATGTGCTTGCAACAGCTATCAGCAAAACAATTTTTGCTTCAGGGAACGATGATTTAAGACCTGTAATGAGCGGTGTTTTCTTTCAGTTTTCAACAGATAATTTAGTGTTTGTAGCGACCGATGCACACAAATTAGTGAAATATACCCGCGACGATATTAGCGCTACACAAACTGCGGAATTCATAATGCCGAAAAAGCCATTAACGCTTTTAAAGAGCATTCTTGCAGGTAGCGAAGAAGACGTAACTATTGAATATAACGATAGCAACGCAAAATTTGTTTTTGAGAATACAGAAATGGTTTGTCGTTTAATTGATGGAAAATACCCGAACTACGAGGCTGTTATTCCGAAGGAAAACCCGAACAAGTTGGTTATTGACAGAAATCAATTCTTGAATTCTGTACGTCGTGTTTCTATTTTCTCTAGTAAAACAACGCACCAAATACGTTTAAAGATTGCTGGTGCAGAGCTTAATATTTCTGCGGAAGATATAGATTACAGCAACAAAGCTGAGGAGCGTTTAACTTGCGACTACCAAGGTGATGATATGCAAATTGGTTTCAACAGCCGTTTCCTTACTGAAATGCTGAATAATCTTACAAGCGATGAAGTTTCATTAGAAATGAGCCTTCCTAACCGTGCAGGAATTCTTACTCCTGTAGATGGATTAGATGAAGGGGAAACTGTTACAATGCTTGTAATGCCAGTGATGCTGAATAATTAAAAGCCTTTTTAACTTACAAATATAACGGAAGAACTAAAAGGAGAGCTTATGCTTTCCTTTTTAGCATTTCAGTATGTAATGAAGGTTCTGCTAGTTATTTTTCCAAAGATTAGATAAACTCTTATAAAATATATTCCAACTGTGGACAACTATAACCAGCATAGAAATCCATTTTAGACGGTATTGCGCGTTATAATAGCAGAAAGCAGTTCTTCAGCATTCAAGTTTGAGCACAGTTAATATGTATTTGGATATATTAATTTTTTACGTAGTTTTAACAAAGCATTAAGCCTCTCCTCATGAAAAACAATAAGTACGCTAATATAGATGAGTCCTTTAATATTAAAGTTTTTGGTAAAGGGTCTCAACCAATGCTATTTGCCCACGGTTACGGTTGCGATCAAAATATGTGGCGCTTCATGTATCCTTATTTCGAGGAGAATTACAAGATTATACTTTTTGATTACATAGGTGCCGGTAATTCTGATATCGCTGCATACACAAATGAAAAATACAATTCGTTGCACGCCTATGCAGACGACATAATTACAATCTGTGAACATTTAAATTTAAAGGATGTTATTTTTGTGGGGCATTCGGTAAGTGCAATGATTGGTATGCTTGCTTCACTTAAAGACCCTTCACTTTTTTCGAAGTTGATTTTAATAGGCCCTTCACCCCGTTATATAAATGAGGGGGACTACGTTGGTGGGTTTGATAAAGAATCTATTGACGAGCTTTTAGATACCTTAGACATCAATTATTTGGGATGGTCTCGAACAATGGCTCCTATTATTATGGGTAATGATGCACGACCTGAATTAGGAAAAGAATTAAGCAATAGTTTTTGTAAAACCGATCCAGAGATTGCTAAAAATTTCGCCCGTGTTACGTTTCTATCGGACAACCGAGACGATTTAGAGAATATTACTACGCCAAGCCTTATATTGCAGTGTTCTCAGGATGTAATAGCCCCTATAGAAGTTGGGAAATACGTAGCCAATTCGGTACAAAATGGCACTCTAAAGATACTAAAAGCTACAGGGCACTGTCCTAATTTAAGTGCGCCAGAAGAAACTGCAAATGCAATTTTAGATTTTCTTGAAACCAACTCTTAGTGGGAATTAAAAACGATATTTTAAACGAAGTAGATTCAGTACGTCTTAAGGCAGCTTTAGACTTATATGAAAATGCGCCCTGCGGGTCTGTCTCATTTCAAAACGATGGATTAATAATAGATATAAACAATACATTAACGAATTGGTTAGGCTATAAAAAGGAAGAAATAGTTAATGTAATTACCCTCCCTAGCCTATTTAAAATTGGAGGGCAAATATTTTTTGAAACGCATTTTTTTCCACTTATAAAAATGCAAGGTTTTATACAGGAAGTCTATTTTGATATTCTCAGAAAAGACAAAAGTGTATTTCACGGCCTTATTAATGTGCGAGAAATTCCTCCACAAGGAAATTTACAAACCACCTATCAAGCAACTATACTAGACGTTACAGATCGCTGGAACTACGAAAATGAAATATTAGATGCCAAGCGAAAAGCTGAAGCAGATTCAAAAGCTAAGGCAGACTTTTTAGCGACTATTAGTCACGAAATCCGTACGCCTTTAAACGCAATTCTTGGAATAGGGAATCTACTGCATAAAACGCCTTTAAACGATAACCAAAAGGAATATGCACGCCTGTTACTGAGTTCTTCTGAAAATTTATTGAGTCTTGTGAACAATCTTTTAGACCTAAGTAAAATAGAGGCTAAAAAGCTTGAATTGGAACATGTTTCATTCAATCTTCTCGATTTGCTTACTGTGTTAAAGCAAATATATTCGGTAAAAGCTGAGGAAAAGGGAGTAGAACTTCTTATAAATTTAGAAGAAGGTATTCCAAACAATATTATTGGAGATCCAGTAAAACTGAATCAAATTCTAACCAATCTTATTGGGAATGCAATAAAGTTCACTAAGGTAGGTGCAATAACGGTTTCCATTTCTTTGATTAAAAAACTTAAAAAAGAGGTTCATCTTAAATTTGAAGTTTCGGATACCGGAATTGGTATTCCTGAAGAAAAATTAGAAACAATTTTTCAAGAGTTTTCGCAGGCTAGTTATGATGTAAGTGTGGAATACGGTGGTACCGGACTTGGCCTTACAATCAGTAAAAAATTATTAGAACTTCACGAAAGTAAATTAGTAGTAACTAGTAAAGTTAATGAAGGTTCTAAATTCAGTTTTTCTTTAAAGTATGAGGTTAATAAGAAAAAATCTAAAAAGCCAGAACAATTAATTTCAACTTCTGAAGATAATGATTTTGATGGCTGCCAGGTTTTAGTGGTTGATGATAACCTAATTAATATTTATATAACAACGCAGTATCTTGAGTTGTGGAACATTCAATATAAAACAGCAAAAAGTGGTCAAGAAGCTATAAACATCATTAAAAAGCATGCAATAGATATTGTATTACTGGATTTGCAAATGCCAAAAATGAATGGATATGAAACTGCTGAAAAGATTAGAGAATTAAAGCTTGAAAAAGAGCCCGATATAATTGCTTTTTCGGCATCTACAAAGGGAGAAGTAAGCGATAAATTAATTAAAGCAGGAATAGATGACCACCTGCCAAAACCATTTCAACCTTCGGAGCTTTTTGATTTATTAGGAGTTTGTCACGGTAAAAAAAACAAAGGTAAAAAGCTCGCTAAACTTTCTACCAAAGCTAAATTTATACCGAAGAAAAAGCTAAGGAAATTAAGTGCAAAAACCAAATCATCAGGGGTTGAGAGTTACAGTTTAGAGCGCTATATAAAAATGGCGAATAACAAACCTGAATACCTTAAAAAATTTGTTTTAAGTACGCTGGATGCTATGGTAGGTTATAAGAAGGAATTTGAAATTGCTTTAGCAAACAAAGACATAAAAAAGATTTCAGATCTCATTCATAAAACTACGATGACCATGTATTATATGAAGGCTGATCCGCTAAGCGGTTATATGAGTGAATGTCGAGAAATTCTTGGAGCTGTTCCATTAGACGAAGCCACACTAGCTAGTAAGGGAAAGTTTTGTTTGGAGGAATTCACTAAAATAATAAAAGGTTTAAAAAAGAGTCAAAAGCTCTAATTCTATACTTTTCATTCAGTTTAAATAATAATCTTTGCGAGAATCCTGAATAGTAAACTTCATAAAAAAATTACTTTATCATTTTAATTTAGAGTGTTTCTTAGATTCAGTAATTTATAGAATTTTAGCATTCGTGCAACCCTTTTTTGATTGCGTATAATTCCTAGGGTACAAACCTTTAAAACTTTTCTAAAGTAATGTTACCTTTGCCCGCAATGACACACACAGATACTATAGTAGCAATGGCAACTCCTGCAGGGGCGGGTGCAATCGCAGTACTTCGACTTTCGGGGCCAGATGCCGTTGCAATTACTTCATCCATATTTACTTCAATTTCAAAGAAGGAACTTTCAAAACAGAAAACCCATACGGTTCATTTGGGAAACATAAAGGATGGGGAACGGGTAATTGATGAGGTGCTAGCAACTATTTTCAAAAACCCAAATAGTTATACTGGTGAAGATGTGGTTGAAATTTCCTGTCACGGAAGTAATTACATACAGCAAGAAATAATACAATTATGCCTTCGGAAAGGTTGTAGAATGGCACAAGCCGGAGAGTTTACACTACGTGCATTCCTTAACGGGAAGATGGATTTAAGCCAGGCAGAAGCTGTTGCAGACCTTATTGCTAGCGATAGTGCTGCCAGCCATCAGCTTGCAATACAGCAGATGCGTGGCGGATTTTCTTCAGAAATAAAAAAGCTGCGCGAAGAACTATTGAATTTTGCTTCATTAATTGAATTAGAGTTAGATTTTGCCGAAGAAGACGTAGAATTCGCCAATCGCGAGGAATTCCAAAAGCTAATTTCAAAAATAACACAAGTTCTTAAACGACTTATAGATTCGTTCGCTACTGGAAATGTTTTAAAAAACGGTATTCCTGTAGCCATTGTAGGCGAACCAAATGTGGGGAAATCTACCCTGCTGAATGCATTACTAAACGAGGATCGTGCCATTGTAAGCGACATTGCAGGTACAACGCGCGATACTATTGAAGATGAAATAACCATTGGTGGTATTGGTTTTCGATTTATAGATACTGCCGGAATTCGCGATACCGAAGATATTATTGAAGGATTAGGAATAAAGAAAACCTTTGAGAAAATTGAAGCTGCACAGGTTGTAATTTATCTCTTTGACTCGGAGAAATTTAAAATTCAAGGTACAAGATTCAAGGTTGAGATTGAAACTATCAAGAATAAATATCCTTTAAAAAACCTTGTAATTGTAGCCAATAAGGTTGATAAGCTTACAGAAATAGAAATTGAACAGTTACAATCTGCACTCAATAATCCGCCTGCTGGAAGATCTGTGCTTCAATTATTATCTGCCAAAACTGGGCAAGGCGTGGAAGAACTTCAAAATAAATTACTCGATTTCGTAAACACGGGCGCACTTCGTAATAATGAAACCATCGTTACCAACAGCCGCCATTACGACGCTATGTTGAAGGCTTTGGAAGAAATAAGCCACGTACAGAATGGAATAAATAATAATACAAGTGGAGATTTATTGGCAATAGATATTCGCCAAGCCTTGTATTATTTTGGTGAAATTACGGGCGAGATATCGAACGATGAGCTTTTGGGTAATATTTTTGCCAATTTCTGTATTGGGAAGTAATTCTTCTACTTTAAAAAACCTCTATACCAATCCGATAATACTCTATTATTTTCGCTATAATACTATAATATTCCGATATTCTTTATTAAGTTTGAGGTAAATGTTAAAGACTCTTTAATTTGTACATTTGTTTTTATTTCAAAAGCTTAGATACAAAACATTAAAAATCATTAGTATTGAAAAAAAAATATTTTGATAGTTACTTAGTTCTCCCCGTAAATCGTTAAAATAATTATTGCTATTCATGATTATTTCTAGTCAAAGACCCAACTTTCCGGATCAGCTTCTATTCAATTCATACCCATTTCCTATGTGGATTTATGATGTTGAAACGCTACGGTTTTTGGCAGTTAATGAAGAGGCAATAAAACATTACGGTTATTCGGAAACGGAGTTCCTTTCTATGACTATTAAAGATATTAGGCCAATAGAAGAAATTCCCAAATTATTAGAAGCTGTTAGAAGCACAATAACGAGGACTAAGGAATATAAAAATAATCTCTTTCTACATCAAAAAAAAGATGGTAGTATCATCCACGTAAAGATTAAAAGTAACCTAATTGATTTTTACGATAAGCAGGCAGATATTGTTACTGCAATAGACCTTACAGAGCAATACTTACAAGAAAAACATATTCTAGAGCAAAAGCATTATTTGTCTATAATAGGAGAACTTAATCAGCTTTTACTTAGGTCTGAAGATTGGGTGTTAGCATTGGATAGTTGTTTTCAGATTGTGGGAGATACGCTTAATATAGACAGAATCTACTTTTTTCAAAATGATTTAAAGAATAAAACAACCTCACAACGGCTGGAATGGGTTCAGGATAGTACCGAAATGCAAATTGATAATCCTGAATTACAGCATGTTCCTTTCTCTAAATTTCCACTTTTTATAGAGCCTTTGCAGAAAGGTGAATTCTTTGAGGCTATTGTATCACAATTACCACCAAGTACTATTAAAGATGTTCTAAAAACACAGAAAATTTGCTCTATACTAGTACTGCCAGTGATGGTTAACAATACTTTTTGTGGGTTTATTGGCATAGATGATTGTAAGAATGAAAGAACTTGGCAAAAGAATGAATTAGAACTTTTAAAAAACCTGACATCAAATCTTGGTCATGTTATAAAGGAATCTCAAGCCCAACAAAAATTAATAGACAGCGAGGCTAAATTAAAATCGCTTGTTCAAAATAGTACAGAGCTAATTTCAATTTTAAATACCGCTGGCGATTATATTTACGTAGCGCCAAATTCAACAAAAATATTAGGGATACCACCCGAGGAGATTATTGGCACTAATGCATTCGATTTTATTTATAAGGAAGATGCTCCTAGGCTACGAAAACATCTTGAGGAAGTCTTGACAACAGATAGCGAGTCTATTGAACCTTTCAGATATCCAGATTCTGAAGGTAATTGGCGTTGGGTTCAAACTGAATTAACAAACCATTTATACAATCCTGCAATTGGTGGGATAGTTGCAAACACTAGAGAGGTAACGCTTGAGGTTGAAAAAAGAATGGGGAAAGAACTTGTGGCATCTCTAACTAAAGCCATTGGTAGTCCAGGTTCACTTTCTGCTAGTTTAGCAGAAGCATTAAAAAAACTGGTACGGCTTTCAGGCATTAGTATTGCTGAAGTATGGCTTATTTCCGAAGATAAAGCGCGACTAAATTTAATTTCAAAATCTAATCAGGATGCATCATTTGATTCTTTTCATGAGCACTCTAAAAATATTCATAGTTTTGAAAAAGGCGTAGGTTTAGCAGGCCACGTTTGGGAATCTATGGGAACATCCATTTGGCAAGACATCTATAATTACGAGCCTCTTGTAAGAGCCGAAGCTGCGGCTGTAGCCGAATTACAGTCGGCTATCGGAATTCCTATAATTTTTAATGAAGAGTTTCTGGGGTGTTTTATTTGCTTTTCTCGCTTTAAAGATCAATATCTTTCAGATCATTTTAAACTATTAGAAGAAGTTGGTTTACAGATTGGCGCGGTGGTTAAACAGAAAATTACCGAAGAAGAATACCGCAACTTTTTTGATATTTCACCCGACCCACATTGCTTGGTTGGTTTTGATGGTTATTTAAAAAAGCTAAACAAAGCTTTTAAAGATTTACTTGGTTATTCAAAGTCTGAAATAATTGAAAAACCAATATTCGATTTTATACATAGTGAAGACAGAGCTTCTTTTATAGATAACTTAATAACCACTGCGGAGAGTATAAATTCATACGAGGCAAGGTTAATAACTAAAGATGGAACCATTAAATGGTTACGCTGGAGCGCTACTTTAAAAACTGAAGTAAAAATTATTATTGCTGTCGCTAAAGATATTACGGAGCAAAAAATTGCAGAGCAAGAATTAGAAGCGGCTTACTTACGACTTCGGAATGCTCAAAAAATTGCAAAGCTTGGGTATTGGAGTCGCGATTTAGATTCTGATATTTCTGAATGGAGTGAAGAAATGTACAGCTTATTTGGCTACACACCTTCTAATTTTATTCCTACATTAGAAAATATAGCGGAGGCATTTCACCCATCGGATAGAGCTTTACTATTTGGCGACGTAACTAAAATGCTTAAACCTGGCAAAATTCAAAGTTTTGAGCACCGCATTATAACTGGATCTAATGCTATAAGATGGGTGCGCCAAGAAGTACAACTTCTTGTGAATGCTGCTGGAAAACCATTTCGTTTGGAAGGAACAATTCAAGATATAACAGATAGCATAGAAAACCAAAAACAATTAGCTTTTAGCAATGAGCGGTTTAGCCTAGCAATGCAAGTGAGTAATGAAATAATTTGGGATATTGACCATAAAGAACAAACTATTGCAAGAGGTAGAGGTTATGAGGGCACATTTCAATATGATGCTACAGAGCCATTTAATAAAGAAAATTCTTGGTTTAATAAGGTTTACCCTGAAGACTTGCCTAAATTATGGGAGTCACTCCAAGCAGCCTTTTTAGATAAAACCAAGAAAAATTGGGAAAGAGAGTATAGAATTCTGACGGAAGATGGCAGCATTGCTTATATGGTTGACCGTTGCTATATACTAAGAGATGATGAAGGCAACCCCATTAGATCTATCGGGTCTGCGCTGGATGTTACAAATTCCAGACAACAACTTGAACAAATTAAAAGACAGAATACAAACCTTCGCGAAATTGCTTGGTTGCAATCGCATGTTATTAGGGCTCCCCTTTCTAAGATAATGGGTTTAATATATCTTTCAGAACTTAATTCTGAAGATGATTCGAAAGATGAAATTTTTAGTATGATTTCTGATGCAGCCGATGAATTAGACGAGGTAATACATGAAATCACTCACAAAATAAACGCAATTGAAGATGCAGATGCGTGAAATTTTACTAATTGATGATGATCCTATCATCAACTTGATTAACTCCCGAGTGATTAAATTGCACTTTCCGGATACGCACGTCACCGCCCTGAAAAGTGGTAAAGAAGGATTGGAATATATACGCGAACACCAAACAAAGACCTATCTTATTTTCTTAGACATTCATATGCCTCAAATGAATGGTTGGGAGTTTATCACAAAGATTCGTGAGTGCGAAATTTCGTTAGATTTGCAAATCCATATTCTTACGTCTTCGGTAGATAATACCGATATACGGAAAGCAAAAGAGAACGATCAAGTACTTTCCTATTTGTTGAAGCCACTAAAAATAGATGTTTTGAAATCCTTGGCTTGCTAATAACCCGTCATTGAGTTATTCTTTACTGTTCGGCTTTTATTAGTTTTCTTTATTCTTCATCAATTATATTACAAACAAATAGCTATTAATAAAATGGCTTAAACATAGAGGCGTTAATCTTTCCTTAAACCTTTACATTAAATTCAGTATTCTGTGGAATTGGCAACATAAACCCTTAGTTTTGCCCAATATTGATTAAATAATCGAAAAAAACAAACATTATGAGTCAAGTACAAGGAAATGAAACCGTAAAACTTCACTACACAGGTAAACTAAATGACGGACAAGTGTTCGACAGTTCTGTGGAAAGAGAACCACTAGAGGTAAAACTTGGTGAGGGCCGTTTAATTCCAGGTTTTGAAAAAGGATTGGTGGACATGAAAGTGAATGATAAGAAAACTATCACCATTCCAAAAGAGGAAGCTTACGGTGAAGTTCAAAAAGAGCTTTTCCAGAAAATTCCAAGTGAGAATTTACCACAGGAAATTAAACCAGAAATAGGAATGGGTCTAGTATCTAAAAACCCTGATGGTTCTGAACGTCAATTGCGTGTTGCAGAGGTGAAGGAAGATTTCATCATTGTAGATGCTAATCATCCCCTAGCTGGACAAGATTTGACATTTGATCTAGAATTACTTGATATTAAGTAATTTATTAGCATATATTTTTTATTTAAAAGGGCTTCCAGTTTTGGGGGCCCTTTTTTTATGAGGTGGTTTGAGGGGACGGGTTGTTTACATTTACATTTTGCTGGCATTGGACATCTTGCTACATAAGGGGGTTCGACTGCCCTTCGGCTCCGCTCAGGACGGGCTACTCACCCTGACATTGGGCTTTCATTGACAATTTTGCTGCAAAAGGGGTTCGACTGCGCTCACCCTGACATAGGGACTGCGCTTAGGATGGGCTACTCACCCTGACATAGGGACTCCGGACGGGCTGCTCACCCTGACATTCTGCTGAGCGAGGGAGTTCGACTGCTATTCGTTTATCTTCATTTTTTAAGCACCAATAAGTGCTCCTTCCCTTTACAACGAATTTAATTTAGAGAACTAAATGATCTTACAAGGGAAGGTGGCAGCTGGGTGTAATTTTAGTTCACTGTTGAATATAATTACCAGCTGACGGAAGGGTTGAAACTATAAGTTGGGCCTTCGACTGCACTTTGGAGGGGCTGCTTACATTGATAATTTTGCTAAATAAGGGGGTTCGACTGCCCTTCGGCTCCGCTCAGGACAGGCTGCTCACCCTGACATTGGGACTGTGGTTTGACTGCCCTTCGACTGCGCTTAGGAGGGGCTGCTTAAATTGATGATTTTGCTAAATAGGGGGTTCGACTGCCCTTCGGCTCCGCTCAGGACAGGCTACTCACCCTGACAGTAGGCTTTCATTGACAATTTTGCTGAACGAGGGGGTTCGACTGCCCTTCGGCTCCGCTCAGGACGGGCTACTTACCTACTACCCTCTTTCCTCTTCCCCGCAATTGCATCAACGCAATTAATTCCGTCTATTGCTGCGGAAATGATTCCGCCGGCGTAGCCTGCGCCTTCTCCGCAGGGGTATAGTCCTTTAATTTCGACGTGTTCTAATGTTTCTGGGTTTCGCGGAATACTTATGGGTGATGAAGTTCTACTTTCGGGGGCGTGTAGTACTGCTTGGTTTGTGTAATAACCATTCATCTTTTTCCCGAAAGCTACAAATGCTTTTTTTAGTCTTTTTGATAGTAAGGCCGGAAGTACTTCATTTAAATCTACTGAGACAATACCGGGTTGGTAGGAGGTTTTCGGGAAATCTTCTGAAACCTTTCCTTCCACGAAATCAATCATCCGTTGGGCAGGAACTCTTTGCGTCTTCCCTCCTGCTTCCCAACAAAGTCGTTCCACTTGTTTTTGAAAATCGAGACACACAAAAGGATCGCCTTCTTTATAATTTGGTAAATCTTTTGGCTCTACGCTAACCACAATTCCACTATTTGCATACGGATTGTTACGTTTACTGGGGCTCCAACCATTGGTTACCACCTCTTCCTGCTCTGTGGCACAAGGGGCTATAATTCCGCCAGGACACATACAGAACGAATAAACACCCAATCCATCCACCTGCTCCACCAACGAATAACTGGCGGGCGGTAAGTACGGATTGTCGTCATCGCCGTGATATTGTATATAATCTATCACTTCCTGTTGATGCTCTACACGAACGCCAATAGCAAATGGTTTAGCTTCAATTTTAATGTTTTTCTGGTGAAGTAAGTAAAATATGTCGCGTGCAGAATGGCCAGTGGCAAGGATTATATTTTCGAATTGCAACCATTTTTCACTATTAATTTGGATAGCTTCAATTGCGTTTTCCGTGATTTTTATATCTGTAAGCTTAGAATTAAAATGTACTTCTCCCCCATTTTCAATTATCGCCTCCCGCATTGCGGTTATAATTTTCGGAAGTTTATTAGTGCCAATATGCGGGTGTGCATCTACAAGTATATCTTCATCGGCACCAAAATGGACAAACCATTCCAATGCTTTTAAAACATTGCCTCGTTTTTTAGAACGTGTATAAAGTTTACCATCGGAATAAGTTCCGGCGCCCCCCTCGCCAAAGCAGTAGTTGCTTTCGGGGTTTACAATATGGTCTTTGTTGATGGCTGCAAGATCGCGCCTACGTTCGCGCACGTCTTTTCCGCGTTCAAAAATTATGGGTTTTAATCCAGCTTCTATTGCCCGAAGCGCTGCGTAAAGTCCGGCGGGACCTGCGCCGATTATAGCAATCTGCTTTGCCTCGCTTACATTTTGAGGTATAAATGGCGAAATAGTTTCTCGCTTTTCACCTTTTGACCACAATTCAATCTGCAGGTTTATTTTTATAGGTTTGCGGCGTGCATCAATGGAACGTTTTCGAATTCTCCAATCACTAATGTTATCTTTTCGAAGCTTTTCCTTTTCCAAAGCTAGTTCGAGAATGTAATCGAAATCCTCCTGTTGATGCGGTAAAACGGTAATTTGAACCAATCTGCTCATAGACGGCAAAGGTAAATGTTAATTTGTTAGTTTTTATAATGTTGGTTGGTGGATTTGTGAATTCGAGATTTGTTAATTCGGGATTCGGGTGGGGATTACCACGAATGCACGAATTTTTTTTGGGGGGGCTTTTACTTGCATTGATGGTTATGCTAAACGAGGGGGTTCGACTGCGCTCACCCTGACAATTGGCTTGCATTGACAATTTTGCTACAAAAGGGGGTTCGACTGCCCTTCGGAGGCGCTCGGGAGGGGTTGTTTACATATACATTTTGCTGGCATTGGACATCTTGGTACATAAGGGGGTTCGACTGCCCTTCGGCTCCGCTCAGGACAGGCTACTCACCCTGACAACTTAGTGGTGAAGGGGGTTCGACTGCCCTTCGGCTGCGTGCAGGACAGGCTGCTCAACCTGACAACTTAGTGGAGGGGGTTCGACTGCCCTTCGGCTGTGCTTAGGAGGGCTGCTCACCCTGACATAGGGACTGCGCTTAGGAGGGGCTGCTTACGCTTACATTTTGCTGGCATTGGACATCTTGGTACATAAGGGGGTTCGACTGCCCTTCGGGTGCGTGCAGGACGGGCTGCTTACGCTTACATTGGGACTGCGCTTAGGATGGGCTGCTTACGCTTACATTTTGCTGGCGTTGAACATCTTGCTACACAAGGGGGTTCGACTGCCCTTCGGCTCCGCTCAGGACAGGCTGCTCAACCTGACATTGGGACTGTGGTTTGACTGCCCTTCGGCTCCGCTTAGGAGGGGCTGCTCACCCTGACATTCTGCTGAGCGAGGGAGTTCGACTGCTATTCGTTTATCTTCATTTTTTAAGTACCAATAAGTGCTCCTTCCCTTTACAACGAGTTTAATTTAGAGAGCTAAATGATCTTACAAGGGAAGGTGGCAGCTGGGAGTAATTTTAGTTCGCTGTTGAATATAATTACCAGCTGACGGAAGGGTTGAAACTATATGTGGGGCCTTCGACTTAAATTCGGCTTCGCTCGGGAGGGGCTGCTTGGACTTACATTTTGCTGGCATTGAACATCTTGGTACATAAGGGGGTTCGACTGCGCTCACCCTGACAGTGGGACTGTGGTTTGACTGCCCTTCGGCTGTGCTTAGGAGGGGCTGCTCACCATGACAGTGGGCTTTCATTGACATTTTGCTGAACGAGGGGGTTCGACTGCCCTTCGGCTCCGCTCAGGACGGGCTGCTCACCCTGACATTGGGACTGGGCTTCTACTGCGCTGAGGGCGGACACCCCGCCAAAAAAAAAGGCGGGCAGGCTTCCCTTTTGGAAAGGGAGGAGCTGGGGTATTTTAGTATTGTTAATATTATGGGGGGCGTCCACAAAACAATTAATTATCTTTGTGTAAAACTAAAATGAAATGATTTTTATTGAAAACGAGAACAACACCAATCCACGGTTAAACCTTGCTTTGGAAGAATATGCACTGCGGAATTTTAGTGCAGATAATGATTATTTGCTTTTCTATATTAACGAGCCTTCAATTATTATTGGACGCAATCAGAATACTTTGGAAGAGATAAACCACAAGTATGTTAAAGAGAAGAATATTCATGTAGTACGAAGAGTATCAGGCGGCGGGGCGGTGTATCACGATTTTGGAAATCTTAATTTTAGTTTTATTACTAATCACGATATAAAAAGCCTAAACAACTTTAAAAAATTTACCGCACCCGTTATAAAAGTGCTCAAGAATTTAGGCCTAGACGCCGAATTGAAAGGTAGAAACGATATTCAAGTTGAAGAAAAAAAGATTTCTGGAACAGCTCAGTTTTCTACTGGAAAACGAATGGTTAGCCACGGGACGCTATTGCTGAACACCGATTTGGGAGAAGTGGTAAACGCGCTTAACGTAAAAATGAGCAAGATTGAATCTAAAGGTCACAAATCTGTGCGCAGTCGCGTGGCAAATATTTCGGAGTTTTTAAAAGAACCAATGAATATTAAAGCATTTAGACAACTTTTGCTAGAAGGGCTTTATGAGGAAAATGAACCTTTTGAAAGCTATCATCTAACGCCGGAAGAATGGAAAGCTGTTCATCAGTTAAAAGCAGAAAAATACGACACTTGGGACTGGAATTACGGCCGTTCGCCAAAGTTTAATATTCAGCGGAGCAAGCGTTTTGCTGTTGGTGAAATAGACCTGCGAATTTTTGTGGAAAAGGGACTTATAAAAGAATTTAAAATATTTGGTGACTTCTTTGGAAAAGAGCCAGCTGAGAATCTGGAGAATCTATTGATTGGTGTGCGTTATGAAAAAGAAGATATTTCGGAAGTCATAAAAAATATTAAGATTGAGGAATATTTTGGAGATCTTCAGAAAGATGAGTTTATTGATTTGGTTTATGGAGGGTAGGTTTGAGGGACGAGGTTTGAGCGACGAGATACGAGGGACGAGGGATGAGGGATGAGGTACTGCTTGCACTGACATTTTTGCTAAACAAGAGGGTTCGACTGCCCTTCGGCTCCGCTCAGGAGGGGCTGCTCACCCTGACATTACGTTCACCCTGATATTTTGCTTAGTCAGATCTTTAAAGGTACTAAGGGGGTTCGACTGCCCTTCGGCTGCGCTCAGGACAGGCTGCTCACCCTGACATAGGGACTCCGGACGGGCTGCTCACCCTGACATTCTGCTGAGCGAGGGAGTTCGACTGCTATTCGTTTATCTTCATTTTTTAAGTAGTAATAAGAGCTCCTTCCCTTTATATCTAGCTTTAATTAGAAGAATAATTAATCTTATAAGGGAAGGTGGCAGCTGGGTGTAATTTTAGTTCGCTGTTGAATATAAATACCAGCTGACGGAAGGGTTGAAACTATATGTGGGGCCTTCGACTTAAATTCGGCTTCGCTCGGGATGGGCTGCTCAACCTGACAACTTAGTGGTGAAGGGGGTTCGACTGCCCTTCGGCTCCGCTCAGGACAGGCTACTCACCCTGACATTGGGACTGCGCTTAGGATGGGCTGCACACCCTGACATTAGGCTTTCATTGACATTTTGCTGAACGAGGGGTTCGACTGCGCTCACCCTGACAGTGGGACTGCCCTTCGGCTCCGCTCAGGACGGGCTGCTCACCCTGACATTAGGCTTTCATTGACATTTTTCTGAACGAGGGGTTCGACTGCGCTCACCCTGACATAGGGATTGCCCTTCGACAGCGCATAGGACGGGCTGCTCACCCTGACAGTGGGACTGCCCTTCGGCTCCGCTCAGGACGGGCTGTTCACCCTGACATTTTGCTTAAAACGTAAGAAAGCTAAAAATGTAGTTACACTTTTAGCTTTCTGTATTTTTTGTGGTACGTGGTTGATGTTTCTATTTCCAACTTTACTTTTCGTACTTCGAACTTACAATTTTGTACTTCAATTATTCTACGATAAATTTTCCTTGCATTAGGGCGTAGTGGCCTGGGAAGGTACACATGAAAGTGTATGTTCCGGGGGCTGGAGCTTCAAATTCTATGGTGTCGGTTTGTCCGCCGCCTAACATTTTGGTGTGGACTATTATCTTATCTGTCATATCTGCTGGAATGTAATCGGTGTCTTTTGCGGTAGCTGCTGCTTGACCTACAGCGGCCATGTCTGCATCTTGAGTAAGTAATGCCCAGTTATGCCCCATTACGCTCATATCCATTTTACCTACGTGCTTTAGGGTAAGTTTTACTTTCTGCCCTGCTTTAACTCGAATCTCGCTCTTGTTATATTTCATTTGGTCGTTACCTTCGATGGTAATCGTGGCCACAGCATCATCGATTATTTCTGCTGGCGCAGCTTTTTCTTCAACTTGAGTGCCGATTTTCAACTCGTTTTGTTCTTCCTTTTTGTTGTCGCCACAACTGATTGCTATAGCGGACATAAATACTAATACTAACTTTTTCATATTATATAAATTTTAGATTAATTTCTAATAGCTAATAAAAGACAAAATTAGCTTCTATTTATGCGATAGCAAAATAAAAGGGCAATGGTTTGTTGGTTTTGGGAAAGGTATAACGTTTGGAATGTTGAATGTTGAATGTTGAATGATTAAGATTCGAGAATTAATGTTGTGGGGTTTGAGTTGTGGGGTTTGGGGTGTGGAGGAGTGATTTGGCTTGATATGGGTTAACCACAAAGGGCGCTAAGGAGACTCAGAGTTGCGCAAAGAGAGTTGGAAATTAATTAATATCTGTTTGCTTTAATCGGGTGGGTTTTAGGTGGTAGGTAGAGGACATAAGACGTAGGACGGTAAGACGTAGGACTGTAAGTTGTTGTATAATTTAACTGATGAAGGTACCAGAAAGTAGATTTTGGTATAGGGTTAAAAGGAGTAGGAATATTCTAGGCCTGCTCCTATTCTGGTTGATGCATTGTTTGAGAAATCTACTCCTGCTAGGGCGGTGAAAGTTCCTAGGTTTTCTGCTTTATAGGAAAGGGAGGCGTAATTGTACCAATATTTCCATTTGGGTGATAATGGCCTGCCGTAGGTGCCTAGATAGGTGGTGTAAGTACTTTTTACCTTCCAGTTGAATCTAGCGATATTGCCGGTTGCACCAAAATGATGGGCTCTAGAACGATTGCTAATAAAAGTCTTTTCATTAGTAGCAATGCTCTCTGGATCGTCATACAGCACAAATGGAATGCCGATAACATTTTGTTCATAAGTCCATCCACTTCTGTAAATACCATTTGAAAAGTAATTATCTCTACCACTACCCCCATATAAACCACTTTGATCTACAGTGTTTATATATTCGTAAAGTATTGATGAGATGAAATTTTGATTGAGAGGCTTAAAATAAACACCATAAACCCCATCGGGAAAGTTTTTGAAACCAGAGCCTGAGCCATCCTCGAACGGATGTTCGTGGTAGAGAGAAAACGCACCCAGTTTATTTTTAAATTCGTATTCAAGTAAGTAGGAACCCAGATGGTTGCCCAGTTTGTTGAGTATTTCGTTATCTATTTTACCATCGGATGGTGTAAGTGCAAAAAATACATCTACATAATCTCTAAAACTATCACTAAGCTTGCCATACTCAGGGGAAGTGCCTCCCCATTGGGCAAAGTGTTGAATCTTTGAGGTTAGTTTATGGCTATCGTTGAATTTAGTAATAAGGGCAAGTCTTTTATAATGTAGGTATGTGCCTTCTACATAGCGATTATCGTTTAGCTCGTAGTGGGCAATACCCCAATCTAGGGAGAATAGTTTTGAAATTTTAAGTGGATTGTTTGCTTCTAAAAGTAGCCCTGGGAAAGGTCGCGCATTACCCGACATTAGGAAGTTTTGATTAGTAGCGGAAAGGCCGTCAAATACTTCTTCTCGCTTTTTTGCCCCGAGGGTTGCGAGTAGCCAAGAATTTTCAAATTGCAGATATAAATCTCTGCGCTGTATTGCTTCAGTTGTACCATCTCTACCATAAACAGTAGCACCGGCGTTAATTTTAAAGGAGGAAAATGATAAGCTTGAAGTGAGTTGTGCGGTAGTTGAAAAATTAGTTAAATCGCTTACAGCATAGTCTGTATTGGTATGCATCCAAAAAGGAATTTCCTGTTTATTTGATGCAATTGCTTTTGTAGTTATACTGCCATTGACATCCAATTGCTGCGAGAAAATTGTTGCGGGTATTAGGATGAATGCGATGGTTAGTAACTTCATTATATGATATTTGATATTAGGTGGTAGGTTTTAAGTGAGAGGTTCCTCCAACGCTGAAAAAGCTTGCTCCTATGCTGAAGCTTCGGCGCACGCGGGCGGAGGACGATGGGAGACTTGTTTACGATGTTGATGGGTGTAACCATTGATTCTGTAAATTTAGGGTTCTAATGATTGCCTGTTTCATTTGGGGTGGGTGCTTAGGCTGACAGCTTAAATCAGATTGAGAATTTACTAACTGAGGGGGTTCGACTGCGCTCACCCTGACAGTTTAGTTTTTTTTTGATATTTTTCATGTATTGACATAATGCTAAACAAGGGGTTCGACTGCGCTCACCCTGACATTGTTGTTGTTTTCCTGACAGTTGTGCTCACCCTGACAGTTGTGCTACACTGGTGATTCGGCTGCGTGCCCGTTTCATTTGGGCGGGTGCTCAGGACAGGCTGCTCACCCTGACATGCTGCTTGGCATTTGGATTGGCCGGAAAATCTGTTGGAGCAAGGGGGTTCGACTGCCCTTCGGCTCCGCTCAGGACAGGCTACTCACCCTGACAACTTAGTGGAGAAGGGGGTTCGACTGCCCTTCGGCTCCGCTCAGGACAGGCTGCTCACCCTGACAGTGGGACTGAGCTCACCCTGACATTTTATTTTCTGGGTTATATTTGTAATGTGTTGCATTTCTACATTCTGATAGAATTTTTAACAAGTTTCCATCTCCATTAATTAAGGCTTTTTTCTTTGCTCTTGTCCATCTTTTGATTTTTTTCTCAAAGTAAATTGCTTGCAAAACATCATTGAATTCTTGATGAAATTTTAAGATTAATGGTCTTCTTTTATAAGTATAAGCGTCTCTTTTAGTTCCTGATTGATGTTGTTCTAATCGTTTTGACAAATCGTTTGTAATACCTGTGTAGTATGATTTGTCTGAACATTCTAATATGTACACGTAGTATTGGAAGAACATTTTTTTTATTTAAAGGTAGGTAATTTTGCTTAGTGAGACAATTGGGAAATTGAGGGGGTTTGACTGCCCTTCGACTGCGCTCAGGACGGGCTACTCACCCTGACATGTTGCTTGGCATTTCGGTGGAGAAGGGGGTTTGACTGCCCTTCGGCTCCGCTCAGGACAGGCTACTCACCCTGACATGTTGCTTGGCATTTGGATTGGCCGGAAAATCTGTTGGAGCAAGGGGGTTTGGCTGCCCTTCGGCTCCGCTCAGGACAGGCTACTCACCCTGACATACTGATTGGTGTGGACAAGGGGGTTTGGCTGCCCTTCGGCTCCGCTCAGGACGGGCTACTCACCCTGACATACTGATTGGTGTGGACAAGGGGGTTTGGCTGCCCTTCGGCTCCGCTCAGGACGGGCTACTCACCCTGACATGTTGCTTGGCATTTCGGTGGAGAAGGGGTTCGACTGCGCTCACCCTGACATTGGGACTGCGCTCACCCTGACAACTTAGTGGTGAAGGGGGTTTGGCTGCGCTCAGGACGGGCTACTCACCCTGACAACCTGCTGTAAAAGAGGTTGGGGTGCGCTTCGTCTACGCTCAGGACAGGTTGCTTACCTTGACATTCTGCTGAGCGAGAGGGTTCGACTGCGCTCACCCTGACAGCTTAGTGTTGAGGGTTAGCGTTTTCCGAAGGCTTTTTCCCAGATGGTTTGTTTTTTTTGTCCGTAGGTGTAGCCGTATTTGTTACCGTAGCCGAAATTGGCCATGCTTACGTTGTTAAGGACGAAGGCAACATTCTTTAGTTTTTTACCTCTTTCTTGTTCTATAGGGAAATCTAGGAGTTTCTTTTCTGTGTATCCTGCTCTAAGGGTGTATAAGGTGACATCTGCGTATTGGTTTATAAGCAGGGTGTCTGTAACAAGCATGGATGGAGCGGTATCTACTACCACATAATCAAATTCTTGGGCTAGTTCTTTAAATAAATCGCCTGATCTTTTTTGCATCCATAACTCAGCGGGGTTTGGGGGGATGGTACCACTAACCATTAACCACAGATTCTTTTGCATGGTAGATGCTTGTACATAATCTTTAGTTGTACTTTCTGGGTAGACCAAATATTCCACGACACCTTGGTTTGTAAAATCGTGCTCAATATAACGCTGTAATTGTGGGTTACGAATATCGGCACCTACCAATACCACTTTGGCACCGCTATTTGCCAAGGTAAGAGCGAGATTGGAAGAAACAAAAGTCTTCCCTTCACCTTTTACAGTTGAAGTAACGAAGATTACTTTTCCTTTTTCTGTTTCTTCTTGCTTGTCTAACATTAAGTATTGCAGGTTGGTGCGCAGAATTCTAAAGGACTCCGCCAGGATAGAATAGTCATTAACTTTTACTAGCTCGTCGTCTTTTTTGCTCAGTTCAGGGATTTCACCAACTATAGCAATATCGCCACCGTGACGTTCTACATAGGCACGGTTTCTAATTTTGTTATCTAAGAGTTGTTTTATGTAGATAACCAAAAATGGAACTAGAAGCCCTAAGATAAAAGCGGCCAACATTATAATTTGCCTTTTAGGCGATACTGGTGAAGTTGAGCTATAGGCACTATCTACAATTTTAGCCTTTGGTGTGGTCACTGCTAAAGAGATTGCTGTTTCTTCACGTTTTTGAAGTAAGTAGAGATACAAAGTTTCTTTGATTTCTTGTTGACGACTAATACTTCTAAACTGCTTTTCTTTTGCAGGAATGGCAGAAATTTCTCCTCCAATTAATGCGCCTTGTTGATTAAGTCTGCCGCGTTGTATTTGTAAGCCATTCTTTACATTAGCGAGACTCTGCTTTATATTAGCACGCATGCCGCTGATCTGATCTTCCAAACCTACCACCATTGGATTTTTAGTAGTACTACTTTGCAATAATTTTTTGCGCTCAAGAACCATTTTGTTGAAGAGTTCAACTTCCCCTGAAAAACCTTCCTTATCAACACCTAAATTTGCTGGGAGTAGCTCATCAGGATTACCGTTATTAAGATATTCCTGCATAGTGTTTACTAAAGCAATCTGAGTTTCTACCTCCAATTGTTTTTTGTTAAACTCACTTGCGTTTTCCAGAAATATTTGTCCTTCCGCAGCGATGTCTGTCAATCGATTTTCCTGCTTAAATTGAACTTTCCCAGTTTCAACACTATCGAGTTCGCTAGTAATGATCTCTAAACGGCTTTGGATGAAGTTAGCCGTATTGCGAGAAATCATGTTTTTGTCGTTTATAGCATCTTCATTATACTGTTGAATGAGTTCGTCGAGTATTTCTCTGGCCTTATCAGGAGCAGGAGAGATCATCTCCAAACCAATTACACTACTATTTTTGCTTACTTGTGTAGCTGTTATACCATTCCGAAGGCTACTAACTACCGCATCTTTATTGTTAATACTTACCCGTAGTTCATTGTTTTCAACACCCTTATTTAAAACTGCTAAGTTGGGAGAAACAATGATGGTGCCCCAGTCATAAGAAATGGGTACGCCAAATTTATGGGTTTCCTTATTTTGCCCATCTATTTTTAGAGAGAAACTAGTGGTAGATAAGGGTTCAATATGCATAAAACCTACAGGGGTACCATTATTTTCTGCATTAGGAATCAATTTAACATCAAACGGGCGGTTGTCAAAAACTTCGGCATCACGAACATTTCCTTCCTTAAAATAGCTTACTTGTAAATTAAGTTCATCTACTACTTTTTCAGTAAGGGATTTAGACTTTAGTATTTCAAGTTCATTGTCGAAATCGGAACTCGAAAGTCCAGAAAGGCCCATGTCTTGGAAAGCGGAGAGTTCAGAAAGGGCATTGCTCTTTTCGTCTTTAATTAAAATAGTTGCCGTAGTTTTATATGTGGGAGTTGCGTAGCGTAAATAGATATAGGCACCCGTTAAAGCTATTAAAACCGCAATAATAAACCAGGGCCAGTAACGGAAGTAGGATTCTAGTTGCTCGCGAAGGGTTAGTTCTTGTTCTTCGTTTTGGGACTGGTTTTGAGGGAGGTCTTGCATTTTCGGTTGTCGGTTGTCTGTTTTCGGTTGTCTGTTTTCGGTTTTCGGTTGTGGGTTGTGGGTATTAGGTTCTCCAGTTTTCTTCTACATATTTTATAAAAGTAAAAATTTTTGCGCCTAAGCTATCATATTTTATAATTAATTCAGGTATCTCTGGAATATTGTATAGTTCCCTAATTGTTTCTAATTGTCCTTTACATTCAAGCAAAGACGCGTGCGAATAGGTCAAAAATTTAATGAAATCCTGTTTATATGCTCTTCTACCATAACCTTCAATAATATTATCTTTAATACTCTTTGACGACCTCCTAAGTTGGCTACCTTGCTCGTATAATTCAAATTTCGGCATTTTTAATGAGGCGTGATGCACCTCGATACTATACTCGAAAGCTAAATTGTAAATGTCGAGATCTTTGTAGGTCTTCATGGGTTGGTTTTCGGTTGTGGGTTGTGGGTTGTGGGTTGTCTGTTAACGGTTGTGGGTTCTCGGTTGTCGGTTGTGGGTTGTGGGTTTTCGGTTGTGGGTTATGGGTTGTGGGTTGGGGTTGCTATCTAAAAATAATAACCATTACAGATAACAACAAAGATGCTATACTTATATATATACCTGTATTCGAATTAAAACTACTGCCTTGAACTCTTGCTTTATTGGGCTCTATATATACAACGTCATTTTGTTGGAGATAATAAAATTCGCTATTAAGCAAAGATGAATCTCTAAAGTCTAAATATTTATATTCTTTAGTTTTTCCATTGTCGCGAATAATTAAAACATTATCTCTTCTACCAAAAATAGTCATATCGCCCGCAAGACCTATAGCCTCAGGCAGGGTAAGTCTTTCTCCATCTACATTATAAGTGCCAGGTCTAGTTACTTCGCCTAATACGCTTACCTTAAAGTTCACAACTCTAATTGTAACAATAGGGTCTTTTACATATTCTGAAATACGTTCTACTAACATTTCACTTAATTCAGTACGGCTGAGACCGGCAACTTTAATTCTGCCTAAAACAGGGAAGTCTATAGTGCCATCTTGAGCTGTAAGATAACCTTGGCGTTCGGTATTTGTATATGATAAACCAGAAACATCTGCAGCCGCACGTGATTCGCTAATTAAGTTAAAGGGTCTTACTGCATTAAGATCGTAGGCAGAAACGACAATATTTAGAAGGTCGTTGGGTTGTATTTTGAAGCTGTTTTGAATATTATCTACTAAAGCTTTTTGCTGTTCTAAGTCTTGGAAGTAAACGATTTTTTCTCGAGATACACAGGATGCTCCTAAAATTACAACTAACAATAAAAGTAATCCCTTAATTATAAAACCTTTCATTTATTCTAATTTTCTGCAAAGATAGTTTCTTTATTATTTATTACTATTTTTTATTAATATTACTTAAAGTTTAATCCTTAGTTGTACTAATTGGAGGGATGGAAAATGGTTGTTGGTTGATGGCTAATGGCTAATGGCTAATGGCTAATGGCTAATGGCTAATGGCTAAAATAAAATAAATAATTTATCATTCATTATTCATTACTAATTAGTCACTTCACACTTTATCCGCCTCACTTTTGCTCGTTGAGACTCCATTTACTCTTCCTAACTCATCTTCTTGAGTAACATGAATTGATTTTACATATTCAGATTCTGGTACTAGGTCTAGGTCTACGTAAATTGAATTTTGGCTTACGAATTCGGGTACTACTTGTTTTAATTGTTTAATAATGCCTTTCTTCTTTCCTACTCTATTTATCAAAATATCTAGCTCATTGAGAGCTTCATTTATATATTCATAATCGTATTCCACTACACTACTCACGGTAATCTTAGGGTGATAGGTGGCTAGGGTATTTTCGCCATCATTCAAAAGCTCCTCATAAAGCTTTTCCCCTTCTCTTAGGCCTGTGATTTCAATATTAATATCTTCATATGGCTTAAGTCCGCTTAGTTTAATCATACGTTCAGCCATATCGAGAATACGCACTGGTTTCCCCATATCGAACACAAATATTTCACCACCTTTCCCCATAGTTCCAGCTTGCAGTACTAATTGGCAGGCTTCCTGTATTGTCATAAAATAACGAATAATGTCTTTATGCGTAACCGTAACTGGGCCTCCATTTTTTATTTGCTCTTTAAAGAAGGGAATTACAGAACCATTACTGCCCAATACATTTCCGAAGCGAGTGGTAATAAATTTTGTAGTTATGCCAGGTTTACGCTGCAAGGCTTGTACATACATTTCTGCTGCACGTTTGGTAGCACCCATTACGTTACTTGGGTTAACCGCCTTGTCTGTAGATATCATCACGAAGCGTTCGCAGCCGTAATCACAAGCTAATTCAGCCATAATACGCGTGCCCATTGTATTTACTCGGATACCTTCACGCGGATGGTTTTCTATCATTGGCACATGTTTATATGCTGCCGCATGATAAACAACATCGAACTGAAATTTCGCAAAAATACCCTCCATGCGTCCTTTTTTAGTAACATCTGCGAGGTAACATTGATACTTGAGGTTAGGAAAGGTTTTCTTTAAATAAAGATCGATACTATGTAAGGCACTTTCAGCATTATCTAGTACAATAAGTTTTTTAGGTTTAAAACCAGCAATTTGCTTTGCAAGCTCACTACCAATACTACCAGCACCACCGGTTACTAAAATCGTTTTTCCTTGTAGGTCTTCAAAAATTAAGTCTGTATCGGTTTCAATTGGATCGCGCTCCAGTAAATCTTCAATTTGAAGTGGTGCAATTTTTAAATGCATGTCGGAAAGCTTTCTCCATTTTTCAGGCATGGAAGTATTATAAACCTCTAAACCTGCAGCAAAAGTTTTTTCTACGAGTTGGTTTTTTTGAGGTACCGTCAAGGTATCACCCACTAACAATAAGCCGTGAACATTATATTTCTCTTTAATACCTGATAATTCATTTTCAATTTTTCCACAGCAAGTAATTATAGGCAAATTCATAATTTTATAATTATGGCCTTTTTCATCAGTACTTATAAATGCTATCGGGCGATAAGGAGCATACGAATCGCCAAGAAGTGACTGCGCTAAACCAATACTTTTCTCGGTAACTCCAAATACTAAAATGCGCTTTTTAAAATTATTAGAAGCTGTTTTGCGCAGTAGCCTATAGGTTTCCTTTACCACTATTCGAAAAGCAATTAAAAACCCTAAAGACAAGAAGGCATATAAAAGTAAGCCAGTGTTAGCAAATATTTTATACCCAGTAAAAGAATCATAGATATTATTTCCTATTAGAGTAAATAGAAACACGGTACCCGTTGCGAGCGCTAATCTGTATACATCTGTAAATGTGCTATGCCTAATAATTCCGGAGTAGGTTCTAAAAAGGACAAAGCTAGTAAGGTGGAGAACTAGGAGTAAAATTGCGCGCTCAGGAATGGACAGCACATCATACGTATTAATTGGAATATTGTATAATAGTAAGACAGTAATTATGTAGGAGAAGAGACAGATGGTTAAATCTAAGGCAATAACTACCCAGCGAGGAAGAAAGTGCTGGTCTAAAACATAATTTCGAACCCCGGCGTATTGCCTATGTAAATAATTAGATTCAGAATAATTATTTTTCATACTACATTTAGTTTAAATAATTTAGAACAGCAGTAGCAATACGCTCTCTAGCACTATCGTCTAGATTGCTACCCGAAGGTAAGCAAAGTCCGTTATTAAATAAGGTCTCGCTAGTATCATTTCCATAATATGGAGCATTTTTAAATATAGGTTGCAAATGCATCGGTTTCCACAAGGGTCTGGACTCGATATTTTCAGCTAATAGTGCTTCTCTTAGTCCGTCTGGATTACAATTAGCAGTAGGATTATTGAATGAAATACAGCTTAACCAGTGATTACTATAGTATTCAGCAGTTGGTTCTTTAAAAACAGTAATGTGAGGAAAGGCAGAAAATAGTTCTTGATAAAAATTATTCATTCCTCTTCGCAATGCCACATGAGCATCTAAAACTTCCATTTGCCCTCTACCGATTCCAGCACTAATATTACTAAGTCTATAATTATAACCAATATGACTGTGTTGATAATGTGGTGCATCATCGCGCGCTTGAGTAGCTAGAAAAACTGCCTTGTTTTTATGATCTACATCTCTAGACACGAGCGCTCCTCCACCAGAGGTGGTAATAATCTTATTTCCATTGAATGATAAAATAGACAAATCACCAAAAGTCCCACATTTTTGCCCTTTGTAGCTACTGCCCAATGCTTCTGCACTATCCTCAATGATTGGGATATTGTATTTTTTTGAAATCGCTTGTATTTCGTCAACTTTATATGGCATACCATATAAATGTACGGAAATTATTGCTTTTGGGTTTTTACCTTTTGCAATTCTATCTTTTATAGCTGTTTCTAAATGTTGCGGACATAGATTCCAGGTGTCTTTTTCACTATCTATAAAAACAGGTGTTGCGCCTTGATAAACAATAGGATTTGCCGAAGCAGAAAAGGTTAGGGATTGACAAAGCACCTCATCTCCCCTACCTACACCAAGTAATATTAAAGCTAAATGGATAGCCGCTGTGCCAGAACTGAGTGCGGCAACATGGCTTTCTTGACCTAAATAAGATTGGATATCGGCTTCAAATCCGTTTACATTGGGACCTAAAGGCGCTATCCAATTAGTGTTAAAAGCTTCTTGAACATAGTTTTGTTCTGTCCCGCCCATATGCGGTGATGACAGGTAAATCTTTTCTTTCATAGCATAATTTACAACTTTTTGTTCTTAAAATATTCACAACGATATTAGAAAAACAATCAGTAATAGTTTATAGGTATTTCTATTGAATTAGTGTTAATAGTAATTATTAAAACTTAGAATTCAATAGATTCAAGGGGAGATGCAAAGGTAGGAATATTTATGAAATATATGTAGGATTGAGGGAGGGAAAAATGAGATGGCGGTGTTCTGTTGTCGGTTGTCTGTTGTGGGTTGTGGGTTGTCTGTTGTGGGTTGTGGGTTGTCTGTTGTCTGTTGTGGGTTGTGTTGCTCCTCATTGGAGATTAGGGATTGGGTGCTAAAGGGCCCCCAACCCACCGCGGCGGAAGCTTTGGCGATTTATGTAATATTTATAGATGGAATGCTATTTAGTTATCTTCATTTTTCAAGTAGTAATAAGAGCTCCTTCCCTTTATATCGAATTTAATTTAGAAAACTAAATGATATTACAAGGGAAGGTGGCAGCTGGGAATAATTATAATTTGATGCTGAATATAAATACCAGCTGACGGAAGGGTTGAAACTATAAGTAGGGCCTTCGACTTTAATTCGGCTTCGCTCGGGAGGGGCTGCTTACTCTGACATTTTGCTTAGCCTGATGTTTGGAAGTACTAAGGGGGTTCGACTGCGCTCACCCTGACATTAGAACTGCCCTTCGGCTCCGCTCAGGAGGGGGTGCTTACTCTGACATTTTGCTTAGCCTGAGATATTGCTTGGCTCGACAGGTATCCTTTAAAAGGGGTTCGACTGCCCTTCGGCTCCGCTCAGGACAGGCTACTCACCCTGACAGTAGGACTGCCCTTCGGCTCCGCTCAGGACGGGCTACTCACCCTGACAATGGGACTGCGCTCAGGATGGGCTGCTTACCCTGACATTTGACATACGCTGACATTCGGTTTAGCCACAATTTGCTCATTCAGGCAACTTCATGTTTGAAGGGTTAGAGGATTGTGTGTTTAGCGCATTTTAGCAAGATTTGTATGTCGCCAAGAAATGATCTGTTGTAGTAATATTCTAGATTCATTTTTATTTTATCGGGGAAGAGAACCTCATCATTATATTTCAGGGGATCTTTTTGCTTTGCCAAAATTGCTTCTTCGTCCATATATTTCAATGCGGCTTTACTACAAAGGCCTGGTTTTAATTCTAATAGTTTTCGTTCTTTTCCTTGGAGCTTATCGTAATACCCAAGTATATCTGGTCGGGGACCTACAAAGCTCATTTGTCCGAGGAGAATGTTTAGCAACTGTGGCAGTTCGTCTAATTTGGTACGACGAAGGAAGCGTCCGAAACTAGAACTATCGCCACAGCAAAGCTGCAGGGTACGGATTTTATAAATTTTAAATGGCTTGCCGAATTGACCGATACGAACTTGTGTAAAAAGTCCACTGCCTGTATCGATAGCTGCAATTAAAATTAAGAATAGAAGTAGCCAACCTAGTAGGAATAAGAGTAGTAATGACAGTAGTATGTCGAATATTCTTTTAATTGGGGATGTTTTTAATGTTATTGTTTATTATTATTTTTGAAATTGGAAGTTATAAACTTTTGGCAGCTTTTTTATTAGAAAAGTAATTATGATTGGAGTTAAGGCGAAGTTAGTAAAATAGATTGTTAGCGACATAGAGTCTATATATATTTCGACAGGCTTAGCATAGGCTGCCCAAAGACCCGTTGCTAAATGGGCCCCAACCGGCCGCGGCGGGGAGTTAATTTGGTAATTGATGTATTGCTTGAATTGACAATTTTGCTAAACAAGGGGGTTCGACTGCGCTCACCCTGACATTGTGAGAAGGGGTTCGTCTCCGATCAGGAGGGGCTGCTTACGCCTACATTTTGCTGGCATAGAACATCTTGCTACACAAGGGGTTCGACTGCCCTTCGGCTGCGCTCAGGGCGGGCTACTCATCATGACATATTGCTTGACATTGTGCTTGGCTCGATATTCTGATAGCACAAGGGGGTTCGACTGCGCTCACCCTGACATTTGGTTTGTGTTGATGTTTTGTTATGTGTGGGGGTTGGCATGAGAAAAGGGGCCGGTTTTTTTTTGGGGCCCCTTTGGGTTATTTGGTTTTTTTATTTCTTTTGGACTTTCCTAGTTTGGGTTTTAGGAAGAGGTTCAATAAACAGGACATTAGGAAACTGACCACCGCGCCTATTGAGGCTAGGATGACGGTGAGTAAGATATCTTCGGCACGAATTACGCTTAGGGAGGAAAGGAAAGTTCCTCCAGCAGTACCCAACCATATTTGACCGTGTTTAATATCCATCATCATTGTCTTTTGATTCTTCATCAGGAATTACGTCTTCTACCGCTGCTTGACTTATAGCGCTAACTACTGTTCCTACAACTACTGCATAAGTAGCTATCGTGATTAGCCAGGTGGGTAAGCTAACAGGAGCGGCTAGAATTGTTCCGCCTACTGTGGCAAAACTCAAGCCTAGGTTTCTTATAATTCGAAAGAATCTAGGTGTTGGTTTTTTGAATCTGTTTAAGATATTCATATCGATTCGAATTAATATTAATGGTTACTTTTTCTCGCCTTTCCACTGCTTGATGGAAAATGGAAAGTACTTTTCCCAAAGCGAGTTTTGAATAGATACCCTTCCCTACTCCTGTGAGTTGCTTCACTGGAGCTATACAACCTCGCAATTCCTTTAGCGCGGAATTTGCAGGGTGCAAGAGAATTAAGCTTCTGTTATGTACGTCGAGTACTTCCAAATGATTTTTAAACTTTGGTGAGTACCGAGCTTTAAGTTCATATTTGCCTTCTGGGATGCAGGAAATGTTGCGCTTGTTTTCCTTCCACGGAAGCTCTATGGTGAAACAGACGAAGTGTCCGTTTAAAGTGAGGGTACCATTGGTACCCCCACTCTTATAAACCCTTGTTAATATAAACTCCATTATTAAACGGTGTCTATTTTAACAATGGACAGGGCATTTTTGGCCCCATTTTTTAACGGATAGAACTCTCCATTCACCTCTTGGTAAAATTCTACGCCCAATAGTTGGATAACTGGGAGCGTAAGATTTGGTTTTAGAAGAACGTTCATTTCACTAGCCATAACTTCTGGCTGCGTGTACGGAAGTATACCGGTGTCTGCCGCTGCAAATACAGCCTCCTCTCCATCGAAGTTTATGGCTGCTGCGCCTAGATTCAATTTGAAGTGGGTTGTACCACTTGGTGCTGCTATGCCAATAGCAGGACTAAATGCGTCTAGATTAACAGTAGCTTCTCCCGAAACTCGATCGAAGTCCATTGCGTATTCTAAGTAAACAGCAGTGCTGAGAGGGGCTTCAATATTAAAATCGAAGCCTTTCAGTATCTGAATATTCCCGTTGGGTATAGTCCGTTGACCTCGCGGACTAATTGGGTCGGTTTTAATGATTGCCAACAGGACGGTCATTAATCTACTAACAACTCGTCTGTCTTTGGCATTGATCATTTGTTGCCGAACTGCGTTACGCAGTAATTTTCCGCCACGACCTGCACGGCCGAATTCGGAATTGTTTTCCCGGGTTCTTTGAAACTTGGGATCGTGTAGCAGTTTGTTCCTCTCTATTCCGCCTTTAGCGCGGGCAAGGTGACCATCTGCAGTTTTGTAAAAGGCAATATCTTCGATAGTACCTTTTAACTTGATAATTCCAGCTTGTTTTGCCATAATTAAAAAATTTAAAGTTAGCTGCAAAGATGCGGTCCTGAAAAAGCGAATGTTCACAAGTTGGGTGCATCTTGGGTACGATTTATTTTTGGAAAATAGCCCGATTGTAGCGGCTGTGAGGGTTGAGGAAGTTGAATTTTATTTGAATAAAAAATTGGAGTCTGAAAAGGTTGTTAAAAGGCGTGAAAAAAAGTTTTTTAGGGAGATTATTTGAAAGAAGTGGTGGGGAATTGGGATAGAATATTTTAATATAAATCTTCTAAAAGTATGAAAATACTGAGGTATGATGGGAGTTAGTGTTATTTGTTTTTACCCAAGATGAGACCAAGTTGGGTGTTGGGAAATTTGGTGCTTTTTGCATATTAATTTATTTTGTAGGAAAAATTTGATGAATTCCTACGATCTAATGGCTTTGCTATGGCTTTGGTATGGCTATGGGGTGAGTATGGGGTGGGTGGGGGATTACCACGAATACACGAATTATTTATTGTTGGGGTTAGTGTGTGTTCCAAGCGGGGTGCATGCCGAGGGAGAGGTTGCTTCGGGCACTCCTATCGTCGCTTTCTCGCAATGACCCTTCGACTACGCTCAGGGCAGGCTACTGACCCTGACAGTCTACTGGCATTGAACATCTTGCTATACAAGGGGGTTCGACTGCCCTTCGGCTCCGCTCAGGACAGGCTGCTCACCCTGACATTGGACTGCCCTTCGGCTCCGCTCAGGACGGGCTACTCACCCTGACATAGGTACTGCGGGATGCAATTTGATTATGTTCATTTTTCAAGCACCAATATGAGCTCCTTCCCTTTACAACGAGTTTAATTTAGAGAACTAAATGATCTTACAAGGGAAGGTGGCAGCTGGGAATAATTATAATTCGATGCTGAATATATATCAGCTGACGGAAGGGTTCTAGCTGTAAATGGGACTCACGACTGAAGGGAATCAGTTCATATCCATTATTTGATGTTTTTTTTAATTTGAGATTTAAGATGTGGGATTATCCATCTACTTCTATGATTTTTCGCTGGAGGCTAGTTTTTAGGGTTTTGAAGAGTTTTGATTGTTTGCTCTTGCGGGTGCGGATTTCTAGGAAGGTGCGGTAGTAATCGCCTAGTTTTATTGTGAATAGGGTTTCTAGTCCTTCGGCTAGTTCTTTAATTGGGGCATTGCCGTGGTTTACTAAGCCTGATGCTTGAAGTGCGTAAACTAGTTCTACTAAATCTACCTTTAAGCCTGTCCATTTTAGGTTGGAAGTTTGTGGTTTGGTATTGAAAGGAAAATTTATTTTAGATAAGGCATTTGAATAGTGATTAAGAAGCAATTGATTGGCTATAAACTTCGCCAATAATAAATCGTGGGTAGTAGAAAATTGAGAGTCGGTGCAGTAAAAAAAGGTATGGGGATGAAAATTGATCATCCCATTAGCTCTTGTGAAGTATTCTTTATCGCGGTCTGTTCTATTTAGGAGTTGGTATGTATAGAATTCTTCGTTTGCTAAATACATTGCCTGTAAAGCTAAGAGCTGATTTTTTAAATGCTTTTTTATTGCTTTTTTACCGCATTTTGGTTTGGATGTTTCAAAGGATGCAAGCTTTAAATAGAAAATTAATTTACCCACCACCTGCGGTTTTATATTTTTAAAGAATGAGCATTCTGCATCCAGACTTTTAAATCCGTTAGAAATGACCAATTTGCGTAATTTTTCTAGCGCGGTCTTACAGGCATCTACAGCGGTATGGATTTCAAGAAAAATAGATTCTGATTCAAGATTTACGGAAGATAATTGTTGTTCCAATTCTTTTTGGATATTGAGATATGGTAACATATTGTACTGTTTTAAAGGATTTAACAGGGAGTGTTCCAATTAAAATACGATCAAAAATATGGCTATTGTTAGTAGTGAATGGGTTGAATCTCCATACTAATAGTAGGGAGAAACCATACTTGCTAGTTCAAAAAATGACGTAGTATGGAGGTATAAAGGATACAATTGTGTTTAGAGTATTGGCAGTAGTTAAAGATTTTATTAGGGTTCAGAATTTACTTGAGCAGCAGGTTGATACACTAGACTATTTTGAATTTATATTTTCTGAAATGCCTGAATTTATAGGGGAACCTATCAGTAAACACAGGCCAGACGTCATTTTAATTGATTTGGATTTTATCAGTAATCCGAATGATTTCATCTCAGAAATTCAATCCAGTTTTAGAAATCTGCCATTATTAATTGGACTATGCACAGATTACCGAACGGGGTATTTGGCATTGAAAAATGGTTTTTGCGATACTATAATTAAACCCATTATTCCTATCCTACTTATACAAGCATTACAAAAATGCAAGATTGCACTATTGAACAAAGAGCGCTCAATTTCCATTAGCTCTCCTAAAGAGGTTCGATATCTAAGAAGCACGGATATACGCATGTTGCAGGCAGACAACAATTATGTAATTATAGGGCTTGCGGATGGTGAAAGTTTTACTGTGTTTAATACCCTTTCGCATTTTCAGACAAAGTTGTGCATACCTTTTTTAAGGGTGCATAAGAGCTATATAATAAATGCACACTTTGTAACAAGAATTAATTATGGGAAGAAGTTTTTGAAATTAAAAGGGTGCGATAGCTGCATACCTTTTACTAAGAAATATGAAGAAGAGTTAGTATTGATTGATATTTTAAAGAGAGAAGGTGTATTGATGTAACCATGAATAGTAGGCATTTTACCATGTAAACAGTTAGTTATGAAAGAAACAAGGTAGTAATTACAAGGGTACAGAACTTACTTCAATAATTTTAGTATACGGAAGTTGCTCTCCGGGCTAGATTACTCTAGTCTTTCAAGGTGCACCATTGAATATAATCTATCAAGGCGATGGATGGAACTTTTATTCAACACCTTAATTCATTTAATTATGAAACTTCGACATGTAATTACTTTACTAGGCATTGCAATTTTGGGCCTAAGCTCTTGCACCCCTACCAATTTGGAGGGGCAAATGCAACAGGAGGATCGAAATCCGGTTAGTACGGGCGACGATTTGAGCATTCGCACAGACAACGGAAGAGACTGATTCACTTACCGTTAATCGAAAAGTCTTTTCACATTGGAAAGGCTTTTCTTAATTTTATAGTGGCTTTAAAGCATTTAAAATGAATAAAGTAACTATATACACATTCTATTTAATCGCAGGAATTAGTTTTATGTTTCTTGCACAATGTAATGAGCCTATAGTAAATTCTCAGAATGCCGAAACAAAGATAGATTCGTTATTGCAATTAAAACTTTCAACCCCTACTAGAGAATTTTCTAACGAAATAATAAGTGAGGCTATTAATGTAGCGGCTGCCACTAAAAGTGACAGTTTAAAAATGATTTGTTATAACAAGATAGCATACGCAATAGCCGAAGATGCAGATTCTTTGTTGTTCTACAATATAAATGGGAAGGCACTTATACTTGCGAACCAAAGAAAAGACAGCGGATTTATTGGGCAAACCCATTGGAATTATGGCATGCACTATTTGGGAAGGGACCTTTACAGCAAGAGTTATGCACATTACGAAAAGGCATATCACCATTTTAATAACTCGAACCCCTATTACGCTGGTAAAATGCTATATCATATGGCGTATATAAAATCTAGGATTAAGGATTATACAGGGAGTGAAATTTTATCGTATCAGGCTATTTCAATTTTTAAGTCTTTAGAGAAAACGCAACAACTTTATTTGTGTTACAATCTTTTGGGGGCGGTTTATGATAATTTAAATGAATACGATGACGCGCTAAAACAATACCAGATAGCTTATCAGTACTTAGACAAAGTAGAAACTAATTCACTACACCTTCAGGATCATCATAACAATATAGGCGTATTGTATCAGAAATTAGGAAGACAGGAAGAGGCTGTGGCGCTATTTGATGAAGCCCTAGGTTTTAAGGGTCTAAGAGAGCGGGACGCTGCATTATATGCACGTTTAATAGACAATCGCGCATATAGTCAGTTTTTAATGGGGATAAAATGGCAGCTGCCAGATATTTATTTAAACGCTTTAGCTATACGTGACAGCATTGAGAATAAGCCAGGTATGGTTATGAGCCATATTCATCTAGCAAGCTATTACTTAAGTGTTGAGGACACTGTAAAAGCACTTAATCACGGATCGCAGGCATATACCTTAGGGCGGGAATTAGCGCTAAATCGGGATACACTTGGCGCGTTGTTATTATTGGCAGAAATTGATCCAGAAAATAGTGGGCGTTATTTAAGGGAGCATATAGAACTAAATGAGACTTTAAACCAGAGAGAGCGGGAGTTACGCAATAAATTTACAAGAATAGAGTACGATACTGATAATTATATAAAGGAAAACGAGCGCTTGCTGCGCGATAAAACGTGGATAACAGTAGGAAGTGCTGCTGTAACGCTAATATTAATATTATTGATAGTAATCTTTAAGCAAGGCAGTAAGAATAAGGCACTAGCCTTTGAGGCGCAACAACAAAAAGCTGACGAGAAGATTTACTTGTTAAGCTTAGAACAACAAGCTAGTCTAGAGAGAGGAAGACTGCAAGAACGCAAGCGTGTAGCCGAGGAATTGCACGATGGCGTATTGGCAAGAATGATTGGAACACGGTTAATTTGGGAGTTTTTAAAAGTAAAAGGCGATACGGAAACTTTAAGGAAACATCGAAATAATTTAGCTGAAATGCAGCAGTTAGAGACTGAAATTAGAGATATCGCTAGAGATATGCTCAATGAAGTATTTATAACTGAATCAATTTATATTCAAACTATTGAAAAGTTGCTGAAAAAGTGGGAAAAACAGGGGCGCTATAAGGTTGAATTTAAAGTTGAGGAGCGGGAAATATGGGAAGAATTACCCGACTTTATTAAAGCAAATCTGTATAAAATCATAGAGGAAGCGCTACACAATATTACGGAACATGCAGATGCTTCACTTGTAACCGTAAATCTTAAGATTGTAAGTGTGTTTCTAGAATTACATATAGTAGATAACGGAATAGGATTTAAACCGCGCCTTACGGGTAAAGGGATTGGCATAAAGAATATGAAATCGAGAACTGAAAAATTAAATGGGAAGTTTACAATAAAAAGTGCCCTTGATAAAGGCACTACAATATTTATAAGTATTCCTTTAAACGAATAACAATGAAAACAAAACATTTAAACACACTGATAATTGATGACCATCCTTTGCTTATTGATGCATATAAAAGTGCGCTTTTAGAAATTGAATTGCAAAATGATGAATGGGCATTTAACATACACGAGGCTGATAGTTGTGATGCTGCCTTGATGGAATTAGAGAGAATACACTCGAATACTTCTCTAGATTTAGTTTTTTTAGATATCAAATTGCCACCCGCGAGCGATGGTTCTCATCTTTCAGGGGAGGATTTGGGGATTGAAATTAGAGAGAAATGGCCTAATGCTAAGATAGTAGTGGCTACTACATTTAATGATAACTATAGGATTCAGAATATTTTTAAAAGTATAAATCCGGAAGGGTTTTTAATAAAGAGTGATATTAATGCCGAAACACTAGGAGCGGCACTAATCGTTGTACTTTCAGCGCCACCGTACTACAGCAGAACAGTTATTCAGGCGATACGAAAGTATATTAGTCACGATTATTTATTAGACAAATGGGATCGTTCTATGCTCTATGAACTTTCTCAAGGCACCAAAATGAAGGAATTACCCAGCCTGTTACCTTTTTCAATGGGAGCTCTCGAAAAGCGCAAGAGCAAGTTGAAGGTAATTTTTGACATACAGCAGGGCGAAGACAGGGAGTTATTGATGCGCGCTAGGGAACATGGGTTTATCTGACTAGTTTATTGAAAAGGTTCTTTTTGTTGGGTGGTTGGATAGTTGGATGATACGTTTTCATTAGCACTTCGACTGCCCTTCGACTACGCTCAGGACGGGCTACTCACCCTGACATATTTCTGGGAATTGTGGGTGGGTTTTCATAAGCACTTCGACTGCGCTCAGTGTGACATTGTTGTTGAATTGTTGAGTTGTTTAATTGGTAATGGGGATTCATTTAATGTAGGAAATAAAGGTGACCGAGTGGATTTTAGCTAGCGAAGCGGAGCTAAAATTTGTATCGAGGTTAGCGGCTGCGGAGGTTAGACCACTTGATGCGCACTATTACGTTGGGCAATTCGACTACACTAAGTTTAACAAGCTAACAACTCTGAAATATTCCTTGGCCTAACATACTGCTTAATCGGACTTTTCGTTAAAACAAGGGGTTTGACTCCCCTTCGGCTACGCTCAGGACAGGCTACTCACCCTGACATATTTCTGGGAATTTGGATTCATTTAAAGTAGGAAACAAAGGTGACCGAGTTAATTTTAGCAAGCGCAGCGGAGCTAAAATTTGTATCGAGGTTAGCGGATTGTGGGAACGAAATCGAAATCGAAATCGAAAAGTTACTTCGGGAATACGGAAATACTCGTATTAGATGGTGGGATTTGTGGGTGCGTTTTCATAAGCACTTCGACTGCCCTTCGACTGCGCTCAGGACGGGCTGCTCAGTGTGACATATGTGTTTAATTGGTATTGTGGATTTATTTAAAGTAGGAAACAAAGGTGACCGAGTGAATTTTAGCTCGCGCAGCGGAGCTAAAATTTGTATCGAGGTTAGTGAAATGGGAGAAACCGTTGAAAAAGTAAGTTTAATCCGCCGAAAGGGTAAGCCTAATTTCCACTATTATAAAACCTTAGTTCCTAATTTTATGTATGCTAATTCAGTATATATAAAATTATGATAGATAGGGCGAACATTTTGAAATTCACTAGGAAACACACCAATGTTGTAGTGTCTTATCTCTTCGTTTTGTTATTCCTATATGCTGCGGTAAATAAAATATTGGATTTTGAAAATTTCAAATACCAACTCGCTCAATCGCCGTTACTAAGCGCTTATGCTGGTAAGATAGTCTGGCTGGTACCAAGCGCAGAAATATTAATCGCCATTCTATTAATCTTCTGTCGTTTTAGGAAAGTTGCGCTCTATGCAGGTTTTACATTAATGGTAATGTTTACCGCCTACATTTTTATCATTCTTAATTACTCTGACTTTATTCCCTGTTCTTGTGGGGGTGTTTTAGAAGCAATGAGTTGGACACAACACCTCATATTTAATGTGTTTTTTATCGTCTTGGCGGGGATGGCAATTTTATTAACAAATAGCCTAAGTATTAAAAGAAAATTATTACTACTTATTTCATTAGCTTTTTTAGCTATTGGATTGGTTATAATGCTCTTTCTGTTATCAGAGAAAAAGATGCATAGGAATAATGCTTTTCAGAGAAGGTTTGTGCCACATCCTATAAAATTAATTGAGGCGACAAATCTCAAATTTGATTCTTATTATATAGCAGGGATAAAAGATGGTATTATTTATTTAGGAAATGTGATAGCGCCATTGAATGTAATGGAGTTAGACAGGGATTTTAAAAATAGGAAAGAACATAGAATACAACTGGAAGCTATGGAGCTCCCCTATCAGCGTATTCAAATAGATATTAGTCCTCCGGATTTTTATGTTAGTGATGGCACTGTGCCAATAATACAAAAGGGCAGTATTACGAATTGGAAAGCGCATACCCTATCAAGAGATCAATTTTACTTTTCGAGTATAATTCCTGTCAATGATGATAGATTTATTGTAAGAACAATAGATGGACAGACCAAGCAGCAAGTAATAGCTAGTTATACTTCTACTCTATTTCACTTAAACAAAAACTTTAATCTAATTGGAGCTCAAACAAATTCAATATTTGAAACTGATGGGCAATTGCTTGCTGGAGCGACAGACGGTAAATTCATATATGTTTTTTACTATAAAAATGAATATGTTGTCTTCGATGAAAAACTAAACTTAGATTATACAGGCAAGACAATTGATACAATTTCGCAAGCACAAGTTGAACTTATCCACAATTCCAACACTAATGAAATTAAACTTAGTGGTAATACTGTGGTTGTAAACAAGCAAGCTACTATAGCTGGCGATTATTTGTATATAATTTCCGATCGACTTGGTGCATTTGAGAAAAAAGAAATCTTGGATCGTGCGACTATTGTAGATGTATATAAGATTTCTGGAAAAACGTATGAATTTAGTTTTTATATATATGATTATAAAGGGTTTAAAGTTTCGCAGTTTCAAGTTGAAGATAAGGCTCTATACGCGCTGATGGGGGATTATTTGGTGCGTTATGAGTTGAGTGGGGAATATTTTCTTGAGTTTGATTGATGGTTGGAAGATGAAGGGATGAAGGGACTAAGGGACGAATGGACGAAGAGACGAATGGACGGAAGGGACGAAGAGACGAAAGGACGAAGAGACGAAAGGACGAAGGGACGAATGGACGAAGAGACAAAAGGACAAAGGGGCTAAGAGAAAGAGGACGAATGATGAAAATGGAAATATTCAAATCTCCTATGGATTTTAAATTTCGTTATAATGCTTCAAATTTTAAGTTAACATAGTGATTAATAATATAAACGCATACTAGCGCAAGTATCAGGAAGTAAGATTGAACACCTGTAGAAAAAAGTAGATCGTTTTATAAATTTAAATTATTTCAAACATGAAAAATTTAAAAATGAATTGGGCGCTGCCAATATTGGCGGTAGCCTTTGCAGTAAGTGCGGCTTTTGCGAGCCAGGAGACTGTTGCTGATAGTTCATTGGAGCAAGGTTATGTGCATAGCACACAGCCCTGTAAAAAGGCTATACAATGCTATACCGATGGGCTCATTCAATGTACCTCCGGCGGAAACCTTGTTTTTGCCATGGACGGATCCACTGGATGTGACAGACCTTTGTATTTTAATTAGTGTAAAGGGTTGAGTAGGGAAAGAGGCTGTCTTGATGGGCAGTCTCTTTTTTTTGTGGGAAATTGGTGGGATTAGGGAATTGTTAATTTGTTAATTGGTGTATTGTTTGATTCGTTTTCATTAGCACTTCGACTGCGCTCAGTGTGACAAGCTAACCACCCAGAAAAATTACTTAATCAGACATTATGTTAAAACAAGGGGTTCGACTCCCCTTCGGCTACGCTCAGGACAGGCTACTCACCCTGACATATTTTTAGGAATTGTGTGTTCATTTAAAGTAGGAATCAAAGGTGACCGAGTGAATTTCAGCAAGCGAAGCGGAGCTAAAATTTGTATCGAGGTTAGCGGGGTGGGAAAACGACATCGAAATTGAAATCGAAAAGTTACTTCGGGAATACGGAAATACTAGTATTAGGTGGTGGGATTTGTGGGTGCGTTTTCATAAGCACTTCGACTGCCCTTCGACTTCCCTTCGACTGCGCTCAGGACGGGCTGCTCACCCTGACATATTTCTGGGATTTGTGGGCGCGTTTTCATAAGCACTTCGACTGCGCTCAGTGTGACATTGTTGTTTAATTGGTAATAGGGATTTATTTAAAGTAAGAAACAAAGGTGACCGAGTGAATTTTAGCTCGCGCAGCGGAGCTAAAATTTATATCGAGGTTATCGGATTGGGCACTCGGGCCCCTCGATACACCCTCCTGCGTCGGGCACTCGGGGACCTTTGGGTGGTGACTATGAAAATGTTTAGGGTTATTTTATTTTGGTTTTAGGTATTTTGCGAACCAATCAGAAATTCGCTTGGTGGCATCTTCTTGATTCTTGGGTTTTGTGAGGGAGTGGGATTCATTGGGGTAGTATAGGAAAGTTACTTCCTTGCCCAATCTGCGGAGGGCGAGATAGAATTCGATATTTTGGCGGACATCGATATGCACGTCTTCGGCACCGGACCAAAGCAAGATTGGGGTGCTAACATTTTGTACATGATGCATGGGCGAGTTTCTGTTATAGGCATCTGGATCATCGAAGTAGGAAACTCCCATCCTCCATTGGTGTTCCTCAAACCACCAGCTATTTGGGAGACCGGTATAGCCGCCAATGGTTAGAAAGAAGCTGAGAAAATTTGTAACTCCCGCACTTGAAACTACGGCTGCAAACATATCGGTCTGTGTGGCGATAAAGGCGGCTTCATAACCGCCATATGATTGGCCCTGCAACCCCAATCGGGTTTTATCGACCCTTCCAGATTTTAGAACGGTTTCCACTGCAGCGGTTACACATTGCAAGGCGGAAACTCCAGGGTCGCCAAGTTTGTAAACAATATCTGGATACAGTACAAAATATCCTTGGGCGGTATATAATCTAGGGTTGAAGCCGTCGCCATTATATTTGGAGGGGGTGTGGTATAAATGATATTTTGTTGATAAGCGCTCATAGACATGTACTATCATTGGATATTGTTTTCCTTTCTCATAATTATCGGGATACATCAATATACCTTGCAAATCTCGTCCATCAAAACTTTTGTAATTGATTAATTCCTGCCTAGGGCTGATGAAATCCTTATAATGCGGATTGCTTTCATATAGCAAAGACTCCTTGCCATCTTCCAATAAATATATTCTTTTGGGAATATCAAAGGATTCTTCCTCGACAATATAACTAGCTTTAACTTTTGCTTTTTTAAGATTAGCTATTTTAGTCTTTTTTGTGAAGAGTGGGTTTATTCCTTTTGAATTCCAGATATAGTAGCCAGATCCTTTAGGCCCTGTAGCTTCTAAAATAATATCGTTCTCAGTATCTAATACGTCTAATGAAAATTTGCCGAAACGTTGAAATGGAAATTGTTCAAATTGTGTATTGTAAACTCTGAAAACTGTTTCTTCTTCCCTACCATTTGTAATTCTATGAGCCTCTTTTCCATTTATAGCGACCTTCCAAATGTCAAATTCGTCATAGACATAGACCCATTTACTGTCTGTACTCCAACCGGCAAAACCATATAACCAGAAATTTAAGTTTGAAGATCGGTCCAATACTTCCATTTTAAAAGGGATATTAATCGATACATCTGTATGGGAATCGGTAAGGATATTGTAAACCCACCATTTTTCATCTTTGTAATAGGCAATAGATTCGCCATTTGGGGAACCGAATTTATTATTATATGAAGTTACATGTTCTTTTAGCATTAGCGTTTTCTCTTTGGTTGATAGATCCATAATATAGAAATCAGCATCGCCACGAGATTTGAAACTGGGTTCATATTGTTTCTCGTTGAACATTAGTGCATAGTTTTCTTCGGGCAAGAGAAAGGCAGTAGGTAGGTTTCCATCCGCAATTTGCAGTACCTCCTTTTTTACTGGATTCCATTGGGTGAGCCAAGGGCCAAACGCGGGATCGGCATTTTTTAATTGTCTCGGGACTATCCATTTATCATCTCCTTTCCAAACTTGGACGTTGTTTTTTAGAGAATCTAGATCACGTTGCAAATAGGTTTTGGGGCGAATATTAAAGAAGATGCGTTCGCCATCTGCAGCATAGAATAATTCGTCTTTTGCAGATATATAGGTGTTGGTTGGGAAATCTTTATGCCAGGTTGGATTGAGAGAGGTTAAGCTTGGCGTATTGCCATTTCGAAATTCGTAAAGTGTAGCACTATATGTTTTTTCGTCGGCATCCTTAAATTCTTCCATAAATGCCAGACCCGTACTTTGATTGTTCCATATCATATTTGAAAAGCTACTTTTTTCGCTACTTAGAAGCACTATTCTTTTATGGGATTCGGTATTTAAAATTTCAATTGAGTTACTCTTTTCTGTATTTGTTGCAATAGCCGCCCATTCACCATTTGGCGAGAATGCAAACCAGTCAATATTTTTAAGTTTAGTTGTTTTTGCTGTTTCCAGATCGATCAATGAGAAATCACCGTTTTTCTCCAATACGCCAGCATAATGTCCGTTATCGGAATAATAGAAGAGTTCTAATTCTGGAAAACTCTTAGTTTCTTCGGTAATAAGATTTATTAAATGAAGGGTTCTATTGGGCTCAAAATTAAAGATCCACTTTGAATTCTTACTGAATTCGTATTCTACGGCGTGTTTATATTTCATTGTTTTTTGAGATTGGGTATTTAGTACCATTAGGGAATCAACAGTTCCTGGAAATTGAAGTCGCCACGCCGTCCAATTACCATCGTTGGAAATAACTGGATTATAAAGTATATTCCATTTATCGTAATCTTTCTCCGTTATAACTTTCTTGTTTACAGCCTGCCCAAAAATTGGGCAGACTGCTATTAAAAACAAGAAAATGAAAAAAAATACTTGGCTAAATTTTGGTCTATGGGCGTTATTTATTTGAATATCCATATTAATATCCTGGATTTTGAGGTTGAAGATTTGGATTAAGATTTAACTCTGTTTCTGGTATTGGCAACAATATGTCTGTAGGCCGCCAATTGGGTTTAATTGGGCCAAGGAATACACTTGCTCTTTCTGTTCTTTTTAAATCGAACCAACGGTCCCCCTGTTCTGTAAATAACTCGTGGCGACGTTCATTTTCTATTGCTAAAAGCAATTCAGATTGTGTGGTTGCTGTTGTTGGGGTTAGGTTTGCGCGGGTTCGGATACTTTTTAAATCGGCTATTGCGCCATTTAAATCGCCTAAATATACCCGAGCTTCGGCACGAATTAAATACTGTTCGGCCAACCTTAGTATGATGGAATATTCATTGCCACTACCCTGCCGTACTTTGTATTTATACGGGTGGTAGTAGGTATTCCCTCCTACCGAGACCTCCCCTACCCAATTAGTTTTTCTACTATCGTTTGCTTCAAATGAAGAAATAAAATCTTGACTTAGTGCCACATAAGAAGGAGCACCCACAAAAATGAAGGTAGCGGCTTCCCAAGTATTATTGCCCGATTCTGGTTTGAGTTGCCAGATTGTGGAAGGGCTATTCTTGTTAAAGACTAATTCGGTCGTTTCGCCTAAATTTATTGTACCGCTATTGATTAGTTCGGTTGCCTGCGCAGCAGCCGAGGCGTAGTCTTTTTGGTAGAGAAAAGCGCGAGCTAAGAACGCAGTGGCGGCTAGCGCCGAGGGTTTTGTGCGTTCATTGCTTATGCCTTGTGAAGTGAGGAAAGATTTTGCCTCCAATAAGTCCTGAATTAAAAGTGGATACACTTCACTCTCTGGAAGACGACTAACGTCCTTATTTATTTTATAATCGGTAGTAGTGATATAGGGAATATCACCAAAGAGTTGTAATAAATGGAAATGAAGATATGCTCGTATAAAGAGTGCTTCACCTTGAAATTTTTCTTTATCTGTTTCCGAAAGATTTGTAGCCCCTTGCACACCTTCCAATATGCTATTAGTGGCATAAATTAAATTATAGGTATCGTTCCAAATGGTAGCTACTTCAGTATTGGTTGCCAACACGCTATGGCGATAAAATGCATCGGTATTTTCGCCGGGAACGCCATAGTAGTCCAATTCATCTACATATACGCCCATTAAAACGCTAAGACCATTCGTCTGCCCTGTAATAAGCACATCGTCGCGTAGCTTGGCATAGATACTTGCAAAGGCCGCATTGACGGTGGCTACATCTTCAAAGACTGCATTTGCTGTTAATTCTGATTGTGGCAAGTCCACTTCGGTGAAACTTTCACATGCATATAGTAATAAGCAGATATAAAGTAATGAGCTTACTATCACAATTTTTTTAAAGATCCTATTGGGATATTTTGTTTGAAATTTTATGATGAATTTCATAATTACTTATTTTAGATTGTTAGTTGAAGTCCGAGTGTTATTTTGCGCAAAGGCGGTAAAAAGCCTGTTAGCTGCTCGGGATCTCCGCTTTTAAATTTGCTAAATAGCAGGAGGTTTTCTCCTTGTAAATAGATTTTGCAGGCTAGATTTTCCGAATTGCGTTTTGGCAAGGAGTACGTTATGGAAGCGTTGCGTAGCCGTACAAAAGAGGCGTCGGATATTGAGGCGTTGCTAAACATATATTTTGAATAGGCAATTAAAGCATCTGTGTTATAGCCTGCTGTAAATAGTTGATGTTGCGCTTCATCGCCATCGTTTTGCCACTGTGTTGTAAGAAATTCAGGTTGGCTGGCCATCTGCCCAGGGACGGCACTTCCCAAAACATAGTTATAACCGTTACGCTTGGTAAACTGGAAGAGGAAATTGAGTTCCAGATTATTAAAAGTAATACGGTTATTTATTCCCCCATAAAACTTTGGGGAAGTATCTACTATGTACTGCCTATCCTCGGGTGCACTTATTTCGCCGTCGGCATTGTAATCTTCAAATTGGTAAATACCAGTTTCAGGATCGACCCCAGTTAGATGGTATAGTTTTTTAATACCAAGCGGCTCCCCAATAACATATTGGTTGGCATAAGTTGAGCTCTCCAAATTGGGAAAAGCTACAAGCCTATTTTTTGGAATTGAAAGATTTATATTGGTTGTCCAATGCCATTGCGCAGTTTTAAGGTTGATGGTATTCAGGCTCATTTCAATACCTGAATTTTCTACCACTGCTCCTAAATTTGATTGTATGGACGAGAAACCCGTAGTTCCCGGTAGCGGAATGCCTACCAATTGATTGGAAGAACGATTGTTGTAATATTCCAGAACTATATTGATTCTATCTTTTACAAAACCAAGTTCTAGGGCGCCACTAAATTTTTTGTTCGTTTCCCATCCAAAATCGGGATTGAAAATTCTTGTAGGTTGTAGGCCGCTTATGCCATCATATATAGTTCCTGTGGTGCTGTAGGTTTCTAAATATTGATAATTACCTATTTGGTCATTACCTGTAATTCCGTAGCTCCCTCGCAATTTTCCGAAACTAAAAAAAGGCAATCCAACTTTAAACAATTCTTCTTTTCCAAAAAGCCAGGCTGCGCCCACCGCCCCAAAATTAGCATATCTTCTACCAGAGCCAAAGCGGCTAGAACCATCGCGTCTGCCTGTGAGATTGAGGATATATTTATTTGAAAGGGTATAATTAATACGGCCAAAGAAGGCTTGGTATTTATATTCCGTTAGCGCATCGCGTTGTACGTTTAGGGTATTGGCTGCTGCAAGATTATAGATTAGACTATTGCTAGCAAAACCCCTCGCGAAATGAGATAGAATAGCATCAGTTTGCATTTGATAGCTTGCACCCAGTAATACATCCAGTTTAGACTTGCCGATATTTTTATTCCAATTTATTTGAGGTTCAAGCAGCCAAGAATCTTTCGTGGCATTATTAGTATAGATGGAGGAATAACTACTGGTTAAGCCAAGCGCTGGATCGTATTTAGTGTGTGGGCTGGTGCGGGACTCATCTAATTTTGTGGTGGTATAACCTAGGTTAGTGAGGAAGGTAATGCCTGGGAAAATTTTATAGGAAAGCCGAGCATTTGCAATGAGGTTGTTTCTATCAGTAAGATATTTACCTTCCAATTGAGACAATGGATTGGCGAAAGTACCGTTCTCAAAATTAAGCTCCCCATCAGAATCGTACAATTGGGGGGCATTAGGCGCCAAAAATCTGGGAAGTCCAGATAGGTCGATGCCCGGCAGATCATTATTCTCGACTGCATAGTTTGCTGAAAAGTAGAGGTTAAACTTATCGTCTGTACTTGTATGATCTAAATTGCTATGAACGGAAAGCCTTTTATAGTAGAAATCCTGTGGATATACCGTAGTTTCTTTATGATACCCTCCACTTAATAGAAAGCGCGTATTACCATTACCGCCAGAAACCGAGGCTTGGGCATTTGTAAGATAAGCAGTGCCCCCTATTAACTCTTTTTGCCAATCAGTATATCTATTTGCATCCCATGTTCCATTTACATCGTACGCATCTACCGGATACTCCGTAAACCCATCATTGGCAAACGCTTCCCTACGCATAGCCAGGTATTGATCGGTTTTCATATAGTCAATTGTTTTGGTAACGCTTCCTAGGCCGCTATATGTATTAAAACTGAATTTCGTTTTACCATCCTTTCCCTTTTTTGTAGTAATTAGCACTACCCCATTCGCACCACGGGAACCATAGATGGCGGTGGCATCGGCATCTTTTAAGATTTCTATGCTTTCAATGTCTTGTGGGTTTAAAAGGCTAAGGGGACTTATTCTACCTCCAGGGATAGTAGTAGCACCCACATTAGAGAAACCCATTGTTTGGGAATCATAGGGAATGCCGTCTATTATATAAAGCGGATCATTACCCGCTGCAATACTATTTTGGCCTCTAATACGTACTTCATAACCGCCGCTGGCCAAACCCGTAGTTTGAGTAATGGCAACACCCGCTACCCTACCCTGCATAGCAGCTAGTGGATTTGAAATGGGTTGGTTTTCAATTTCCTTGGCAGTAATGCTAACAATGCTGCCAGTTTTTTCTTTATCGGAAACTTTATAGTACCCCGCGTTAATTATTACTTGATCTAGCGCTGTAGCATCCGCTTGCATACTAACATTTAATATACTGCTACTGCCAACTGCCATTTCCTGCGCCTTATACCCCAAATAAGTAAACACTAAGGTATCATTGGCTTTGGCGGTGAGGGAATACCTGCCTTCCAGATTGCTAATACTGCCGCGGGCGTTGTTTTTTACTAACACATTAACGCCACTAAGTGGACCATCAGCATCGGTAATTGTTCCACTAATATTTTTTAGTGAAAGGTTCTGTGATAAAAGTGGGGAGCTGTAGGTTAGGAAAAGGGCAAAAGTTAATGTAAGCGCAAGGCTGCGCCTGTAATTATTTTTCATAATTTTGCATCAGTTAAGTGTTACACATTTATTTAACTACTGGCCTGCTCCAACGGTCGTCGAAAACTGGGAGCGGGTCACTTTTTTGTAATGAAACGTGGGAAGTTACATCCCCCTAGCCCCCTTCGAAGGGGGGACTGGTTTATAGCTTCAATTCACCATCCTTATTATTCATAAGCAAAATCTTTTTGGTTACAAATTAGTTGCGAAGCTTCTATTGAGGAGAAGTAGTTTGCTTTGAAAGAAAGTTGTGTGTATATAACGAACAAGCCAAATACAAAAAGGCGTAGAACTCAACTTACCGGATTGGGGTACTGGTATACCTGACAACGATAAGAAAGCCACGCCCGGGTCGTGAGCAATCTGCTTATCGTCTCATTGTCTAAAAATTACCAGTTTTCAATCCGAGATTCAAAGCGAATGCTTCTAATATTTTGCTCTTAGAAGAATCGCAAATTTAAAATAATATTGCTAATGTAATAATAATATTTTAAATGTAAGCAAGTTGGTTGACAAAAAATTTACAGTTAAGTTGAAAATTGCAATATGTCACGGAAAGAAACAGATGATACCCAACTTAACAAGCAAATTGCTTCAAGGATAAGAGAATTAAGGATTAAACAAGAGCCAATACAGGCAAAATTTGCTAAAGAAAACTTATTAGACCGCCAGATATTGAGTAGATGGGAAAGCACTACTGATAAACGCGGTGTATCAATACATACAATTAAAAGGTTTTGTAATATGATTGGAATATCTTTAAAAGAATTTTTTGATGATGATTTGTTTAAACATGATTTGTAAGAATTAATTACAAATTCTCCCAGGATTTCCAACTACCATAGCCCCATCTGGAACATCTTTGATTATTACTGCACCTGCGCCAATTGTGGCCCATTTTCCAATTTTAATTCCAGGAATTACACAAGCTCCAATTCCAATATGTGTGCCTTCTCCTACTGAAACGCCTCCAGCTAAGCTGGCATTTGGGGAGATATGGACAAAATCTCCTAAAGTACAGTCGTGCTCTATTACTGCTCCAGAATTTATTATGCAATGTTCTCCAATTGTTGCACAAGCATTTATTACAGCTTTTGCCATAACTACAGTGCCATTACCAAGGGAAGACCAAGATGAAACACTGGCGGTTTTATGGATTAAAAGACCATATTGTCCATTCAGTTTTTCATTTACCAGTTTACGAATCCTGTTGTTACCAATAGAGATAACCCATGTTTCTCGTAGACTGCAAAAACCGTCCACGTATTTTTCTACCGGAATATGGCAGACTGCTTCCGTTTTTGGATTATCGTCGTAAATGAGAGTGATTTTCTCTCCCATTGATTCAGCAATGTCTATTACTGATTTACTATGGCCGCTGGCTCCGAATAGTATCATTTATTAGGGGTTAATTGTTAGTTGTTTCCTGTAAAACGTTGTGAAGTTACTTGTCCTTGTTGATTGATCCCTTCGCTTCTAAACACTTTTTTTATGGTTTTAAAAAATATTTGCAAATCTAATTGGAAACTTTGATGCTCTACATACCACACATCATACTCAAACTTTTGTTCCCAAGAAATGGCATTGCGACCGTTTACTTGTGCCCAGCCGGTTATGCCCGGTTTAACATCGTGACGTTTGTGCTGTATTTCGTTATACAAAGGTAAGTATTCAGGCAATAAGGGTCTTGGACCTACAAAGCTCATATCTCCTTTTAGTACGTTTAGCAATTGAGGTAACTCGTCCAAGGATGTTTTGCGTACAAAATTTCCAACTGCTGTAAGTCGTTTATCATCTTGTAATAATAGACCAGTAGCATCACGGTTATCGTTCATTGTTTTAAACTTGACAATTGTGAAAATACGTCCATCTTTCCCTGGTCTGCGTTGATAGAAGAATGGCTTTCCATTGTTAGCGATTAATAGACTTAGCCAAACCAAGAAGAATATGGGGCTTATAATTAAAAAGCCAATAATGGCGCAAAGGAAATCGAATATAGGTTTTATTAGGTTTTGATATAACAAAATACTGATTTTGGTTTACAAAATTATAAAATGAATTCTATGAATTTTCTAAGTTTTGATATTCCTCATATAAGGACTTCCATATATCTTCTGAATTAAAATCCTTTATCACTCGCGCTCTTCCGTTTTTTCCATGTTCAATTCTTAATTCCTGATTAATGTAGTAATTGTGGACCGCTTCAAATAATTTATTTAAACTTCCATACTCCACTAAAGTGCCCGTTTCACCATTTATTACTGCGTCCCGGAAACCTGGGATATCATAACCCACAACTGGTATTTCTAGAGAATTTGCCTCTGCCGCTACCAAACCAAATCCTTCCCTCTTCGTAGGCAGCAACAATACGTCAAAATAAATCATGAATTCTTCCGGGTTTAATTGCTGACCGAAAAGAATAATATCTTCATCGATTATCAAGTTATGTTGTTTCAGAAGGTCTATAAAACCATCTCCGCTTTCATCCGGGCCCACAACAAAGCCTATAAAGGTAATATTACATTTCTTGAACTCAGCTAACACTTTAATATAATCTTCAATTCCCTTGTCGTCCAGAAGTCGACCTACAAAACCTATAATAAAAAATTTTGAGGATATTAGGTTTAATTTTTCATTATCTATTCTTACTATCGTTGGATTGAATTGATGTTGAAAGTCTATACCGTTTATGGTTCCATTCTCAATAACCGATATTTTTTTCGAACTGCAATAATTGTTTGCAATTGCAAAGTCCGTTAAACTCTTAGAAACCGCAAATATTTTAGTTGAAAGCGAGCAGGTCAATTTTTCGAGCTGATACAGTAAGCCCTTTTGAACCGAATTACCTTCGGTTGAAATTAGGCCATGCATTTGATAAATGATATTCTTCTTAAATAATAATCTTGCTGCTAAGGCTCCTATGAAAGAAGCCTTGGGTGTATGCAAATGAATAATATTAGGGTTTAGAGTTTTGAACAACCAAAAAAGCTTGTATAAGGAAGAAAGGTCGGAAACTAATGAAATATTGCGAACCAAATCAATATTGATTACATTTACATAGGGCTCACGTTTTTTAAATTTTTCATTAAATATATCATCCGAAGGCATAATAACTGTAACCTCCATCCCTCTTTTGTGCATATAATCAAGCTGGCCACTCATAAAAAAATAAGCCGACTGAGGTGCTGAAAAAACATGAACTAGTTTCATTGTTATAGCATGTCTTTTTCAATTTCTTTTGAATAATTAAGGGCATTATCAGTAGATATAACTTTTAAGAAATCAGAATTTTGGATCATTTCTTTTAATAATTCACGCTCTCGTCTATAAGCAAATTCAATATCAGTCTTTCTATTAAAATATTCGTAAGCGATAATTGTTGGAGCTCTCATATAGTTAAATTCATATCGATCTAAAGTATTAATGCGTTCAAATGCTTCTTCTGCAGAAATATCATAGTTCTTTATTTCTCCTCTGTCTAATATATATATTCCCTTTATTTTTGCCTTTAGAGAAATATCCTTAACATAATCGGTAATAGGCTCCGTCTTTCCAAAACTAAACAGCTCTAAAACTGAAATTTTCTCTGTCAAATTATTTAAAAACTTGCTAAAGCGACTAGAATCAACAGTATCATAATAACGAAATGTACTGGTCCACGGAACAGCAATTAAATTTGCTCCATCAGTCAAAGCTAAATCTTCTGCAATAAATTTATACTTGGAATTGTCATCCATACATAGCGTCATTGCTGTGAGTGTTTTACCTGTATTAGGTGGTGCAAAAATTGCATAACCATTTTTATTGACTACTACGCCCGAGCAGTGTAATGGTGCTAAATTATTATGCATTAATCTTAAATTAATAATATCAGTAAGAATATATCCAATGGAATGGATATTCATAAAGCGATGCTTAACAAAACGCATATAATCCTTATTTACTGTTATCTCAATATTATTTGTATCTATACCAGATACTTTAAATTGCAATTTTCTGCCATATAAAAAATTTCTCTCATAAAATATTTCACCTTGATTAGGGAAACCATTGAAGTAATGAAATTTTCCCATTTTTCCCTTCTCATCTTTAGGGGGCTCAACTCTACCGCTAACAACGTTTAGTATAATTTTAATTAAAGAATCATTAAATAGTGACTCATTTACATATGGCATTGCCATTCCATAAGAAAAGCTAAAATTTTCTATGTTTGTTTTTACGCCTATTATTTTTTCAACAGGACTGTAAAAGTAATTTTTGTTATTCATATATCGTTTTTAAATATATTATATACTTCACTATAGTGTTTATATCTTTTTTTTTTGAGAACAGGTAATGAAAACTTATTTACTGTTTTAATACTTTGTTCAATATTTTGCCTGTACAAATTTTCGTTTGTTAAAATAGATTCTATTTTTTTAAAAAGATCCTTAATATCACCTGATTTCACTAAAAAATTTGGCGAAACAAACTCGGGAATTCCACCTACATCACTGGATATAACTGGACAACCCCTTGCCATTGCCTCAAGCATAGCTCTTGGTATTCCTTCTGTTTTAGAGAATTGGATGTATAGATCTAAAGAGTCTAAAAAATCGAAAACTGCTTCACCACTTGATAAGTTTCCAAGACATTTAACATTTTCAGAAATATTATATTGTATAGCCTTTTGCTCTACAACTTCTTTAAGCGGACCCTCTCCTGCAAAATATAATTCAATATTGTATTTTTGTTTTATTAAATTATTAATCACTTCCAAAATTTCTATTGGTGATTTAATTGTATACATCATACCTAAAACACCAATTTTGATAGGTTTTTCATTAACATTTGTAAACCTATCATTTATTTGTTTAACTTGTTTAAGCTTTTTATTTAAATCAACTATATCTTTTACATCAATAATCACATTTGATGCTGATGAGCTTATTATGGCTTTTTTTGCTGGGTATCTTTTTTGTAATGTATTATTTGTTACATATAAGGCTGCAACACTGCTGGCCACAACTTTCCGCATTTTAAATAAACTATAATTTGTTAAAAACAATTTAAGTAAACTAGGTAATTTTAGAAATTTTGATACCTCATAAGGATCACCAACAACCTCTACTGCATATTTAACTTTATTATTATATAATATTTGTGCAATAAGATTACCCAATGGTCCTGGAAGTCTTAAGACATAGGCATCACTAAAGCTAATGTTATTTTTATATATTTTAGTTATTTGTTTTTTACTTTTATAAAAGCCAATTATGCCATTATAATATGGAAGAGGAATAACTGACACTCTATCTCCATTCACTTGATGATAATGGTTAGGAAATTCATCTATTTGTTTTACACGAGCAAGAACAAGAACACTCTTAAAGTGGTTTAAATAACGCTCCCAATAAGTTTCATAGCGTATACGCGGCGAGTAATAATTACCTTTAAACTCAAAGAATACTGCTTCTTGGACAAAATATAGGTTCATTATATCTCTTTATAAAATTGATTAAATAAATACTCTGCATCATATAATTTTATAACCACTTTACCTAAATTTTTGAAATTATTTTTATCAATATTATTTTTAATCTCAAGAATTTTTTCTTTAGCAGAAATGGCATCTAATGGCTCAATAAGCTGCCTGTGAAAATCTAAAGGAACTGTTTCTACTATAGCATTAATGTTAGATGCAACAAAAGGCAAACTTTTAACCATAGCTTCTATTAAAGAATTTGGTTGCCCTTCCGTAATTGAGGGAAAATAATAACAATTTAATGAATTTAACACTTTTGGAATATCATCTCTATTATTTTGTAGAATTATTCTTTTTTCTAATTTCGACGCAGATATTATCTCTTCTAAATTTTCTTTTACGCCATTACCACATAAAATAAAATAAATATTTTCATCTGACTTACACAAATCTAAGGCTACATTAATAAGGGTTGTATGGTTCTTTGCTTCATTAAACCTTCCTGTATGACCAACAATAAATGCATTTTCGGGAATATTAAACTCACTCTTTAGGTTTTCCTTCTCATCTAAAAAAGGTTTCGAATCTATCCCATTATAAATTACTTTAAATCTATTATCATTTTTCCATTTATTTGGATAAAAGAAATTAAATGCTGCTTTGGAGTTTGATAAAATATTTGTCGCACTATTTAAAGTAATCCATTGTGATATTTTACTATAATAAAGCTTAAATCTTGTTTCTTGAAAATGATTATTTGATCCCCTATAAAAAACAATTCTTTTTTTTACGTTTGCCAACTTAGATGTTAATAATATAATACCTGCAAAGTTACCGGTAAAATCACAAACTTTATTAATGTTATTTTTCTTTAAAAATTTATATACAAAAAAATAATCTTTAGGGTTAAAAAAACTTATTTGCTTAGAATGTATAGTTAGGTTTGGTATTTTTAAAAATTTCTGTTCTAACTGACCTGTTTTACCTCCCTTACAGAATACTATAATTTTATCAAACTCATAAGATTTGTATATTAAAAACCGTAACAGGTAGTTTTCTAGACCACCGCTGTCAATCGTTGTAACAAAAAAAACAATTTTTTTTATATCGTCTTTAGCCATTTTTTAATTAAAATTTATCTTTATTGAGTTCAATCTTCCTATAAAAGGCTATTTATATAGTCATTCTTTTATTAAATATATATTTATTAATTAATAACAATATTAAAATCCAGACCACTGTTCTGAAGCCAAATAAAACTGATGATCTTGAAATATAAATAGCATTACATAAATAAACAATTATAAAAACGTGAGAGAATAAATTTAAATAACTATAACTGTAGAATGTAACTTCAGCAAAACGAATAAAATAACCAAAAATAAACATGCCAAATATTACACCCATCAAACCAAAATCTAAATAAAAATCAACCATGGCAGATGTGCCAATTCCATAAGTACGAAAATCTCCTTGATGAATCCACGTTACAAATGATGCAGGTCCCTTATACTTAAACGATGTATCCTCAAATATTAATGAATTAAAAACATTCGAAAAGGGTAAAGAAGCCATTATATGTTGATATTGAAAGCGACCATATAAAAACTCATTACCATGAGAAATATAATTTACTGAATGGTGTAAAGTACGTATCGAAACTGCTAATTCTCTTGTCGATGGAAGTATAGAACTTTCTTCATTTTCACTATGAAAAACAGCATTATTAATTTTTTGATTAAAGTCAAGATTCTTATCAAAACTTCTTGCCACACCTAAAATTGTAATTATCAATGCACCTACACTAAATAGAATAACTCCTTTACCGTAACTTAATTTTTTTTTAGTAACGAAAAAGTAGCCTGATAAATAACATAGTCCAAAAGTAATTAAAGGTCCTCTATCACCACTAATTAGTACAGATAGTAAATAGATGCCGAAAACTACTAATAAATGAAAACCCATAAATCTCGTATATTCTATAAAGTTTTTTGGAATTTTATTTAGAGCAAATAAATTTCTACAAGATTGTATAATAACACCAAATATTAACAGATTAAATAATAATGACATATAAGTAGCAATAGTCCCCTTTTGAACAGCTCCATAATGTCCCATTATATACTTTGGGTTAACTGTTGCAAAATATATTATAAGGACTAATGTCGATATATACATTAAAAATTTGACTGAAATATTTTCATATTGTGGTTTTATTCTTTTATCGACATTTTTTTTAAAATCCTTATTATAACTTAAAAATCCTAAATAAAAAGAAATAATGCCAACTGTAGCCAAAGTCATAGTTTTTATAACAATAGATTCATTTACCCAGATAAATGTATTTGTTATACCTATGTTACCTAAAATAAAATCAGCATATATTTGAAAGTGAACGATAAGTAATCCAAGTACAACTAAATTAGAATGCTTTAAAAACTGTCCTTTTAATCCAATTATATTTTCTTTTCGTGTAAAAAATAGTATAGTAGAAAATAACAAAATGATTAAAATCACCAACATTACATCTGAATCCATAATGTTTGGAGTTACATTGTAAAAAGCAATGAATAAAATCAATAAAGAAATGTATATAAGTTTTAAAGGCATTATTTTATTATGAATTTATCGCTATCTAATTTTAGTAAAATACGTTTTTTATTTTCATAACTCATCCCTTTAGTCTTTGCATTGATTGGTAATAGTCGTTCTCTCAAGTTTGAAACTTCACCAATTTCTTTTGCAGGATTGCCTCCTATTATTTTTCCTTCAGGTATACTTTTTGTAACCACTGAACCAGCAGCAATTATCACATTACTATTAATTGTAACACCAGGCATTATCAAAACATTATTTCCAATATAAACATTATCTTTAATTTCAATTCTACCAAAAGTATCAAAATCTGGTATTTCTTTTCTAAAAACCCAACCACCTCCATGAGTGAAAAACTTAACACCATTAGTAATCTGAACATGATTACCAATTTTAACTAAATAAGGTTCTGAACCAAAATATTTTGTAGCTATTGAACATTTTTCTCCTATACTTACTCCAAGATGTCTTCCGTATTTTTCAGCGCTCCAAAAGATACGTCTGTAAAAACCTATAATTTTATTAAACATATCTTTAAATTTTAAAAAACCTAATTAAATGGCCAAAATAATTACCTAAACGAAATTTATTCTTTGTTTTTTGTTCGTAAATAATTTTATATTCATTTATTACAGATTCAACTTTAAAGTATTTTGAAAAATACTTTAAAGTATTAATATTGAATTCATTTTTCCAAACAAAATCATAAACTTCAATTCTATTATCATATTTACCTCTTTCAGAAAAATTTGTTTTTGTCAAAGATTCTATTGATTCATCATTTAATAATATTGGCATATTAGCATTTTTGACAGGGCAAAAAACCGTTTTATTTAAAGAACAAGCTTCCATTGCACCTCTTCCTGTTGCTATAACAACATCTGCAACATCCAACAACCTAGATGCCTCTTTTGTATAACCATCGGTTGTAACAAATAAAATAGGTAAATTACTTTCTATACTAGATTGTAATTTTTCAAAATAATCCTTATTCTGAATTTGACCAACAAATACTAAAACAGCATCTTCATTATATTTTAGAGCTTGTATTAATAATGCAATAGATTGTCTAAAAGATAAATCATAATAACTATTGAATCTAGATATTCTTAATAAAATAAACTTATCAGTTAAGTTAAATTTTTCTTTAAAATTTTGAATATGTGTCTCATCTTTTTTTGTTTCATTAACTCTATTAGGCAATAAATAACGAGGTATATTAGCTGTACTATATTTATTAAAGTGATCTAAATTTTCTTGACTAAAAAGAATTTGAGTATCTGCGTCTGGTATATAATTACTTCCATTTCCACCACCACATTTAGTATATACAATTTTAGTCTTATAGAAAAAAGCAATAGATCTTGCTATAAATAAACCATTAAAGTCGAAAGCATGAATTACATCTGGTTTAAACTCTTTAACAAAAGAATAAACAGAAAATATTTTCGTAAAAAAACTAAACTTAAATAGTTTGATAAAATATGTATTCTCTATGTCTCTTAAAGGTTTCGCATATACAGCTCCCAAATTTAGAATCTTAAAATCTATAATACTTGACAATCCTTTTGAGATAGCATCTAAACTATAAAAATGCCCCCCTCCTGAACTCTTGGTACTTGAGTATATAATATATAATACTTTTGCCTTCATTTATAATATTCTCTGTTCAACTTCTAATTCAACATTAAACTTATCCATTACAAGTTTTTTCACTTCTATAATTATATCAATTATATCTTGACCCTTGGCATTATTATTATTGACAATAAATCCACCATGTTTTTCTGATATTTTAGCACCGCCAATTGTAAATCCTTTTAAATTCAACTCATCCATTATTGCACCAACATAATAGCCTTCAGGTCTTTTAAAAACACTACCTGCATTAGGATACTCTTTAGGTTGTTTTGCCCAACGTTGTTCTTTTATAGTATCCATCTTTTCTTTAATAATAGCCTTCTCTTTTGGTAGTAGTTTTAACCAAGTCTTTAAAATCACATTATTGGTGTTACGTTGAAAGAAACTATTGCGATACTCAAACCCCATGTCTTCTTTATGAATTTCTTTAATTGTCATATCATGTAAATCTAGATAACGCACCTTAACAAGCACATCCTTTATCTCTTCTCCACTTGCACCAGCATTCATTACCACAGCACCACCAAGAGAACTTGGTATATCATAAAATATTTCTAAACCACTCAACCCATTTTCTAATGCCAGCTCACTTATTTTTAACATGGTAATACCAGACTCTGCTTCAATTTCTCCGGTAGTTGAATTAACAATTGAATCTTGAAAATTTCCATTAAAAATTAGGAAATTGGTATCGTAATATTCCTTAGATAAAATAACATTATGTCCACTTCCTAAAAGGACAAAAGGTTCTTCTTTTTTATAGAAGCTAATTACATCCTCTTCATTTTCTGGAAAATAAGCAATTTTACATTTAGCTTTAATTCGATATGAATTATAATTGGTTAAATCAAAATCAGTGTAGACTTTCATATTATTTTTTAAATTTCTTTAATATACTTAATATTGGATCGAAATCCATTTTCTTATAAGTTATAATCTCTTTAATAGATATTTCCGCCTCTTTACTATAAAAAAATAAAAAAAGAATTCCAGCAAAAGCATAACTTATTGTTGAAGCAAGAGCCGCTCCATTGGATCCGTATTTCGGAATCCAAAATATATTAAAAATGATATTAAAAATTAAAGCAGGAATCATTGCTTTCATAGAAACCCAAGGTTTACCCTTTCCAGCCAAATCTACGTTCATTACTTTAAAAATTGTTAAAATTAAAACCCCAGGTAATAAATAATTTAAAACACTAATACTCCCTCGAAAAGCCTCACCATACATTCCTGTTATGATTAAATCTGAGAATATCAAAAGAAATACTGATGCGAAGAGTATAAATAGAAAGGAAACTCGCAAAAGCTGTGCAACTTTATGGGAGAATAGTTTATCATTCTTACTTACTGCACTTCGTGCAAAGACAATAGTACTAAAGAGCATAGGGATTTGCCATAAATACTGGGTAATAGCGGATCCTTTGGAATATATTCCCATTTCATAAGGGGTACTTAATTTGTCTAAAAGTATAATATCGACTTTATAATTCAAGTTTATGACCAAGAGAGAAATAGCGTACACAACTCCGAGTGATAACATAGATTTTATAATTAGCCAATCAAATTTTAGACTAAAATCTTGAATAAATTTGTTTTTGAACAATAATATTACCGCAATAAAAAGCGGGCCACCAATAGCTGCAATCATTGCACCCGCAATATCCATTTTTATACCTACAACAAAAATGAGGGTTCCTAAAAAAATTATCAATGAAGGAATCCAATTTATTTTATTAAATGTTCCTATATCATTCTTACCTAAAAAAATACCTGAATTGTACGTATTAAATAGGCTAAAAGGAATAGGTATTAAGGCAAGTATCACTAATAATGAGTGGTGTCCCGTTTCACTAAAATATCTCATCAGAATAAAACTAACAGCTATTGATAAAACCGTTGTAAACATCCATATTTGAGTTATGGCCCGTTTTATTTGGGATTCTGAATAAATACCTTTTCCTAAAAAATAGGTGGTAGATTGCCTGATTCCTAAAGACCCAATGCTCATAAATAAGGAAGGATATACCAATAAGGCAGCAATTATACCATTCCCTTCTGGTCCAATATATCTAGCAGTGATTATTGATGTTCCTAATCCTAGCCCTATTATCAAGACATTAGAAAGACCTACCCTTAGAACATCACTTATAAAGGAGCTCATATTTTTTCTATTATTTTACAAGGTATGCCAACCGCAATTGCGTTAGGAGGAACATTGATATTAACAACAGAGTTTGCACCGATGATAGCATTTTCTCCAATCGTAATACCTCCAATTATTTTAGCACCTGCATAAATTTTAACTCCAAATTTTATTATGGGATATTCCTTTTGACTAGATCCTCGCTTACCATGACTGCCAAATGTTACTTGTTGAAATATCATAACATTATCCTCTATAATTACTCCATCTCCAATAACAATCCCCAAAGGGTGCGGTAGTTTTAAGCCACTCCCTAACAACGCATTATATGAAATATCGCAGTTCCTTTTAACTATCATTTTATTTTTATAATAATTCCCAATTTGGCGCAAAAAAAAATTCCGCTTACAAAAAAAATATTTACCTATTCTATGATTCAATAATAATCGAAACCTAGGACTGTATAAATAACTTTTTATAAAGTTTAGAATTAAACCATTCTTAACGGGCAAGTCTCCTTTAATATTTAATAATGTTTGTTTTAAGGTAATCATACTATATTAAAACTCCTAAGCCTTTTAATTTATCACTTAAATTCTCATAGCCACGTTGTATCTGCCATGCATTCTCAATGACAGTTTCTCCTTCGGCTGTCAAACCTGCTAGTAATAAGGCAATTCCAGCCCTTAAATCTAAAGCATTTACAGTTGCTCCTTTTAATGGATTTCCTCCATTAATTATTAACATTTCACCATCAACTCTATAATCCATTCCCATTTTTGCCAATTCTTCAGCATAACCATATCTTCCAGGAAATCTTAAATCAATTATTTTAGACTCTCCTCTACTCATGGCGCCGTATACAGCAAATAATGGTTGCATATCTGAGTTGATACCGGGATATGGACCAGTACTTATTTCGATTGGGTAAGATTCTCCTCCTCTTACAATCAAACTATTTTCGCCACGATAATATTTCATACCACTTTCACGGAGAAAAACTAATGGCACCTCTAAATGCTCAAACGGAAAGTTTTCAATCTCTACATCACCATTGGTAATTACGGCGCCAATAGCCCAAGTAAGAGCTTCCATATTATCAGGAATCACACTATGTTTTACCCCACTTAATTTGGCTACACCTTCAATTTCAATACACTTTTGACCAAAAACTTTAATCTTTGCGCCCATTTTTTGAAGCATATCGATTAAATCCATTATTTCAGGCCTAATATGAGGATTCCAAACTGTAGTTTTTCCTTCAGCTAAAGAAGCACAAATTATTGAATTTTCCGTTGCTCCTGTAGAGCGCATTGGAAGAACTATATCATTACCTTTTAATTTTCCATCTACCTTTGCACATAGATAGTCGTCTTCTTCCCAAACTTTTGCTCCAAGATTTTCGAGAAGCATAACGTGAAGATCATATTTTCTTTCGCCTAATTTACATCCGCCAGGCAAGGGTACACGTCCTTCGCCCCAACGAGCTACCAAAGCCCCTAAAATCAATAAAGTATTTCTTATTGACCTATCTTCCCAAAGTAAATGATTGGTGGTTTTAAGGTCATTCTCTGAGATCCTAACAAAATCTGCTTTCTCGCTATAATTTTTACCAAGAACCTCTAACATTTGTAAATGAACTTGTACATCCAGTAAACCATTAGGAAAGTTGGTTAGCTCAATATCTTCACTTGTTAGTAAGCTAGCAGCCAATAAACGCAAAGCACTGTTTTTAGCACCGCTTACCTTTACCTTTCCATTTAAGGAAGCTTTTTTAATCTTAATTATTTCGTTATTCATCTTATTTATAATATTCTTTATACCACGTTATAAATTTGTTTACTCCGTTACTAATATTTCCCTCAGGTCGGTATTCATAATCATTATGTAAAGAAGTGGTATCTGCCCACGTTTGTAGTACGTCTCCAGCTTGCATAGGATACATTTCTTTAATCGCCTTTATACCCGTTACACCTTCTATTGCCTCAATAAAATCCATAAGTTTAACTGGTTTACTGTTTCCTATATTATACAAGGAATAACTTGATTTTTCTTTTCGTTCATAAAGTAGCGTTGCGACCACTCCTTCAACGATATCATCAATATATGTGAAATCCCTTGAAAGATTACCCTCATTAAAAACCTTAATCGGTTTATGATTTAAGATAGCATCTGTAAACAAGAACATTGCCATATCTGGTCTGCCCCAAGGCCCATACACTGTAAAGAAGCGCAGGCCTATAGTTTCTATACCGAACAAATGACTATAAGTATGTGCCATGAGCTCATTACTCTTTTTGGTGGCAGCATACATACTGATAGGATGATCTACATTGTCCTCTGTGGAAAAAGGAATTTTATCGTTCATTCCATAAACGCTGGAACTACTGGCATAAACAAGCTTTTTGACATTAGCATTTCTAATACATTCTAAGAGATTAACAAAACCAACAATATTACTTTCTACATATTTCATTGGTTTTTCAATGCTATAGCGAACACCTGCTTGGGCTGCGAGATTACAAACCATATCAAAACTGTGCGTTCCAAATAACAATGGCAAGTGCTCCTGATCTTGCAAATTCAATTTTATGAAATGGAATTGATCGTTATGCAATTCGCTCGATACTAATTTGTTATACTTGATACTGTTTTCACTGACCCCCAAATTTTTAAGTCGAGCTAGTTTTAGATTGACATCATAATAATCATTAATATTATCTAAACCAACTACATTATGACCTAAAGAAAGTAACTTCTCACATAAATGATAGCCAATAAATCCAGCAGCACCTGTAACTAGTATTTTCATGATGTGCCGTTTAAGTTTGAAACTCCGATTGCAGCGTAATGAAACCCTATTTCCGTCATGATTTTACCATTCAAAATCTTTCTACCATCAAAAATAAAAGCCGGTTTAATAACTGATTTATATACCCCTACCCAATCATATTCCTTAAACTCATCCCATTCGGTGAGGATTGCGACTGCGTGTGCATCCTCACAAGCTTGATACGGATCATTGACAACTTTTAATAATCTTCTATTTTCTTCTGGGCTGCGGGTATTCAAATAATCTAAATCGGAATAGATTCTTTCCTCACTCACTTTAGGGTCGTAAACCGTAATTTCAGCTTCTTCATTTAAAAGCGCATCGGCCACATATATGGCGGCAGACTCGCGAGTGTCGTTAGTATCCTTTTTAAAGGCCCATCCGAAGAAGGTGATTTTTTTACCAGAAACTGTATTATAAAGTTTAGAAATTATGTTTTCGGCAAAACGATTTTTCTGGTGATCGTTCATGATGATTACCTGCTCCCAATAATCTGCAACTTTATGCAAACCATAGGATTTTGCTATATATACAAGGTTCAAAATATCCTTTTGAAAACAAGAGCCTCCGAAACCTACGGAAGCCTGTAAGAATTTAGGTCCAATTCGGCTATCCATCCCAATGGCTCTACTTACTTCGTTTACATCGGCGCCAGTTACTTCACAAAGCTCAGAAATAGCATTAATTGACGATACGCGTTGAGCGAGAAAGGCATTGGCCACTAATTTTGACAATTCTGAGGACCAAACATTTGTGGTAAGTATGTTTTCTCTTGAAATCCACGTAGCATAAATATTTACTAAGGCATTAATTGCTTCCTGACCGTCCACACTTTCTTCGCCACCTATCAAAACACGATCTGGCTTCATTAAATCCTGTACGGCAGTACCTTCCGCCAAAAATTCTGGATTTGAAAGAATTTGAAACTTAACTCCATTGCCAGTATGGTCTAAAATATCTTTAATAGCTTGGGCGGTTCTAACAGGGAGCGTAGATTTTTCAACAACAATTTTATTAGTAGTAGCAACTTTCGCAATTTGCCTAGCAGAAAGTTCAATGTATTTTAAATCAGCAGCCATCCCTTTCCCTTTACCATAAGTTTTAGTAGGTGTATTTACGGAAATAAATATCATTTCGGCCTCATCAATCGCTTTTTCAACTTCTGTGCTAAAAAAAAGGTTCCTTTCTCTAGCCTCTTGCACAACTTCTGTTAAGCCAGGTTCGTAAATTGGGAGGTTATTTAAATCCTTATCATTCCAAGCGGCTATACGGGTCTCATTAATATCAACGACCGTAACTTTAATATCTGGGTTTTTTAGGGCTAATACAGCCATTGTGGGGCCTCCCACATATCCAGCACCGATACAACAAATGTTTTTAATGTTCATTTTTTATAGATATGAGATATTAGACTTGAGATGTTAGACCAATCTATTCTATTCTCTATTGTTTTTTATTATTTCAAATTCGCCCAATACCATTCCACCGCCTCTTCTATGCCTTTATTAATAGCGTGAGTTGGTTTATAATTCATTAGCTTCTCCGCTTTTTCAACAGAAGCCAACGAATGTGGAATATCTCCTTTGCGGTTGGGTCCGTGTGTAATTTCAATATCTGCAATAGCGACGTCAAAAGTACTCAAATGTTTTTTGAGAAGCTCAGTAAGCTGCACTAAAGTAGTTCTATCGCCAACGGCAGTATTATACACCTGATTAAGCGCTTCTTTATTTTCTGTAGTGATAGCCAAAAGGTTCATCTGAACCACATTATCTATATATGTAAAATCGCGGGAATAACTGCCATCCCCATTAATAAGTGGACTCTCGTGCGCCATAAATTGTTTTACAAATAATGGTATCACTGCCGCATAAGCCCCATTGGGGTCTTGGCGTCTGCCGAAGACGTTGAAGTATCTAAGTCCGATGGTGTCTAATCCATAGGTTGTATGAAAAATAGTAGCATACAACTCGTTCACATATTTTGTAATAGCATAAGGTGACAGAGGTTTCCCTATTTTGTCTTCTACCTTTGGCAAAGCTTCACTATCGCCGTAAGTAGAACTACTTGCGGCATACACAAAGCGTTTTACACTAGCATCGCGAGCGGCAACAAGCATATTTAGAAATCCGCCTACGTTAACATCGTTGGAAGTAATTGGATCATTGATGGATCGAGGTACTGAACCTAAAGCTGCTTCGTGCAGAATATAGTCCTGTCCTTTGCAAGCAGTATGGCAAGTTGCTAAATTGCGGATATCGCCTTCGATTAGCTTAAAATTCTTATTTGATAAAAATGGCTGTATATTGTGTCTATGACCGGTAGCAAAATTGTCTAGGCAAATTACATTTGCACCGATTTCTAGGAGGGCTTCACATAGGTTGGAACCGATGAAGCCGGCGCCACCGGTTACCAAGACTTTTTTGTTCTTTAATATGCTAAATTGATCTAAGTTCATTTTTTAGATTTGAGATGAGTGATGTGACAAAATTCCCAATGTTCGATTTTCAATACTTTTTTTTTCTTTGTCCTGTTTAGAGAATTACCCCTTCCGTCAGCTGAATATGAAATTTAGCTTTTAATCAACCTTTCTCCCAGCTGCCACCTTCCCCTGAAAAAGGGGAAGGAGCACGTTGTCAACTTAGATTAGGGCTATACCGAGCTTAATAACTTGCCGAATCCCGAATCACAAATCCCGAATCACAATTTCGCTGTTGGGTTTTCTAATACTCCTTTTACGTCGTAAACAACCGAGTTCTCTTTTCTAAACGGCTCTAAATCCATCTTTAAAAATTCATTATGTGAGACTCCTAAAACGATACCATCAAATTTACTTTTATCAAGAGTTCTTGTGGTTTCTATGTTATATTCGTGTTTTACTTCTGCTGGGTTTGCCCAAGGATCGTAGGTGGTTACTTTTACGCCATAGTCTTCTAAGGCGCTTATAACATCTACGATTCTGGTATTGCGAACATCGGGGCAGTTTTCTTTGAAGGTGATGCCTAACATTAGCACTTCAGCGCCGCCGATGGCGATGCCTTTTTTAATCATACACTTTACTACTTGAGAGGCAACGTATTCACCCATAGAATCGTTTAGTCTTCTACCAGCTAAAATTATCTCTGGATGGTAGCCGCGTTCTTGCGCTTTTTGTGCTAAGTAATACGGATCAACCCCTATACAATGTCCGCCAACAAGACCGGGTTTAAATGGTAGGAAGTTCCATTTAGTACCAGCTGCTTTTAATACTTCATGAGTATCGATTTCTAGGAGATTAAAGATTTTTGCAAGCTCGTTTACGAAAGCGATGTTTATATCACGTTGTGAATTCTCGATTACCTTAGCTGCTTCTGCCACCTTGATACTCGGTGCCAAATAAGTACCTGCCGTAATTATAGATGCATAAAGTTCGTTAATAGCTTTAGCTGACTCTGGAGTAGAACCAGCAGTAATTTTTAATATTTTATCAACAGTATGTTCTTTATCGCCTGGGTTGATGCGTTCTGGGGAATAGCCCACGAAGAAATCTGTATTAAATTTTAAACCACTTACACGCTCTAAGACTGGCACACATTCTTCTTCCGTAACACCTGGATAAACAGTTGATTCATAGATTACTGTGTCTCCTTTTTTAAGCACCTTACCAACTGTTTCGCTGGCAGCATATAATGGTGTAAGTACGGGGCGGTTGTTTTTATCTACTGGAGTAGGTACGGTAACAATATAATAATTACAGCTTTGGACATCCATAAGATCTGTACTGCAAAAGAGGCCGTTCTTTATAGATTGACTATGATTATCAACCCCGTTTTCGTTCAAGGTATGCGCTACCAAAGTATTTGCCTTTAATAACACTTTTTGAAGCACTTCATCTTCCACTTCAAGGGTACTATCGTGTCCATTTTGTAACTCCTCTACTCTCCCTCTATTAATATCGAAACCCACAACTGGGTATTTAGTGGCGAAAAGTCGTGCTAATGGTAGGCCGACATAGCCTAAACCAATAATTCCTATTTTAACTGAATTTTCTCCTTCAGCTAGCTTTGGAGATTCTTGGGTCGTTTTCGAAACTTCCATAAAATTGATTATGTGTGTTGTATTATGTTAGTAATTATTACAAAAGATGTGCATAGGGGAGAAAATAGCACTGCTTATTTTTAGGAGACAAAGATAAAAATAGATTTGTGTTTTGGAAGGGTTATTTTGGGAAATGTAGGGGTTAGACGTTAGATGTGAGATTTGAGATGTGAGACGTGAGATGTGAGAGGTGAGATGTGAGAGGTGAGACTTGCGACGTAGGACGGTAAGACATAGGACGTAGGACCAATGGGAAACAGGACCCTCCTTTGACGGGCGGGTGTGAGACGGGTGTTGGTTGTCTGTTGTCTGTTGTCTGTTGTCTGTTATGGGTTATGGGTAGACGGTAGTTGGTAGTCGGTTGATTTGTTAATTCGGGATTTGGGAATTGGGAGGTGAGAATTGAGATGTGAGACGTTAGACGTGAGATGTGAGACCCTCCTGCGGCGGGCAGGCATGCGACATGAGACTTAGGACGGTAAGACATAGGACCCTCCTGCGGCGGGCAGGCGTAGGACCAATGGGAAACAGGACCCTCCTTTGACGGGCAGGTGTTAGACGGGTGTCGGTTGTGGGTAGACGGTTGATTTGTGATCGTGCCTACGGCAGACAGGTTCGGATTACTAAGGGGGTTCGACTGCCCTTCGGCTCCGCTCAGGACGGGCTTTCGAATGTCTAATGGCTAATGTTTAATGAATAATGACTACAGACTAATGTTGAATGTTGAAGGTCTAATGTATAATGACTACCGTCTAACCTAGTACCAATCTGCGTGGTATCTTTCTTCGCCTAGGAAGAAAATTATTCCGACACTCACATTTACAAAACCTCCAGAGAGGCCTTTTTCACCGGCATTTAGGCTGGCACCATTATAGCCGTAGTGTTGTTTTATGTTGCCAAAATAGGTTAGGTCGCCCATTAGCGCCATTTCGTTGCTAATTTTAATCTCTCCTGTAAGGCCGGCAAGAATATTACCTATGTGGTCGGTTCCTGTTGTGCCTGTAGGGTTCGATAAGGTTACCCCGAGTCCGGTATGAAATAGTAAACCAAATTGCTCCCTAATATGGAAATCAACATTTAGAAGTCTACCAACATTTACTACTCCTTCTAATCCAACTCTATTAAAGCTTACACCCATATCCTTACTATCTGGATCTGCGAAGCGATTGAAACCATAGTGGCCTTTTATACCAACTTTTTTGGAGAACATGTATCGGCCTGATAATTGAAATTGCTTAAAAGCAATATATTGACTACGTGCTATATCATCACCAGGTGCAAGTGGGACGTGAAGACCTGTGGAAATAGAGACAGAAAAGCGGTTATAATCCTTTCCTTGTGCCGAGATAGTGGCATTAAATAATAGAAATACTGTTACAAGAACCAGTGTAATTTTTAATGATTTCATAGAATCAATTTAGGTTAAATTCGCAATAATGCAGCAGTAATTTTTGATGGGGCACATAAAAAATTACTCTAATCAATAGATGAGGGAACCTATTTGATTAGATGAGCAATATAAAATATTATTTTCTATAACGTTAAAAAAATAAAATTTATTTGACAAAAGTACAGATTTTAACGTTTTTGTGCAATATTATATAATTTTTACTTGAAAGTGGTTTTTTTTGTTTTTAACTTTCTGGGGGGTTGGTAGGCGGTTGTTGGTTGTTGGTTGTTGGTTGTTGGTTGTCGGTTGAATTGAAATCATGACTAAGGAAGACTGGTTGGGATTACCAAGGGGGTTCGACTGCCCTTCGGCTCCGCTCAGGACAGGCTGCTCACCCTGACATTGGGGGACTGCCCTTCGGCTCCGCTCAGGACAGGCTGCTCACCCTGACATTGTCTGTTGAATTAGGAATTATAAACGAAACACCTCCCCGCCGCGGCAGGTTGGGGAACTTTTTTTATGTGAGACATAGGACGGTAGGACGTAAGATGTAGGACCAAATGGAAACACGACTCACGACTTAAGGGAATCACGAAATTGAAAACGAAAACGAAATCGAAATCGAAAGAACTCCCCGCCGCGGCAAGTTGGGGGCTTCTCCCCGTTGGGGTTGGGGGACTTTTTGTTGTGAGATTTGAGACCCTCCTGCGGCGGGCGGGCGTGAGATGTGAGACGTGAGATTCAGAAATTAGGACCAAATGGAAACACGACTCACCACTTAAGGGAACCACGAAATTGAAAACGAAGTCGAAACAGCTCGCCGCCGCGGCAGGTTGGGAATTTTGGGGGCTACCCCCCTCCCGAAGTAAATTCGGGACAGGCTCTTTGAAGGGGGGTTGGGGGGGATGTTTTTGGGCAACTAACCCTTTGTCTGCCTTTGGCATCCACATCCCTTTTGGAAATTGCAACTAACCCTCCGTCCGCTGCGGCGGACACCTCCCTTTTGAAAAAGTGCAAGAAACCCTCCGTCCGCTGCGGCGGACACCTCCCTTTTGGAAAAGTGCAAGAAACCCTCCGTCCGCTACGGCGGACACCTCCCTTTTGAAAAAGTGCAAGAAACCCTCCGTCCGCTACGGCGGACACCTCCCTTTCAAAAAGGGAGGAGCTTTATTTAATGTTTGAAACTTTCTTTAATCTCTAATAGTACCGATGGTAAAAGATCAAAAACCATCTTGTTTTCAAAGCGTAGAACTTTGTAGCCTAATGTATTCAGTCTAGCGGTTCTGGCGGCATCATACTCTAGGGATTCAGGATTGAAATGTCCTTGTCCGTCTAGTTCAATTATTAGTTTTTCCGAAGCGCAGTAAAAATCGACGATAAAATTCTCGATACTATGCTGCCGCGTGAAGCGCCTACCTTCATACTGCCTTGATTTTAGTTTGGACCATAAAAATGCCTCTGCGGGAGTAAGGTTTGCACGAAGTTCTTTTCGGAAAGTTTTTAAGTGTTTTAGGGTATGGATTTGTTTTTTCATGAGGGTTAGTTATGAAAAGTGTTGGATAAATTTAATAAAAAAAAACCCTTTGTCCGCTGTGGGCGGATGGCTTGATTTTGGAAAGGTGCAAAAAACCCTCCGTCCGCTGCGGCGGACACCTCCCTTTCAAAAAGGGAGGAGCTTATTTTGCGATGAAATAATTATTTAGCAAATTAGCTTTGTTGTATTGCATTGCTTTACCGGTCGTTAGATCTATTACCCCTACTCCAACGGCTTTGCAAATAGCATGGCCAGCAGCGGTGTCCCATTCCATAGTGGGGGCGAAACGGGGGTATATGTGTGCTAGGCCTTCAGCTAGCAGGCAAAATTTTAGGGAACTGCCTTTGGTGATTACTTGAACCTCTTTTTCTTTTTCCTTTTCTATTTCTGAAATGAAATTCTTTGTGGCTTCATTATGGTGTGAACGGCTGCCAACAATTTTTATGACAGATATAGCTTTACTCGGACTTATCTCTTTAGCATTTGCGTAAATTTCTACAATTGAAATATCTTCGGTAGCAATAATAATTTTCTTTGATGTTTTTCCATCTTCCGATGTGAAAAACAACTCTTTTGAAACTGGCACATAGATTACACCCAATACTGGTTTACCATTTTCAACCAGCGCAATATTCACTGTGAATTCGCCATTTCGCTTTATAAACTCTTTGGTGCCGTCTAACGGATCTACAATCCAGCACTGGGTCCAGTTTTTCCTTATAGCATAATCGAGTTGGCGATTTTCTTCACTTATAATTGGAATATTGGTTGGTTTCAAAAAACCCATTATAATCTCATTCGCATTTTTATCTGCGATGGTTAGAGGAGAATTATCATCCTTTAATTCTACTTCAAAATTGGTCTCGTAGATTTTAAGAATTTCCTTTCCAGCGGATAGGGCGGCTTGGATTGCGGTGGATAGGTTATTCATTGTTTATTATCTATTGTTTATTATTTATTATTATTTATTGTTATTGTTTATTGTTAAATGGGGTTGCAGGTTGTAGGTTGCGTTTTCATAGGCACTTCGACTGCGCTCAGTGTGACATTGTTGTTGGGTTGTGGGTTGTGGGTTTAAAATGGGCAAAAAACCCTCCGTCCGCTGCGGCGGACACCTCCCTTTCAAAAAGGGAGGAGCTAATACGAATGTACTTATTTATTTTATAATAGTAGCCAAAGTTTAATGCGACGCTATCCCCCCCCCTTTGAAGGGGGGGGGCAGGGGGGGGATGTTTCTGCGAAGTTAAATAAAGGCTAAACACTCTTGAAAAATTGATGGACACAATGACGTTGGTTATCTTTGATGTAACCTTAAAAAACTATATAAAATGGGATATTTGAATCTAGATAAAAAGAAAACTACTGCAACTGCAAAAGAACTTAATGTGCTATTGGCAGATTATCATTTATACTACCAAAAACTTCGCAACTTCCATTGGAATGTTGTTGGCCATAACTTTTTCGACTTACATATTAAGTTTGAAGATATGTATGAAGATGCAAAAATGAAAGTAGACGAAATAGCAGAACGCATTTTGACGCTTCGTTTTCAACCTACCAGTAATCTTACTGAATATTTGAAAATGAGTAATATTAAAGAATCTTCTTCAGATACTAAAGACCTAGAAATGGTTAGAATTTTGCTAGAGGATCACGGGAAATTACTAAAACAAATGCGCGCCGTAATTGAAAAAGCTGATGACGCAGGTGATGAAGGCACAATCGATTTGATTGGTGGCTTTATTGGTTATATTGAAAAAGTAAGTTGGATGCTTGATGCTTGGACAATGAAGAGTGGAGAGAATTATTCGGAAGCCTAGACTGATTGGAGATTAACGATTAACGATTGTTGATTTTAGATTGAAGGGAACCACGAACCACGACTGAAGGGAAACACGACTATGTGAGGTGAGACGTGAGACGTTAGATGTTAGATGTTAGACATTAAGCGTTTAACATTATAAATTATAAAAGCTGAGTTGGTTGGAAGTGACATTCTGACTACTCAGTTTTTTTTGTGTTGGTATGGGAGTTTACCCCTTCCGTCCACCGGTTTGTGATTTGAGCTTCGAATGATGATTTTATTGCGGTGGCCACCTTCCCCTTTATTCGAGTTTAGGCTTTCAATTGAAGTTTTTTAGTGAGGGGAAGGAACAGGTGAGATTAACGACGATCCCCCTGCGCTGAAAAAGCTTCGGAGGACGAAGGGGGGGAACGACGTGCGGAACGTAGGTGACCGAGTGAATTTTAGCTAGCGAAGCGGAGCTAAAATTTGTATCGAGGGCACCGGATTGGGAAATCGAAAAGCTAATATCGAAGACGTATTGCTACTCCCCCCTTTGAAGGGGGGTTGGGGGGGATGTTCATGATTTAGAAATCAAACCCTAAACCGAAGGTTAACCTACTCCCTTCTTTGGAGTTAAACAGGCTCAGATTTGCATTTAGGCCACCGGAGCCGTTGATCCAGAATCCTCCACCGCGGGAGTTGTGCCATTTTAGAGAAGTATCTTCTCTTAGCCATACCCTTCCTAAATCTGCGCCACCATAAATACCTAGTTGAAAAGGAATGAGTCCGATTTTAAATTTTGGGAGGCTATAGCGAATATCGGCGCTACCCACTAAGAACGATTTTCCTGTAAAACGTTGTTCTCTATAGCCACGTAAACCATTATCGCCCCCTAAATTAGCGGCTTGATAAAATTGATATCTATCACCAATATTGAATTGATATTTTAGGTTGGTTTTAAGTACTAAAGTTCTAGCTTTTATTAAAGTGTTGTAAAATCCGAGGCGCGTTTTTATAAAACCGAATAGGTCGTCCATATCTTCCAAATTATCGGTAACCCCAACATTTAAGTCGAAAACCATCCCCAGTGTTGGGTTTAGTGGATTATCGAAACTGCGGTAATTATAGATACCTTCTAGAGTTGCGAAGTAGCTAGTTTCTCCTTTATTTTGAAGATCGACAGTGGAAATATAATTGGTTGGGGAATTGTTTACTTCAAAAGCATCGAAAGTAGCTTGCAATTTGTAAAAACTACCAAAAATACTGTTGCGAAGCAGGCCTAAATTTCCGGTAATATGCTGTACTTCTATCCTATTGAATTCATAACCGTTTTCAGCTTGTAGATTAGCAGTCTCATTTCCGAAGCCGAAAAAATTCATTGTATAATTCGGACTTGTAAAACTCCCACCAAAACTTAGGTTTAGATCGTCTTTTATATTGGCGTATTCTCCTGAATAAGAAATTTCATAACTGTTGATATCTGTAAAGTAGGCAGCATTTAGAATGTGTTGCTGCGAAAATGGATTGCGTTGAAAATTATCTACTCTATAAACGTATTGCAGCGCAGCCCGAAAACCATCATCTGGATTAAAACCAATTGCGGAAATAAGACCTTGGGAGCGTTCGATTTGTTTTCTGTAATCGTAAGTATTTAAATTGTAAACATCTGTAAGGCGTAGACTGCCGCCATTTTTTGTTTCTACAATACTGGGTGCACTTTGATAATCGTAAACCTTTACCCTCCTACCCTCGTTAATAGCGAAAGTATCTTCATCATGACCCCCGACGATACGCAAGTAAATTAGATTGTCCTCATCGCCCGATACCGTAAAGTTATCTTTACCGCCTAGGCCATAAACCCAAAGTTCTTTGGTGTCTTTTCGTGAATATGTTCGATCTATTAAGGTATCAGATTTTACACCGTTTATGGTAGTAAAACTTCGGACGTTTGTTTTACCGCCTGGCAGTCTGGTTATTTCGAATAAATCGTCATAATCAGTACCCACGATAGTTTGTAAAGTGGAAAGATAAGTGAAGTATTGATCTGCAATATTGACCAAGTTTTCTTTCCTTTTCTTTAGTTTCTCCTTAATATCTTTTAATGATTCGTTTTGAACTTCTGTGGGGATTCTGCTGAAGGCTTTTTCAATAACCGCATCTGTAATACTGTCTTGAATTTGCTTTGCCAAATATTTCCATTGTCCGCGGCCAGAATTTTCTAGTAACGCCCTATCTAGAATAACCCCTTCTTTATTAAACCATTCTAAATTGGTTAGATTTTCACCGTAAACATGTGTTTCTAAGCTACCGCTAAAAAGGGAGCGGGTGATTTCAAAAATATTTCCTTCGAAACTAGAAAAGGCATTATCTCGATTATTAGGAATAGGAACGTACACATTTTTTTTATAGGTGTTGTAATATTCTGCCCATCGCCAGTGTTCGGGTTCGCGATCCCAATCGCCAATAAGCATATCAAAAAGGCGGGATTTTATATAATTTTCTTCATCTACAAAAACATCACCCGTTTTACGAAGTTTGATTAATATATCGTCTGTTGTTTCTACGTCGTCGGGGTATTTAAACAAGCCTTCACCCTCACTTCTTTCTGAAGGGTCTATGGAAATTAAATACAGATCGTTACCGAAATTTTCGTTGTAATCTCCTAGTCGCTTTTGTTTTGGGACGTAATACAATTCGGGGGTGGTATAAAAAACATCGATAGCCTGTGCCATATCTGGAATAGACATAATTGCATAGGGATGGGATGCGGTGTAGAAATTTGCATTCTGACCTTTTACTGTGGGGACATTTATTTTTTCTTCTTCAGAATCTTCGGTAGTATTCTTTTCGAAAACCAGTTTCCTAGAAATTTTTAGCGCCTTTTTACCCATGGTACGCATTCGGTAACGGTTACCGCTATTATCTACTAATAAAAGGGAGTTGTAATCTGCTGTTTTATTTTCTTGAAGTACCCGCAAACCTCCGTACAAGGTGTCTAAGGATGCCACTTGTGCCGTAACGGGTTGCGAATATGCGTCCTTATATTTTGCGCCCCAAACTGTTTTAAAAAATAGAGCTTCGTTGATGCTGTCTTGTTTGAAGATGGGGACGGTATATTGCTGTGGAAATATTTCGGGATATTTTGAAATATCCTTCTTTTTAGGAGCTGGAATTACTTCTTTTTGAAAAAGTAATTTCGGTTTATTGTTTTCACCATCTACGAAGTAGCGCACCCAGGAAGAACCATCTTCAAAAACATCTAAAACAGCGAATCCTTGTGCTCCCGTACTAAAAAATCCATCTTGACCCGTGGCGGCATAAGACTCTTTTGAACCCGCGCCCGAAACAATCTGCCGCAGCCCGTCTTTTTCGATATATTGTAAATTATGGTCGTGACCGGATACAAACACCAATTGCTTGTTATCTTTTACAAGCTCTTTTAGGCGGTCCATTAAATTATTATAAAGCTCATTATACCTATCCTGAACCGAAACACCTCCTTGCGAACGCACTTGCACTATAAGTGACGATAATATGGGCATTGGTATTTTTTTCTGAAATGGATAGAGGTGCTTTTCCAGCGCAAAATAGCCACCGTGGTTTCCATTAGTAAACATGGGGTGGTGCATAGCAAAGACTACTGTTTTGTTTTGGTTCTTTTCTAGTTCGAGTTGAAGTTCTAAAAAGAATTTTTCGCGGGTTTTTATATCGCAGTTTTTGTTGATGGTTGGATTTTTATTCCAGTCTTCTAGGAACCACTGTGTATCTATTGCAATTAATTGAATATGCTCGGAAACAGCTATGCTTTCTAACGGACAGCCATTGCTGGGTCTAAATGCATCTTGCTCGGGAAATAATGATTCTACATAATTCTCTTCTCGCGCTAAGCCCACTACCCCATTGTTATACCATTCATGATTACCTGGAATAAAAATGGTTTTTCCGTTATAGTCATTGACTGCTTTATATTGGGCATCGATGGCGTTTTCAGATTCTTTTCGGCGTGGATGCCCATCTGGATCCATTCCTGCGGGGTAGATGTTATCGCCAAGATAAATGGTGTAGTTACCTTGGGTTTTTTCAGTTTTAAGATATTCTTTGAAAGTGGCAAGGGCATCGCTCATGCCGCCCATTGGAGACAGGCCTGCGTCGCCAACTAGGTAAAAAGTTTTTTCTATTTTTTTCTCTGTAGGGTACAGCGCTTCCGTAGCTACCTTTTTAAACTGTGGCGCATAGGTAGCACAGGATGAAATGAGGAAAACAGCGAAAAATATGAAATAGAACTTCTTTAAAACCATAGGTAGTTACATTGAAAACGCTAAACCAAAAGTGAAGCGCATCCCTTCGTCGCCTGTAAAAACATTAAACGTACCGCTTAATAAATCGGCAGTGTTTACCCAAAAACCACCACCGTAGGAGCTGTGTAATACATCTGAAGTATCATTAGGAACCCATACTCTTCCCACATCGTAACCACCAAATACACCAATCTGTATTGGCAACAAAACAGTTTTAAATTTGTTGAAGCTATATCTAATATCTGCGCCAGCAACTGCGGCACTTTTTCCAGTAAAGCGTTCATCGCGATAGGCACGAAGTCCTGTATCTCCACCTAATTGTGCACCTTGATAGAACTCGAAGTTATTACCAACATTAAATTGCCCACGGAAGTCGGTTTTTAAAACTAACTTTCTATTATGGCTTAGTGCACTGTAGAAAGTTAGTCTAGGTTTTACATAACCAAACACATTATCGCTCTCGTCTATATTTTGTGTTCCACCCGCCACAAGGCTAAAATCCATTCCTCGGGTTGGGTTTACTTTATTGTCGTAGCTTTCATATTGGTAAGTACCTTCAGCAGTAACAAAATATTTAGTTTCGTCTAGTTCTGTTGGGCTTGGAATTACTTGGGAAATATATCTATCTGAAGTACCTTCTACTTCTATGCCTTGAAAAATGGCTTTAAGCTGAAACATACTGCCGTAAGGGGAATCCTTTTTTATACCGATTGAACCACCGTAACCACCAATGCGTACACGGTTGTATTCTAAACCAAGATCTGATTCATAATCTGGGTTTATAGTTTCGTTGCCGAAGCCAAAGTAGTTTTCGGAGAAATTAGGGTTTTTAAAATGACCACCCAATAGGAAATTCCAACTGCCGAAGATGTTTGCAAATTCACCTTGGTAATTCAGTTCAAAACTATTGGTTGAAGAATAATACCCTAAACCGATGCTGTGTTGTTGTGAAAATGGATTTCTTTTAAAACCATACTGCGTTAGAACATAAGATGGCCCTATTTTAAAACCGTCGTCTGGATTGAACCCTATAGTTGGGAGAAAAAGATTTACAGTTTTGATTTCTTTTTTGTAATCGTAGGTATTGAAGTCATAATTATCGGTAAACCGAATGCTCGCGCCGCCTTTTTCTTCAACTGTATTCTTTTTGCTTTTTTGATCGTAAACCTTCACTTTTAGACCGTTAGCTATTTTATAGGTATCGTTATTTTGCCCTCCGATTAGGCGAATAAAAATAGGTTTGTTTCCTTTGCCTTTTACTTCGAACACATCGTCATCGTCTAGGCCATACACCCAAATTTGTTTAGTTTCTTTTGCATCATAAGTGCGATCCATCATTAAATAACCCTTTTCTCCATTTTTTATGCGGTAGGTTTTAATATTGGTTTTCCCTTCTGGTAAGCGGGTAATTTCGAAGTAATCGTCTTTATCTGTTCCGGTGACGGTCTGCAGTTTGGCGAGATGCTCGTAATATTCTTCGGCAATTTTTACAATATTATCGCGTCTTCCTTTTAGTTTCTGCATTATTTGAGAAGCAGTCTCATCTTGAACTTCAATTGGAAGATCTTTGAAAGCACTTTCTATTACTTCATCGGTTATATTTTTTTGAATAAATTGCGCTTCCTCAAGCCAAGTTTCTTCTCCAACACGTTGTATTAAAGCGTGATCTAGTTTTATACCAGCTAAGTTAAGCCCCTTGGTATGTTTTACTTCTTCGTCATAAACTTGAAATTGATGGGCTGTGTTAAATAAAGTTCGTGCAATATCTAAAAGCGCACCGTCGAAGTTGGAATAAACTTGGTCGCGATCTCTTGGGATAGGATCGTAGGTTCTTGAACCGTCGTCGTTTTTATGTTCTGTAAAACGCCATTGGTCTGCATGACGGTCCCAGTCGCCCACCAACATATCGAAAACTCTTGCGCGTACAAAAGCTTTCTCGTTGAGTTTGTATTTTTCGTCTTCTCTAAGTTTTTCAAGTAGGCCGTCTGAGCTTTCCATATCGTCTGGAAAATCAAAAACTTCTCCAGTGAAGGTTTCATCGGGGCGTTCTACGATCATATAAAGTTCATCTCCATATTCTTCATTAAAACTACCTAGTGCCATTTGTTTTGGCACATAATACAGCTTAGGATTTGTGTGCAGAATACCTGCCGCCTCTGCTAATTTAGGGATGGTAAAGGCGCCATAAGGGTGTGCAGCGGTATAGAAATCTAGGATTAATTCTTCTGGGATGGTATTTAAAAAATCGTTTTCAATTTCCTTATCCTTAATAATTACGGTTTGAAGAAATTGCACAGCACTCTTTTTTAAGGCACGCATATTATAAGTGCGTCCATCTTTATCTTCTAACCTAAGCGAGCGTGTTTGGTGCCCACCACCAGCGCGCATTACTTTCAAACCGCCGTATAGCGTGTCTAAAAGCACTGTTTTAGCGGTAACTTCGGTACCGTAAATATCTCTATAATGATCTCCCCAAAGGGATTTATAAAAGCCAGATTTGTTGATTAGTTCTTCAGTATAAACTTGTGATTTATAGGTTTCTGGAAAATTTTGGGTAAGCGTTGCATAGTCGTAACCACCTAAAGCGGGATATATTTCTTTTTGAAACATCATTTTATAGGTGCCATCATCTTCAGCTTTAAAAAACTGAACTTGGGAAGCGCCTGCTTTTGTTACATCTAATTTTGCAAAGCCTTGATGGCCATAAGCAAATTGCCCGAATTGCCCAAGGGAAGCAGCCGTAGCGCCAGAGCCAGAACCTGCCACAATTTGTTTTACGGAGCCGTCTTCAATATACTGCATAGATTCATCTTGACCAGAAACGAAAACCAAGCGATCAATATCTTTGGTAAGCACTTTTAGCCTGCCCATTAAATCTTTAATGGCTTCATTATAGCGGTCTTGTTTAGAGATTGCGCCTAATGTTTTTACTGGCTTAATAAAGGTGCTGAAAAAATCTTTGTGTATTAGTGGGTATTTACCGCCGTGTTCGCCGTAGGTAAGTAGTGGATGGTACATTGCAAAAACGATAGTTTTGGTGGCGTTTTTCTTTAGTTCGCCTTCAATTTCTAAAAAGAGTTTTGCGCGGGTTTTAATTTCGCATTTATCGTTCATTTTTGGGTTATCATCCCAATCTTCCAAAAACCATTGTGTATCCAAGGCAATTAAATGCACATCGTTATTTATATCAATACTCTCCAGTGGGCAGCCATTATTGGGTTGCAATACATCGGCATCTTTAAACTTCGATTTAAGAAAATCTTCTTCAAGCTCTAAGCCGTCAACGCCACCTTTCCAATCGCGGTTTCCTGGCAGTACAACTACTTTGCCCTTGAAATCTTTAAGGGCATCAATTTGCTGTTGCATTGTTTTTTCGGCCTGTTTTGCTGCCTTTTCATCTTTGGCTGGCATACCGGAAGGGTAGAAACTATTTCCTAAAAATAGCACGTAGCTATCTTTTGAATTGTTGTCTGATATATATTTCTGAAGAGATTTTACGGATTTTGAAAGTTCGTCGCCTTTATTTCCAGCATTTCCTATGAGGTAGAAGGTTTTATCTACATTTGCTGTAGCAATACTTTTGGGGGAAGTATTGTCAGCATTTCTATATAGTGGTTGGTAGGTTGCACAAGCCGAGAGGAGTAGGCCAGCGATAAAAGTTATAATGATGTTAATTTTATTCATATCTATTTATGTGGATTGAATTTTTACTACTTTGGATACCTAAATAACTAATATGAGCAATATAGTTGAAGCTACTGATAATTTTATCTTTCAATTGTTTAAAGATAAGCTTCCGAATACTTTCGTTTATCACAATTATACTCATTCAAAACGTGTTTATAAAAGTATAAACGAAATTATTGAAAATTCACAATTTGATGTTAAAGATGCTACCATACTGCGATTGGCGGCTTTGCTCCATGATACAGGCTATATAGTTAAGCGTGAAAACCACGAGGAGGAGGGTGTGCAAATAGCAACTGATTTTTTAAAAGAACAGGGTGTAGAAGCCGATATAATTGAGGGCGTAACCAAGTGTATACGAGCCACAAAATTTAAGAATACTGTACCAGATACTGCGCTAGAAAAAGCAATTCGCGATGCAGATAGTTCACATTTTGGGAAAGACTATTTTACCGAAGCTAGTGAGTTTTTGAGACAAGAATTTCTATTTCAGAAAGTACATAATTACACTTCCAAAGAATGGCAGGATGAAAATATAAAGGTTCTTGTTGAAGACCACCAATTTTATACAGATTATGCTTTAAAAAAGTGGCAACCAGTAAAGGAAGAAAATCTCGCTAAACTTTTAAAATCGCGTAAGAAAAGAAAAGAAAAAGTGCAGAGTGAGCGCGTAAAAGCAAAGTTAAAAGCGCAGTATAAAAATGACAGCCCAGATCGTGGTATTCAAACTTTTTATAGAACAGCCTTGAGGAACCACATGAAACTTAGTGATATTGCCGATACAAAGGCAAACATTATGCTCTCTGTAAATGCAATTATTATTTCGTTAGTACTTTCCAACCTAATCTCTAAGCTAGATAATAACAACTATTTAATAATTCCGACAGCAATTTTTATTCTTTTTAGTGCAATCACAATGATTTTGGCAGTTATTGCTACCCGTCCAAATGTTACCAGAGGTGAATTTACCAGAGAAGATGTAGCTAATCAAGCTGTAAATTTAACGTTCTTCGGAAATTTCCATAAAATGGAACTTAATGAGTATGAGTGGGCAATTGAAGAGCTTTTAAAAGATAGAGATTACGTTTATAAGTCGCTTACAAAGGATTTGTATTTTCTTGGACAAGTACTAGATAGAAAATATAGAATCTTGCGATTAACCTATACCATATTTGTGGCGGGCACTATTATTTCGTTAATTTCTTTCGCAGTTTTCTTTTATCTGGAGATGTGATTTTAGTCTTGAGATGTGAGATATTAGAGGTAGGACGTAGGACGTAGGACGTAGGACGTAGGACGTAGGACGTAGGACGTAGGACGTAGGAAGTAGGACGTAGGACGTAGGACGTAGGACGTAGGACGTAGGAAGTAGGAAGTAGGACGTAGGACGTAGGACGTAGGACGTAGGACGTAGGAAAATTATAAAAATTGAGTTGATCAGAAGTTAAATTCTGACGGCTCAATTTTTTTTTGGAATTCGGGATTGATAAAATGGAATCACGAGCCACGACGATTGGAGATTTTAGATTGAAGGGAACCACGATCCTCCTACGCTGAAATAGCTTTGGAGGACGAAGGGAACCACGACTGAAGGGAATCACGACTTGATGGTAACTTCAATTTGAAGTTCGGAACGTATTTTAGCTAGCGAAGCGGAGCTAAAATTTGTATCGAGAGAACCATTTGGGAAAACGAAAAGCTAATATCGAAGACGAATTGCTACTCCCCCCTTTGAAGGGGGGGGGCGGGGGGGATGTTTTTGGTTGGGAAAACGAAATTGAAAACGAAATTAAAATCGAAATCGAAAACGATATGTACATAATTAAATACGTCGCTACTCCCCTTTGGGGTTGGGATTTATTCTATATACTGCTATACGAGGGGGTTCGACTGCGCTCACCCTGACATTGGAAATGTGCTCAGGTCGGTCTGCTCACCCTGACAGTAGTACTGCGCTTAGCCTGACATTTATCTTAATACAACATTCGGGTAAAGAAGGGGGTTCGACTGCCCTTCGTCTACGCTCAGGACGGGCTGCTCACCCTGACATTGGAACTGTGCTCAGGACAGGCTGCTCACCCTGAGATATTGCTGGGATTCGGGATTGATAAAATGGAATCACGAGCCACGACGATTGGAGATTTTAGATTGAAGGGAACCACGATCCTCCTACGCTGAAATAGCTTTGGAGGACGAAGGGAACCACGAACCACGACTGAAGGGAAACACGACTTGATGGTAACTTCAATTTGAAGTTCGGAACGTATTTTAGTTAGCGAAGCGGAGCTAAAATTTGTATCGAGAGAACCATTTGGGAAAACGAAAAGCTAATATCGAAGACGTATTACTACTCCCCCCTTTGAAGGGGGGGTCGGGGGGGATGTTTTTGGTTGGGAAAGCGAAATTGAAATCGAAACTGAAAACGAGTTCGAAATCGAAAACCATATGTACATAATTAAATACGGCACTACTCCCCTTTGGGATTGGGGACTTTAAAGCTGAGGGTAGTTGTATTTAATATTGAAAACTAGTAACGAGCGTTTTATTTAATCTTCCAGTTCCGAAATTAAATCGTCGTAGGTGTAATATTCCTTTACGGTGTCGTTGCTTTTACTATAAAGTATTTTTACACGTAAAGCCTTAAGGCCTGTTACACCTTGCAGATCTTCAAGATCTAAAAGTTCTACATCTTCCCCAAGCATATTTTGGTCCTGTAAAAAGTGAATGTATTTTAGATATTCTTCTTCGTCTTCTTTTTGGGAATAAACGATTACAATTTTGCCTGGTTCCGTTATTCTTTCTTCGGTGCCTTTTATGTGTGCTTTGTCCACACGTTTTTTCACCACTTCATAACGTGCATTGTAAGTGCCATCTACATCAAAACGTTTTTCGTCCATACGAAAACGAAGCGATAGCGAACCATTAAACGCTAAAATCATTGAGGCAACGTCCAGTTTTATAGGCAAAGAATCTTTGAAACGGTAAAAAGTGTTTTCCATTTCGCACATTACTTGTAGCTGCCACAACTTAAGGTTTTTTAGATATATTAGGTTGAAAGTTCTCTCCTTAGTAATTGCTTCGCCAATGTACATATTGTGTTCTACCCCATCCGTTTTAAAACGTTCAAAATAATGCGGATACATTTTCTGAGCATCTTGTTGTTTTCTGTCTAAAACGGCTGCAAGCCTTTTATTGATATGCATTACAGACTCGTCGTAATCTCTGCGGAATTTATAAACGAAACCGGTGGTAGTGTCAATTAGTTTATAATATTCGTCTACCCATTCTCTATGTGTATCGTTATGTTGCCTAATATATTTAAACAGCGGAATGATTTCCGAAGAAATAAAATTCATAATCTTCCGCTCTGTATCAACTTGAAGGTTTTCCTTAATTTCTTTTGAAAAACTAACGATGCTAAATTTCATTTGCTCAAAAATGGGCAAAGAGCTTTGTTTGGCTAGCTTCTTTAAAAGCTCGTCTATATACGTTAGTTGAAGTAATAAATCTTCTTTGGTGGCTTCATTTCGCGCATCTGAAGAGCCTTTAATATCTGTTTGTCCGTATAAAGGATAAATATCTTGAAAAACAATTTCTTTAAAAATATTCGGATTTCCTTCATTTACAGCATTTAAATAACGCTTTGCTTCTTGACGGAATTTCCAGTGTACACTCGTATGAATAGAGGTACATTCATCTTGGATAATAAGCTCCAGTTCGTTCTCTAGGTTTTGCTTAGAACGCACTACGGAGTCTATTAAAAAAGGCATAATGTCGCGCAACTTATTGGCGTTAATTGTATTTAAATCGTTTGCATTGGGTGAAACCAGTTCTAAGACTCCCAAGATTTTATCGTTGAAAACAATAGACGCAAAAATGGAGCTCCTCATTCCCTGCTCCATCATTTTTTTATAAAGTATATTTTCTGGATATAATTTATGGTAACGCTCGGCATCGGTAACACAGTAGAACTCTTTTTGCTTAAAAAGTTTATAATAGGAAGCACTGCAAAGTGCATCTTTACTCAACTGAGATTTTTTGTCGTTGAGGATGAAACTCTTAATTTCTTTGAATAGATTACGTTCAAAAGATTCGGCTTCTTCGTTATAATTTGTAAAACCAACCATCAAATCTTTTAGGTCGAATATAGAACGAAAAATACGACTGAACTCTGTATTTTCAAATCCGCCATTTTTTTCTAGGCGAAGAAGATTCGTTTTAAAATCTGAAATAGAAACATTTAGGGTTACATCTGTAAGTGTTGCAATTACAAACCCATTAAACGTCCAGCTTTCAAGCGGAAACTTTTCTTTCCAAATAGCAATATCTTCGAAGCTTTCTAAAAGTTCGTTAATATCTTCTTCAGTAATATCTTTAGCTTTTGAAGTTTTTTGGATATCAACAAAATCTGCATTATAAAGGAGTCTATAATTTTTCATCATTCCCCGTTCATCTGGAATGTTGTAATAATAAGACCTTCTAAAATCTACTTTTTTACCATAATATGCATTCAGAATAATGCTGCAACCCATTATATAAAACTGATCGTCATCAAAATTTGAGATGTCGAGAGAAAATTCATCACCGGCAGCTTTTATAATATTCTGATAGCGACGGGTGCTTTTAAAAGCCACCTCTTGAAATGGAATGGTTGCAAATTTTATTTCATTATCTGTTAAAATAGAAGGAAACAAAGGACCTAAAAGTATGCTTATTTGTTCTTTATATTTTGAAAGCTTCGCAAACTCAGAAATTCCTGAGGACAAAGCGGGATATTTTTTTTCGATCGAAAGTATTTCTTCAGCATAAATTCTATCGGTTGTATTTTCGGGCGAAATATCGCGATAGGCATCAAAAACGTTTTTGAAGCCTATTTTTATTTTCATCGGAAAAGGTCTCTTTTCCGCTATCGTTGGATCTTTTAACATAATGGTATAAAAGTAATGGTTAATAGGTCGGCAATATGTTAATAAATAACAAAAATACTGCTCCTTTCGCACATTGAGAGAATAAACTGCTACTTTTGCCCAAATTTTAAAATACTTTTTTATGAGACTAATTTTGGCTTCACTTTTAACTCTATCATTAATATCCTGTAACAATGACTCTGACAGCTATACGCTGGAAGGAGATGCTGTGGGATTTGCTGATGGAACGGAAATATATGTTTACACTTTAGAGAGCCGACAACCAAAGGTACTTGATACTATTACCGTTACTGCGGGTAAATTTTCTAAAACTTATCCGAAAAGCGACATTTCGACTTTGAACTTTTTGAGAATTAATGAAATTCAGGGTTCTGTATTGTTTTTTCCAGAAAATGAGGATATGAAAGCTACCATTTATAAGGATAGCATTCAGGCGTCGCGCATAATTGGAGGTAAGCAAAACGAGGCTTATAGTGCGTTTGTTGATAAGATGACTACTTTCAACAACAGAAAACAAGAAAGCATGGAGAATTTTCGCGAAGCGAGACTTGCTAACGATACTGCTACAATTGCAGCTATTCAGAGCCAAAACTTAAATATTGTTGGTGAAGAAACTGAATATAAAAAGAAATTTTTAAAAGAGAATAACAACACGCTCTTTGCAGCAATGCTTATTTCTGAAATGGTTAGCAGAAAAGAGCTTACTCCAGCTGAAGCCTCAGCATTTATTGAGAAGATGGATGAAAAGTTAACTTCGAATGTTATAGTTCAGGAATTAAACACCAATCTTGAAAGTTTGAAGAAAGCCGATGTTGGCAGCGCAGCACCTAATTTTAGTGCTCCAACACCAACGGGCGAAATGTTGTCTTTAAAAGATGCATTGGGAAAATACACAATTATCGACTTTTGGGCCTCTTGGTGTAAACCTTGTAGAATTGAAAACCCGAATGTTGTGAAAGTTTACAATAAATATCACGATAAAGGTTTGAATATTATTAGTGTTTCTCTTGACAAAGCAGAACAAAAAGACAAGTGGATACAAGCTATCAGTGATGATAAAATGGATTGGTTCCACGTTTCTAACTTACAGTTTTGGCAAGATCCAATTGCACAACAGTACAACGTACGTGCAATTCCTGCTACCTATTTGCTTGATGAAAATGGTATAATAATAGACAAAGACCTTCGCGGTGCAGCTTTGGAAGCAAAGATTGCTACTTTGTTGGGAGAGTAAGTTTAGACGAAAAACGAAAGACGAAATACGAAAGGGGAAATACGAAAGGGGAAATACGAACGACGTTAGACGTGAGACGAAAGACGAAAGACGAAAGACGAAAGACGAAAGACGAAAGACGAAAGACGAAAGACGAAAGACGAAATTAAAAAAAAGCCTCGGATTCAATATGGATCTGAGGCTTTTTTATGTAATATTTTCTTTTATTTCGTCTAAACTTTTAAACTCATTTACTTAGTTCAGAAGAAAGCTAACGTTTACAGAAGTTCTAATTTCCATTTCGCCTAGAGAGATGGTTTGTTCGCCACCGCCGGAGGAAGAATCCATCATTGCCATTTTATACATTGGGCTTGGTCCAGAGGACTGGTTAAACTCGCTTATAGAAACAGCTTTCCCAACACTTTGGTTTAGCACAGAGGCGTATTCCTTGGCTTTCATTTGTGCATTTTCTACTGCTTTTTTACGAGCTTCGCTTTTTAAAGTTTCTTCTTTTGAAGAGGAAAAGTTTACGCCGTCTATTCGGTTAATTCCTGTATCTATTAGCCCCTTCATGACAGCTTCATACTTTTTTAAATCGCGTAACTTCACTGAAAGTGATTGATTGGCAGCAAAGGTGTAGGTCTTACTATTGTAATCATAATTTTTGCTCAAGTTCATAAATTCGGTTCTCACATCTTTATCGGCAATATCCATTTTCTTTAAAAACTTTAGAACTTCGCTGATAGTCGCGTCATTTTGTTCTTTTAGCATTTTGGTGTTTTCACCAGTGTTTTCAACGCGAATGTTGATAGTAACTTCATCTGGCACAACTCGAACAATCCCTTCGCCCGTAACATCGATTGTTGGTGGTGGTAAAGTGTTTTGAGCCATAACAGCTGTGGTGGTAATTGCTAGGATTAAAAGGGTTTTTAGTGTTTTCATGTTTTTTTTTCTGTTAACTGTTATCTGTTGTGGGTTTTCGGTTGTCGGTTGTCAGTTGTGGGTTGTGGGTTGTGGGTTGTCAGTTCTCGGTTGTGGGTTTTCGGTTTTCGGTTGTGGGTTTTCAAGTCTAATAGTTCCTGTTTCGTTTACAGCTTACCTAATTTATGTAGAACGAATAAAAGAATTAACGGAATAGCCAGTAAAACAACAATCCACAGACTGGTTTCGAATAGGTAGGGTGCAAAAAGTAGTGTTAGCACATAACCGCCAACAGCACCGCCAACGTGGGCATCGTGACCAACATTCCCCAATCTTTTTTTCATTCCGTAGATGGAATACAACAAATATGCCATTCCGAAAAGCCAAGCAGGAATGGCTATTGGAATAAAGAACATATATAGCCCCATATTAGGGAAAAACAATATGGCAGAATATAATACCCCCATCACCGCACCACTTGCCCCTATTGCGCTGTAGTGATATTCATCTTTATGAAAATAGAACGAAAGTAGGTTTCCGACAATTAAACTGGCTACATAAATTATTACAAAATATGTAACTCCCACGCTCATAATTACAACAGGCGCAAAAAAGTAAAGTGTTAGCATATTGAATAGCAAATGCGAAAAGTCGGCGTGTAAAAAAGCGGAGCTAAACATTCGTATCTGCTCCCCTCGCCGAATACCAGCAATGTTGAATTTATATTTTTCGAAGAATGAAAAATCATTAAAGCCTTTAATTGAAATAATTACGTTGGCTGCAATGATGATTATGGTGGCTATGTCTATGTTTAGCATTTGAAAGTAGAGGTTAAAAGTTTGAAATACGAAATGGGAAAAACGAAATTTGAAATACGAAAAACGAAAATCGAAATTTGAAATGCAAAAATAGAAAATTAGAAACTATAAAATAAGGACATGGCTTATTGGTTTTGGTTCTTTCTAGCTGTTTTTATGGAAGCTACGGTGATTGCTACAAGTTCGTTGGCTTCTTTGTTTAATCTTTTTAAAGAATCTTGATTTTCATTTAAAATGTGTGTAAACATTTCTAGCCAGTACGCACTTTCATCGGCTTCTTCTTCAACTATCTTCAATTTATTTATAAAATCGCGAGGTGATTTTCCTCTTAAGGCTGCACGATAATTGGCGCCCACAGAGCTGGAGCTTTTAATTAATTGATGAACATACGCATTGTACTCTCTTGAATTAGGGATTTTGGCGCACAGGTGCCAACAATCCAATGCAAATTTTTGGGTTCTTTGTTTTAGTTCGACACTCATAATCTAAATCTTAAGGTTACTACTTTTAAAATTATTATATTAATTTCAAAATAGTGTCTCATTCCTTTTAATTTTAAACTTCGCAGTTACTATTTAAAACTTCCCATTTCGTATTTCGTATTTCTAATTTCAAATTTCAAAGAATAATTTAAGTAGTTTTGCACGAACATTTCCTATGCAAAGATTGCTTTATATACTAGCATATCCAATTCTTTGGCTGCTTTCCATCTTACCGATGCGCATTTTATATATCAAGTCGACTGCCTTGTTTTTATTAGTGTATTACGTGGTGGGTTATCGCAAAAAAGTTGTGAAAAACAACTTAGCATTAGTTTTTCCTGAAAAAACACAAAAAGAGCGAAACCGAATAGCGCGTGAATTCTTTAAACATCTCTGCGATATTATTTTTGAAACGGTGAAAGCGTTTACTATTTCGGAAAAGGAAATAAGAAAACGGTTTGTAGTTACCAATGCCGAAATACTGGATCCGTATTACAAAAACGATCGGAGTATTTTACTAATGGCTGGTCATTACGGCAACTGGGAATGGAGTGGTATTTTAAATAAGCTAATGCAGCATCAAGCGCACGCCGTGTACAAACCTTTGGGCAGCAAACAATTTGATACGATGGTGAAAAAGACGCGGGAGCACTTTGGCGCTATTATAGTAAGCAATAAAAAAATTGTGCCCGTCCTTTTTAGAAAGTGGAAAAAAGGAACCAAAACATTAACCTATATACTTTCAGATCAAACGCCAAAAATTGGTGCTTTTAAACATCGGGATACCTTTATGGGCATTGACGTACCGATGTTTACCGGCACTGAGGAATTAGCTAAAAAACTAGACTTCGCTGTAATATATCTTAAAGTTGAAAAAGTGAAGCGTGGCTACTACACCGCCACTTTTGTTCCTCTAGTGGACGAACCAAAACAACTCCCCGATTTTCAGATTACACGTATGTTTTTTGATGCCTTGGAAGAACAGATTCACGAGAAACCTGAGTATTATTTATGGTCGCATAAACGGTGGAAGCTTAGAAATCAAGCCTCCTAGAAATGTGAATGAGAGGTGAGAGGTGAGTGGTGAGACGTGAGACAGTAGACGTGAGAGGTGAGACAGTAGACGTGAGAGGTGAGACGTGAGATTTTAGACAGTATACGTAGGACGTTTTAAGTTGTGAGCAAAGGTGACGGAGTGAATTTTAGAGAGCGAAATGGGAAATCGGAAATTAGAAATTAGAAAGTTGAAAAACGAAGCCGAATCAGTTCCCCCATCGGAATTTAGGGGACCTACCCTATTATTTCTTTAATCTCCTCAATAATTCTATCTGTCAAAGTACCTGCCTCTTCTTGGGTTTTTGCTTTGGGAAAATAAATTATACTTACCGTAGAAACACGATTAAAAACTTGGGATAAGCTGTATAGGCTTTCGTTTAATTGTGGTTAATTTTGGGATATAAGAAGTTGTAGCCAATTAAATAATAGAAATTTACATTAGATTGAAACACACTAATACATAATGGCTTGATCAGTCCTTGTATACAAGTTGACAAAACAATATGAAATCATTATTACTCACTTTATTTTACACTAAGAAAGGTTTAAATCTTTTGTATTTATGGCGTAGTTAATTTCATACTAGATTTTAATGAGCAAGACAACAATGTTGGATTTTATCTAAACTTATTTTACCTTGTTATGACGGTGTTGTTATCTATTTTGATGGGAATGTTATTTTCTTACATTCTATATAAAATAGGAAAATGGATGGAAGGAAAAAGTAATTATATAGAGATATTTTCGCTTTATGCATATTCAATTCTTCCAACAGTTATTGGAGTTGTTATTGTTGGCGTTTTAAATATTACTGACTTTTTTGTTCACGATTATAACAATGCATATTCAAGCAACTTCATTCTTTTTCTCGGTTGGTTTTTTTCATTAAAAATTCTTCTTCAAGGATTGCTAAAGTTTAACGACTATGGTATTAAAAAAGCTATATTAAACATATCTCCTTTTGTTATATTTAAAATAGGGGTTTTAGTATATTGCTTTTATTTAATTGGATAGAGCATATAAACTATTTTAGCTCCGTAATAATTAAATAAGTTAAACCCAGCAAAAAACCCATAAAAACTGTTATTATATTATGGACAAGAAAGTAGCTATAATAGATTTTACCAACGAGCTTAAAGACCCCATTAAGAAACTTAATTACGAATGGCTTGAAAAGTATTTTCAGTTGGAGCCGGGCGATATTGAATCGCTATCAAACCCAAAAGAGCAAATAATTGATCAAGGCGGTTTTATATTTTATGCCACACTTAATGATGAAATTGTGGGTACAGCTTCTTTATTAAAGAAAAATGATACTCTTTTTGAAATAGGAAAAATGGGGGTTACTGAAAGTGCGCAGGGCCACAAAATTGGAACAATCTTACTTGAACGTTGCTTAAACGTAGCAAAAGAAAAAAAGATTAAAACCTTAATTTTATATACTAACAGCAAATTGCAGGCAGCAATTCACCTTTACAAAAAATACGGTTTTAAGGAAGTAGCCGTTGAAAAAGGTCTTTATGAAAGAGCTGATATTAAAATGGAGAAACACCTTTTTTAACCCCTTATTAAAAATTAAAAAACAAGGGTATTCAGGCTACTTCTAAATGCAATTGCGTGTTTGCAACGCTTAATCCTCCTAGGAAAAAATGCAATCACAAACACGCAACTAGATATTTAGAGAAATTTAGATTCCCGCTATTTCCTTTATTTCCCCAATAATTTTATCTGCTAAAGTATCTGCCTCTTCTTGGCTTTTTGCTTCAGTATAAATACGGATAATCGGTTCTGTGTTTGATTTTCTGAGGTGAACCCAGTTTTCTGCGAAGTCTATTTTTACGCCGTCAATGGTGTTTATATCTTCAGAGGCATACTTTGCCTCCATTGCTTTTAAAATTGCATCAACGTCTAATTTTGGCGTAAGTTCAATTTTCTTTTTGCTCATAAAATAAGCGGTGTATTTTTTTCGAAGTTCGCTAACAGCGATTTTTTCTTCGGCCAAAAAACTTAAAAACAAAGCTATTCCCACTAGACTATCGCGACCGTAATGCAACTCTGGGTATATAATACCGCCGTTTCCTTCACCACCAATTACGGCATTGGTTTCTTTCATTTTTTTAACTACGTTTACTTCGCCAACGGCACTAGCAGTGTAAGTTCCGCCATGTTTTTCGGTTAGGTCGCGCAAAGCTCGTGAAGACGACATATTGCTTACTGTGTTCCCCGGATTGTTTTGCAACACATAATCAGCCACAGCTACTAGCGTATATTCTTCGCCAAACATTTCGCCATTTTCATCTACAAAAGCGAGGCGATCTACATCTGGATCGACCACAATTCCGAAGTCTGCATTTTCTTCAACCACCATTTGCATCAAATCGCCTAAGTGTTCTTTTAAAGGCTCGGGATTATGTGGAAATTCACCGTTTGGGGTGCAATGCAATTTTATAGTTTCAACGCCCAAAGCTTCTAAAAGCAATGGCACTGCGATTCCGCCTGTAGAATTTACGGCGTCTACTACCACTTTGAAGTCGCAGCTTTTAATGGCTTCGGCATTTACCAATGGCAACTCTAAAATTTCATCAATATGTAAATCGATATATGCATCGTTTTTGTGAATTTCGCCTAAACTGTCCACATCTGCAAACAAAATATTTCCGGCTTCGGCAATATCGAGAATTTGTTGTCCGGCGGCAGAATTTAAAAATTCACCTTTATTATTTAGCAATTTTAGGGCGTTCCACTGTTTTGGATTGTGGCTGGCAGTAAGTATAATTCCACCGTCGGCGTGCTCCATGGTTACAGCCATTTCGACCGTTGGAGTGGTTGAAAGGTTTAAATCAATTACGGTAATCCCCATCCCAACTAAAGTATTCATTACAAGTTGCTGAATCATTTCGCCCGAAATTCTAGCATCGCGACCCACGACAACTTTGTAGTTTTCTTTTTCGCGTTGCAATTTCACCCAGCTGCCATAAGCGGCGGCGTATTTTACTGCATCAATTGGAGTTAAGTTTTCGCTTTGTGCCCCGCCAATAGTTCCGCGGATGCCCGATATAGATTTAATAAGTGTCATTTTTTGCTGTTAATGGTTAATTGTATTGGATATTTTATATTTCTAATTTCACATTTCGTATTTCACATTTCGTATTTCGTATTTCGTATTTCACATTTCGTATTTCGTATTTCGTATTTCGTATTTCAAAATGTCATTTTCTGAATTTATTTTTCAATTTTAAAAAGTACAGTTCAAAGTATGTATACGAAATATGCGCTATTAATAGCGTGCCTGCGAAGGTAAGCAGGTACATTAAAATTATAATCAAATTTCCGTTTAGATTTTGGAGCATTTCTATTTTGAGAAACAAAAATACCACGGCGTTTAAAACAATGGCGTGGTACATATAAATACCATAAGAAATACTTCCGAAGTGATTCAACATTTTGTTATTCACCGCTACTCCCCTATTATTAAAGGCTAGCGAATGAATGAAGAAACCAAAAAGCAAACAAGTAAATAAAGATGTAAGCCAAAGTGTTTCAAAATGGAATATATCTGTCACAAATAATAGTAAAGTTGCGACGCAAATTAGCAATGGAAAGATTGCTGAACGTTTTAAAAATTCGAGCTTTTTCTTCTCTTCGAGAATTGCAATCACCCCACCTGCAAAGAGGTAATAAAACACAAATGTAAATTTGCGAAGCGCTATAAAAACATCGGACCAATAAAGGATGAAATAACCTAATAGCAAAACGCTTAAAACACGCAGAATCCATTTCGTATTCATAAAAAATAGCAAAGGTGCAATTAAGAGATAGAACTGCTCTTCGATGCCGATAGACCACAGTATTTCTAAGATTCCGCCGGGTTCGTAAACTACTGCGAAGACGTTCGGAAGAAAGAAAACATTGTAAAGAAAGGCTTCTTTCCAAGTGTAATTAATTTCAAAAGGTATGTTTAAATAGGGTAAAAGAACATTGTAAAATAGCAAGCCGAAGCCCAAAACCAGATAGTAAAGCGGAAAGATTCGCAGTATGCGCCTGATATAAAAATCTTTTATGGAAAAAGCGCAGCGGATTTTGGCGCGATAGATTAACCGAATTATCAAGAAACCGCTCAATGTAAAAAACATGTACACCGCCTCCAACCCACGGTGAAAAACGGGAAGCCCATCAAAATAAGGCAAACCCTGATTCGCAGAAAGTTGGGGTAAGTGAAAAAGCAACACTAAGGAAGCTAGAAAAAACCGTAAAGGATCTAAATTGGGTAACCTGTTCAAATTTCAGTTTTACAGTTCAAAAATACATATATTTATTGAATGAATTTTTTAGCCCACATCTATCTCTCTGGCGGGGATGAAAGCATTATAATTGGTAACTTTATAGCAGACGGCATTAAAGGCAAACGCTATGAAAAATACCCGCCGCAAATAGCAAAAGGTATATTGCTGCATCGCGCTATCGATACATTTACCGATGCCCACCCCACTGTTCATCAAAGCACCGCGCGGCTTCACAAAAATTATAGTCATTATAGCGGCGTTATAGTGGATATATTATACGATCATTTTTTAGCGAAAAACTGGAGCAAATATTCAGATCAACCATTAGATGAATATGTACAAGATTTTTATGAATTGCTTCGGAAAAACTTCACCATTCTACCCGCGCGTATTCAACGTATGATGCCTTATATGATAGCTGATAATTGGCTGCTAAGTTACGCCACCGTTGAAGGTATAGGCAAGATTTTAGCACAGATGAATGTACGCACCAAAGGAATTTCAAAAATGAATTTAGCCGTGGCAGAGCTCGAAGAATTTTATGACGAATTTGAAGCTGAATTCACTTCCTTTTTTGAAGAATTAATTGCCCATTCCAACCAAAAACTTATAGAATTATGAAACTATATATTTCTTTCTTGCTTGTACTGATGTTGGTTTCTTGCAAAGAAAAGCCACAAGCAGAAACTCAAGAAGTAGCTCCAAAAGTTGAAGTAAAAGCCGTAATTGCCGATAGTGCAATGGTAGTTTCCGCACGTGCCGAAGCCTCAAAAATTGGTTTAGAAATTTTAAAAAGTGGCGGTAATGCTTTTGATGCAATGATAGCTACACAAATGGCTTTGGCCCTTACACACCCCAACGCGGGTAATCTTGGTGGTGGCGGATTTATGGTTTATAGAACTGAATTTGGCGAAATCGGCACTTTAGATTTTCGTGAAAAAGCTCCGCTGGCGGCAACAAGAGATATGTATTTAGACAAAGACGGAAATTACTTGCCAGAAAAAAGTACCGACGGCGCCTTGGCAGTTGGCGTTCCTGGCAGCATTGCAGGTATTTTCGCGGTTCACGAAAAATTTGGCTCGCTTCCTATGGAAATACTTCTTAAACCAGTAATTGAACTTGCTAACAAAGGATACGTAATTACGGCAAAACAAAAGGCGCGTTTTGATGAATACAAAGAGCAATTTAAAAAAATAAATGGCGAATCTTCCATTTTTACTGAGGTTTACAATGCGGGGGATACTTTAAAAAACACATCGCTGGCAAATACTTTATCCAGAATTGCGAAAAATGGTAGAGCCGAATTTTATGCTGGGGAAACTGGGAAAAAGATGGTTGATTTTCTGAAGAAAAAAGGCGGGATAATCACTCAAAAAGATTTAGATGCTTACGAAGCTGTTTGGCGCGAGCCCCTAGTTTTTAAATATAAAGATGTGAAGCTTATATCTATGGCGCCACCGTCTAGTGGCGGAATTTGTCTTTCGCAGATTTTACAAATGATTGAACCGTTTCCAATTGCTGAATACGGGCATAATTCATTAAAATATATGCAAGTCTTGGTGGAGGCCGAAAAGCGAGCTTATGCCGATAGAAGCGAATATTTAGGCGATCCTGATTTTGTGGATATTCCGGGAGATTCGTTGCTGTCTAAAACATATCTTACAGAAAGGATGAAGAATTTTTCATTTGAAAAAGCAACTCCTTCTGAAGAAATTAAACCTGGAAAAATAACTAGCAATGAAAGTATGGAAACCACGCATTATTCCATAGTAGATAAATCTGGGAATGCAGTTTCTGTTACCACAACTCTTAATGGTTCTTATGGTTCCAAACTTTATATATCGGAGCTTGGTTTCTTTTTAAACAATGAAATGGACGACTTTAGCGCCAAGCCCGGATCGCCAAATATGTTTGGCTTAATTGGTGGTGAAGCCAACGCCATTGAGCCACAGAAAAGAATGCTAAGTTCTATGACGCCCACCATTGTTGAAAAAGACGGCAAATTATTAATGATTTTAGGTACTCCCGGCGGTTCCACGATTATAACATCTGTATTGCAAACATTTTTGAATGTTTATGAATTTGATATGAATATGCAGGAAGCTGTAAATGCGCCGCGTTTTCACCATCAATGGATGCCAGATGTAATTTTAGTTGAAGAAAATGGTTTTTCTCCAGAAATTATAACGGAACTAAAAACGAAAGGATATTCTTCCAACTCCGAAATACTGCCCCAAATTGGCGCCGTAGACGCTATTTTGATCTTACCAAATGGCAAACTTGAAGGCGGTGCGGACAGCCGAGGTGACGATACCGCCATAGGGTATTAAATATGAATTTCTTCATGTTTTACAAAAAAAAAGTGCATTACGTCGAATATAAATTAATTCGACTTTAAAAAAGACTAGTTTTGAGGCCTTAAGAAGAATTGGCTGTTTAAACTGATCCTTCTTAATTAAAAAACTAACGACTTTTATTATAACCTACTTTATAATATTGAGTCGAAATACGAATCATTTTAAACCTATAAAAAATTTTATTACAGTAAAATTTCTTCTATTACAATCTCAGCATAATTAAATGATAAGCCCCTGTCAAATAAATCTATGAGGATAAAACACTTACTCAAAAAGTGGTATTCTACTTTCGCGTTTATTATAAGTATAATTATTTGCATTGTGCTAATAATTCTACTTTACGATAAGTATGAAAATACACTAGGCTTTACCGAACAACTAAGAAGGATGACTTCTATTTTTATAGGAATCAGTGGGTTTTTAGCGGCAATATTGATGGTTTTTTTAGCAACTTCTGCAATGACTCAAAAAAATAGAAAAGCTAAACTAACCGAGAAAATAAGCAAGACTACCCAAAAGATGCACAATTTCCGGTCGATTGCCGAGATTTTGGTGAATTCAAATCTTTGGCTTCCTGGGCTGAAGGATTATATGGAAAAGGAGTTTACTAATCTTTCCTATTTTGATGTGAAAGAATTTTACAACGGAAAATCAAAACTAGCAATAGACTTTCTAGAAGAAACGTCACGTTTTAGCAAAACTGAAAATCTTTATTTGGAAGCAAAAGCGCTTTTAATGACCAAGCCCAAAGACATCCAAGTTCGGGAAACAATAGAATACCCCGTTTTTTACGAGAGCGACATAGTTCAAAAATGGGTTAAACACAAATGCGGTTCGGGATTGTGGTATGCCTTTGGGTATAAATTTGGTGATTACAGGGAATTACTCAATTTAAAAGCAGTAACGGATCGCCATCAAGAAAAAATACTTACGCTGGCAAATACAATTGATAACGACGTTTTTGAAAAATCATCGTTTAACGAAGTATTCTTTGCTAAACTATGGGAATATTTAACCAAGGAGGTAGTGCCAACGCTTTTCCATTTTCAGAGAGAATTAACCCGAAAAACGCCTCAATTAATCTATTATTTGTACACTGTTTTTGTGCTGTTAATTATATTCGGAGTGCTCTTTCCGATGACTTATTTAATGCTAAATTTCTCCGTTTTCTTTATAATCTTAGGTTACTCTATTGTTCTGAGTACCATATTTTTTATTTCTATAACCTTTCATATTTTCCTCTCAAAAGAAGTGAATTCCTAGGTTTATAAGCGAACAATAATTTGAGCAAAAATTAACATCCGTCAAAGCGCATGCGTTCTTTAATTTCGGTTCAATTGAGTACCTTTGCGAGCTATGTCGAAAAATGAGGATTTTATAGAAGTTTTGGGCGCGCGCGTCCACAACTTAAAGAACATTGACGTTCGTATTCCGAGAGAAAAATTAGTAGTAATTACAGGGCTTTCCGGCAGCGGAAAATCCTCTTTGGCGTTTGATACTATTTACGCTGAAGGGCAACGCCGTTATATTGAAACGTTCTCTGCATATGCCAGACAGTTTTTGGGAAGTTTGGAACGTCCCGATGTAGATATAATTGAAGGCCTCTCCCCCGTTATTGCCATTGAGCAGAAAACTACGAGTAAAAGTCCGCGCTCTACAGTTGGTACCATTACCGAAATTTACGATTTTCTTCGCCTTTTTTATGCCCGAGCCAGCGATGCATACAGTTATAACACAGGCCAAAAAATGGTGAGTTATAACGATGAGCAGATAAAGCAACTTATTTTAGAAGAATACGCAGAGAAAAAAGTTAGCATACTTGCGCCAGTAATTCGTTCCAGAAAGGGTCATTATCGCGAACTTTTTGAACAAATTGCCAAACAAGGTTTCTTGAAAGTACGCGTGGACGGCGAAGTGCGCGATATTGTACAAGGTATGAAAACCGATCGTTACAAAACTCATGATATTGAAATTGTAATAGATCGCTTAAAAATTCCTTCGCCCACCATAGCCAAGGCTGCCGAGGGTGAAGTAAATGATAACCATAAAAGACTTTCTGAAACCATAAATACAGCAATGTATCACGGTGAAGATATTTTGATGGTTTTGGATAATGATACAAATGAAGCGCGTTATTTTAGTCGTTCGTTGATGTGCCCGAGTTCTGGGATTTCATATCCAAATCCTGAGCCGAATAATTTTTCTTTTAACTCTCCAAAAGGAATGTGCCCGCATTGCAAAGGACTGGGGAAATTGTACGAGGTAAATTTGAATAAATTAGTGCCTAACCCAAAACTTTCTATTAAGCAAGGCGCTTTGGCAGCACATGGGCCTCAGAAAAATAATTGGGTATTTAAGCAACTTGAATTAATTGCAGAGCGTTTCAATTTTAAATTGAGCGACCCGTTCGAAAAAATTCCGCAGGAAGCAAAAGATGTTATCTTTTTCGGCGGAAATGAAAAATTCGATATTGAATCGAAAGCACTTGGAATTACTCGAAGCTATAAAATAGATTTTGAAGGTGTTGCTACCTTTATCCAAAATACTTTCGACGCCAGCGAAACCACTTCATTAAAACGATGGGCGAAGGAATATATGGATAAAATTCCGTGTCCGGAGTGTAACGGAACACGACTTCGCAAAGAATCGCTTTTCTTTAAAGTGAATGGAAAAAACATAGCCGAGCTCGCCCATATGGACGTAGTGGAACTGGCTGAATGGTTTAAAAATCTTGAAAAACACCTTGGTGAAACTCAACTAAAAATTGCTTCAGAAATCATAAAAGAAGTGCGTTCAAGACTTCAGTTTTTGGTAGATGTGGGATTAACTTATTTGGCTTTGGACCGCAGTTCGAAGTCACTTTCTGGTGGTGAAGCGCAACGAATTCGTTTAGCCACACAAATTGGTTCGCAGTTGGTGGGCGTGCTTTACATATTAGACGAGCCCAGTATTGGTTTGCATCAACGCGATAATGAGCGGTTGATTAATTCACTTAAGCAATTACGAGAAATAGGCAATTCGGTAATTGTTGTGGAGCACGACAAAGATATGATTGAGAGCGCCGATTATGTGATAGACATTGGCCCAGCTGCTGGAAGGCATGGAGGCGAAATTGTTTCTGAAGGCACGCCAGACGAAATAAAAAAGCACCACACGCTTACTGCAGACTACTTAAATGGAACGAAAACTATAGAAATTCCGAAGGTACGCAGAAAAGGAAACGGCAAAACTTTGACGTTAAAAGGTGCTACAGGGAATAATTTAAAGAACGTAACGGTAAAATTTCCGTTGGGAAAAATGATAGGCGTTACAGGCGTTTCAGGCAGCGGAAAATCGACGCTCATCAACGAAACCCTTTATCCTATTATGAATGCACATTTTTTCAATGGGGTGAAAAAACCGATGCCCTATAAAAAGATTTTAGGGCTTGATAATCTAGACAAAGTAATAGACATTAACCAATCGCCAATTGGAAGAACGCCACGAAGCAATCCAGCGACTTATACGGGCGTTTTTTCGGAAGTTCGAAATCTATTCGCTAAAACTTCCGAATCTTTGATTAGAGGTTATAAGCCGGGCAGATTTAGTTTTAACGTAGCTGGCGGACGTTGTGAGACCTGCAAAGGTGCTGGTTTACGTGTTATTGAAATGAATTTTCTACCCGATGTTTATGTGGAGTGCGAAACCTGCCAGGGCAAACGTTTTAACCGCGAAACTTTAGAAATTCGATATAAAGGAAAATCGATTTACGATGTTTTGGCAATGACCATTAACGAGGCTTCAGAATTTTTCGAAAATATTCCGAAGATACACAGAAAAGTAAAAACAATAAAAGACGTGGGCTTAGGTTATATAACCCTTGGCCAGCAGTCAACAACACTTTCGGGTGGGGAAGCACAGCGTATAAAACTGGCAACAGAACTTTCCAAGCGCGATACTGGGAATACGTTTTATATTTTGGATGAACCCACTACGGGACTTCACTTTGAAGACATTCGTGTGTTGATGATTGTGCTGAATAAATTAGTAGAAAAAGGAAATACTGTTTTAATAATTGAACATAACCTAGACGTAATTAAAACGGTAGATTATATAATAGATATTGGTCCCGAAGGCGGAAGACAAGGTGGGAAAGTTATGGCACTGGGAACGCCCGAAGAAGTGGCTGAAGACAAAAAAAGCTATACAGCAAAATTCCTTAAAAAAGAATTACTTTAGCGACTATCGATATTCAAAATTCAAGGTTTAGTATTTAGAAACCTTGAATTTTATATTTTTAACATTGAATTAAACGGAATGAGAGACGAACAAATACCGAAAAACTGGAATCAAGTAAAAACGAACGACTCGTGGGCGATTTTTAAAATCATGGGAGAGTTTGTGAATGGTTACGAAAAAATGAGCCGCATTGGCCCGTGTGTTTCCATATTTGGTTCTGCCCGAACTAAACCCGATAATCCTCATTATAAACTTGCAGAAAATATAGCTAAAAAAATTACCGAAAACGGTTATGGCGTTATTACTGGCGGTGGCCCGGGGATTATGGAAGCGGGAAACAAAGGCGCGCATTTGGCTGGTGGAACTTCGGTAGGATTGAATATTACATTACCTTTTGAGCAGCACGACAATCCTTATATTGACAGTGATAAAAGCATTGATTTTGATTACTTTTTTGTGCGCAAAGTAATGTTTGTAAAATACTCCCAAGGATTTGTTGTAATGCCCGGCGGCTTTGGTACCTTGGACGAATTCTTTGAAGCGTTAACGCTTATTCAAACACATAAAATTGATAAATTTCCAATTATATTAGTGGGCACCGCATTCTGGGGTGGTTTATTCGAATGGATAAAAACTACACTAGTGGAAGCCAATAACAACGTTAGCCCCGAAGATTTAGACTTGGTTCATTTAGTAGATACTGAAGATGAAGTACTTAAAATCTTGAATGATTTCTATAATGAATACAATCTAAGCCCGAACTTTTAATTTTTTCGGTCTCACCAATTTTTAAATTCATACAAATTTTTGTTAGCTAAAAGAATCATATTTCTATTTCTATTTTGTTTGGTAATTCAAGCGAAGGCGCAGCATATTATAAATATTGACGCCACGCTGAACCCTGGGCAAAAGACGCTTTCAATTAAACAACAACTTACCTATAAAAACACTTCTACAGATACGTTAAAAGTGCTTTATTTATTTGATTGGGCTAATAGTTTTTCTTCTAAAACGAGTCCGTTAGGGAAGCGTTTTGGTGAAAACTATGACAGTTCTTTTCAATTTGAAAAAGAAGAAGATCGCGGGAGAACAACTATTGAAAAAATTTACAACAATTCTTCAATTCCAATACAATGGCAGCGCGGAGATGAAGTAGATATTCTGAAGGTTATTCCTGAAAAAATAATTTACCCGGGCGATAGTTACACTTTCAATTTAGACTATGTAGTAAAAGTTCCCGACAGTAAGTTTACACGCTTTGGGGTGGATAAACAAGCTAATTTTAAATTGCGAGATTGGTATATTTCGCCAGCAGTTTATAACGGCGAATGGCAAATTTATAGCAATAAGAACACCTTCGATCTCTATTTATCTCCTTCGGAGTTTTCAATTACGCTTCATATTCCAAAGAATTATTCTGTAACCTCAGATTTAGATTTGGTTTCGGAAGATATTTCAGAAAACAAAAAGAATATCTCTCTTGAAGGTAGCTACAGGATTAGCACTGTTCTCTACCTAGACAAAAATCCAAACTTCGAAACTATTGAAACCGATAAGTTATCGATAGTAACAAACTTGCAAAGTGGCAAGATAAATCCACCGGTGCAGGCGTTGTTGATTGATAGAATCGCACATTTTTTAGATGAAAAACTCGGCCCCTATCCGTTTAAAAAAATGGTTATCAGCGACACAGACTACAGAACAAATCCTGTTTATGGTCTTAACCAATTGCCCAGTTTTATAAGTCCGTATCCCGATGGTTTTGAATATGATATGGAGCAGTTAAAAACCATCACTCGGCATTATATTCAAAACACCCTCATTTTAGATTCGCGTAAAGATTATTGGTTGCAAGATGCGCTTCAGATTTATTTGATGATGGAATATGTAGACACCTATTATCCGAAAATGAAGATAATAGGCAATCTTAGTGATTGGTGGATTATACGTTGGGCGCACGCGGCAGAATTAGAATTTAACGATCAATATTCGATGCTTTATTTAAATATGGCGCGCAGCAATATTCACCAAGCTTTAACTACTCCGAAAGATTCGTTGTTGAAATTTAATATGAATATTGCCAACGGCTATTACGGCGGAAGTGGTTTGCGTTATTTGAATGATTACATAGGCGATTATATTATAAATGAGAGTATTAAAGAGTTTTACTTAACAAATAAATTGAAACCCGTAAAAACTTCAGATTTTGAAGAATTACTCACGAGCAAAACAGATCTCCCAATCAATTGGTTTTTTGAAGATTTTGCCGATACCCGAACTACCATTGATTTCAAAATAAAAAGAGTTGAAAAGCAAGGGGATTCATTGAAGGTTTTTATAAAGAACAATAGAAAAAGTGAATTGCCTATTTCGCTTTACGGTTTAAACGATGATGAAATTGTCTATAAAACGTGGACAAAGCCCATGGATAGTATAACATCTATTACCATCCCTGCGGAAAACATTAAAAAACTTGCTTTAAATTACGAAGGAAGAATTCCAGAATACAATCTTAGAAATAACTATAAAGCTGTAGAAGGATTATTCAATAAACCTGTCCAGTTTCGTCTTTTCCAAGATGTGGAAGACCCTAAGTTCACTCAGTTTTTCTTTATGCCCATCTTTGAATATAACCTTTATGATGGGGTTTCGGCTGGACTGCGACTTTACAACAAAACGGTGCTGCCAAAGGCAGTGCATTATAGCGTGGAGCCACAGTTTGGGTTTCGCTCTAAAACACTCGTTGGGAGGGCTTCTGTAAGTTATTTGCAGGCTATGGATCAAGGAGAATTATACGCTATGCGTTATGGGTTTTCTGGGAATTATTACTCCTACGACCGTGGATTATTTTATAAAAAATTTACGCCATACATCACATTTGCCTTCCGAAATAAGGATTTAAGAGATAATGAAAAGCAATTCATAAACCTGAGAAACGTAAATGTTTACAGAGACGAAAATCCTAATGATCCCGATCAAGAGCCAAACTACAGTGTTTTCAATATGCAGTATGTTTACTCTAATCCGAATCTAATTAATTATTTTAGAGGGGTTGTAGATTATGAAATTTCTTCGAAATTCAGCAAGCTATCTGTAGATTTTGAATACCGAAAACTCTTTTTAAGCAACCGTCAATTAAATCTTCGTTTTTTCGCGGGGGTATTTCTTTTTAACGATACGAGAGAAAATGAGGATTTCTTCAGTTTTGCACTGGATCGTCCAAACGATTATCTTTTCGATTATAATTATTATGGCCGAAGCGAAAATTCAGGCCTTTTTAGCCAACAACTCATAATTGCCGAAGGTGGCTTTAAATCGCAGTTAAAACCTGCATTTGCAAACAGTTGGATGGCTACCGTAAATGCAAGCACCAATATTTGGAAATGGATTTATGCCTATAGCGATGTGGGATTAGTAGCGAATAAAGAGCGTGGCATAAATGCTGTTTTTGACAGTGGTATTAGGCTGAGTTTGGTTGCAGATTATTTTGAATTGTATTTTCCAATCTATTCAGATTTAGGTTTTGAACCAAACCTGCCACATTATGATGAAAAGGTAAGATTTATCGTTACTTTAAGCCCGAAGACTTTATTGGGGCTTTTTACGCGAAGATGGTACTAGGGTTGAAATTCCAAATAACAAACGCCAAATAACAAATTCCAAATAACAAATTCCAAATAACAAATAGCAAATTTCAAAAACCATAATGCAAATACTAAATAACTGGCGAATCATCTTATTACTTTGTCTTACGCTTGGCTTGGCTCCTTTCTTTCCCGAACCACATATTTGGGGGAAAGTGAAATGGATTACAGGTGGTGCCGAGGGAATGCAAGCGGCAGATTGGTTTGATGTTTTGCTTCACGGTTTTCCATTTATTTTATTGCTTAGGTTGCTGATTGTGAAGCTCCTTCCCTCAAAAACGAAATAAAACGATAAAAAGGCTTACCTTTTAAAATTCACAGTACTCAATTTAGCATTGCGAAACACCCTCAATTTTGCTATTTTTGTATTCCTAAAAATAAATTTCATGCAGACAGACCCAAAGACAAACGGCGAGATTTCCTTTAACGATTTTAAAGAAACAGTTTTAAAAGATTATAAAATTGCTGTTACCAGCCGTGAATGTAGTCTACTAGGGCGTCGCGAGGTGCTAACAGGGAAAGCGAAGTTTGGAATTTTTGGCGACGGGAAAGAAGTGCCACAACTGGCTTGGGCAAAAGCATTCCAAAATGGCGACTGGCGCAGCGGATACTACCGCGACCAGACTTTTATGATGGCAATTGGCAAATTGACTATCGAGCAGTTTTTTGCAGGATTATATGCGCATACTGATATAAAAGCAGACCCGATGAGTGCCGGAAGGCAAATGGGTGGTCACTTTGCAACCCACAGCTTAAATGAAGACGGTAGCTGGAAAAACCTTACACAACAAAAAAATAGCAGTGCTGATATTTCACCAACAGCTGGGCAAATGCCTCGTTTATTGGGCTTGGCACAAGCTTCAAAAATATTTAGAAACGTAAGCGGAATTGAAAACAAAACCAATTTTTCTATCAACGGTAACGAAGTTGCTTGGGGAACTATTGGAAATGCAAGTACCAGCGAAGGCTTATTTTGGGAAACCATAAATGCAGCCGGCGTACTACAAGTACCAATGGTTATGAGCGTTTGGGATGATGAATATGGAATTTCCGTTCACGCAAAGCACCAAACTACTAAAGAAAATATTTCTGAAATCTTAAAAGGTTTCCAACGTAACGAGGAAGAAGACGGTTATGAAATCATCCGTGTAAAAGGTTGGGATTATTCAGACCTTGTTGATGTTTATAACCGTGCATCAAAAATTGCACGCGAAGAACACGTTCCCGTTTTAATTCACGTTCAACAATTAACGCAGCCACAAGGCCATAGTACTAGCGGCTCTCACGAACGTTACAAAAGCAAAGAACGATTAGCGTGGGAAACAGAATACGATTGCAACGTAAAGATGCGCGAGTGGATTCTTGAGAGTGAAATTGCTACTGACGAAGCTTTAGTTGAAATAGAAAAAGAGATAAAGAAAAAAGTTCGCGACGGTAAAAAAGCTGCTTGGGAAGCATTTGTTGCGCCACAAAAGAAGGAACAGCAAGAAGCGATTGTTTTTCTTAGCAATTTAGCCGAAAGCAGCGCTAACAAAAGTTTCATTGAAAAAATAAAAAACGAATTGGCTTCCGAAAAAGAGCCTTATCGTAGAGATATTCTCACCGCTACCAGAAAAGCGTTGCGATATGTTGTAAGTGAAGATTCTTCTGAAAAGAAACAACTTCAGGATTGGATTACGAATTATTACGAATTAATTCAACCTAAATACGGCGCACACCTTTATTCTGAAGCCACGGAGAATGCTAGAACAATTAAGGAAGTACTTCCCTCCTACGCTGATGATGCCGAAGATGTAGACGGACGTGTAGTTTTAAGAGATAATTTTGACGCCATGTTTACCAAACATACAGACGTCTTAATTTTTGGGGAAGACAGCGGCGAGATTGGCGACGTAAATCAAGGTTTGGAAGGAATGCAGGAAAAATACGGCAAATTACGAGTTGCCGATGTTGGAATTCGCGAAGCGACTATTCTTGGACAAGGAATTGGGATGGCTATGCGTGGCCTCCGCCCTATTGCCGAAATTCAATATCTTGATTATATATTGTATTGTATTCAAATAATGAGTGATGATTTGGCGACCGTTCGTTACAGAAGCAACGGCACGCAAAAAGCACCGTTGATTGTTCGTACACGCGGCCATAGGCTAGAAGGAATCTGGCATAGTGGTTCGCAAATGGGCGGATTAATTCATTTGCTTCGTGGAATGTATATTTTGGTTCCAAGAGATATGACTAAAGCTGCAGGTTTTTACAATACTTTATTGGAGACCGACGAACCAGCACTAGTTATAGAATGCTTAAACGGCTACCGCTTAAAGGAAAAAATGCCAAATAACTTAGGCGAATTCAGAACACCAATTGGAGTTGTGGAAACTATTAAAGAAGGAAAAGACATTACGTTAGTTTCCTACGGAAGTACTTTAAGAATCGTTGAGGATGCAGCAAAAGAGCTTCAGCAAGCAGGTATTGATGCGGAAATAATAGATGTACAAAGCTTACTACCGTTAGACATTAATCACGATATGGTAAAGAGTGTTGCTAAAACCAACAGGCTTCTCGTTATAGACGAAGATGTGCCCGGTGGTGCATCTGCCTATATTTTAAACCATATTGTAGAAACACAAGGCGGTTATAGACACCTAGACAGCAAACCACAAACACTTTCAGCTAAAGATCATCGTCCGCCGTATGGCACCGACGGCGATTATTTCACGAAACCTTCAATAGAAGATGTTTATGAAAAGGTTTATGACATTATGCACGAGGCAAATCCAAGTGGTTTTCCAAAGCTGCGCTAAATCAATTTTCGCAATTTATTAAAAAGAATTATGTCGGTTTAAAATATTTATTCTACTTTCGTAATTCACAATTAAAGAAAACAAACAAGTCTATGTTACATTTAAGCTTAAATATTAATAATAATAATAACGAGCTCCCGTAACTAAAACTTGTCGCGATATACAGCCCGTCAGGTTTTTTCCTGACGGGCTTTTTTTTTGAATTCCTGCGAAGGCAGGAATCTCCAAAGCCAGTTTTTGGATTAGACAGAGATTAAGATGAAACATCAAATAAAATTATTACTAACTAAGTTCCTATAATTAGCAGGAGCCTAAAACAAGGAGGCCGCTTAACGGGTTGGGAATCTCGGTTGAGATTCCCGCTTTCGCGGGAATAATATGTGTGGAATTGTATGTGCATTTAAACTTAAAGAGTCTGCTGAGGCATTGAGACCTCAAGTATTATCGATGGCAAAATGTATCCGCCATCGCGGACCAGATTGGAGTGGAATTTTTAGTAACGACAAAGCTATTATGGCTCATGAGCGACTAGCAATTGTAGATCCTACTTCAGGGAAGCAACCGCTTTTAAGCAGTGATAAAAACCTTGTGCTAGCCGCAAATGGCGAAATTTATAACCATTCGGAACTTCGGAAGCAATTCAAGAATTATGACTTTCAAACTAAAAGTGATTGCGAAGTTATTCTTCCGTTGTACAAAGAAAAAGGCGCTTCATTCTTAGATGAAATGAACGGTATCTTCGGCTTTGCGCTTTACGATGTTGAAAACGACAACTATTTTATAGCGCGCGACCATATGGGAATAATACCTTTATATATGGGTTGGGACCAAAACGGAACCTTTTATATAGCTTCAGAATTAAAAGCTTTAGAAGGTGTATGCACCAAGATTGAACTCTTCCCTCCTGGCCATTATTTAGATAGCCGCGAAGGCGAATTGAAACGTTGGTACACTCGCGATTGGATGGATTATGAAAACGTAAAGGACAACGCAACAGAAATTGCTGAACTTCGTAAAGCATTAGAAGCCGCTGTACACCGCCAATTAATGAGTGATGTGCCGTACGGAGTTTTACTTTCTGGAGGATTAGATTCTTCGATAACCTCTGCAATTGCTCAAAAATACGCTGAAAAACGAATAGAGAGCGAAGACACCGAAGGAGCTTGGTGGCCCAAACTTCACAGTTTTGCTATCGGCCTTGAGGGAAGCCCAGATTTGGAAGCCGCTCGGAAAGTTGCAGATCATTTAAAAACCGTTCATCACGAAATAAAATTTACTATCCAGGAAGGATTAGATGCCATCCGCGATGTAGTTTATCATTTAGAAACTTACGATATTACAACTATTCGGGCCAGTACACCAATGTATTTAATGGCTCGTGCAATTAAGGCAATGGGTATAAAAATGGTGCTTAGCGGTGAAGGTTCTGATGAAATTTTTGGTGGCTATCTATATTTTCACAAAGCGCCAAATGCCGAGGAACTTCATAAAGAAACCGTTCGCAAACTAGACAAATTACATATGTATGACTGTCTGCGCGCAAACAAATCGCTTGCTAGTTGGGGCATTGAAGGTCGCGTTCCTTTTTTAGATAAAGAATTTATGGATGTTGCCATGCGTATTAACCCACAAGACAAAATGATAAATGGTGAACGCATGGAAAAATGGGTGCTCAGAAAAGCTTTTGAAGATATGCTGCCAGAAAGCGTGGCGTGGCGACAAAAAGAACAATTTAGCGACGGCGTGGGTTACAGTTGGATTGACTCTTTAAAGGAAATGGTAAATGAAAAAGTAACCGACGATCAGTTTGCAAATGCGAAATATAAGTTTCCATTACAAACTCCAAGTAGCAAAGAAGAATTCTATTACCGAAGCATTTTTGCGGAACATTTCCCAAGCGATACTGCAGCGCTCTGTGTACCCTCAGTACCCTCTGTGGCTTGCAGTAGCCCGATAGCATTGGAATGGGATGCGAGTTTTAAGAATATGAATGACCCAAGCGGACGGGCGGTTAAGAATGTACATTCGGATGCTTATTTGAAGTAGTTGTGAGTGGTGAGTGTATTTGGAAATTGCTAAATTAGCTGCACATTCCTTTTAACTAGTCTTTTAAATTTGTTTTCAATTTAACCAAACAACATACTACGTGAAATTTATTACGCGGACGGAGCTTTCAGTAACTGATAAAAAAGAAATTTTCAATTTGTGGAATAATGAATATCCAGAAAAATTGAATTATCAATCGCTTGCGGAATTTGAAAATTATCTTGGAAATTTAATTGAACAATCACATATTTTAATGCTAAATGAAAATCAAACAATTAAAGGTTGGTATTTTGATTTTATGCGTGAAAATGAAAAGTGGTTTGCTATAATTTTAGATTCAAAACTTCAGGGTAAAGGCTACGGAACAATTATTCTTAACCTTGCAAAGGAAAAGGAAACTGAATTAAATGGTTGGGTAATTGATCATAACAATGACAAAAAGAAGGACGGAAAATTTTTTAATTCGCCTCTAAGTTTTTATTTAAAAAAAGGTTTTGAAATATTAACTGAAGACAGATTAGAAATTGAAAAAATATCTGCTGTAAAAATTAGATGGACAAAATAATAGCTGGCATCATATACGCACACTACCCTAAAAGATAATTTATAAAAACGAGGATACTTGTAATCTATTTTAAAACTTACTTTATTGTAATTAAATGATTAACGATTAAAATTATCCCATTCAAGCACAACAAAGAGTGTTATAAATCATATCTTGCGGAAATTAGCACCATCTACAACCTACTTTACTTAAAATTTACAATAAATGGATTTCACTAACCCGCTAGTTTACGGGGTTCCTTGTTTTTTAGGATTAATAGCCTTAGAGCTTTCTTACAGCAAAACTCTTGACGACAAGCAACTATACAAATGGAAGGATTTTATATCAAGTCTATCGCTTGGTATTGGGTCTGCAGTGCTAGGTGCACTTATAAAAACGGTTTCCATCATCCTGGTTTTTAATTTTGCATACGACCTTTTTAACCCGCTAGTTGATGGGGTACGCACAAATATTATGGGCTATGAATCTTTCGGCTATGCTTGGTATTTATGGATAATCTGTATGCTTTTAGACGATTATACCTATTACTGGTTTCATAGGCAAAACCATATGGTGCGATTTTTATGGGCGGCACATATTGTGCATCATTCTTCAGATAATTTCAATTTAGGAACTGCGGTTCGCAATGGTTGGTTTACTATTTTATACAAACCATTCTTTTATGTTTGGATAGTTATAATTGGTTTTCCTCCAGAAATGCTCGTTGTTTGTTTGGGAATTGAGGCGTTATGGCAGTTTCAATTGCATACTAAGTATATAAAAAAGTTAGGCTTTTTTGAAACTTTTATGAACACACATACAATGCATCAAGTGCATCACGCACGGAATCTTGAATATATGGACAAAAACCACGGAGGTTTTTTAAATGTTTTTGATAGAGTTTTTGGTACTTGGAAAGAACTAGACGATTCTATTGACATTGAATACGGGGTTTCCACGCCTCCTAACTCTTACAACCTCTACGTTATATTAACCCACGAATACAAGAATATTTGGGAAGATATGAAGAAGTCTAAAAAATGGAGCGACAAGTTTATGTATGCTTTTGGGTCTCCGGGTTGGAGCCACGACGGAAGCACACTAACTATAAAGCAAATGCGAAGGAAGCTGAGAGAGGAAGGGGTTGCAGTTGATAGTTAGTAGTCAGTGGTCAGTGGTCAGTGGTCAGTGGTCAAAACTAAAATTAATAGAATCTACATTTAATAGAAACGCCGGAAGATAATCTTCCGGCGTTTCTGTTTGATTAGATAATTAATTATTATTCAACCGTATAATATAGGTTGCCATCACTATCCATTAGCAGGGTAAGTGTTTGAAGTATACAAAAATCTACATCTGAAAAATCTACGGAGTTACCTTCATCATCGGTAATTCGAATATCGTAGTCGCATAACGTTTCATCAGCAATTGGGATGGAAACATTTACCATCGTGTCAGTTTCAAATCTATCATAGGGAATAATGTCGTCGCCCCAGTTATTTTGATTTGTGTCTGTAATGTATACTCCATAAAGGCTAAGTCCTGTATGGTTCACAACGTCGAATCTCAGCTCATAATTTTGTGCGGTCAAAGAAGCAGTAAAAAACACCGCAACAAAGAGAAATAAAATGGTTATTTTTTTCATAATATATGTTTTGATTGTTGGCTACTCTATATGCTTTTCGCCTATCGCGTTAGTTGAAATATTTATTAAATGTAATAAAAAAAAATAGTTGAAATGGTTTTTATAAATATTGAATTTGTGATAACCAGCAGATTAGCATCAAAGTCTAATATTTATTAATTGTAAAATTGAAAAAATGTGCCACTGTAAAATATAAGCTAAACTATAGAACTTAAGACCCCACGCCCCCCAGACGTGTACGCCAACATCGCACTGATAATTCAATAATCGAAATAGAAAGTTAAATTATTTTATAAATAAATATTCAAACAATTTTTAATTTTACTTAAAAATAATCTTAATATATTGCAAAATGTGTAATTCACGACCGAAAAATTTTCTATATTTAAACAACCACAAATCTACTTCGCTATGAGCATGTTTCACTATTATAATTTTCCACATTGTGAGGTATTTGTTTTCGACCAATTTCTGATAACACAAATAAGAGAAGGTGTTACAGTTAAACCCGAACACAATTATGAGTTGCGACAAATTATCGATTTGCATTTTTTAAATAAAGATTTAGTATATCTCTCCAACCGCCATTTTTCGTACGCAGTAGATCCATTAACTTACTTGGGAACCTCCAAAATTCACAACTTATTAGCTATTGCCATCGTTACTAAAAATGAAATTGCAAAATCGAATGCGCTGCTAGAAAGTATTTTTTACAAAAAAAAGTTCGCCACCTTTCCAACCCTTAGTGAAGCTATGGGTTGGGTGCACGAAATATTAAATGAAGAAAAGCAATTAAAGTGAAGCGAATAATTTCAGAATATTGAAAACAAAACTTAAGGTAACCACTGCTTATTAAAATTAGGCTTGCGTTTTTCAAGAAAAGCATCGCGGCCTTCTTTGGCTTCTTCCGTCATATAAGCAAGACGTGTGGCTTCCCCTGCAAAGACCTGTTGGCCCACCATTCCATCGTCAGTAAGATTCATTGCAAACTTCAGCATTTTAATGGAGGTAGGACTTTTCAGTATAATGGTCATGATAAATATTAATCACCGCATTGGCCAACCCTTTTTTGCAGTTACCATTCGTAAAGAAATCCTTCACCTTCCGGAATTTCTCGGTGTCGTTTTCCAGCTTTTGGCTTTCCTCCTCCATTTTATATTGAAGAAATTCAGTGATGTTAAAACCACCTTTAAGTTCCCCAAGTTTCATGATAAGCTTGGTGCTTTTATCATCGGACGGAGTTAACGTATCCAATTTGTAATTCTTCACCCCTTCCGTTATTCTCTGAAAAATGGACGGCTTGTTTTGTGCAGCAGTTTCATTTTGGGAAAAAACTCCCGCAATGCAACACAGGCAGGCAATCCGAAAAAGTTGAAGAAGTTTAATATGGCAGTTATTTTAGTATCGTGAATTTAGAAAAAACAGAATTCAATGCGGTTAAACATCAAATTCAGAAAGCCCATTCCTATATTAAAAAACTGTTTTATGTAGATTTAAATCCAATTTTATGTAATCTTCCATATCTTGAATAAACCAACAAAATTCCTTCGGCATGAGTATCTTTAATTAATATAATTTTGACGAGTCAGAGGTATTCATCTTTGCTCGCACTTAAAGAAAATTGTTAGGTAATAAACTCAATTGGGAATAAAAGGTGTTGTTGCGTCTAATTTTTAATTATACGTTTAATATAATGTTTATCCGCCTGCTCAATATCAACTATATAAATACCTGAATTAAAATTTGTTAAATCAACTGGAGTATTTCCGTCAATTTCTTTTGAAAATAACTCAGTGCCAACGACTGAAAAGATTTTAATCTTTACATTACCAACGGTGACTCCTTTAATATAAAATTTTTCTTTTACGGGAATTGGATAAAGAAGTATTGAAGGTTCTGGTGAAAAGGAAGAGATAGCCAAAATACATTCTTCAGAGTAATTTGCAATTGGGTCTTTAAACCAATTGGACTGTGAATTAGCATAATTTACATCGTCTACTTCAATACATAGTAAGTCGGGGTTATCGGTAAGATTAAAATATTCGAGAAAGGTATTATTTCCGCTCTTAGCGTTCATCGTTTGCAAATCGTTTAGTCTTCCATCAATATATCTAAGGTATGGTAGTTGGGAAAAATCCAATACTTCAAAGTTATTGTCTACAACACTTATCCAATCCATCAGCGGATTATTCTGAAAGTTAAGAGAAACAAGCTGGTTACTATCTGCCAACAATGTATTTAACAGAGGATTTTGGCTTGTATCTAAAGTTGAGATGTTATTATGATTTACATCGATAAAAGTAAGCGATGGATTTAGTGAAACGTCAATTGAGGTCAGGCCACTGGAAAAAATAGACAAACCCTCCAGATTAACATTTTGGCTTAAGTCAAAGTTTCTGATAGGTGTGTACGCACAATATAAATTTTTTAAATTTATATTGTGCGAGGTATCCAAATTATTAAGAGGGTTTCCAGAACACCAAATACTTTCCAAGTTTATATTTGCTGAGAGGTCTAAGGAAGTTAGATTATTTCCGGGACAATCCAATTGTCTGAGCGCTATGTTTTGGCTAATATCTAAAACCCCTAAATTATTTCCTGTGAGATCAATATATTTTAGATTTGGATTATGAGATAAATCAACAGTGGAAATAGAATTATTAAATACTCTAAAATTTTCAAGGTTGAGACTATTGGAAACATCAATCTCGGTAAGGTTAGTGCGGAAACACCAAAGTGTTACAAGCTCAATATTCTGCGATAAATCTATTGTGCTTAATGGATTATCACTACAATATAAAAACTCCAAATTTGTAAAACTTTGAATGCCCTGTAAGGAAGAAATATTTCTATCATTAACAATTAATCCTATAACCGATTCCGCTTCAGAAACTTGTATTTGCCCATCATTATTTAAGTCCGCAGGAATATCACCTTGATGATCTCCATCAAGATCCACACAATTTGAATTTAAGAGCGCATTTCTAAAGTTTGAGTTTGGAATATTTACTATTTGGGCAAAACCTAAAGACGAAAATAAAATAAATGCTATAATAGTTATTGGTTTATTCATATTTGAAATTTAATTTCCAAGATTACAATTATACAAAAAACATAATTCCGATAACGAATATTATGGTAACCACTGCTTATTAAAATTAGGCTTGCGTTTTTCGAGAAAAGCATCGCGGCCTTCTTTGGCTTCTTCCGTCATATAAGCAAGACGTGTGGCTTCTCCTGCAAAAACTTGTTGGCCCACCATTCCATCGTCAGTAAGATTCATTGCAAACTTCAGCATTTTAATGGAGGTAGGACTTTTAGCAAGAATTTCCTGTGCCCATTCATATGCGGTATTTTCCAATTCGGCATGAGGAACAACGGCGTTTACCATCCCCATATCAAAAGCTTCTTTTGCACTGTAATTTCTTCCGAGGAAAAATATTTCACGAGCCCGCTTCTGCCCTACCATTTTTGCTAGATACGCACTTCCATAACCACCGTCGAAACTAGTTACATCGGCATCAGTTTGTTTAAAGATTGCGTGTTCCTCGCTTGCTAAAGTTAAATCGCAAACTACGTGTAAACTATGTCCGCCACCCACAGCCCAGCCCGGAACAACACAGATTACGGCTTTCGGCATAAAACGAATCAATCGCTGTACATCGAGAATATTTAAACGATGGTACCCATCTTCACCCACATAGCCTTGGTGGCCACGCGCTTTTTGGTCGCCGCCGCTGCAAAAACTATACACACCATCTTTAGAAGAAGGTCCTTCAGCAGAAAGCAATACCACGCCAATAGAAGTATCTTCCTGTGCATCGTGAAAAGCATCGAGCAATTCGGCAGTGGTTTTTGGGCGAAATGCATTTCGAACATCGGGCCTGTTGAAAGCAATACGCGCCACGCCTTCAGATTTTTTATAGGTGATATCGGTATATTCTTTTACAGTTTTCCAGTTGGGTGAACTCATAATTGTTATTTTAGCGTAAATATATGAAATCAAAATTTTAAATAAGGCAATGACTCCTCGAGCGCAGTCGAGAGGTCATTATAATTTGTAAATTAAAAAAGGTCTCGACTGCGCTCGACCAGACAAAAACCGATGAAACATTTTATTCTTTTCTTTATATTTCTTTTCACTTTAACTATTAGTGCTCAAGAAGCTTACAAATTCACAACTGTTACAGACCTTGAAACGACGGCTGTAATAAGTCAAGGAACTACGGGAACTTGTTGGAGTTTTAGTAGCACATCATTTTTGGAAAGTGAAATTATTCGCCTTACGGGAAAGAAAATTGATTTAAGTGAAATGTACCAAGTGCGCAACACTTACCCGCTGAAAGCCGAAAATTTTATTATGCGTCAGGGAAAAGCGCAGTTCAGTGAGGGCGGATTGGCGCACGATGTGATGAATTCCGTAGAAAAATACGGTCTAGTTCCGAACGAAGCATTTAGCGGAATGTTTGCCGGAGAAACAAAATACAACCACGCCGAGATGGTTGCCGTTTTGGAAGCGATGCTAAAAACATATGTGGATAATCCAGGAAAGAAATTGAGTGCTAAGTGGAAACCAGCTATTGCAGCGGTTCTAGACACTTATATTGGTGAAAACATTCAGAATTTTACGTTTGAAGGGAAACAATACACTCCCCAAACCTTTTTGGCAATGACCAAAATTCAGCCAAAAGAATATATAAATATTAGCAGTTTTACGCAGGCTCCTTTCTATTCAAAATTTATATTAAACATTCCGGATAACTGGAGCAATGGTAGTTTTTACAATGTGCCACTAGACGAAATGATGGCGACAATTGATAATGCTTTGGAAAAAGGTTTTACGATTGAGTTAGATTGCGATGTAAGTGAGCGCAGTTTTTCGTCTAAAGATGGTGTTGCCATTATTCCTGAAAATGATGTGAATAATGTAAAAGCATTGCAAGGAATCTATCCAGAAAAGAAAGTTACTCAAGAATATCGTCAAGAGGAATTTGAGAATTACAATACTACAGACGATCATTTAATGCACATTACTGGATTGCTTCGCGATCAGAACGGTACAAAATATTACAAAGTAAAAAACAGTTGGGGCACGGACGAAACGCGGGTTGCCAATGGTGGTTATGTATATTTTAGTGAAGCTTATATGCGTTTAAAAGCAATAAGTATTACCGTGCACGAAGATGCAATTCCTGAAAGCACCGCTAAAAAATTAAGCTTATAGATCAAGCCGAAATTGAACTTAAAGTTGGCTCAAATTTTGATATCTTTGTTGCAATGAAAAAGCTATTGTTTCTTCTTTTAATACTTCCACTGATTGCTTCGGGGCAATTGGATTTTGAGAGCAATAAATACAAATTAGACTTTGTAAAATTGCCAGAAATTGAAAGTTTGATAAGCACTTCATCGTTATCGAATTCAGATTTTTCAAAAAAAATCACGAATACGCTTCCTTCATTTAAAATGAATAAAAGTAATTATCGCGCACCTGTGAGCATGTATGATGCCATGGCTACAAGCGAAAGTTATGTAAAATCTGATCTTAAAATATCTTTAAATCCGAGAGAATACGGAGTTTACGGAGGTAACAGCAGTTACAGTGCCGATGGCTCAACGTCTGTAAAGAACATTTCATATAAAGAGTCGCGAGGGTATTTAAGACCAGAACTTATGCCCTATTCTTACGGTTTTTACCAACGTCCATCTAGGCGTAGTGGTTTTTATGTAGGTTATGGAGCTTATGGCCCGTATTCACAATAGTTTTATATCATCTTCCCTATTACAATCTTCTTTTTTTTGAAGGTGCTTTCTTGCTACCTTAATGAGCTTATTATAAAATAAAACAATCTTTATTTTATATTGTTAGGATTCCTTACTATATTTGTTGAGGCAATATTGCTTTCAAACTTAAATCTTTCATAATTATGAAAAAGTCTATTTTTTATCACGCTGGTTGTCCGGTTTGTTTAAATGCCGAGCACGAAATTCTAGAACTTATGGATCCGGCAACTGTTGAAGTTGTGCATTTGGGTGAAGAAAAATCTAAAATCAAAGAAGCTGAAAACGCTGGGGTAAAATCTGTTCCGGCCTTAGTTACACCCACTGGCAATGTGCTTCATATAAATTATGGAGCTTCTATGGCTGATGTAAAAGGGTGAAAAATCGATTAGGATTACTAACTTTGCCTGTTAGACTAAACTCCTAACAGGCTTTATTATGGAAAAAAGTGTTTTCGATACCTCCTTTCAACAAGAAAGTGTAAGTAATAAAATAGTGGTGGGTCTTGAACGGATTTCGGAAGTTTTCCGAACCCTCCTTTGGGCAGAAGCCAAAAAATGTGGCGTAAGCCCTATACAGATTCAAATTCTTATTTTTATCGCTTATCATAAAAGCGCACTTTGCACGGTAAGCCATTTGGCAAAGGAATTTGACCTTACAAAACCAACTATCAGCGATGCGGTGAAATCTTTGGATCAGAAAAAACTTATCTTAAAAGATTATTCAAGTTCGGATAGCCGAAGTTTTCTCATTATACTTTCAGAAAAAGGAAAAGAATTGGTTTCAGTAACCAAAAACTACGCAAACCCTTTAAAAAAACAGTTTGATACTTTTGATGATGCACAACTACAAACTGTTTATGAAGCCATCGTAAAACTTATCTATAATCTCAATAAATCGGGGATTATCAGTGTACAACGCACTTGTTTTGCTTGTAAATTCCACAGTAAAAAAGATGGTAGAGATTATTGCGAATATCTTCAAAAGCCTTTAGAACCTGAAGCTATACGCGTAGACTGTTCAGAATTTGAGGAAAAATCTAATAAAATTTCAGCTTTGTGACAGCGCTTAACTTTCTGTAGTATCTTTTGACTTTTCCTTTAATTCTATTCCGTCTTCTTTTATCGTAATCTGCTTGTCTTTGTAGAGTGTTCCGATTGCTTTTTTGAAACTCTTTTTGCTCATCCCCATCATGTTTTTAATAGTATCTGGGTCAGATTTATCGTGAAGCGGTAAAAAGCCACCAGCGGCCTCCAATTCTTCGCGAATAAAGTTTGCATTTGGCTCTATACTTTTATAACCAACTTTTTGAAGTACAAGATCTATTTTATTGTCGGGACGAATATTTTTAACAAAGGCCTTCATGCGGTCTCCGGTGCGGATGTCTTCAAAAATATCTTCAATATAAATTAGACCTTTATGAACACCATTCACAATTACGTTTGCTCCTTTTTCGGTGAGGTGAGTAACTAAAATATTTACTTCCTCATAAGCTTCAACGGTTAAAGTTTCGTTTTGAAGAAAATGGTTTGTTTTACTTGAGCCAACCAAACGATTGGTTTTATCATCTATATATAGGTGAACAATGTACCAGTTCCCTTTTTTCATTGGGCGTGCTTGTTCTTTAAATGGAACAAACAATTGCTTTTCCAATCCCCAATCCATAAAAGCACCGTATTCGGTAACGTCGCTGCAATGCAGATACCCAAAACTGTTTAACAACAGAAAAGGCTCGAGCGTTGTAGCTATTGGCCTTTCTTCGTTATCGAGATATATAAAGACTGAAATATTGTCGCCAATTTCATATTCTTCTGGCTTGTATCTATGTGGTAAAAGCACCACATTTTCTTCTTCATCGCCCAAATATAATCCTGGTTCGGTTTCCCTAAGGATTTCTAAAGTATTGTATTCACCCAGTTTTATCATAATTGCAAAGGTACTCTATTATTGTAAAAAAAAATATTAATACGTATACACAAATAAAACAAATGATGTAAATTCACTTTTATAATGGAACAAAAAACACCACATAATCTTCCTTCAGAATTCCAGTTAACAAAAACACTGGAAACAGATATTGGCGAGGTATATTTTTATGATAATATAGCTGTGTTTCAGGCTAATGAAGGGATTGTAATGTCTCGTAAATCTGCAAATTCGGTTATAATAAAATGTCTTCGGCATTTAGAGGGTGAAAAGTGGGTTATAATTTCTAATCGAATTAACTCATATTCGGTTAAACCCATGGATTACAAAGCACTAAATAAAATACCTACCCTTAGATCTATAGGTGTTGTTTATTATTCCGAAATAGTTCGTTCGAATGCAGTACTAGAATCTAAATTCTGCAATATTCCCTTTTATTCCTTTCACGATCTAACTGATAGTCTTAGATGGGCGAAAGCATATTTAAGAAATGAAGCTGAAATAATCTAGAAGTACTTTATCATTTACCGATGAAGGTGTGAAAATTTCTAACAAAGCTGGGCCTTCATTATTACTGAAAAAAGCATTCAACTTTACTGGCAAATCTTCTTTATTATCAATAGTTTCATAATTGAAATTGTACATTTCTGAAAGCTGTTTAGCGCTTAAATTATGCTTTGTTTCAAAAAAAGTGTCGAAAATTTCAGTGTCTTTTTCACCGGGAAGAATTCTAAAAATACCGCCTCCTTTATTATTAATGACAATTATTTTGAAATTTTGCGGAATGTAATTATTCCAAAGGGCGTTGCTATCATAGAAAAAGCTGAGATCGCCAGTTATAAAAACAGTGGGCAGTTTTGAAACCAATGCAGCCCCAACAGCTGTACTCGTACTGCCATCGATGCCACTAGTACCGCGATTGCAAAATACTTGGGCAGTGGCGGGAATATTAAAAAGTTGCGCGTAACGAATGGTGGCACTATTGCTTAACTGCAATTGAATATGTTGTGGAAGCTTGTGGAATATTTCGCAAAAAACCATAAAATCTGAATACGGTATTTCATGTTCGAAGGCGCCGTGACGTTGCAATCTGTGTTGTTTTACTGTCAACCAATTGCTTTGATACTCGCTTTGCAATTCAATTGTTTTCGGAAGAAATTCAACAAAGAAATTATTTATAGTTGTTTTAAAATGATGTTCAAGTACAAAATAAGTGTCGTACGCTTTTTTCGCATCAACGTGCCAATGTGCTTTCGGCGGAAAACTGCGCAGAAAAGCTTTTATTCTTTTTGAAATTACCATCCCACCAAAAGTGAGTAAAACGTCTGGTTGAAGCTTTTTGAAATCTTCTTCCGTCAACGGACTTATTAGCTGATCTATAGCAGAAATAAAATTCTCATCATGAAGATTAGAGGTGGTTTCTGTTAAAACCAAAACACTTTCGTCTCTCGCAAGTTGGTCAATAAAGCGTTGTTCCACGCTGTTTGGTGCTAAAACACCAACCAAAATTACTTTCTTTTTGCTGCTATTCCACTGTTCAATAAAGGGCGTTAAATCTTCTTCCAAAGCGCAATTGGCTATTCGTGGTTCTACATTTTGCGGCCAGATTAATTGCTCTTCAATAGTGTTATATAAAGGTTCAGAAAAAGGAATATTGATATGTACTGGTCCGTTTAATTCAATTGCAGTGTTTAGCGCAATGTTTATTTCGGTTTCATTTTTTATCTGAAAATCTTCACCTTCAATACAATTGGCACTGTAAAGAATATGGTTTTCAAAAACATTTTGCTGACGGATAGTTTGTCCATCGCCAATATCAATTCTATCTGCAGGTCTGTCTGCGGCGATAACCACCAAAGGAATATCGCTGTAAAAAGCTTCTGCCACCGCGGGATAATAATTTAGCAAGGCAGAACCAGAAGTACAAACAACAGCCACAGGTTTTTTTAATTGTTGCGCCATTCCCAATGCAAAAAATGCGGCGCAGCGTTCATCTACGACACTAAAGCATATAAATTTTGGATTATTGCCGAAACCGGTAGTTAAGGGTGCATTGCGCGATCCTGGAGATATTACTATATGGTCAACTCCTTTATCCAAACATAATTGAACAAGGGTTTGTGAGAGAATTTTATTTGAGAATTTCATGCCGTGTAAAGGTACAAAGACGCCGAAAATATTATAGCATTGGCGCCAATACTTGTAGCATAGTTTGCATTTTATTTTCCGTTTCCTGCCACTCTTCCAATGGTTGCGAGGCAATAGTTATGCCGCCACCCACATAGATGCGTGCCGTATTGTTTTCAATCTGCATACAACGCAAGTTTACCATTAATGATGCTACTGCACCGTTTTGTTCAATTGGACCCAGAAAACCGGTGTAAAACGCACGATCGTAGCCTTCGTTTTCTAATATAAATTCTTTTGCAACTTTTTGAGGACAACCACAAATTGCCGGGGTTGGATGCAGCACAGTAGCGATTTTGGTCAGCGTAGTTTTGCCGTTATTTAAAACACCCGATATATCAGTTCTCAAGTGAAGCAAAGATCCGGCTCTATGCGTGTGTGGATTTGAAACCTTTAATATTGAAGTTACCCGTTGCAAACTAGTAGTTATGGCATCTGTTACCAATTGTTGCTCATTCAGTTCCTTTGGGCCCCAAACTACATGGGCTTGGTTTGTAAAGGGCTGCGTACCCGCCAAAGCCATTGTTTTAAACGAATGATTATCCACCTGAAGCAGTGTTTCGGGAGTAGCGCCACACCACATTCCAGTTTGTGGATGATACCAAATATATCTAAAAGCCGTTGGGTAGGCAGAAAACAAATGATTTAGCAACGCGCCAAATGAAAAATTACTTAAGTCGAATTCTTTGGAACGCGAAAGAACAATTTTCTTTGCCTTTCTCTTTTTTATTGTATCAATAATTTTATTTACTAATTCCAGATATTCATCTTGTTCCGAATCATTTTTAGCTACAGAAACGGGATCTAATTCAGCTTCAGTTTTAATTAATACACTCTCAATTTTTTCCGAATCTTTCTCCGGAATAAAACATGCAGAAGCTTTATAATTAAAAGGTGCTAATACAAATCCGTTTGTTGTTAAGTCTTCAATTAGAAAAAGCTCATCAGTTTTTTGCAGCAATGCAGTAACTTTATTTTGTTCCGGCAGTGCGTAAAGCACAAAGGGTAATTCTTTTTCTAAATGTTCTGAAATTTTTTGGGTAAAGAGCTGAAGATCCATTATTTTTTTTGGGGTAAAGTGAGAGTGGTTAGTTTAACGAGAGACACCAAAGCACCGTCTTCATTGGTTATTTTTATTTGCCAGAGTTGTGTGGTTCTTCCTTTGTGGAGAATGCTGGCGTGTGCGTAAACATAACCATCGCGAATACTTTTAACGTGATTGGCAGCAATTTCAATTCCGCGGATAATTATGTCTTTCGAATTAAGAAAAACAAAAGCTCCTGCACTGCCCACACTTTCCGCCAGAGCTACAGATGCGCCACCGTGCAACACGCCATCAGGTTGATGAACTCTTGGGGTTACGGGCATTCTAGCTACAAGGAAATCATCACCTACTTCGGTGAATTCTATATTGAGCGTTTCCATTAGGGTATTTGGACACATTTTGTTGCAAGCGGCCAAAATTTCTTGGTTGGTGTACTTCATTGTATTGGTTTACATTTGTAAAAATACAAAATTGAAACTAACAAAATGAGTATCCAAAAAGAGGTTTCCTACACAAGTGCTAATAGTTACCACACAATCAATGAATTAACCAATAAAACCAAAAATGTTTGGATGGTTTTTCACGGAATGGGTTATTTAAGCAAATATTTCATCAATTATTTTTCTGAATTGGATTCTGAAGAAAACTACATTATTGCGCCACAAGCACCTTCAAAATATTATCAGGACAAAGGCTTCAAACACGTTGGTGCTTCTTGGCTTACCCGTGAAAATACGATTACCGAGACCGAAAATATACTAAATTATGTAGATGCCGTTTTTGAAAAAGAACTCTCGGGCTTAATTCCAAATCTTATTGTTTTAGGATATTCCCAAGGCGTCTCAATTGCTACGCGATGGGTGGCGCGACGAAAACTTCAGTGCAATATATTGGTGCTTCACTCTGGCGGTATTCCAAATGAATTGCAACCCAAAGATTTTGAATTTTTGAAAGAAAATGCGCAGGTAATTTACCTCTACGGTAATAAAGATCAATATATTACCGAAGCTCGAAAAACCGAAGAGCATTTAAAAGGTAGTATGCTATTTCAGAACCGGTTAACAATTGAGGTATTTGAAGGCATTCACGAAGTAAACAAACCATTCCTACTAAAGATTTCTAAAGAAATTTAACTCATTTGTGTCGTTCATCGAATAAATTTGTGTTTAAACTTTGTTTTTCGTTCTTTTACACCGCTCTCAAACATAAAAACACCTACTATGAAAACGAAAACACTAACCTGCCTCTGCCTCTTTGTTGCATCTTTAGCGATGGCACAAGTGAGCAAGCAAGAAAAACAAGTTCTTTTAGATCTTTATTCTTCAACTAACGGACAAAAGTGGAACACTAAATGGGACGTTAATACAGCTGTAGATACATGGCACGGAGTTACTGTAGAAAATAATACAGTAACTAGTATTGACCTTCACTTTAATAATTTGAGCGGTACGCTTCCTGCTTCTTTAGGGCAACTTAAAAATTTAAAAACACTGGAATTGTCTTTCAATCCTATTGAAGGCAGTCTTCCAACTGAATTAGGAAATCTTAGCAATTTAGAAGTTTTGGCAATGAATGCAACTTCGCTTAGCGGAAATATTCCAGAATCTATAGGAAATCTATCTCAGTTAAAGCAATTGCATTTAAGTAGTAACCAACTAAGTGGTACTGTGCCAGAGAGTGTAAGTAACCTTAAGCATATTGAAATTTTTAATGTGTTTGATAACGATTTATCGGGCGAATTACCTAAAGGTTTGGCAAATTGCCCACACCTAAAAGAACTAGTAGTTGCTGAAAACGAATTTACAAATCCGAATGATTTTTCTGTAATCATTCTTTCAAATACTGGATCAAAATTAAATTTAATGAACTCACCATTACAGACAGGATCTACTGAAGCTATTATAGCTGTGGAGCGGGATGAAAATGCAGATTAACTCAATACCTCAAAATTCCCTCACTTCCAAGCGGCCTTAATTGGCCGCTTTTTTTTGCTTAATATTGAATTAAATCATAAATATTATAACTTTCTGTAAAGACAAAATACTGAAGCTGCAATGGAAAAAACTTATTTAACCTTCCTATTAAAAGAATAAATCAGCACCCCGCCAGTTACAAACATTAATAAACTATACACTGCTGGTACAATTGCAAAGGAAGCATTATGAAGCAAGACCACTGCAATTGTAATTGCTAGGGTACCGTTTTGAATTCCCGATTCTATAGATATTGAGCGTGCGGCCTCTTTGCTCAACCCGAACAATTTTGCCGAAAAATAACCCAATACCATGGTAACAACATTCAACACCAATGCAGCAATGCCTGCCTGCTCAAAATAAGAAACAAAGTTAGCTCGCTCTTTTATGACCAAGCCAACAATAATCAGCGCCAATACAGCGCCTGAAGCAATACGCACCGGCTTTGCCATTCTATCAGCAAAATCTGGTCGGTACCTACGCACTAACATTCCAATAATAATAGGTATAACTACTATTACAAAAATTTGGACAATCGTTGAAAGTACATTCAGTTCCACCACTTGACCAACGCCCAAAAAATATTCTAAGGCAAAGTTTACAATAAATGGAATTGTTAAAATGGTTATCAAGCTACTAAAGGCGGTAAGCGTGACCGAAAGCGCCAAATCTGCTTTTGCCAAATGCGAAATTAAATTAGAAGTTGGCCCACCTGGACAAGCTGCCAAAATCATAACCCCAATTGCTATTTCGGGCTGCATTGGAAAAACCCACGTAATCCCCAAACCAATGAGCGGCAGAAGAATCAATTGATTGGTCAAACCAATAAAAATAGCTTTTGGATAGCGGAATATTCTTTTAAAATCTGTGCCTTGCAAGGTGAGCCCCATGCCCAACATAATAACGATTAATGATCCCGCAAGGATTATAGTAGAGAGATTATCCATATTTTATTATTTGGAAGAAAGATAATAAAATTGCATTAGGATTTTAAATGGGAGCTTTTTGAGTACTTATTTTTCATAACAATTTTTACCTATATTTATATTTCCTCCCCGCTCTGACGCCTTGAAGATTCCTCGAAGATTTCTTTGGAGATTTATTGATAGAAAATTTTAAAAACAAATAAAGAAAATTGAATCATAATTATTACATACATAAAAATACACATATCAACAACAAGCAAGGTTTAAAAGATGGTGTTAGAATAGAAAAAATTCCATCTATGTATTTAATAAAATACAAGGAAGCAGAAGGACCATTCGAAGATTTAGAAACCCTTAAAAAAAATTCTAAAATCTATCGCAATTTATTATTAACTAATCCCAGAAGAGCTCAACAAATTTGTTTTGAAAGTAATATAAGCTTAATCAAGGATTTTGTATTTACAAATGAAGATTTTTCTACCGATAAGAACTTTATCGAAATAATTGAGCATTGCACTAAAGGAAAAATTAAGAATGGAAAAATCACAGGCATTCATTATTATAATCCTGAAAAAATGAAAATTTTAAATATTACAAAAGAGAATCTCTTAAATGGAATATGGGAAGCTGAAATTGAATTTTATAATTTAAAAACTAAGAAATGGATAAGAAAAGACAAACCCACTACATTTTTTCCAATACATTGGAGTATACATGATTTATTTCACGAATGTTTTTATGCAGTCAATAACAAACAAAAAAAAGAAGATAGTAATAATATATTTGTATCGAAAACTAAAACTGGAATTGATGTTGAAATAATTTGTAGTAATTCCGTATTGAAATCTATTTACCCAATTTTATAATTTTGAAAAAAAAATAAAAACACTGAATTAAAAAAACCGCAACCAATTAAGGTTGCGGTTTTGAATTTAGCTATTTAAAGAAACTTACTTCACCTCTTCAAAATCTACATCTTCAACATCGCTGTTTTCAGCGTTGTCTGTTCCCTTCTCTGCTCCTGCTTCAGCATCACCGGTTGGTGCGCCTTGGCCATCTGCTTGGGCTTTGTACATTTCTTCAGAAGCTACTTTCCAAGCTTCGTTTATTTTATCTAAAGCTGGCTGAATAGTAGCTACGTCTTTAGCTTCGTATGCTTTTTTCAATTCTTCCAAAGCATCTTCGATTGGTTTCTTTTTATCGTCAGATAATTTTTCACCAAATTCTTTCAGTTGCTTTTCAGTCTGGAAGATCATTCCATCAGCTTCGTTTAATTTATCTACTTTTTCTTTAGCAGCTTTATCGCTTTCAGCATTTGCTTCTGCATCTGCTTTCATCTTTTTGATTTCATCTTCTGTTAATCCTGAAGAAGCTTCAATACGGATGTCTTGCGTTTTGTTAGTAGCCTTATCTGTAGCGCTTACTTTAATGATACCGTTGGCATCAATATCGAACGTTACTTCAATCTGTGGCGTACCACGTTGTGCTGGTGGAATACCGTCTAGGTGAAAACGACCAATTGTCTTGTTGTCGTTTGCCATTGGGCGTTCCCCTTGCAATACGTGAATCTCAACACTTGGCTGATTATCTGCTGCAGTAGAGAATACTTGACTTTTCTTAGTAGGAATAGTTGTGTTGGCCTCAATTAATTTGGTCATTACACTACCCATTGTTTCAATACCAAGAGAAAGTGGCGTTACATCTAAAAGAAGTACATCTTTTACATCTCCAGTTAATACCCCACCTTGAATTGCAGCACCTACGGCAACTACTTCATCTGGGTTTACCCCTTTGTGTGGTTTTTTTCCGAAGAATTTCTCAACAGCTTCTTGAACTGCAGGAATACGAGTAGAACCACCTACAAGAATTACTTCGTCTATATCACTTTTGCTTAATCCAGCAGCTTTCATTGCTGTTTCGCAAGGCTTCATTGTTCTTTTTACAAGATCTTCAATCAATTGCTCAAACTTAGCACGTGTTAACGTTTTAACCAAGTGTTTTGGTCCGCTAGCCGTAGCTGTAACGTAAGGCAAGTTAATTTCAGTTTGTGCAGCAGAAGAAAGCTCAATTTTTGCTTTTTCAGCAGCTTCTTTCAAACGTTGCAATGCCATTGGGTCTTTACGAAGATCGAAATCTTCTTCAGCTTTAAAGTCGTCTGCCAACCAGTTTATAATCTTCTGATCCACATCATCACCACCTAAGTGAGTATCACCATCTGTAGCAAGTACTTCAAAAACGCCATCACCTAATTCAAGGATACTAACATCGTGTGTACCACCACCAAAATCGAATACTACAACTTTTTGGTCGGTTCCTTTTTTGTCAAGACCGTATGCAAGCGCTGCTGCAGTTGGTTCGTTAATGATTCGTTCTACTTTAAGACCAGCAATTTCACCAGCTTCTTTAGTTGCGTGACGCTGACTGTCGTTAAAGTATGCAGGAACAGTAATAACCGCACGGGTTACTGGCTGACCTAAATAATCTTCCGCAGTTTTCTTCATTTTCTGAAGAATCATTGCACTTAATTCCTGAGGAGTGTACATACGTCCGTCAATGTCTACACGGGCGGTATCGTTATCACCTTTTACAACTTTAAAAGCTGCGCGTTCTGCTTCGTTTTTAGACTCAGAATATTTGTTCCCCATAAATCTCTTAATAGAGCTAATGGTTTTTGTAGGGTTAGTAACAGCCTGACGTTTTGCAGGATCTCCTACTTTAATTTCGCCGCCTTCCACAAATGCAATTACGGAAGGAGTTGTTCTTTTTCCTTCGGCATTAGGAATAACCGTTGGCTCGCTACCTTCCATCACGGCAACACAAGAGTTGGTTGTACCTAAGTCGATTCCAATTATTTTACTCATAATAATTTTGTTTGATGTTTATAATTTATTGTTGTATTCTTAATTTCTCTTTCTACAAGTCAATGATTGTGCCAGCGGAAAGATTATGACATGATGGCAGAATGTAATTTGAAAGATTTTATTAGTAGTTTTACCCCTGTCTCAATAAACACTTTTTTTTGAAAAAATTCCTGAATAGAACGAATCCCGTAGTTGTTGGAATAGCAAGCGGTCTCTATCCCTTTCTTTATAATTATTTTTCTAATTTCACTATGGTCGATTCCCGTGGTCAGCTATTCTTCTTTATAGCTTTCTTTCTATTGATTCCTGTGTTAATCAATATTTTATTGAAAGTTTTTTCAGGAAAAATAACATTCGTTGCCAAAAACTATACGCTGTTATTAACCATTTCAAACTTAGTAGGATTTGCCTGCTTAGTAACTTACAGCATTATAGGACCGAAGAAGAAAATAATTCTCTTGGTTATGATTCTTACCATCGGACTTGCCTTTTTATTAAAGAAGCATTTAAAAAAAGCAGTTTTAATAGAATTGTTACTAGCCTTAATTGTGGCAGTTCAATTGGCTTTTTATGTTGGCAATAATTTAAATTTTTCTACAGCGTGGAAACAACTTCCCGATAAAATTTCAGAAGCTACTTTCAACAAAAAACCAAACGTTTATATTATCCAACCCGACGGATACGCCAACGCTAGTACGCTGAAAAAGCCACCGTATACTTTTGATAATAGTGCTTTTGAAAGTTTTTTAACTGAAAACAATTTTAAAATTTATCCCAATTTCCGAAGTAATTATTCTAATACAGTTACTTCAAATAGTTCTATGTTTGCTATGAAACATCACTACTACAAAAAACCAAAACCCAGCTCGAAGGAAGCACACGGATTGCGAAAAAGCATTGCTGGAAAAAACGCTGCGGTAGCTCTCTTCAATAAAAACGGGTATAAAACATCGTTACTAATTGAGTCGCCCTATCTTATTGTTAACAGGCCAGAATTGGAATATGATTATTGTTCTATTTCGTATAAAGAGCTTTCCTTTTTATCGCGTGGGTTTGATATGAACGTGAATGTTTTAGATGAAATGGAAAAGGCGCTGGAAGAAAACAAAAATCAGGCTAATTTTTATTTTGTGGAAAAGATATTGCCAGGCCACATCTCAGTGTCAAAACTCCAATCAAAAGGCAAGGATGAAGAAAGAGAGAGTTATTTAGACAATGTTGAAAAATCTAACCTTTGGCTGCGCGAAATAACTTCTTTAATAACCAAAAAAGATCCTTCGGCATTAATAGTTATTGTTGCAGATCACGGAGGTTATGTAGGTTTCAATTATACGGGAGAACTTCACCGAAAAATTGAAGATACAACGCTTATAAATTCAATTTTTGCCGCTAAGCTCGCTATAAGATGGCCCAACAACGAAATTCCTGAGTTTGACACTAAATTGAAATCGAACGTTAACCTCTTCCGGGTTTTATTTTCTTACCTCACAGATAATGAGGCATATCTTAACCACTTAGAAAATGATGAAAGTTTTATAATAGTTGAGGAAGACACGCCTTTTGGAGTGTATAAAGTAATTGATAAAGACGGAAACTTTGTTTTTAATAAGCTTCCTTTTTAACTACTATTTACAGCACAATACAATTAAAGGAGTATACAGTTTTCTGTGGTAGTAACAGTTTTTAAAAATCATTACTTTTACCATACGCAGAATTTCAAAAAACACTTAATTGAATAATAAAGAGGCTTCCCGTCAGCATATATCATATATTGTTTTGCTCATTCTTGCTGGCGAAGCAGTTTTTATTTTACCCTTTGTATTGGCTCGTGTTTTTCGCGCCACGGTACTCGAAGTTTTTCAAATAGACAATACTGAATTAGGACTATGCTTTTCGGTTTATGGAATTGTAGCTCTTTTCTCCTATTTATTGGGCGGTCCTTTGGCAGACAGATTCCCTCCGCGTAAATTGATGGGTACGGCTTTAATACTAACCGCTTTGGGCGGATTAATATACGCAGACTCTCCTACTTTTCAAACATTAATCATTCTCTATGGTTTCTGGGGATTTACAACTATTTTCCTGTTTTGGTCGGCAATGATAAAAGCCACACGTGTATGGGGCGGGAGTAAAAATCAAGGAAAAGCATTCGGTTTTTTAGATGGCGGTCGCGGATTGGTAGGAGCGCTCTTTGGGTTATTGGGAGTGTTCGTGTTTTCGTTGTTCGTTTCAGACGCTCAAACAACATTAAACGAGCAAGCAGAAGCTTTTCATTATGTTATTTATGTATCCTCGGCGCTTGTTGCTTTAATAGGGATTATCGTATTCTTTTTTCTGAAAACAAACAAAACGGCAGAAGTTACCACCCTAGATAAAATAACTTTTAAGAATATAAAGTCAGTTCTAAAATTACCTGCAATCTGGCTGTTGATGATTATTATTATCTGTGCATACGTAGGTTATAAAATAACCGATATAATTTCACTTTACGCCAACGATGTAATGCTTTACAGTGAAGTGGATGCTGCCAAAACAGGAACATTTTTATTATTTATTCGGCCCATTGTGGGGGTTATTGTGGGATTTCTTGCAGATCGTTCCCGCGCATCTATTTACTTATGTATTGGTTTTTTACTTTCTATTTGTGGAGCAATGCTTTTTGCTTCAGGAATTTTAGATGAAGGCGCAGATATTTTGTTTTTTCTTTCAATAATCATCACCGCTATTGGTGTCTACTCGGCGCGTGTTCTTTATTTTGCAGTTATGGAAGAAGGCAATATTCCGTTGGTATTAACCGGAACAGCAGTTGGAATAATCTCTTTCATTGGCTACACTCCCGAAATTTTTGCTGGTCCCGTTATCGGGTATTTTTTAGACGCATCCCCCGGAAAGGAAGGACATCAATCAGTATTTTGGATGCTGGCAATTTTTTCTGTCGTAGGATTCGTAGCTTCTTTCATCTTTTATCGAATTTCAAAAAAAGTAGCCCCGGTTTAACTTTCTATTTTTAAAAAGTTGCAGGGATTAATTTGAAAATCGGCATTAGTACTGCCCTGATCAAACAAAATATTTTCTTCGGAATTTACGCTTCATTGTTGGAAATATTCCATAATTTTGGAATAAATCCAAAGCACATGTTTTTGAATTGCCACAGCTATTATAGTTTACGTTACGGAACCCTTAAAATCAGCGATTTGTTGCATTTGGGCCAGCAGAACGGAGCGGCTTCCATGGCGCTCACAGATGTCAATTCTACTTCCGCTTCTTTAGAATTTGTTCGCATTGCTTCAGATTATGGTGTAAAGCCAATTTTGGGTGTAGACTTTAGAAAAGGCGCGCAACAGCAATTTATTTTATTGGCAGAAAACAATGCTGGTTTTCAAAATATAAACGAATATCTGTCAGCTTTTCTTCATCAGCGGGAAAGCACTGAAAATGTAAATATTCCTTCTAAAGCCGAACAAATTGCCAACACATTTGTAATTTATCCGTATGCATCTTTTGAAGGTGAAACACTTTTGGAAAATGAATTTCTTGGTGTAAAGACAGAAGACATTAATTGTTTAAAATTTTCGCCGTGGAAAAATAGGCAAGATAAATTGGTGGTTTTGCAAACCGTGACTTTTCAGAATAAAAAAGGTTTTAATACACACCGATTGCTTCGTGCAATAGATAATAATACGTTGCTCAGCAAACTGCCAACTTCGGAACAAAGTAGTGAAAACGACGTATTTATTTCGGAAGAAAAACTAAAAAAAGCTTTTGAAGAATTTCCGCAAATTATTAAAAACACAGAGCAACTTTTAAAAAAGTGCAGTATTTCTTTCGATTTTTCGAAGGAAAAAACTTGCAACCAAAAATCGTATACTACTAATGAAGATTTAGATTTCCGATTACTGAAAAAATTGGCTTATACGGGAATCCATTACCGCTACAAACGCCCGGGCGAGCGAGTGATGGTGCGGATAGAAAAAGAGCTGGGTGTTATAAAAGAAAAAGGATTTGTTTCCTACTTTTTAATCAATTGGAAAATTTTAAAATACGCTCGCAGCAAAGGCTATTTCTACGTAGGTCGTGGCAGTGGCGCCAACAGTATTATTGCTTATTTGTTGCGAATTACAGATGTAGATCCTGTGGAACTCGATCTCTATTTTGAACGTTTTATAAATTTATACCGAAAAAATCCGCCCGATTTTGATATTGATTTTTCGTGGCAAGACCGCGACGATATTACCAGTTTTATTTTTAAAACATTTAAAAACACGGCGCTTATAACCGTTTATAACACCTTTAAATTTAAAGCTTCGGTACGCGAATTGGGAAAGGTTTTTGGGCTACCAAAAGAAGAAATTGATAAACTTTCTACACAAGATTGCGACTTTAAAACGCTAGACAAGATGTCGCAATTGGTAATTGTTTACAGTCAATACATTCAAGGTTTTCCGAACTATTTGGGAATTCACGCCGGTGGAATCTTGATTTCAGAAAAACCCATTCATCATTACACCGCCACTTTTATGCCGCCAAAAGGCTACGCTACTACGCAGTTTGATATGGTAATTGCAGAAGATATTGGGCTTTATAAATTCGATATTTTAAGTCAGCGTGGATTGGGAAAAATAAAAGACGCTGTGGAAATTGTAAAATACAATCATCCCGAAATACCGCCTTTGGACATTCACGACATAAAACGTTTTAAAAAGGACGAAAAAATAAAAACACTATTGCGCAATGCACAGGCAATTGGTTGCTTTTATGTAGAATCGCCCGCCATGCGAATGTTGCTCCGCAAACTGCAAGTGGATGATTATTTGGGTTTGGTGGCGGCCAGTTCGGTAATACGACCGGGCGTTGCAAAAAGTGGCATGATGCGCGAATATATTTTGCGCTACCGTTTCCCCGAAAAAAGAAAAGAGGCACACCCCGTTTTACTGAATATTATGCCCGAAACTTATGGCGTAATGGTCTATCAGGAAGATGTAATAAAAGTAGCGCATCATTTTGGCGGCCTCGATTTGGGCGAAGCAGATATGTTGCGAAGAGGAATGAGCGGCAAGTTCCGATCGCGGGAAGAGTTTCAAAAAGTGAAAGATCAGTTCTTCAATAATTGTAAAAATTCGGGTAAAAATGAAACATTCACGGCAGATGTTTGGCGGCAGATTGAAAGTTTTGCTGGCTATGCTTTTGCAAAAGGACATTCCGCTTCGTATGCCGTGGAAAGCTACCAAAGCCTATTTCTAAAAGCCTATTTTCCGTTGGAATATATGGTGGCTACACTCAACAACGGGGGTGGTTTTTACAGTGTAGAACTTTATGTGCACGAAGCGCGAATGCACGGCGGAAATATTTTGCAACCCTGCATTAACCGCAGTTACGGCGCAACTATTATTGATGGAAAGGATATTTATATTGGGTTCGGGTTTTTACAATCTTTGGAATCAAAACTTATTGAAAAAATAATTGTTGAACGTAACAAAAATGGCGCTTTTGAGAGTTTGGACGATTTTTTAGAACGCGTTTCCATCGGGATGGAGCAGGTAACAATTCTTATAAAAATAAACGCTTTTCGTTTCACGGGAAGAAACAAACGCGAACTACTTTGGGAAGCGTATATGAAAATAAATAAAGTGAGTTTTGAAGAAAATGTGTACACACTTTTTAAACCGAAAAAGATTAATTACAAAACCCCTTCCCTACCGCACACCACGCTGGAAGATGCTTTTGATGAAATGGAACTGTTGGGTTTTCCGCTGTGTAGTCCTTTTGATTTACTCACAAATTCTTCGGAAAATAAATTGCGGGCAACGCATCTTTCCCAACGTATCGGGAAAATAGTAACTATTGAAGGATATTTAATAACAACTAAAAGGACCCGAACGTCTAAAGGTGATTATATGTACTTCGGAAATTTTCTGGACCGAGATGGCGATTTTGTAGATACGGTACATTTTCCGCCGGTTGCCAATCAATATCGCTTCCGAGGAAAAGGAGTTTACAGTATTACCGGAAAAGTAACGGAAGAATTTGACTGTATAAATATTGAAGTTTTAAAAATGGAGCGGCTGGGGATAATTCAAGATCCGAGGTATGCTGCTGAAAAAGGACGTATGGCCGCTGCGCTGTAAAGACTTAAGACGGTAGGACGTAAGACCGCTGCGCTATAGGACATAATAGTAACAATTAAGAGATTCCCGCCGTAGTTTATCCTGAGCGGTAGTCGAAGGGCGGGAATGTATGAACGACAAAAGAAACATAGTACATATGGATTTGGACACATTTTTTGTGTCCTGCGAGCGCTTGTTAGATAGTAGGTTGATTGGAAAACCAGTGCTTATTGGCGGCACCAGCGATCGTGGCGTGGTGGCTTCGTGCAGTTATGAGGCACGCACTTTCGGGATCCATTCTGCAATGCCGATGAAGTTAGCCAGACAGTTATGCCCCGAAGCCATTGTAGTTCGTGGCGATGCCAGCACCTACAGCAAGTTTTCAGAAAATGTTACCGATGTTATAAAAGAAAGTGTGCCACTTTACGAAAAGGCTTCTGTAGATGAATTTTACATCGATTTAACTGGAATGGATAAGTTTTTTGGTTGCGAAAAATTAGCTTCAGAATTACGGCAGCGCATTATGAAAGAAACTGGATTGCCTATTTCCTTTGGGCTTTCAATCAACAAAACGGTTTCAAAAATAGCCACTGGCGAAGCAAAACCCAACAATCAAATTCATATTATAAAAGGCACCGAAAAACCTTTTCTTTCGCCTTTGGCAGTCAATAAAATACCAATGGTTGGCGAAGTTACTTACCGCGCTTTATGCGATCTAGGCATAAAACAGATAAAAACCATACAGGAAATGCCTGTGGAAATGATGGCGAAAGTTTTTGGGAAAAATGGGCAGACCATTTGGCAGAAGGCTAACGGTATAGACAATACGCCAGTAGAGCAATACACCGAACGCAAATCTATTTCAACCGAGCGCAGCTTTGACCGCGACACCACCGATGTAAAAAAACTGGAAGGTATTATTATTGCAATGGCAGAAAATCTGGTTTTCCAACTAAGGCGCGGCAACAAACTTACTGCCTGCGTAACCTTTAAAATTCGGTATTCAGATTTTCAGACTTATACTATGCAGCAAAAAATACCGTATAGTTCTGCAGACCATAAAATTATTCCAATAGTGATGGGGCTTTTTAAGAAACTATATCAACGCAGACTTTTAGTGCGGATGGTGGGCGTGCGGTTTAGCCATTTGGTGGAGGGCGGATTTCAGATAGATTTGTTTGACGATAACGAAAAAATAATCAATCTCTATCACGCTATGGACAAGATGCGGGACCGTTACGGCGATCGGGCTGTAATGCGCGCTGCGGGAATGGAAGCCAAGAGTATTGGCCGTTGGAATCCTTTTACGGGAGCACCGCCGCCGTTGCTGCCCAATAGACGACGCTGAATTAAAACCAAGTAGGCTCGCGAATTATCGCGTGCATCGAGTTTTCCATGACACGTAAAAAGTTGCAATGTTCAATGTTCAATGTTCAATGTTCAATGTTCAATGTTCAATGTTCAATGTTCAATGTTCAAAAATAAAAATTCAGAATTCAGAATTCTTCATTCTTAATTAAATAAGATGCTATCTTTGTTTTAAAAGAAAATTGAATGGAAAGCATTAGTGTTTTTGACATGTTATCGATTGGCGTTGGCCCATCAAGTTCGCATACCTTGGGACCTTGGCGCGCAGCATTACGTTGGATAGAGGAATTGAAAGAAAAAAATCAATTTGAAGAAGTTGTAGGTATCACCGTAGACCTGTATGGCTCACTGTCACTTACAGGAAAAGGTCACGCCACAGATATAGCAATAATGCTAGGTTTAACAGGGTTCGACCCCGTAACTTTTCCTATTGAAAATATTCAAAAAGAAATTGATTTCATTACTTCTGAAAACAAATTGAAACTAAACAATGAGTTGGATGTTCCATTTTTTCCGAAGGAAAACATAATTTTTAATCGGAAATTTCTCGAGTTTCACCCAAATGGAATGACTTTTAGAGCAACTTTGAAAAACGGTTCTGTAAAATCTTCTTCATTTTATTCAATCGGCGGTGGATTTACTGTAAAAGAAGAAAGAAAGAACAAAAAGATTAAACAAGATAAATTTGCAAAATTTCCATTTCCTATCGAAAAAGGTGCAGAACTTGCTGCATATTGCAAAGCTGAGAATAAAAGCATTTCTGAAATAGTACTCGAGAACGAAAAATCGCTCAGAACCGAAGCCGAAATAAACGACGGTCTAAAGAAAATATGGGATGTAATGTTAGATTCCATGTACGTTGGCGCCCATACCGAAGGCATCCTGCCAGGTGGACTAAACGTAACCCGACGCGCTTTTGAGATGAATAGAAATCTTATTGGTGAACATACTTACAACGGTGCAGATGAATGGGTTGCTGCAATTAGAAATACAGAAGTTAAGTTTAGACAAATATTGAAATGGGTTTCGTGTTTTGCATTGGCAGTAAACGAAGTTAATGCTTCACTTGGGAGAGTCGTAACAGCTCCAACCAATGGTAGTGCTGGCGTAATTCCTGCAGTAATGTTGTATTATATGGTTATAGAAAACCACGACGCTAATTTTGACGATGTGCGCAAATTCCTACTCACTGCAGGTGAAATTGGAAGCATTTTCAAAAAAGGTGCAACTATCTCTGCAGCAATGGGTGGTTGCCAAGCTGAAATTGGGGTATCATCTTCAATGGCGGCCGGAGCACTCTGCGAATTAATGGGTGGAACACCAGACCAATGTTTAATGGCCAGTGAAATTGCCATGGAGCATCACCTAGGTTTAACCTGCGATCCAATTGCTGGTTTGGTTCAAATTCCGTGTATTGAACGCAATGCAATGGGTGCCATAAAAGCCATAAATGCTTGTGAAATGGCACTAGACAGCGATCCGGCAAAAGCAAAAGTGCCACTAGATAAAGTGATTGCAACAATGTGGGAAACAGCAAAAGATATGACATCTAAATACAAAGAAACCAGTGAGGGAGGATTAGCGGTGCAAGTAAACATAAGTGATTGCTAAAATACTTGGATTTATACCTCGAATAAATTTTATACACATCACTTCTTTCAAAGAATTATTAAAATTCTAAAATCGGTAATCTAAAATCGTAAATTATTACTTTTACCCCTCAATTTCATTCAAACTATGAGCACAGCTAAAAAAGAGTACAAGCGTATTACTACCAAAACTTTGGTGGATATGAAGAAGAAAGGCGAAAAGATTTCGATGCTAACCGCCTATGACTTTACCATGGCAAAAATCGTGGATAGCGCCGGAATAGATGTTATATTGGTTGGTGACTCTGCTAGCAATGTAATGGCTGGCCACGAAACAACATTGCCAATAACGTTGGACCAAATGATTTATCACGCTGCTTCTGTAGTTCGTGCAATTGAGCGTAGTTTGGTAGTAGTAGATTTACCTTTTGGGAGCTATCAAAGCGATCCGAAAGAGGCGCTGCGTTCAGCGATTCGAATTATGAAAGAAAGCGGCGGCCATGCGGTAAAACTTGAAGGTGGAAAGGAAGTAAAAGAATCCATAAAAAGAATTTTAAACGCAGGTATTCCAGTAATGGGCCATTTGGGTTTAACTCCTCAATCCATTTATAAATTTGGAACCTATACCGTTCGAGCTAAAGAAGAAGAAGAGGCCGAAAAACTTATTGAAGATGCTATTTTATTAGAAAAAACGGGATGTTTTGCTATAGTTCTGGAAAAAGTTCCAGCCAAACTTGCCCAAGAAGTTGCAGAAAGAATTAGCATTCCAGTAATTGGTATTGGTGCCGGAAATGGTGTTGACGGTCAAGTGCTAGTAACGCACGATATGATTGGGATGACGCACGAGTTTAACCCGCGTTTTCTTCGTCGTTATTTAGATTTATATACTGAAATGAAAGATGCTTTTAGTAAATACAGTTCAGATGTAAAAAGCGGCGATTTTCCGAATGATAGCGAACAATACTAAAAAAGGAATTTTCAAATTACAAGCACCAAATTCCAAATAAAAATTCAATATTCAATATTCAATATTCAAAAAATCAACTTCGTTTTTTCTAAACTTTTAAACTGCTCCCAATCTCAACAAAAAAAATACATAGTACAAAAAACAATCTTCAGGTTTTGTTTGAAGACAATCATTTAATTGTTGTTAACAAACGTCCTGGCGATATTGTGCAGGGCGATAAAACGGGTGACGCCCCTCTTTCCGAAGTTGTAAAAGAATACATAGCCGAAAAGTACGATAAACCAGGTGCAGTATTTCTAGGCGTGGTTCACAGATTAGACCGACCCACGAGTGGCATTGTTATCTTTGCACGAACTTCAAAAGCCTTAGCGCGGCTGAATAAAATGTTTTCTGAAAGGGAAACCGAAAAAATATATTGGGCTGTAGTTAAAAATGTACCGCCTAAAACGGAGGATACTTTAATTCATTTTTTAAAAAGGAATCCCAAACAGAATAAGTCCTACGCGCATATTAAAGAAGTGCCAGACAGTAAAGAAGCTATTCTTCATTATAAACTTCTGAAAAAACTAGACAATTATTATTTATTGGAAGTAGTGTTGGAAACCGGAAGACACCATCAAATTAGGTCACAACTTTCTGCTATTGGATGTTTTATAAAAGGCGATTTAAAATATGGTTCTGATCGAAGCAATCCCGATGGCAGCATTCATCTTCACGCGAAAAAACTGAAACTTATGCATCCTGTGCAGAAAGAAACCGTCAGCTTAGAAGCACCCACTCCCGATGATTCTATTTGGAATGCTTGCAATTAGATTTTAATTAAATTCTTTTTCAAAGCATAAATAACCAAACCTACCCTATTTTTTATATTAAGCCGCTTAAACAAGTCCTGCCGATAACCATCGATGGTTTTTGGACTCAAATCCATAACATCTGCTATTTCTTTATAAGTCATTTCCGAACAGGCTAATTTCATAAACGTGAGTTCGTTTTCCTTAAAATCTAACATTCTTCCATCTTCGTCTGGGGTGAGTGAATGAAGTAATGTTTCGGCTACTTTTTCAGAATGATAATACCCTTTTTGTAGTAATTCTATTAGTGCCTCGTTCAAAATTTCTGGGTGAATGTCTTTCAATAAATAACCATTTGCACCTTTTCTCAGCATTTTTAGAATAGTTTGCTCATCGTCTTCCATTGAAAGTGCAAGCACTTTTATATCTGGATGACTTACGCCGAGCCAATCTAAAGTTTCGAAACCGTCCATAATTGGCATATTAATATCGAGCAGAATTATTTCGGGAAAAATTTCTCTATCCGCCATTTCTGTCTGCAGTTCCATTCCGTTTTTAGCAATAAAGAGAACGCTGAAATTCGGAAATGAGTTAATTAGCTTGGCTAACGAACGTGCAAGAAGCGAGTGATCATCAACAATTACAACAGTATTTTTGTGGTCGGACTTCATTGTGCTTTTTTATAGGGATACCTCAAATTTAATTGAGTACCCTCGCCTATCTCTGATGTTATAGAATATTCTGCGTCAATGAGTTGTGCGCGACCTTTCATTGTCTCCATTCCAGAACTATCTGTTTTTGCTGAAGTATTAAAACCTACTCCATCATCAACAGCTAAGATATTGAGGGATTGTTCTTTATAATCTAAATGTACGAATAATTTTGAAGCTCTAGCGTGTTTCAAAACGTTTGAAAGGAATTCCTGTAAAATTCGAAATATTATAATTTCGTTTGCATTGTTAATTGGAATTATATCGCCCGTAATTTTCAAGGTTGCATCTAAATACCCCAAACGCTTAAATCTGTCCAATTCTACTTGTAATGATGCCAGTAGTCCGTTCTTTAATATTACATCGTTGTTGAGTACTTTTGAAAGCGAACGTATTTCTTGAACAGTATCTTGTACTAATTTTTTTGTTTCCTGTATTTGCCCGTGAAGGGTAAGTGGGGCCGAATTCATCATAACATTCAACTGTATATTTGCCACAGAAAGTAACTGACCAACATTATCGTGTAATTCCCAAGCTATATTTTTGAGCGTTTGTTCCTGAATTTCTATTTGTGAATCGGCAAGTTCTCGTTGGTACATTTGTTCAGCTTCGAACCGTTCTTTAAGAAATTTATTTTTTCGGCGTTGAAATGCTACAACAAAAAATATGGCAAAAATCGTAAATAACAATAGCATTACGACAATGTAAACTATTAATAATTTTTCTTGGGGAAGTAAGGGTTCTCTTTCTGATAGCATATTAAAAATCCTACAATATAAGTAGCGTATAAAAAATAATTACATCCAAAGATAATCGGCTTATACAATTTGACAAAGCTTGGGTCAACAGAATTGCTGAAATATGAACTATAAATAAATAAAGGGGTAGTGCATAAGTGAAAAAACAAAGCCCCAACAGATATATAAAATGGCAAACTCCTTTGCACACTTAATATTTGATCGCTCTTAAGTAATTCTAAATAGTACAGAGCGATGCTAATGAAAACTAATAACGTTCCAAATAAACGAAAAACAGGCAAAAATATATCGAAAAACTCCTTAGTAAATATAATTTCGAATACACATACTACCATAAAAATTAAGGATAGTATATTGAGAAATACAACAGACTTCTTCGACGTTAAATACCATTTAAAATAATTGATATAAAAAAGATAACTTACAATACCGTATAAGTTATAAATCCAATAATTTTTTTCAAATATTCCGCCTTTTAAAAAAGATAGATACCCGTAATCTACAGTGAAAACACTGTACCAGCCCAAAATTTCTACACATATGGTAATGAAAAGAAAAAGGGTTAAGTAAAAATTTGGCCTTGATTTATTTTTTTTATAATAAATAAAAGAAGCTATAAAAGCTAATAATTCCAATGCATTTGCTACAATTACTGCGGTCATTTACAATAGTTTCTTAAAATAAATAGTGAATTTGAAAGTAAATAAATTGGTCCATTAATTATTTCTTCCAAAGTTGAAAAATTGGAAAAAACAGTTTTAAAAATAAGAAATCTTCAAGCTAGATGTGAAGATAAAATCTCCATTGAAAATTAATAAACGTTTGGAGGCCATCCACCTACAACTGTATTTAATGGTTCAATTTTATAATTATTTGGAGAATCTTGGGCTGTATTAATTGTTGGGGCTAAAAAGCAAGTAGCCTTATTTGCATTAACATTATCATACGCTCCAAAATAAATACGAATACCAGGGTTCATAATATCCTGTAATTTAGATTGTTCCCGTACATAGTCTAGAAACTGCTGCATTTCGGTTAGACTGAAAAGAAACTCACGAGTGTCTATTGAGCCCATAGCGCGTTCAATATCCATTGCGCGCGTAGTTACCCAGTTTTCCTGTAATTGTTTTGCTTTGTCTACGGTGATACAATTTTTTGGTTTTGACATAATTGAAATTGGTTTTTGGTTAATTACCAACGAATGTAGTAAAAACAATCAAAGCAGCACTTTATAGTTATAATATTCAGGGAAAATCCCCCGTGGCTATCAGAATTTTCCTATAGCTGAAAAGGGTTTTTCCTATAGCAAATTCAGGCTAAACCTTTAGCTGCTCAGGTAAAATACTGTTGCATAGTGCGTTATAATTGTTTATATTGCATGTGTTAAATTAAAGTTAATACTTCTCGCTCATGATTTACGAGACACTAGAAATTTTAAAAGATCAGGTTTCAAAATATTTGGAACAAAAAACGGGTGACGCAAGTTTAGTGGTTTTGGAAAACGTGTCGAAATATGACGATCCAGAAGTAAACACGATGAATGACAAAGTGGTGCTTTCACTTTTAAATATTGAAGAAGAAGCAACACTTAAAAACAACCCTAACGTAAAATTTAAAAATGGAGAAACTATTTATAGAAATCCTCCCGTTAATTTAAATATTTACGCACTCTTTTCTGCTAACAGAAGCACTTACACAAACTCGCTTTCTTCCATTTCTTTCATTATTGAATTTTTTCAGTCCAAAAAAATATTCACTCAAATTAATACTCCTTTAAATCCAATAATTCCCGCATTAGATAATATTACGGAATTCCGCTTTATAACTGAACTCTACACGCCAACATTTGAGCAGCTAAATTATATCTGGGGAACATTGGGTGGTAAAGCGCTGCCGTCTGTTCTCTATAAAGTAAGTGTTGTGAAAATTGAAAGCAATGCTCTCTTTGAAAAAGGCACACCAATTACTGTAGTTGCCGGCACCTTAAACAATATAACTTAATGAGTTTCACTACAACATATCGTGTTCTGTTTAATGTAAACCTTTACCATCATTATTTTTTGGATAATGGCAGTACCGTTTTTGATAGTAATTTAGGCTTAAAAGAAATACAACTGGCCAAATATAATTTTGAGGATTTCTGTCAACTAATTCCTTCGGAAGAAACGCAGGAAATATTTAAAGGGAATAAAATCGTTTTTAAAACATTACCCGTTGGATTTACTATTTACGCTAAAGCGGAAGAAACTGCCCCTAACTCCGGCACTTATAAACCTTTTGTAAATCTTTCGCAAACTACCGTATTCAACTTTCTAATTTATGTGAAGGATTCACTTTTTGAAAATTACTCAACAGTGAATTCGAAACCATCAATTCCATATTTCTTCTCAAATACAAAACCCGTTTCGGAAGGAGTTTCTTTTAAATATATTGATTTAGAAGCCACTACCCTACCCGTAGAAAATTTCACTATAAATCAAACTAGCTATAGTGAAATAAGTAAAAGCCTTTCAGAAAAAGAAAAAATAGGACTCTTCGGCATCATTTCATTACAAATGAGCGGAGACGACACCATTCCTTTTGACGGTCGTGCCCGAAACATTCTGAATGTAAATGGAACAATACCAGCAAGCCCCAAAATTTTTAAAATTCAAATTAAAAACCGCAAAACTATTTGGAATTACCGCAGTGCAGTTAATAGTAGCCTGCTTCATTCCACGAATCCCACAAAATTGCCGCTGACTAAAAATGGCATTATTGGGTACAGTTTTGGTGGCCAAGAGCGTCCCTCAGCTTCCCCTTCACGTCTCATCTTTGAAAAAGATGGTGGTGGAAATATAATCAAGACCATTTCAGAAATTTATATTAATCAATAACAAAAACTATGGCAACTACGTACAAAACACCCGGGGTTTATGTGGAGGAAATATCGAAATTTCCACCATCGGTGGCACAAGTGGAAACAGCAATCCCAGCCTTTACAGGCTACACAGAATTAAGTGAAACTTCGGTTCGCAATAAACCAAAACGCATTGTTTCGCTTTTAGAATATGAAACATATTTTGGCAAAGCTCAAAATGAAGCCGCAATTACAGTAACCATTAAAGATACTATCAACAGCGGACCGCCAATTAAGCTTTTGTCTCAACAGTTTAGTGTAGCCATGCCTACTTCAAGTCCTTTTTTGATGTATTACGCCATGCGTATGTATTTTGATAACGGTGGTGGGCCTTGCTACATCTGTTCAGTTGGAGACTATACGGGTGGCACTGTAAGCCAAGTGGCACTTGTTGGTGGTTTGAATGAATTTGAAAAATTTGACGAACCTACATTATATGTCTTTCCAGATGCAATGGCTGTTTCGACTGCAGATAGTTACTATTCACTCATAAATAAAGCTTTGATGCAGTCTCAAAAGCTGAAAGATCGCTTTGTTATAATTGATTCATTCGCAAACAATAGCGATAATATACGCAACACGGCATCTTTGGGTAATGGTGTAGATTTATTAAAATACGGTGCCGCCTATCATCCTTTCTTAAAGACGGTTTATAGCTATGCTTACGCCGATGCAGCTATAACATTGGCTCACAGTATTACCGACGAAACAAACACAGTTTCTACGGGTATTTATGACACAAAAAAACTTGACGAACTTGCAGATAGTCTGGATAGTGATTTCAACTTAATACTTTACAATAAAATAAAAACCGAGCTGGAAAAGCAGTATGTAACGCTTCCGCCTAGCAGCGCAATGGCTGGAATCTACGCTCGTGTAGATAGTAATCGTGGCGTTTGGAAAGCGCCTGCAAATGAATCTGTTAGTGCAGCCGTAGAACCCTCTATTAAAATTACACACGAGGCGCAACAAGATTTAAATATTCATGTCTCTGGAAAATCTATTAATGCCATTCGGTCATTTACTGGGAAAGGTATTTTGGTTTGGGGAGCGCGCACACTTGCTGGTAACGACAACGAGTGGAAATACGTTCCAGTTCGTCGTTTTTTCAATATGGTTGAAGAATCTGTAGAGAAAGCATCTTCACAATTTGTCTTTGAACCCAACGATGCAAATACTTGGGTAAAAATACGCGCTATGATTGAGAATTTCTTAATTCTTCAATGGCGTGCTGGAGCATTGGCAGGAGCCAAACCCGAACAAGCTTTTTACGTGCGGGTTGGTTTAGGCGAAACTATGACGGCAGACGATATTCTAAACGGAATCATGAATATTGAAATAGGAATGGCCGCAGTACGTCCAGCAGAATTTATAGTGCTCAAGTTTTCACATAAAATGCAGGAAGCTTAAATAAAGTCGGCAGTTTTCAGCCGCAGTAAGCAGTTTAATAGAGTAATTATTCAATAACTTAAAACATAGCAAGATGGCCAATACATATCCATTAGTAAAGTTTCATTTCTCAGTTGACTGGGGAGGAACAAACATAGGTTTTACCGAAGTCAGCGGACTAGATGTAGAAACCGAATTAATAGAATACCGTCACGGTGCAAGCCCAGAATACAGCAAAATTAAAATGCCGGGGATGCAGAAATACAGTAACATCACTTTAAAGCGCGGATCGTTTGCAAACGATAATGAGTTTTATCAATGGTGGAACACGGTTAGTCTAAACACCATTGAACGTCGTGACATTACAATTTCTTTGTTGAATGAGGAACACGCGCCCGTAATGGTTTGGAAAGTAAAAAATGCTTTTCCAATAAAAGTTCAGTCTACAGATTTAAAAGGTGATGGCAATGAAACCGCTATTGAAACTTTAGAAATTGCACACGAAGGTCTATCAATTCAAAACGGTGATTAATGAGCACGATATATCCTCCGGTAAGCTTTCATTTTAAGGTTGAATTTAACGGTATTTCTTCACAGGATAAGGACGTTCAGTTCCAATCCGTATTAGGATTATCTGTAGATATTGAAACCGAAGAATTTGCAGAAGGAGGCGAAAACAGATTCAAACATAAATTCCCGATACGATCTAAATTTCCAAACCTCGTTTTAAAACGTGGCATGGTAACAGATTCCGACCTCATAAAATGGTGTCGGAACGCTATTGAGAGTTTTCAGTTTGAACCAGTAGATCTTACCGTGAAATTACTGAATGAAGAACATGAACCACTTGTAACTTGGAATGTAGTACACGCTTACCCAGTAAAATGGGAGGTTGCTGAACTAAATGCCGAAGAAAGCAAAGTGATGATTGAAACCATAGAATTAGCATATAATTATTTTACACTCGTATAAAATGCCAATAGAAATTAAAGAACTGCACATAAAAATAAATGTGAACGGAACCGAGCAGTCCAATGCCTCTCCCAGTAAAAACCCTGGTGCAAAGGCGGATGCAATTGTGAAAACTTGTGTGGAAGAAGTGATGCGAATTGATTCTAGAAAAAAAGAACGATAATGAAAGGCGAACTAAAAAAGCTGAAAATAATTGGCTTCAAAGACGATAAGTTTACCGAAAAAGTGGGCGATGGCGAATTTACTTCGTTGTTGAACCCAGAAAAATATACGTTTAAATATAAAATAGAATACACCGAAGCTCAGGGCCAAGGTACAAGCGCTACACAACCCAAATATTTACGCTCCGTTCCCGAGGATTTAGATCTACAGTTTCTTTTTGACCGCACAGGTATAATTAAAGGACAAGACAATAAATTGGGAGATGGCATAGTCGAAGATATTGAAAAATTCAAAAAAATAGTTTTCGATTATAATGGCGATGAGCACAAACCCAATTATTTAATGATAGGATGGGGAACGCTACTTTTTAAAGGGGTTCTAGCCGAAATGTCTATTGAATACAAACTATTTTCACCCGAAGGCGTACCGCTGCGAGCAGTAGTTACCGCAAATTTTAAAGGAGTGGTTGAAGACAATTTGAGGGTGGCCCGCGAAAATAACAACTCGCCAGATTTAACACATGTACGAATGGTGAAGGAAGGTGATACCCTTCCACTTATGACTTTCAGAATTTATGGCGATTCTAAGTATTATTTAGCGGTGGCAGCTGCTAATAATCTTGTGAATTTTAGAAGACTGCAGCCCGGACAACAAATTATATTTCCACCCATAGAAAAAGTTTCATAAATGAATAATAGCAGAACAATAGAAACCGCGCGCAGCGCAGATTTAGTGAGCTTCAAAATACTTATTGAAGGCACGGAACTTTCTGCTGTCAATCAAGTAAAAAGTATTTCGGTAGAAAAAGAAATAAATAGAATTCCCTTTGCGCAACTTGTTTTTGTTGATGGCGATGCAGCTTCTCAAAACTTCAGTTTAAGTGAAGAAGATTCGCTTATTCCCGGAAATAAGATTGAAATTAAAGCAGGTTACCACGGTGACGAGGAAACCATTTTTGTTGGAATAATTATAAAACACAGTATTAAAATTCGTGAAAATTCTTCTGTTTTAATTGTTGAATGTAGGGACGAAGCTGTAAAAATGACAATCGGCAGAAAAAGTAATTTTTATCACAACAACGAAGACAGTACCATTATTGAAGAAATTATAGGGAAATACAGCTTGCAAAGCGACATTGAAGCTACTTCGTATGTTAATAAAGAACTGGTGCAATATCGAACTTCTGATTGGGATTTTATTATGACCCGTGCTCAATTTAATGGTCAGATCTGCGTGGTTGATGACGGAAAGATCAGCATCGCTAAACCAGATCTTTCACAAACCGAAATTGAAACCGTTGCCTTCGGCGCTACTCTGTTAGATTTTGATGCAGAAATGGACGCTCGAAATCAGTTTAATTCTATAACTGCTTTCGGATGGAATCCATCCGATCAAGAAATAGTAGAGACCGAAGCTGCCGATCCAAATCTTTCTTTAAATGGAAATATCTCAGTTTCAGATTTAGCTGAAGTAATAGATCTTGACGACCTAGAATTAAAACACGGAGGAAACTATAATTCAACGCAACTTCAGCAATGGAGTGATGCAAAAAATTTATTTCAACAACTCTCAAAAACCCGTGGAAGAGTGAAGTTTCAGGGAATTGCAAACGCAAAACCCGGAACAATGTTGAAGTTGGAAGGTGTAGGCGATCGCTTCAACGGAAAAATATTTATTAGTGCCGTTCGTCACGAAATAGTAGACGGCAATTGGACAGTAGATGCCGAATTCGGTATAAATCCAGAATGGTTTAGCGAAACTTATGACGTTTCAGAATTACCCGCATCGGGTATTATTCCTGCAGTTAGTGGTTTGCAAATTGGGGTGGTTTCGCAATTAGAATCAGACCCCGATGAGGAAGATAGAATTTTAGTGAAAATACCAATAATAAATAAAGACGAACAAGGTATTTGGATGCGTGTTGCAACTTTAGATGCTGGAAATAATCGCGGATCGGTCTTCCTTCCTGAAATTGGCGATGAGGTAATTGTTGGTTTTTTAAATGATGACCCAAACCACGCCGTAATTCTTGGAATGCTTCACAGTAGCGCAAAACCTTCACCAATTAAGGCTTCGGACGACAATCACGAAAAAGGATTTATTACCCGTAGCGAGATGAAATTAATTTTCAACGATGATAAAAAATCTATCACTATTGAAACCCCGGGTGGAAAGAAAGTAATAATAGATGAAGACGCGGGAGTTATTAAAATAGAAGATGAAAATAGAAATATTATAACAATGGATGACAGCGGAATTGCTTTGGAAAGCGGAAGCGATTTCAGTATAAAAGCAACTGGCGATTGCAATATAGAAGCAGTAAATATTAATCTAAAAGCCGACGCACAATTTAAAGCAGAAGGCAGCGCCGGCGCTGAAGTTTCAACCAACGCCATCGCAGTTTTGAAAGGGTCTTTAGTACAGATAAATTAGGCCCCCTAATCCCCCGAAGGGGGACTTTTGAACTTCCTGCAAGGTTTAAAAACCTTGTAGGTTTTATAAAATGTAGATAAAAACGGAAAAACAATAAAAATTAGAAATATGCCCGCAGCAGCACGAATAACTGATATGCACATCTGTCCGATGACGAACCCAAACGGAAGTCCGCACGTTGGTGGACCTATATTACCACCTGGGGAACCGACGGTACTTATTGGCGGAATTCCCGCTGCTAAAGTTGGCGATATGGCAACCTGTGCCGGACCGCCAGACTCCATTATTAAGGGATCTGCTACAGTGTTAATTGGCGGAATGCCCGCAGCACGTATGGGAGACAGTACCGCACACGGAGGAAGCATAGTTTTAGGAGATTTCACTGTGTTGATTGGTGGATAAGAAATTGAGTCAAGCAAGATTTTCAAAATATTATAAGACTGAGACAGAAAAGATGTCCCAATAAATAATAGAAAAATAAATAATTATGAATACCGAAACATTTTTAGGCGAAGGTTGGAGCTTTCCTCCTCATTTCGACAAAAAAACAGGCCAATTGGTTACAACCACTGGCGTCGTAGACATTAATAAAAGTTTAGAGATTCTGTTATCAACAAGATTGGGCGAGCGCATTATGCTCCCAAATTACGGCTGTAACTTAGAAGAACTGCTTTTTCAACCTTTGGATGTAACGCTTAAAACCTATATAAAAGAATTAATAACCTCTGCAATTCTCTATTACGAACCGAGAATTGATACTCAAAAAATAACACTAGACACCACAAATGAATTAAATGGTGAAATATTAATAAACATAGAATACATAGTACGCATAACAAACTCTCGAGCAAATATGGTCTTCCCTTTCTATAAAACGGAAGGCACAGAAGTTTAAAAATTATGGCAAAAGACTGCGAAAATAAATTCCTAATAAACCATAAGGGCACCGAACAAACCCAAAGGTCTCTTAACGCCATGCTTCCAGAAAATCTAAAACTGAATGATTTTTCTACTGAAGCTTGGATGGAGTTTGCTTATAATTTTGCCAAGGAAGTAAATTATTTTTCTATAGAAAATGAAACTGTGCCCGCTGGAAATTGGGAATCGTTTTTTATTAAAAAAGAAGAAATCGCAGTATTTCTCGCTAATGCTGAAACCTCAAACAGTCTCTCCCCGCACCTTACACTATTTGTATGTTTTTTGAAGTTGATGGAAATTTCGAAAACACGCTTTAATGCACTTACAAAAAGACATCTCGATTTTTATTACAATGAAATACTTCAAATAGACAAAAAGGCTCCGGTTGCTGATAGTGTTCATCTAATTTTTGAATTGGCTAAGAACATATCAAGTACTAATGTAGAAGAGCAAACGCTTCTTGAAGCTGGAAAAGCTGCTGATGGAAAACGACTTCAATATGCAACGGATAAAGAAGTGGTGTTAAACAAAGCTAAGGTTGCGGCTTTAAAAAGTGTTTATCACCATAGAAAAACGAATAATTTAAACCCTAATGAGCTTAATGGGCTTTTTGCCGCAGCAGTAGTAAATTCAGCAGATGGCAAAGGTGAATCCTTTAAAACCGACGCTAATTGGTTGCCGTTTGGTTATCCTTCCCATTTCAAGCCCAGCTTGCCTTTACAAACACCAAATCTTGGTTTTGCAATTGCTGCCCCAACGCTTAATTTGGCTGAGGGCGTACGTATTATTCAAACAATTTTTAATCTTGAAAAATCGATTCAAGTTTTCAATATTGCACAAATTATTAATTGTATAGAAGTTTACGCTACGGGTGAAAAAGGATGGTTGGGGCCCTTTAAAATTACAGCGTCAGCGGATGGATTTACTTCAACGATTGGAAATAAAGTGGTTCAGCTTTGTGTAAAAATCGATAAAACCGAAAAAGCTATTGTTTCTTATAACAAAGAAATTCACAAAGAAAATTTTGAAACAGATCAACCAATATTTCGGTTTCTGCTGAAAACTAAACAACCTGAGTTTAGTGAAGGTTATAGTTTATATACCGAATTATTTCAGAAAAAAGTAAAAAAGGTAACTGTAAAAGTATCTGTTTCCGAAGCTGAAAAACTTCAGTTAAAAAACGATTTCGGTAATCTAGCGGCCGATAAGCCTTTCTATCCCTTCGGTACACAACCAATGGAACGCTCCGCATTTTATATTGATTATTCGGAAGCATTTAATAAAAAATGGGACACGCTATCAATTCACGCCTCGTGGCTAAACACTCCGAACGACTTTAAAAATCATTATATAGCCTACCGAAGAGACGAAAATAATTTTAATCTCTCGCCAAATCTGTATTATAAAACTCTGTATTACAACTTTAATGTAGGAACCAAAGTATATGCAAAACCGGCTGGATTAACTTTCGGCCCAACTGTAAGTCCAAGTAATCTTTACGTTACCGGAAACGATTATTTTAAGGCAAAAGTTTCGGTTGAAAATAATGAAAACCATGTTAGTGTAAATAATACTTTTCCGCTTTTCACCAAAAATGGAAGTATTTTTGAAACTAATCTTTCCCTCAATAATGCGAATTATACTACCGGTAAAAACGGCCCCATAAAACTGTCTTTAAATCAATCGTTCTTGCACGCTTTGTTCCCAAAAGTATATGCACTAGCGCTTACGACCGAAGAAGATACCGTGCTCCCAAATGAGCCCTACACTCCTATTATTGAAAAAATTGAATTGTCTTATACTGCCAGCCAAGAAGTTGTATTTGGAACTTCGCAAACCGCCAATCTCGAAAAAATAATGCTTTTTCACGAGCATCCTTTCGGGCAAGCCGCAACTTCCAAAACTTTATTACCAACGTACTGTGCGGGTGGCGAACTTTATATAGGCCTTGAAAATACCGAAGCACTTCAACAAGTTCAGCTTTTGTTTCAATTATTGGAAGGTACCGAAAACCCTTTATCCGAAAGTTTCACTTCCACTGAAAAGGTTTCATGGGCGGTGCTTTCAGATAATTCGTGGATGGAACTTTCAAGTGAATATCTAATAGGAAACACGACGGATAATTTCTTAAAAACAGGAATCGTAACAATTACTATTCCTCGGGAAGCCACAAATACTAACACACTACTACCTTCGGGATTGGTATGGCTTAGAGCGAAAAGTCCCAAGCATTTCGACATTGTTTGCCGATTTATCAATATACACGCTCAAGTTATAACTGCCACTTTTGAAGACAATGGCAACGAGCTTTCTCATTTAATAAATGGTTTGCCCGCTGGCGTAATTAGCAAACTAACGGAGCGCGATTCAGCAATTAAAACGGTAACTCAGCCCTATAATTCATTTGGGGGGCATCCTGAGGAAAGTGATGAAAGTTACTATCGCCGTGTAAGTGAGCGAATTCGTCATCGCGATCGTGCCATTTCCTTATGGGATTACGAACATTTAATTCTTGAAAAATTTCCTGAAGTTTATAAAGTGAAGTGCCTAAATCACACTAAAAAAGAAGATTATCACAACCCTGGAAATGTAACCGTAGTTGTGATTCCGGATATTCAAAATAACAATGCCTTCGATATTTTTCAGCCACGATTGAGCACTGCAAAGCGCAACGAAATTCAGAATTACATAAACGAGCTGAATACATTTTTTGTTTCGGCAGAAATAATCAACCCAAATTATGAAGAAGTTGAGGTCTCGCTTAGCGTAAAATTCAATGTTGGTTTCGACGAAAATTTTTATACAAAACAATTGGAAGAAGACATTAAAAAATATCTATCCCCTTGGGCATTTTCTGAAACTGCTGTGTTGAATTTTGGAGTGTCTTTTCACAAAAACAAACTTATTTCCTATTTAGAAAACCAGCCTTACATTGACTTTTTAGAAGATGTAATTGTGAAACACAGAATCTCGGTAACAGCTGCATATGTTGAAAAAACAAATGTTTTGCCATCAAGCCCGAAAGCAATTTTAGTGTCGGCAAAAAAACATTTTGTAACGCCGGTCCAATCAAAATGTAGTGTTCAAACCCCTAAAAACCCCACGGTATGTCTTCCGTAAAAACATATAGCTCCATTGCGAAGAATACTTCCAGCTTGGACGATCTCGACTTTGATTTTCTTCGGAAAAAAGGGATTGAGTATATCGAAGCTTTGGGTAGCGAATTGTGGACGGACTACAACGCGCACGATCCCGGAATCACCACTTTGGAGGTTTTATGTTACGCAATTACCGATTTGGGCGCCCGTCTATCTCTTCCGTTGGAAAATATTTTGGCCGAAGAAAATGATCCCAGTTTTTTAAACGAACAATTTCTAACAGCTGAAAATGCACTGCCCATAAAACCTGTAACAGCGCTAGATTATCGCAAACTATTCGTTGACATTGAAGGTGTGAAAAACGCTTGGCTGAAAAAGCACGAAAAGAAAGTTTTTGCCAATTGTAAAGAAAATAAGTTATCGTATAAACCATTTAATATACAGGATAAGTATAAAAAGGAATTTATTTTAAATGGATTGTACGATGTTTTAATTGAATTTGATGAATTAGACATAGAACTTTTTAATACGGAGACAAAGCAAAAAAATGAAATAAAACGGCTGAAAAAAGAAGTGAGAACTATTTATCACGCGCATAGAAATCTTTGTGAAGACGTTGTTGGCATCGATGAAGTTGAAAACCATCCCGTAGCAGTTTGTGCCATTATAGAGCTAAAACCTGAAGCCGACGAAGACAAAGTACAAGCCCAAATATTATATACCATTGACGAATATCTTTCACCTTCCCTCCGCTTCTATTCGTTGAAGGAAATGCTGGCGAAAGGTTACAAAACTGATGAAATTTTTAACGGACCGTTGCTAAATAATGGTTTTATAGATAGTAAAGAATTGAAGAAAACCGAGCTTCGAAGAGAAGTGCGGTTGACAGATTTGATAGATTTAATCCAAAAAATTGAGGGTATTGACGTTATCCGCGATATTACAATCAACAATTGCGACGGCAAACCCGAAACCAAAAAAATCTGGAACCTGTGCATTCCAGCCGGTAAAAAGCCGAAACGTTGCGACAAAAGTTCATTCAGCTATTACAAAGGGTTTCTTCCGCTAAACATAAATAAAAAGGCGGTTGATGATTATTTGAAAGCTATTTACGATGAAATTGAAGCAAATATTCTCGATATCGCCTCACAAAAAAAATCCTTAGAATTGCCTGTTGGCGGATATTCTGGCGTGGGTGATTACAGTTCTATCCAAAATGATTTTCCGGAGGTTTACGGCGTTGGTGAACTGGGAGTGAAAAGCACAGCGACTACTGCGGACCGTGCCAAAGTAAAACAATTGAAAGCCTATTTATTATTCTTTGATCAAATCTTCGCAAGTTACTTTGCGCATCTTAAAAATGTGAAAGATATATTTTCAATAAATGGCGAATTGGATAAAAGTTATTTCACTCAAGCGGTTGAAAATGTAAAAGATCTTTCGGAATTGGTCTCAGCCAATTATACCACCGATGAAAATATAACCGACCTTTTGTTTTCAGACCTTGATGATAAAGTGGTGCGCAGAAATCAAATTCTTGATCATTTACTTTCCCGTTTTGCAGAAAACTTTAGTGAATATGCTTTTTTGATGAAGCAATTATACGGCAACAATACAGATGCTGCAGTTATTAAGACCAAAGAGCGTTTTCTGCAGCAATATAATATGATAGGCTGTGAGCGTCCGCTGAGTTTTAATTATTACGAGCAGGAAGCAGAAGATTTGTGGGACACGGGAAATGTTTCAGCATTTCAAAAGCGAATTGCACTTTTGAGCGGCAACCCAAATTTTTTCCGAAGAAATTTTTCTGACGATCCTTTGGAGATTTATGAGGAAATTGACACCGACGGAGTTATTGAATACCGCTTCCGTTTTCGAAGTAAAAACAAAAATATCCTTTCGTCATCTAGTAAACATTACCACAATTTAGCTTCGCTTTACAAAGAAATTTTGGACATAAAAAACTACGGACAATTTGCTGAAAACTATGAAATAAAGGTAAACAAAGCTAGTAAGTTTTATTTCAATCTTACTAATCCAAATGTTCCAGACCCAAAAGACGAAGACCATGTAATTGCGCGGAAAATTTCTAGTTTTTCAACACAATTGGCAGCTGAAACTGCAATTGCGCAGACAGTTCAATTTATCAAAACACTCGATTTTAACGAAGGAATGTATGTAATTGAACATATTTTACTTCGCCCCGATGTAACGATAAATACCGCTCCAGAGAACACTTTTCTACCAATCTGTACGGAAAATTGCGAAGGCTGTGAAGGTATTGATCCTTATTCTTTTCGAGTTTCAATTGTGTTGCCGGGCTGGACCGAGCGTTATAGCAATGTTGATTTCAGAAGATTTTTAGAAAATTTAATTCAAAAAGAACTTCCGGCTCACATTATGGCGAAAATCTGCTGGATTGGCTATCCAAAAAGTTACGACACCAAAGGTGAAGAAAACGAAATGGTGGAGCTTGAAGAAGCCTACAAAGATTGGTTACTCACCAAAACCGATATGGGCCAAAAACAACCCAACTCAAAATTGAAACGATTCATTAAAATTATGAGCAGCCTGCATACAATTTACACGCAGGGCACACTCCACGATTGCGATGACGATGAAGAACAACAAGATATTATCCTAGGCAGGACCAACCTGGGGAAACTTTAAATACCAAAGTTATGAGCACTAAATTATTGGAAATAACTCCACAGTACCGCTCCTTCGTGGACGATCAAGTACTGACCTCCGGGCAGCTAAACGAATTTATAGAATATTTTGAGGATCAAGACCGACTTACGCGCGTATGCCTTGTGGGTGTTGGCGTGGCCTGTGGTTTTAAGGTTTCGGTTAACAATCAAAAAACGCTTGTAACAATTACCCAAGGTTGCGGTGTTACTACCGATGGCGACCTTTTAAAGCTTCAGAAAAATATAAAAGATTCTTCTGAGACTTCTATTGTTTTGGAAAATATAAAATATTCGCATTTTCGCGATTTTGAGGATGATAAAGCAAAATACAAACATTTCAAAAGTGATAACAACGCCATTGATTTGTGGGAATTAATTCCGCAGGAAAAAGTAGATGTGGAAGAAGGTCCTCTCCCTATCAACTCACAATTGTTAAATAACAAAGTTGTGGTGCTCTATCTGGAATGTTACCCAAAAGAAGCAGATATCTGCACAACTACAAATTGCGATAATCAAGGGCAGCCAAACATTCAAAACCTTCGAGTATTACTTATTAATAGAGAAGATGTTGAAAATATTGTAAACCCAAAAGACGGTATTTTCACCAAACACGATGTTTATGAGGCCTTTACGAATCTACCGCAAACCGCCGTACCAAAAGTTATATTGAATGATAGCAATTCCAATTCATATTCAAAATTGGCAGCTGCTTACAAATCAGTTATTAGTTCAACAAAAAAACCTTTACACGCTGCACTTGAGCAATTGTTTCAAGGTTTTTCAGAAATTTTGGATATTAAAGATGGTACTTCAAATACCGTTTTGAACCAAATTAATAATCTGGATGATTTCAATAAAAGTGATAAAGTCCAGTATCGATATGATTTGGTGCGCGACATCAGCGACACATATAATGAATTGGCTGAAATACTGTTGAAATTAAAAACTGAATGTTGCCCAAACCTTGAAGCATTTCCGAAGCATTTGTTGCTCGGCATGCTAACTTCGGAAGAAATTTATCCAGAATTACGCCACGATTTTTACCATTCGCCCACAAATAACGAATACGCAAAGTATTTAAAAATGGCGAAAAGCTTGATGCATCGTTTGGTAGTTATTTTGGACAATTTCAATCTTTCCGATGAAAAAAACCTTGATATTACCCCTTCAAAAACATGTGGAAATTTAGGCGAAAAAGCCATCCCAATTTACTACGAAACGGATGCCGAAATGCTAACTGCGTGGGATTTCAATAAAACCGAAAACTACAAACAACGTTATAATTTAAGCTTTCACAAAGAAAATCTTGCGCCAAATAGTTGGGTTAAAAACCCATTAAACTTTGAATTGGATTGTAACGATTTTTATAGAATTGAAGGTCATTTAGGGCGTGCCGCACAGGACAGTCGCAATACCATCAACAATCTGAAAACCACACATGCGTTAGATTTTGATTGTTTGCTTTTTGATCTTCAAAGAGATGCGCAAGCATTTACTTCCTTTATACGAGAAAACCCTTCTATCGTTCATAAAGCAGGGGTTCCAAAAGGGGGCACATTTGTAATTGTTTCAGAAAAAGAACAGGTAATGGCAGATTTCTGTCTTGCAACCAAAGTCAATAATGCTACCGATGGCGGATGCTGTTCCTTGATGGAATGTACTTACCCGTGGATAAGTTCATTAAAATATATGAATAATCTTTCGCGAAGCCTAAAAGGAAAGCAAAGTAGAAACAAGCCAATGCCGCAAAATTATGTGCTGCAGGTAATTGAGTACAAAATTAATGGAGAACCAATAATTAATAGAACTACCACGATTACAATTCCGTTAGAAAAAATATTTTTGAGAAGAATCCACGCCGTAACCGAAGCTTTAAACAATAAGTTTGATAAAGGAGTGGTATTTGACTTTAATGAAAACCAAAAGCGTTTAGTAATTACCCGCGCCAAAGAAGATACTTATATCATCCGACTGCGTGAAATTTCGATGGCGAATAATAATGCAATTTACACTTATAGCAACAACGGAATGTACCGAAACAATTTGGTGTTTAGACCAGATGCTATGCGCTGCCGCGATTTACGTAGCTACCGTGAATCTTTTTATCAAAAACTGCAGGCTCAGATTGCTCCAGTAAATAAAGACGATGATTACGGAAGATACGATGAAAAGTGGGCAAAATGGAGCAAATTAACCGAACGATTAATTTCAAACCCCGTGATAGCTCAAGCTGGATTAACCCGTATGATTACTTCTCAAGAAATGTTGCCACAAGAGACTCGAAATTTGGTGCAAAATATTAAGAGGGATTTTCAGGCACAAAGCAATGGCGTAGACCTTCAGTTCCGTTTAGACGGCGATTGGGTAAATGGCACTTGGGTGAATAAATTTATGCTGGACCATCATAGAAGAAACAGAAAAAATACACACGACGATATTGTGCTATTTGTAAACCTGCGAAAATATCTTCACAATGAAACTGGAATAACAAAACTGTCTATTTACATAACAAATCTTGGGTATTCTCAAGTTCTGGATGCAGTAATTGCGAAACACAAGACTGTTGCCGACTTCTACTTTGGAACACCAACGGGTGAAAATGCGATAAGATTATGAGAAACTCGCTGAAAATAGCGCAAAAAAAGAAGGGTATCAGTCGGTAAAATTGTACAATCCGAATGATACCCTTATGGGTCTAACAAGAAAGGAACTAAGAACTAAAGAAAGACAAAAGAACATCGAAAGAAAACCTCGCGAAAGAACTAAAGTACTAACTATAAAAGAACGAAGCACTAACTGCAAACAACCCAGTAATTCATCTCTGAATCGAAATGTAAATATAGGTCTAAAAATCTAAATAACAAATGGTTGCAAATAAAAATATCATTAAAAAAGTGAAAATTGGGGTGAATACCTCCTCCATTGACTTTGGTATGCAGCTAAAAGATAGTTTGGATGTTTTTTTTAAGGAAGAAATATTTCCAGAAATGAATACTTATTTCAATTCTATTCAAAAAAACAATTCAAATATTATTCGTTTCGATACGCTTTCAATAGAAATATCTATGGATGAAAATGGTTCTCTGATTGACTTAAAGCCTTTAATTATCAAGGAATTAAAAAATATAATAAAAATTGAAACCATTATAGAAAATAAAACAAATAGTGTAAAAACCTCCACTTCTGCACAGAATGAAATAGAAGCATTTTTCTCCTTCATCGAAGATGGTATAATGCCGTGGTGGTTTGAAGAAAAATCAAATTTTTGGAACGATTTTTTTCAAAATTTAGAACCTCACAAAGCATTCTCGAAAAAATTAAAAACACTTTTCGAAAGACCAGAAGTACGCAAAAGATTGGTTTATCAATTTGATGATAAGCAGCTGTTTAAATTAGCTTCTACAATAAATGGCGCTACATTATCAGTAAGCTCAGAAAATAGAATTCCGAAAGAAAATAGGGTGCTAATTTGGGAGACGGTTTTATACTATTCGCTTTACCACAAAGAGGAAAAGGTTATAAGAATTTTGCAGAAAGTTCCCTATAAAAATGCAGATAAAATATTAGGTGTTTTCAACGAGATTTTTGGGTTAAAGATTTCTATTAGTCTCGATGATTTTGTGAAAAACGAATCCGAAAAACCTATTTCTACTGAGACACAAAATTCTAAAAAAGCTATAAATTCCCAGGAAAAGGTAGATTCAGAAGTTTCTGTGAAAATTGAAAAAATGGTAAATGAAGGCATTTTGGTGAAAAACGCGGGGTTGATTCTGCTCCATCCATTTTTGAAAATGTTTTTCCAAAGACTGGAATTTCTTTCAGATAAACATATTAAACCAGAAAAAATAGATGAAGCTTTACACACTTTACATTATTTGGCCACAGGCCAAGAACAACCGTACGAACACGAACTAGTATTCGAAAAATTTCTCTGCCACGTCCCTACTCACCAACCTGTGAATCGACATATTTCACTAACAAAAGAGCAAAAACTTGCGTGCGAAATATTATTAGAGGCCGCGCTCAATCATTGGACCGCGTTAAATAGTAATTCAACTGAAATTCTTCAAAATGAATTTTTACAAAGAGAAGGTAAACTCACTGTTTCAGAAGAAAAACAAAATCTTTTCATTCAACGAAAAACGCTAGATATATTACTGGACAGACTCCCTTGGAATATTCATTTTATAAAACTTCCTTGGAAAGAAAAGATACTTTTTGTGGAATGGTAAAACGAACGTTATGAAAATATTCAAAAAAAATACAAGCGCTTCGGCAAAAGTTAATAGTACCAATACTGTAATAAGTAATGTGCCATTTTTTCCCATTCAAAAAAAATTGTCAATCGGAAAGGCTGATGACGCTTATGAAAAGGAAGCAGATGCGGTTGCGGATAAAATTGTCCAGCGTTCCGAAATTGGCCAATACAGTGCTCCCAACACATTTTTCCCCGCCACTCAATTACAACAAAAAACTCTTGGAGAGTCAATAACTCCAGTTGACCAACTCACAGGTATTGAAGAAGAAAACCTTCAGAAAAAATGTGAAAACTGCGAAGAAGAAGAAAACATCCAGAAAAAAACTTCTGCAAACCAAGACTCTGCTCCTTCAAATTTAGAAGGAATTATTCAGAGCAATAATGGCAGTGGAAGTCCATTGAATGATAATTCAAAAAGGGAAATGGAAGAAGGTTTTGGCACGGATTTCAGTAATGTTAGAATACATACTGATTCCACTTCCATTCAACTAAGCCAAGGATTAGGAGCGCAGGCGTTTACCAGTGGCAATAATATTTACTTTAATGCAGGAAAATTCAACCCAGCCTCTAAGGAAGGAAAACATTTATTGGCCCACGAACTTATACATACCCTACAGCAAAATGGTGTAGAACCTATAAATAAAAGTATACATACGCAGAAAAATAACAATGCGCTACAATTACAAATAGAAGCAGAAACAGCTGCTACCGCTGAAGCGTGCACTGGTTTTGTAGAACAAATTAGACTAGCTAAAGAAACTGCTGCACAGTGGGTTTCGGCTACTAGGCAATGGTTTTCAAATTATGAAAGATTAATAAGAACAAGGGCTCCACGATCTGGTAGACCTTCAAGAATTGGCCCCGAAATTTTCAGAAATTTTCAGCTGCTCGATGAAAATTTTCGAATTTCAAGAAATCTAAGGATTGAAATTCCAACTTCAGCCTTTACGGAGTATACTTCAGACCAATTCGTTGCCTTATTTAATGCCTCATCAACGGTTCGTAATAATTTTTTAAATATGGATGTAGCTTCGCAAACTGCAATGTGTTTTAATGCTACTTGCCCCACTGGTAGAATTGGCACCGAGGTTTTTGGAAGTGCCTTTGCAGGTTCCGGCGAGTATACCCTCAATACCCAATGTTGGAGTCCACTATTGGAAAATTTGCGGGCTGGGGTGGTTCTTCACGAATGCTTTCACAGTAGCTTTTCAGGTTTTTCTGGAGATACCTATTCGTTTGAATCGAGCTACCCTGGAGGCAGTGCGTTAACGAATGCAGAAAGTTATGCCATTTTTGCTTCTATCATTGGTGCAAATTCGTCCTATAGATCCATTGTTTTAGAAGATGTACACATATCAGGTTCTGTTACTAGTGAGGCTGAGGTGGAAACTTCTGAAACAACCCCTGATGAATAGACAGTAGTATAAAATAATTAAAAATTTGCCTGAAGGCAAAATCCATTCGAAGATTGAATGCATTAAAATTGATGCTTCATAAAAACAGATTTAAAATAAAAGCAAAGTTTATTCACTACAAATTTTTAAAGCATACTTATGGCAAAGGCACAAGAAGTAGAACTAAAACAAATATTTAATTTTTTAGAATCGCTAATTTTATGGCGAATCAGAAATAACGCTGCCGATTTTGATACAAAAGCGCCTATTCTTGAATTAAAGAATTTAGGAAAATCAAAATTGGGTAGTTTTTTGAAGGAAGAAAACCTATCTAAAACCGAAGTTGTAGTGCTTCTTTTAGCAGTAGCACCTTCGTTTTCGCCTTCCTTTTTACAGGATACGGTTTCAAAAGAATTTCCGAGCGGAACTGATTTTGTGCAATTTGGTGGTGTAAAAGGCCAAAATCATCGCGGATTTCTTCCCACCGGTGAAACAGCCCTATTTATTTTGGGAGGGACCAATTTCTCACAAAGAATTCAATGCATGCATCTCTTTTCGGAAGAACATTTGTTCAATAAAAAAGACATTCTCTATCTCGAAACCGTCCCTTCCGGAGAACCGATGATGAGTGGAAAATTAATTCTTTCACCTGAAATTATTTACAAACTTACAACGGGCGAAGTTCCCGCTCCAAAATTGAGTACTCAATTCCCAGCGGAAAAGTTGGAAACACAATTGGAATGGAACGATCTTATTTTAAGTGAAAAAACGTTACAGCAAATTCAAGAGTTGGAAATTTGGCTTCAGCACAACGACCAATTATTCAACGATTGGGGAATGGGTAAACGTTTAAAAGCTGGGTATCGCGTGCTTTTTCACGGACCACCCGGTACCGGAAAAACACTAACGGCGAGCCTTTTAGGCAAATACACAAAAAAACCTGTTTATAGAATTGACCTTTCAACAGTAGTTTCAAAATACATTGGTGAAACCGAAAAGAATCTCTCTAACCTTTTTAATAAAGCAGAAAATAAAGATTGGATTTTATTTTTTGATGAGGCTGATGCTATTTTTGGAAAACGCACCAATGTTCGCGATGCGCACGATAAATATGCAAACCAAGAGGTTTCTTATTTATTACAACGTGTGGAAGCACATCCGGGATTGATTATTCTAGCATCAAACTTTAAGGATAATATTGATGAAGCCTTCACCCGCAGATTTCAATCCATTATTTCGTTTGAGATGCCGGGATCAAATGAACGAGCAAATATTTGGAAGACAAATCTTCCCGAAAAATTAGAAATTTCAAAAGAAATTGATTGGGAAGCTGTTGCAAAAAAATATGAACTCACAGGTTCAAACATTCTGAATATCATTCAATTTTGTTCCCTAAAAGTTTTAAGTGAAAAAGGCGAAACCTTAACTGCAGAAATTTTACAACAAGGAATTAGACGAGAATTTTTAAAAGAAAACCGCACGCATTAAATTACTTTTTATGTAATGTATTTAAAGCATAAATAGCGAAACTACCCAGCCAATGGCTGCCTTCATAACTATCGCCCACAAGATTTGAGTATGAATATGTCAAATGTTCATTCGCTAAATTTTGAAGGTGTTTGTATTTTGGAAATTGCTTCGCCAAGCCATAAAAAACCCAAGCTCTACTAAAATTAAGACCATCCAAATGCACGAGTTTGCCATCGGTGCGATCGCTCACCTCCCCTACTTTTAAATGATAATTTTCATCTGCCAGCTGCGGTAAAAAGGAATCCATCCAACTAATAAATTCTTCCGAAGAAAGTATGCGTCGCATAATATCAACCTCTTCCAAACAAGGTGAAAGGAAATCGTAACCGCTGGGTTCCCAAGTTATCGGACAGTTTTCGTCTTCGAAATAAAAATCGCGCGCACGCTTTACAATTAATTGTTTCAATTCTACATCGCCAACAGCTTCGGCATAATCAAAAGTCAAAGTGAGTCCGAAGGCAGTATTAGTGTGCTCTCCAACGCGGATTGGGTAATTTAGTTTTGGCAAAAATTCTTTATAACGAAGCACGATAATATCGGCTAACGGTTTTAGATTTTGCTCTAATTCTTGCGCCATCGGGTCGTTCCAATTGTGAAGTTCTTCAGAAAGTTTCAATAGCCACGCCCAGCCATAAGTTCTTTCAAAAGATTTATTAATTGGCTTTTCAAAAAATGCAACTTCAATTGCGACATTTTCAGTCGTGATTTTTTGTGTGAGTAAATTTCGAACATCATTCGCCTTGTCCATTTCTGGAAATTGCTTTAACAAACTTACCATAGACCAATAACCGTGTACCGCACTATGCCAGTCAAAACAGCCATAAAATATAGGATGCACAGCGATAGGCTCCACTAAATCTGCTTCGCTTTCCAACGTTTCGCCAGGTTTGTACGGATATGCTGTACCAACGCAATGAAGCGGAAGCTTTATTAATTTATTGGCTTCGGCTAAAGTGAAGGACGGTGCTGAGAATTTCTGAACTGAAAGTGCTTCATCTAAAGCAATTTCAGAGTTTTCCTTTTGCTGATTCTTACAACTAAAGAGAAGTAATATTGAGAAAGTTAGAAAGTAAATGCTTTTCATAAAACAGTTGGGTTTGGATAAAGATACAGAAATAAAAAAACCACGAATACACGAATGGAAAACCAATTATTCGTGTATTCGTGGTTAAATTTTACCAGTGAAAAATCTACAATTTCACGTCTTCAAGTTTAACTTCTTTTCCATTTTTATTAAGAAGTTTCACTTCGTCGAAGCCCATAGTTTTGAATTGCGCAAATTGTGTGGCTGCATCGCCCACGACTAAATAAGCCATTTTGGAAGCATCCAAATATTTATTTGCAAGTGCTTTGTGTTGTTCCAACGTCATATTACGCACTGTAGCCTCTTCCTTTTCAATGTAATCTGCTGGAAGGTCATACTCGTTAATTTCCTGTAGCATTCCTAAAAGTGAACCCTGTGTCTCGAAACGACGTGCGTTAGATTTTATAAGTGCGTTTTTAGTGAATTCAAGATCTTCAGCTGAAATTCCGTTTTTGTAATTTGAAATTTCTTCTTTAAAAATAGCTACTGATTCGCCAGTTGTATTAGTTCTTACACTTGAAGAAGCGGTAAATGTGCCAGGCAATTTACTTCCGCTAAAACCGGTGCGAGCGCCGTACGTATATCCTTTTTCTTCTCTTAGAATTAAATTCACATTTCCTGAAAAAGAACCACCTAATTTATAGTTCATCACTTCGGCCGGATAAAAATCTGCATCAGTGCGCGGCATAGAAATATAACCTATGCTAATAACAGATTGTTTTGCATTCGGGATATCCACAAAATAAAGTGAAGCTTTATCGCGATTATTAGATGCTGGAAATTTAGGTATAGTTACTTCCTTTGAAGCCCAACGCTCTTCCAAGCCTTTTAAATCTTTTAAAACGTCAGCTTTGTTTATTTTACCAACTGCCTGAAATGTACTAACTGAAGGTGAAAAATTACTATTGTAATATTGCTTCAATTCGTTCATAGTAATTGCTTTCACAGATTCAACAGTACCAACGGTTGGGTGACTGAAAATATGATCGTCGCCATAAAGAATTTTATTGTAAACACGATCTGCAACTACATTCGGATTTGCATCAGAGCGCTCAATTTGGTTTATAGTTTTCGTTTTTATACGTCCCAATTCCTCTTCGTCCCAACGTGGTTCCATAAGAATTTCGGTAACCAGTTCCATCGTTTTATCGAAATTTCTAGTAAGTGTATTTCCACGAATTACGATAGATTCGTTAGTTGTGTACATATTTATGTTTGCTCCCAAAAGATCGATAGCCTCTTCCAATTGCTCAGGAGTTTTATTGGCTGTCCCTTCCATCAAAATATCGCTCATTAAATTGGCAACTCCATTCTTTTTAATATCGTCAAGCAAATGACCGCCTTCAATAACTAAACTGAAATTTACCGTTGGAATCTCATTTTGTTCAATACCCGAAACTTTTAAACCGTTTCCTAGTTTTGCATTCCAAATTTCAGGAATTGCAAGTTCTGGAGAATTACCTTGAGTTGGAGCCGTAGAACGATCAAAACTTGAAGGTGTTTTTACAATTTTCACAGCTGTTTCTTCCACAGTTTTGGCAATGTTTTCTTTTATTTCTTCCTCTACAACATTTGCTTTTACAGAATTTACGGTAATAAGTTCAAGTTGCCCTTTAGGCACAAAACTTGTCATTACGTATGGTTTAGCTTTAATATATTTGTTGTAAACTCTAATAACGTCTTCCTTAGTTACTTTTTTAATATTTTCAATATCTTCAGTTATAAAACCTGGATCGTTCGTAAATACATTATATCTCGCCAATTGAAAAGACTTTCCTAAAACACTACTAATTCCGTTATAGAATTGAGTTTCTAAACCTGCTTTTATTCTTTCGATATCGCGATCTGTAACACCATCTTTTTCAAAAAGTACAAAGGCTTCATTAATTCCACTTTCAATAGAGTCTAAATCAACACCATTGTTGGCGGTAATTGAAATATGAAAGCTACCAGCTAATTCACTTGAATTATTATAAGCAGTTGTGCGAGCAGTAAGATCTTTCTCCTTAACCAAAACTTTATATAAAGGTGCTTTTTTTCCTTGTGAAAGAATTTCGCCTAAAAAGTCTAAAGCATAAGCATCCTCGGTATATTGTTGCAATGTTGGCCACACCATATTAAGTTGCGGTGCTGTGGCAAAATTATCTTGGTGGAAAAGTCTTTTCGTTTCTGAAAGTGTTACTGGTTGCGGAGTTAGTGGCGCAACCTCTTGACGGCGCTTAATTTCGCCGAAATATTTTTCAATCATTTGCTTAGCTTCTGCAGTTTCAAAATCTCCTGCTAAAACCAAAGTGGCATTATTAGGTCCGTAAAAACGATCGTAAAATTCTTTTACATCTTCTACGGTTGCATTTTGCAAATCTTCCAATTCGCCAATTACTTGCCAATTGTAAGGATGCCCTTCTGGGTAAAGATTTTTATCTATCACCCAACCTGTATGTCCGTAAGGATTATTATCTACGCGCTGGCGTTTTTCATTTTGAACCACTTCCTGCTGATTTTCAAAAGCAGCTTCGGTTACGGTGTTAATTAAAAATCCCATACGGTCGCTCTCAAGCCACATTACGGTTTCCATTGCGTTTTTTGGAACAATTTCGTAATAAATAGTTCCATCTTTCCAGGTTCCACCATTTAGTGTTCCACCGGCATCTTGAATTGTTTTAAAGAATTGGTCTTGCGGTACATTTTCAGATTCTTGAAAAAGCATGTGTTCGAACAAATGGGCAAACCCAGTTCGACCTGTTTTTTCGCGATTAGAACCTACGCCGTACTGGATGGCGAGTGACACGATAGGATCGCTTTTGTCTTGGTGAAGAATAACATCGAGACCGTTTTCAAGCTCATATTTTTCGAATTCTACCGAAAGCTTGGCATTATCTACTGAAGCTGATTCTTGATTCGTTTTACACGAAAAAACAACTAATGATGTGATAGCCATCGCTAAGACACCCATTTTAATGGAATTTTTAATCATATGGAAAGGTTTTTTTTAAGAAAGTTTTAAAGATACAATGAGAAGTGAAGTAAAGTCTTAAAAATAAGTTAAAACGAGGTTGGAAATATTTTAGAATCTGCCTACAATAAACCTATCCAAACCAATATTATAAATCAATATGGGTAACTGCCTAACATATTTCCTCTTGGTGAATAATTTGCCACAAAAATATAGAAACCATCTTCGCATTGTGCAAAACCAATACCTACTTCGGTCGTAGATTTCCAAATCATTTGTGTGTAATGGTTGAAGTTAGAATTGCTGTAAGTATAGTTGTCTTTTTCTTTATACCACGATTTAGATGCATCCAAAGCAGTAAAAACAAGACCACCGCCCCCATACAGGTTTTCACCAACAGCGGAATTTCCGCTGTGACTAAAGGAACAATTGTCTTGCGCCAACATATCGGCGTGTTTTTGGGCGATAGAAGCCAAATCAGTACTCCATTTTAAATTCGGAACTCCTACTTCATTTCTTGCCATATTATGATGCGCTAGAAACTGAGTCGCCATTTCCATTGAAACTTCACTGCCTGTGGAACTACTATCGTTTTGAATAGTCTCAAAAAGTATATCGTCATCATTAGAAAAAATAGTATCGTTTTGAGCAACGATAAGCTGAATCGAAAAAAATACGCAGAGAATTAGAATTAGATTTTTCATGAATACAAAAGTTAAGGGTTAGTTAGGTTTCAGTTTAATTCAAAATAAGAAATTGAATTCTGAATCCCTTCAAATATACTGAGAAACAGGGCTATATTTACTGTGTATAAGCACGTAATTTTATGACTGTGAAATAATTAAGCGTGTTGTATGAATTAAAAAATCACCCAAACCAGCCATCCCGATCCAAACTTCTATATTGAATTGCTTCAGAAATATGGTTGCCATTTAATGTTTCAGTAGCCTCCAAATCTGCTATAGTTCTGGCTACTTTTAGAATTCTATCGTACGCACGGGCGGAAAGATTCAAGCGTTCCATGGCAGTTTTTAAAAGGGCTAGCGATGCTTCATCGAGCTTGCAGAATTGACGGATTTGCTTCACACCCATTTGAGCGTTGTAGTGTACTTTTTCAAATTCAGTAAAACGTTCAGACTGAATTTTTCTAGCCTTAGTAACCCGTTCCCGGATAACAATGCTGGACTCGCCACGACGTTCGTCGCTCAATTTTTCAAAAGGAACTGGTGTTACTTCTATATGGATATCAATTCTGTCCAAAAGTGGTCCCGAAATTTTGCTTAAATAACGTTGCATTTCTGCCGGTGAAGACATAACAGGTGCATCGGGGTCGTTAAAATAACCACCGGGACTTGGATTCATACTTGCTACGAGCATAAAACTTGAAGGATAGGTAACTGTAAATTTTGCACGCGAAATGGTAACATCGCGATCTTCCAAAGGCTGCCGCATTACTTCCAAAACACCACGTTTAAATTCTGGCAATTCATCCAAAAACAGAACGCCATTGTGTGCCAAACTAATTTCTCCAGGTTGCGGGTATTGCCCACCGCCGACTAATGCGACATCGCTTATAGTGTGGTGAGGGCTTCGAAACGGACGCGAAGTCATTACTCCTCCCCTTTCCATAGTTCGGCCAGCGACGCTATGTATTTTTGTGGTTTCTAAGCTTTCTTGAAGCGTCATTGGCGGCAAAATACTTGGCAGCCTTTTCGCCAACATAGTTTTTCCTGAACCGGGCGGACCGATTAAAATTATGTTGTGACCACCCGCGGCTGCAATTTCCATACAACGCTTTATTGATTCTTGCCCTTTTACATCCGCAAAGTCGAATTCAGGATGCTCTAAGTGGTTGTAAAATTCAGCTTCAATATCTACTTCAGTTTTTTCGAGCGGAATATTTTCGTTGAAAAAATCTATTACTTCTTTTATATTCTCAATGCCAAAAACCTCGATTCCTTCAACTATGGCAGCTTCTTTTGCGTTTTGCTTCGGAAGAATGAATCCTTTAAAACCCTCTTCTTTGGCTTTTAATGAAATTGGCAAAGCGCCCCGTATTGGTTGCAGGTTTCCGTCCAGAGAAAGTTCACCCATAATTATATAGTCTGAAAGTGGATTTAATTCTACAATTTGCCCTGTAGCTACAAGTACTCCCATTGCCAAAGTTAAATCGTAAGCAGAGCCTTCTTTTCGAAGATCTGCGGGCGACATGTTCAAAATTAATTTCTTTCCCGGAATTTTGTAGCCGTTGTTTTGTAGCGCTGCGGCAATTCTATAGTTACTTTCTCGAATTGCATTATCGGGCAGACCAACCAAATGGTACCCTACACCACTATCTACATTTACTTCTACCGTAATTGTAGTGGCCTCTACACCAAAGACTGCGCTTCCGTAAACTTTTGTAAGCATAGAAATTTATATTATTAAAGTGGCAGGGGAGATTATTGAAAGAAAGGTAACAATTTTTTAACTAATAAGATTTCAAAAATAGAATTGGTTGCATATGAAAAGTCGGAAACAAGGAAATATCCTGATTTTTTCTAGGAAAATTCCTTTTGAAAAAACAGGTTTTAACCTATTGAAATTCAGGTTTTTAACATAATATTATGTGAAAGTATTTTTTAAATTTGCTGACAATGAAACATTAGATTGTTTCACTTTGAGGAATATTAACTAAATACAAAAACACTATGTTCAATCAAATTTCAAAAAATTCAAAATGGATATTAGCTTTTAGTTTCGTTTTGATTTTCAGCACAATTTCCTTTTCGGGAAGCCGCAAAATTGGCGGTTATGTAGACCAGGCCGAAAGCCGGTTTGTTAGAAATGTATGGAATTTTATCAAAAATTTCCAAACTCCAAAGAGCATTGGAGCACACAGTTGGCAATATGAACAATATTATTGGGCAGAGCCGTATGAATTTACCACCTCGCACCGTAGTTATGTAGATGCGATGGATTTAGCTTATGTGGCTGGACACGGTAATTATTTCTATATACAGACCAATCAGAGTTTGGGGTTGGGTGTAGATTTAAGAACCGTACCGCAATATGGAAACAGTGGGGACGATCTTGAATTCCTAATAATCGAATCATGCTACACGGTTTCATCCAGACCCGAAAAAACCAATTGGTGGAGCGATTACAATGCGATGTTTGGAGGTTTACACCAATTAGTTGGTTTTCATACCCTAAGCCATTCCGACAACGGGATTCCAAATAATTATGCGGGCAAGCTTAAAAATAATGGAGCCGTTTGGCAATCGTGGTTTGACGCGGTAAACGAAGAGCGTTTCTGGATTTTTAATCCTTCCTATTATGATCCACAATATGGCAGTAACTATCCATATCCTGGCTTGGCAAGCGTAATTGTTGGCCAAGGTTGCGCAAACGATAGATTGGGCTCCTATGCCAGCGATCCGGCCCCTGGAACAGGAGGAATGTACACCTACTGGCAATATTAATAACTACCATAAAAATATACTATTATGAAAAACACATATAAAACAGCGCTATTTACAATAGGAACAATATTGATTTCAATATTGACTATGTCCTCGTACGTAAATAATAAAACTGCACCTAGTAAAGAAAGAGCCATTGAACCGTATGCATATCAAAATCTTATTACTTATCAAGAGGGCGATATGTATATTTATACCACTTCGGCAATAAAACCCGAGAAAGTGAAAAGGTTTCAAACAGCTGCGGGCAACAAGATGGAAACAAAAGGTTTGGTTCCCTCATCTGAAAAAGAATTAGTGGCTTTTAGTGAAAAAGATCCCTCTGCTTTTTACGAACAGGATTTAAAATCTGGCACCCTATCTTTTAATAAAGGAATGCAAGGATATTATATGAATTCAAAAATCCAATTGCCAACACAGGAAAGAGCAAAGGATATTTCCCTATCGTTTATTAAAGAAATTGGACTTGCTCCAGACGATATGAAGGAATTAAAAATGATTCATGCCGGAGGTTTACGTGCTTCTGCAGCAAACACCGAAAATGTGATAGATGTTCTACGAACCATTACCTATGGCCGCATGTTAAACGGAGTGCCTGTTTATGGCGCTGGTTCAAAAATTATCGTCCACGTAGGCAATAATGGTGAGATTGTTGGCTTAAACTCTAGATGGAAGAACGTTGAACAAAGCAGAGCAAAAAATGTGGATAAAGGTTCTTTAAAAGATGCCAAACAAGCGGAGATGGAAATGCAACGCCAACTTACCAAAGATTACGGTACAAATGCGAAGTTTAAAATTAGGGATATGTATCTGGCCTATTACGATGGCGGTAATAATTATATTCAACCTGCTTATTTCTTTCAGGTAGATGTAACCTTACCTAAGGTAAAAGAAAGTCCAGAAATTACCTTTGACTATTTAGGTATTATTGCAGGACTTTCAAACCCACCCGAAGCAATTGTACCAGCGCAGGAATCTCCCGAAGCACAAAGAATGATTAAAAAATCTTCTTTGAAAGGATCACGAATTTCTAATGAAAAAAACAAGAATGACGTGGATTAATTATTGCTTCAATTAAATAACAAACCAAAAACTATCAAGTTGCAGTTATAGCTAAAAGCTAATTTTTGTAACTTGATAGTTCTTTTATAAATACTTCATTATGAAAAGTCAAAACAAGTTATTCATCTGTTTCGTGTTGTGTACTGTAAGTTTATTTCTGTTTAGTTTTTCAGGCTGCAACGATAGAAAACAACAAACTGAATCTGTGGAAATTCCACAAACACCAGAAGCACCCGAAGGTTACGAACAACCAAACGCTCCAGATTCCATTCCGCTAAAAGATTTGGGAACGGACTGTTATGAAAAAAACACAAAAACCTACAAAATATCGTGTCCAGATTTATACGATCCTGTTTGTGGATGCGATAATAAAAATTACAGTAATAGCTGTGAAGCAGAGCGAGCAGGAATAAAAAAATGGACTAAAGGAAACTGCAAATAGTCAAAAAAACCGCTGCTTTATTTTTTATTCAATTTTGAAATAAGATTTTTTGTAGAGGCATTTGCAACGTTTTCTAATTGATGGTTTTCAATTGCATTTAATGTTCCTTTTGCAACCGTTTTCCCTAGCTCAACACCCCATTGATCGTAGCTGAAAATATTCCAAATAACGCCTTGCACAAAAATTTTGTGTTCATAGAGTGCTATCAAACTCCCCATGTTTTTAGGGGTGAGTTTTTTTATTAGGAAGGTTGTAGTTGGTTGGTTCCCTTCAAAAACTTTAAAATTGTTCTCTACTTCGCTTCCAGAAGTTCCCTGCATTAGGGCTTCAGTTTGTGCAAAACAATTTGCCAATAATTTATTTTGGTGGTCTTCATTTCCATAAAGTGATTCTGCAAAAACAATAAAATCAGCCGGAATCAACTTTGTTCCCTGATGAGTTAGTTGAAAAAATGCGTGTTGCGCATTAGTACCTGTGCTACCCCAAATTATGTTTCCTGTTTGATAGTTTACAAAATCGCCATTTCGGTCCACACTTTTGCCGTTGCTTTCCATAATTGCTTGCTGAAGATAGGGCACAAACTTGGTCAAATATTGTGAATACGGAATTATTGCCTCAGTTTCAGCTTTAAAAAAATTATTGTACCAAACCGAAAGTAGTGCAGTGAGTACCGGAATATTTTCGTTGAATTCAGTATTCTTAAAATGAAGATCCATTTTATTTGCTCCTTTCAGTAAATCCTCAAAATTTGAATATCCCACAGCGCAACACACGGAAAGACCAACAGCGCTCCATAGTGAAAAACGACCGCCAACCCAATCCCACATTGGGAATATATTTTCTTTAGAAATTCCAAAATTTGCCACTGCTTCAAGATTTGTGGAAACCGCAACAAAATGTTTTGCAATGTCTTTTTCGGGAGCATTTTTCAAAAACCATTCCCGAACGGTGTTAGCATTCGTAAGGGTTTCCTGCGTTGTAAATGTTTTTGAAACAATTATAAATAACGTTGTTTCTGGGTTTACTTTCTTTAAAATTTCTTGAACATGGTCGCCGTCAACATTGGAAATAAAATAAGTGTTTAAATGATTTTTGTAGAATTGAAGCGATTCCACAACCATATCTGGACCCAAATCGCTACCACCGATGCCAATATTTACAACATCTGTAATTTCCTTTCCAGTATAGCCTTTATGGTTTCCGCTGATAATTTCTTCGGAAAAAAGTTTCATTTTATGAAGGGTTTCCTTCACTTCTGGCTTCATATTGTCGAAATCCCTAAGAGCCGTATGAAGCACCTCTCTATTCTCGGTTCCGTTTATTTTTTCACCAGCAAATTGCGCTTCAATAGCTTCTTTCAGCTTTACTTCTTCGGCCAATTGTAAAAGCAAATCGAAGGTGGTTTGTGTAATTCTGTTTTTTGAAAAATCGATGTAAAATTCTTCCCATTCCACTGAAAACCGTTCCGAACGCAAGGTATCTTCTGTGAAAAGTTGCTGCATTTTCACATTTTCCATTTCAGGAAAATGGACATCAAGCTTCTTCCAGGATTCAGTTTTAGTTGGATTTATTTTTGGAAACATCTACTTTTTCTAGATTTTAGATTTACGTACTGGGATTTTCAATTTTTCTCTTGTAATGATCTATCAACCCGTCAATCGGTCTGCGTACAATATTACCCAATTCCAGATGATAAGGTTTCATACAATCGCGGATAATATCTTCAGAAAAGTGAGCAATGGAACCAATAAAATGGATTGGCACGTTTTGAGCTTCTTTGAAACAAAGAATTCTGTATTCAATAAATTTCAGCATTCCTTCGCTGATGAGTTTGTAAAAATATCCGTTTACTTCTTCCGAAGTGAAAATAAATTCAGCAAAAGAAGCCAAATAAGTGTTCGGGTTCGGCTTTTTATATAGGTTCATTTTTATGGTATCGGGATCCAAATCAAAGCGACTCTCAAAACTTTTAACCAATTGGGCGGGCATTTTATTGTAAAAATAATCGCGAATTAACCGTTTTCCGAAGTAATTTCCACTTGCTTCGTCCATTAAAACATAGCCAAGCGAGGCTACAGTAGTATGTATTTCTTTACCGTCAAAATAACAACTATTACTGCCAGTACCTAAAATACAAACAATACCAGGTTCGGAAGTTGCAGCATAAACCGCGGCAACTGTATCTTCTTGAACCAATACTTTGGCATTCACGAAAATTTCAGCAATAGCATCGGTTAAAATTTTATTTGGAGTTTTTGTGCCACAACCTGCGCCATAAAAATCTACTTGCTCAACTTTTTCGAAAATGCTTTGGAGATCATTATTTTCACGAATACGAATGTATAGTTCCTCTTGCGGAATTACCGCTGGATTTAGACCAAGGGTTCTCGTTTTTAAAACTACTTCGCCTTTAGAATCCAACAAAACCCAATCGCACTTTGTTGAGCCACCGTCTGCTATTAAAATCATAAATTATATGCTTGCGACATGAGCAGCCAAATCAATCAATTTTGAAGAATAGCCATATTCATTATCATACCAAGCCACTAACTTAAAGAAATTATTGTTAAGTGCAATGCTTGCGCCAGCATCAAAAGTGCAGGTATGCGGATCAGACACAAAATCTTGTGAAACAACGTCGTCTTCGGTGTAGTTTACAATGCCTTTATATTGCCCTTTGGCAGCATCCTGAAATAACTTTTTAATATCCTCATAGGTTGCTGATTTCTCAGTTCTAACTGTTAAATCTACTACGGAAACATCTGTAGTAGGAACTCTAAAAGCCATTCCAGTTAACTTTCCATCCAGTTCAGGAATTACCTTCCCTACTGCTTTAGCCGCACCGGTTGCAGCCGGAATTATATTCGACAAAGCACTTCTGCCGCCACGAAAATCTTTCTTCGAAGGTCCATCAACGGTAAGTTGTGAAGCAGTTGTTGCGTGAATAGTTGTCATTAAAGCTTCTACAATGCCCAAGTTATCGTTGATTATTTTCGCCAATGGCGCCAAGCAATTTGTAGTACAAGACGCATTTGAAACTATGGTATCTTCAGCTTTAACTTCATTGTGGTTCACGCCCATTACAAACATAGGAGCCGTTTTAGAAGGTGCAGAAATAACCACTTTTTTTGCTCCAGCTTTTAAATGTGCGGAGGCATTATCCTTTTCAATGAAAATTCCTGTGCAGTCTATTATTATTTCAGCTCCAACAGCATCCCATTTAAGATTCTCGGGATTTTTTTCTGCGGTAACTCTGATTATTTTATCGTTTACAAGTAGGTGGCCATCTTTTACTTTAACCGTTCCGTCGAATTTTCCGTGGACGGAATCGTATTTCAAAAGGTAGGCAAGATGATCTACATCTAACAAATCGTTTATAGCAACTATTTCAATATTTTCTCTTTGAGAAGCAATTCTAAAAGCTATTCTTCCTATTCGGCCGAAGCCATTAATTCCAATTTTCGTCATTCTATTTTCACTTTTTTAAATTGAAATTATATCGGCAACGCGAATTAATTCCAAATCTATTTTATGTTTTGTTTTTACTGTGTCCGTAAACAATACCGAAGTAATTTTGTTATGGACAATACCAATCATTACATTATTCTCACCACGCAAAAGCGCGTCTACGGCACCAACGCCGAGTCTGCTGGCTAATACCCTATCGTAACAACTGGGAGAACCTCCTCGTTGAATATGACCTAATACAGTTACTCGCACTTCATAACCCACTAAGTTTTCTTCAATGTATTTTGCAAGTTCAAAAATGTTTTTACCAATTTTATCCCCTTCAGAAACGACTATTATACTTGAGGTTTTGCCGGATAGTTTACTTCGGTGCAAAGATTCAACCAAACGATCTCTTCCCATGTTTTCCTCGGGGATAAGTATCTCTTCTGCGCCTCCACCAATACCTGCATTTAGAGCGATATCGCCAGAATCCCTTCCCATTACTTCTACTAAAAACAATCTGTTGTGTGAATTTGCTGTATCGCGAATTTTATCAATCGCCTCAACGACTGTATTTAGTGCGGTATCATAACCAATAGTGAAGTCAGTTCCGTGGATGTCGTTATCGATAGTTCCGGGAATACCTACAATTGGATAATTAAATTCATCCTTAAAAACTGAAGCTCCAGCAAAAGTACCATCGCCGCCAATAACTACGAGGGCGTCAATATTTGCTTCTTTTAAATTTTTGAATGCTTTGTTTCTACCTTCTGGAGTGCGGAAATCCTGAGATCGGGCAGATTTTAAAAAGGTACCGCCACGATTAATAATGTTTTTTACCGAACGAGCATCAAGCGATTTAAAATCACCTTCCATTAAACCTTCATATCCTCTAAAAACACCAACACATTCTAGTTTATGGTATGCGCAGGATCGCACAACAGCCCTTATTGCTGCATTCATTCCAGGAGCGTCGCCACCGCTAGTAAGGACGCCAATTTTCTTAATTGTTTTGCTCATTGTGGTAAAGCTAAGTTTTTAATATTATTCTTCCAATATTAAAAAATTACTATAACGTTTTCGGTTAATAACTAATAAAAAAAGCCCGCGATTGGGTTTTTCCATTATTTCTCTAATATTAAATATTCCCAAGGAGCAAATGAATATTCCTGATCCTTAGCCATATTGATGGTTTCGTTGCTTATTAAATTTTGAAATGTTCCTGAAATATTTAGCTTAAATTTTAAAGGTTCTTTTGATAAATTCGCTAAATAGATTATTTCACTTTCACCTTTTTTTCTTCGGAAAGCTAATACATTGGCGTCATTTGAAGTTGTTATTCTTTCAAAAGAAGCTGCATTTTTTCCACCTTCCAAAGCGACTTTGGTAGCTTTAAGTTTTCCTAATTTCTCAAGTAAAGGCCAGGCTTTTCCTTTTGTTTTTGGGATACTGTCTTTTTCAAAAAATAAAAGTCTGTGATTAAGATCATATTCTTGACCGCTATAAATTAGAGGCATGCCGGGCATAGTGTAAGTTAAAGCAAGCATCGCATCGCTGGCGTTGCCCATTCGTTCTTTTACAGTTCCGTTCCAACTATTTTCGTCGTGGTTGGTTATGAAATTCATCAAGATATCATCCTTTTCATACAATGAATCGCGCTTTTTAATATACGCATCAAAAGCAGAGACATCTTTTTTGCCTTGCGCAATTTCATTCATAACATGATGTGAATCCCACCCATAAGCCATATCGAATAAATTTTCTTTTAAAAGCTCGGGCTCCCAAGCTTCTGCTAACATAAAAATATCTTTTTTGGAACGAAGTTGCGGAATAGCTTTCTCCCAAAATGCAGTTGGCACGGAGCCTGCAACATCGCATCGAAAACCGTCAATTTTTTCGGTGGTGATCCAATATTCCATATCCTCAATCATTTCTTTTTGTAAGCCTTCATTGGAGTAGTCCAGATCTGCAACGTCTTCCCAACCCACAGAAGTACCATCATCATTTAACGGATCAGTAATTTCACCTTTAGAATTTTTCGTGTAATATTCTGGATGCTCTTTTATCCAAATATGATCCCAGCCCGTATGATTTGGCACCCAATCTAAAATTACATACATTCCATTTTCGTGTGCGGTATCAATTAAAGTGCGTAAATCTTCCATCGTTCCAAATTCGGGATTCACTTTCGTATAATCTGTTACGGCGTAATAACTGCCCAACATTTTATTGCGTTGCACAGAATCTTCAATCTTGCTTGCAAAATCACCGCCAGTAGCTTTCCTTTTTGTTTCCGAAATTGGAAAAATAGGCATCAACCAAATTATCTTCACATTTAATTCTTTCAGTTTCGAAATGTCCTTTGTGAAGGCGTTAAAAGTTCCTTCAGCAGAATATTGCCTAATATTCGCTTCGTAAATAACGGCGTTTTCCAAAACCGAATCGTTTATTGGCGGAAGACTATCTTTTACAATTGCTTCGGTTGAAGCATTCATATTTTTGTTTTCGTTTTTACAGGCTGCAAATAGCGAAATGACTGCCAGTGCTATAATTATTTTTTTCATCAATTGAACTTTATTTGGTTTGAATTATCTTGAAATCGTTAAATGGAACTGAAGTGTTTTCATAAACGAAATCCGCTTTCGATTTATTAAAAATAATAGTTACCGTTTCATCGAAATAGCTTCTTTTTATAATCATAATATTCTCGTCGGCGCGTACAATTTCGGTGTTTCCGTATTGCAAAGCCATTGAATTTCGGCGTAGTTTCACCAACTCTTCCACTCTCTTTTTAAGATTTTTTTCGTGGGAATCAAGTCCTTCAAACTTCATCATTTTTCTATTATCCGGATCGCCAGCGCCAATGCTTCCGTATTCATCTCCGTAATAAATACAGGGAATTCCAGGAATTGTAAGGTTGAAAGCTTGCAGCATTGCCAACTTATTATAAGCAGTTGTATCGCTCATTTTAACCTCTCGGGTCCAACCAGCTTTTTTGGCATCTTCGTCAAAACGTAAATCTCCAGAAGCGTAGGTAATAAATCGGGCTCGATCTTGATTTCCGGTGATATTACCCATTTCATTATGGTAACCATAATATTTTAAACCTTGTTGCAAAGTATTTGAAAGCCTATCAAATGACGCGTCTGTTGCAAATGCATTTACAGAAGCATCATACAAATTGAAGTCGAATTGGGCATTTAGCATTCCTGTATTTATATAACTTCTTATCAATTCAGGGCTGCCGTAAGTTTCACCTATTTGGAAAATAGGTCTGTCTGTACGCTCTTTTACCTTTTGGGTTAAAGTTCGCCAAAATTCAAGTTGAATGTGTTTTGTGGCATCGTGACGGAACCCATCTAAATCGTAATTAGTTACCCAAAATGCCGCAGAATCTGTCATTTTATCAACAACTTCAGGCTTACTGAAATCTAAAGTTGGCATAAAAGTATCAAACCAAGTAGTTAATCGGTGGTCGTCCCAGCGCTCAGTATTCAATGTTCCATCTGGCAAATACAACTCAGTAGCCCAATCTGGGTGCTCTTTGTAAAGCGGATGTTCTTTGTGAACGTGGTTTGCAACATAGTCTAAAATTACATTCAACCCTTTTTCGTGGGCGGCTGCAATTAGTACTTTGAAAAGCGCTTCATCTCCAAAACGGTAATCAATTTTAGAACTGCTCGTAGGCCAATAACCGTGATATCCGGAAAATTTTGTGAGCGGATCTGGCCAAAGACCGTAAGCTCCTTCTGGGTTTTGGGTAATTGGCGAAAGCCAAATTGTATTGATACCGAGATCGGTAAAATAACCTTCATTAATTTTATCTAAAACGCCCTGCAAATCACCGCCGTAATAGTTCGCTTTTGGCAAAATGCTATCGTTAACTACTTTTTTGGTGTTTTCAGGATCTCCGTCACGGAAACGATCTACCATTAAAAAATACATTATTTGAGAATGAAAATCGGTTCGGGTTAATTTTGAAGCATCTGTAATTACTTTTCCGTCTTCAAGTGGAATTAATAAATCGTTCGTTCTTCCAAATGAATTGGCCCCATAAACCCGAACATAATCTCGTTTGTTTCCAGTTTTGGGAATTTTCACCGAATAGGAATCTCCTTCACTCTTTACATTTTCGGAAGAAAGCAAAACATTATCCAAATAAACCAAAACATTAGTAAGCGGTTTTGTTGAAGAAAATGAAAATCCGTTTTCAGTAACTTTTTTAGTTTCAAGTACCGCTAATTCAGCTTCGTTTGTTGGTATGGAAAGCAAAGAATTTGTGCCTCCCATTCCATTCGATGTAGTTTTCGAATTTGCCGGATCGGGCATTTCCTTGCCGTTATTAATTATAATATATTGATAATCGCCGCCGGAAACGGTGGTTTCAAATTTCCAATTACCATCGGAATACTTCATTTCAATAGGTTGCCAGCTATTGAATTCACCCTTAATTTTTAAATCTGAATACCTTTTTTCATTATCTGGAATTGTAATAGCAACCGTTTGCTTTTCACTTTTAAAAATAGGAATATCATTGGCAACTCCTTTAACCCAAATACGAATATTTGAAGCATACGGTGTGGAATCTGCAGTTTGAATTTTCAATAAATTGTTCTCCTTTTGAAGTTCAAATTTTAAAAAATTGTTGCTTTCCACTGAATCGATTTCAGAAACTTTCAGAAAGTAATCAGATAACAAAAGGGTGTCTTCAGCATTTTTCAAATACATTGGAGTAGCAGTTCCTTTTATAACCGATGCCTTCCAATTGTTATTTTCTTCCTTCTTGTTACAGGAAATAATCGAAAGAAAAAGAATGCCAAAAAAGAGGATGTTTTTCATAGTAATCATTATTTGATTTCAATAATCATTGAAGTTTTTGCTGGAATTGTAATTTGTGTTGCTAAGGAAATTTCTTTGTCAGAAATAATATCTCTGCCCGTTTTAGAGCCCTTCAATCCTTCAGAAAATCTTTCTGGCGCAATTGATTTTGGTTGATCTGAATTATTTAAAACAACCATCACGGTTTCTGAATCATTATATCGAAAATAGACGTAAACATTTTCTTGCGGCAGATAATGAAGATATTTGCCAGTGTGCATCACACTTTTCGACTTTCGCCAGTTGAGAACCTTTTTTAAAAAATTGTAATACTCATTTTGAGTTTCAGTTCTTCCTTCTTTTTTAAATGCGTTTTGAGCATCAACTGCCCAGCCACCCGGAAAATCTTTACGGATATCTCCATCGCCTTTTTCGCGAGTTCCTGTCATTCCTATTTCATCGCCGTAGTATAATTGCGGGATTCCGCGAACGGTTAAAATAAGCGTCATCGCCAACTTATATTTGGCGATATCTTCCTTATAAATTTGATTAATCCGTTCCGTATCGTGATTGCCCGCAAACACTAAAACATTATTGATGTTTGGATATAAAAAATCGTTGGTAAAGTTGTCATAGGCACGTTGCATACCCGTATCCCAACCTTCATTTTCAGAAAACATAGTCATAATTCCATCGTGCAACGTAAAATCCATTACTGAAGGTAAATTTGAGTTGTAATCCTGTAAAGCCGCGATTTTACTATCCTTTTGCCAATAAGCAATCTGCGCTTGGTTATGCATCCAAACTTCACCAACAATATTGAAATTTGGGTATTCGTCCATAATTGCCTGAGTCCAATTTGCGATTCCGTCTTTGTCGTTATATGAAAATGTATCAACACGAAGCCCATCCAAACCAGCAAATTCAATCCACCAAATCGCGTTTTGAATCATATATTTTTGAAGCAAAGGATTAGCCTGATTCATATCCGGCATGGTTACATCAAACCAGCCATTCATACAATTAACAGCATCTATTTTAGAAGCATTTAAATCGAATTGCGTACTCATATGATAATTACTGCGTTTGAAACCATTTTCCCCTTCAGGCCAATAGTGAAGCCAATCTTTGGAAGGCAAATCTTGAACAATCCAATGCTTGCTACCCCAATGGTTGGTTACGTAATCCATAATTAATTTCATGTCTCTTTTATGCATTTCGTCCGCCAATTTTTTATAATCGGCATTGCTTCCGTAACGCGGATCAATTTTATAGAAATCGCTCTGAGCGTAGGTATGGTAGCTATATGTGGGCTCATTGTCCTCCAACATGGGCGTACTCCAAAGCGCAGTAACACCTAAGTCTTCGAGGTAATCCAAATTGTCAATAATTCCTTTAATGTCGCCACCGTGTCGTCCGCCGGGATTGCTTCGGTCTGCTTTTTCTGCCATTTCTTTTACAGAATCATTCTCTGGATTTCCGTTGGCAAAACGATCGGGCATTAAAAGATAAATTGCATCAGAAGCATCAAAACCTTTACGTTGGGCAGAATTATTCTCGCGTTGTTTCAACTCATATTTATAGGAAAATTGAGTTTTACCGTTTTTTTGAAATTTTAATTGAAATATTCCAGGAGTTACATTTTTAGTATCAACCGTAATAAAAACATAGTTAGGGTTTTCAACTTTCTCAATTCTTAGAATTTTTAGGCCTTCAACCGAAACTTCAAAGTTTTGAATGTTTTTTGCATAACAAAGAAGTTCAAGTTCACTGTTTTTCATACCACTCCACCAAAATGGAGGCTCCACTTTTGGAGTTTGCGCCAATAGATTTATGGTGAAAAATAAAATTATAGCACTTAAATAATACTTCATAATTAAACAGTTATTTCTGTATTTGGTAATATGACAATGGGCTTTTCATTAACGAAAATTTGCAATTCAGAATCTCCTTCTAAGGTAAATTTATGGGCCGTGTGCGATACACAAACTGTTATAATATTACCTCGAAAATTTATTTTGAACTTATACTTTTCCCACTGTTTTGGAATTTGAGGAGTGAAGGAAAGTGTTCCATCCACAACACGCATTCCGCCAAAACCTTCAACAATACTCATCCAAGTTCCAGCCATACTCGTAATATGACAGCCTTCGTGAACTTCCTTATTATAATCATCAAGATCTAATCTAGACGTTCGCAAATAGAACTGATACGCCTGTTCCATCCTGCCCAGTTTTGCAGCCAAAATACTATGTACACAAGGCGATAGTGATGATTCATGAACGGTTAAAGGTTCATAATAATCGAAATTCTTTTTAAGTTCTTCTGTTGAAAAATGATCTTCGAAAAAGTAAAATCCTTGCAACACATCGGCCTGTTTTATATAGGGTGAACGTAAAATTCTGTCCCAAGACCATTTTTGGTTTATAGGTCTTTCTGCATCGCTAAGCTCTGAAACTGGCTTTAGTTCTTTATCCAAAAAACCATCCTGTTGTAAATAAACATCGAGCTTTTCTGAATAAGGGAAATACAAGTTTTCCGAAACCTCTTTCCACTTTGAAAGCTCAGCTTTTGAAAGCTTTGTTTTGTTCAAAACACGAACATAATCGCTATCATATTCCTTTTCCAAAATTTGAATATTCTCTAGCGTATATTTAATACACCACGCAGCAATATAATTTGTGTACCAGTTATTATTTATATTATTTTCATATTCATTCGGGCCAGTAACTCCCAAAATTACAAACTTGTTTTTCTCTTTTGAAAAAGTTGCGCGCTGAAACCAAAAGCGGGCAATACCAATCAATACCTCAATACCTTTTTGGGCTATATATTCAAAATCGCCTGTAAAGCGGTGATAATTGAAAATAGCAAAAGCAATTGCGCCGTTTCTATGGATTTCCTCAAAAGTTATTTCCCACTCATTATGACTCTCCTCACCATTCATAGTTACCATTGGGTAAAGAGCCGCACCATTTGTAAAACCTAGCTTTGCAGCGTTTTCAATGGCTTTTTCTAAATGGCGGTAACGATACGCCAATAAATTTTTGGCTACACTATAATTTTTGGTTGCCATATAAAAAGGGATGCAATAAGCTTCTGTATCCCAATAAGTGCTTCCGCCGTATTTCTCGCCAGTGAAGCCTTTTGGACCAATATTTAGTCGGGAATCCTTCCCTAAATAGGTTTGATTTAACTGAAAAATATTGAATCGAATTCCTTGTTGCGCCTTTATATCGCCTATAATCTCAATATCTGCCATGTGCCAGATTTTCGCCCAAGCTTCTTTTTGAAGTTCTTTCAATTTTGAAAACCCGAGAGACATCCCTTTGGCGATAATTTCTTTAGCTACTTTATTTAGATTTTCATTATCATGATATAACGAAACGGTATATCCAGCATATTTTTGAAGAACAGCAGTTTCACCTTCGCTAACCTTAACTCTATATTGATATGCAACTTTTTTGTCAGTTTGTTGCTTCAACGGATTGGCATCAATTTCCTTTGAATTCAGAAACAATTTAGACCCCATAAACGTAGAGATATTGAAATCTGTTTTCATTGTTCGCGATCTAATAAAAGCGCAATTATTTTCTGTAGAAATTTGTAAAGTATCCCAAAATTTATCATTCCAATTGGTATCCTGATTAGTTATACCAGCATCCAAATAGGGTTCAAAAATAATTTCGACATCTTCATTCAGCGGAACAATTTCATAATTGATAATTCCTAATTCATCAAAATCTAATGAAAGTATTCTGGTACTTTCAACCTTAATTTCCACTCCATTTTGAAGGGTCGCATTAAAAGAGCGCAGGTAAAAGCCCTCTTTCATATTCATTTCACGACGGAAGTTTGAGATAGATTTACATTTATTAATATCTAAAGTTTCACCATTTATTTTTACCGAAATACCTATCCAATTAGGCGCATTCAATACTTTGGCAAAATATTCTGGATAGCCGTTTTTCCACCAACCCACTCGGGTTTTATCAGGATAATAAACCCCCGCGATATAACTTCCTTGAAAACTGGGGCCAGAATAATCCTCTTCAAAATTAGCACGCTGACCCATGACACCATTGCCAAGACTGAAAAGACTTTCGGACGATTGTACTCGGGTTTTATCAAAACCTTCCTCAATTATTGACCAATTGCTTGGTTTTATATAATCTTGATTCATTATAATTCTAAATTCTTTTAACGTTCAATTAATTGTTTCAAAAAAGTGGAATCCATTTCAGTAAAATTTCTGAAAACGTAATCTGCTTCTTTTAAGATTTCTTTTTCTCCAATACCAATACTTATCATTCCTGCAATATTTGCAGCCTCTATACCAGCCAGCGAATCTTCAAAAACAATACAGTCTTTGGGTTCAATATTTAAATGTTTCGCCGCATTTAAAAACACTTCGGGATCAGGTTTTGCTTTTGAAACATTAGTACCGTCTACAATTACTTTAAAAGCATCCAAAAGATTCACCTTTTCAAGAATTGCCCGAGCGTTTTTACTTGCCGAACCGAGTGCCAATGATTGATTATTTTCCTTCAAATAATTCAAAACTTTTACCACATCTGGTAAAATTTCAGAATCATCCATTTTTGAAATATAATCGAGGTAATCTTGATTCTTTTCAGCCATTACCCTATCAAAATCGGTTTCAGATAAAACGATATTTCCCAACGAAAGAATTTTCTCTAACGAGGCAATCCTACTAACGCCTTTTAACTGTTCATTTTCCACTTCTGAAAAAGGAATATTTTGACTATCTGCCAATTTTTTCCAAGCTAGGTAATGGTATTTTGCAGTATCTACAATAACACCGTCAAGGTCAAATATGAAGCCTTTTTGATTATTCATTTATATTTATTCGTTTTTGAGTTTTTACGCGAAGCGTTAGTATTCCTGCAAGTATCATAGAAAAGCCGCCTATAATAAGTGCATATATTGGTTCACTATTAAAAAGGTTTTTGACAATAAAACCAAGGATGGTTGCTGCAACAATTTGTGGAATTACCACGAAAAAATTAAAGACACCCATATAATAGCCCATTTTGGCAGCCGGAAGCGATCCCGAAAGCATAGCATATGGAATAGATAAGATACTTGCCCAAGCAATACCAACTCCTACCATTGCTAGTAAAAGACCAACTTTATCGCTTAAAAAGTAAATTGAAATTAGGCCTAAACCACCCATACAAAGTGCAAATAAATGGGTGAATTTATTACTTGTTCTTGCTGCCAAAACTGGTAGCAAAAATGCTACGGCCGCTGCAACACCGTTGTACACGGTAAACATAACCGGCACCCAATCTGCTGCGTCGTTATATATTTTTGAAGTAGTATCATGCGTGCCAAAAACGTGGCCTGTAACCGCCTGAGTGGTATAAATCCACATGCTGAAAAGTGCAAACCACGAAAAAAACTGTACCCAAGCCAATTGTTGCATCGTCTTTGGCATGTTCAATAAATCTGTTATAATTATGGTAAAACCATTTCGTGTTTTTTGCTTCCGAAGTTGCGAAACAATAATAAAAAGGATACCCGCTACTATTAAACCTATAAAGAGGATGTAGAGTGTTTTGTCTAAGTTTTCTAGATAAAGAAAAGTTGTAGCCCCTAAACCTACAATCAGAAAGGTTAAACCAATTAAAAATTGTTTTTTTATATTTTCCTCCAATTCAACACCTTCTAAAACAGCCTGTTTTGAAGCCATTTTAGAATGTTCAAATGCTTCTAATTGTTCGGGTGTGTATTCTTTGCTTTTAAAGACCGTCCAAAGTACTGCAAAGAGAAAAACAATTCCACCCACATAAAACGACCATTTTACCGATGGCGGAATAATGCCTTCGGGCGCCGTATTATCCAAACCAATCCAATTAGTGAAGACATAAGGCAATAAAGATCCCACAACGGCTCCAACCCCAATAAAAAAGCTCTGCATGGCAAAACCTAAAGTGCGTTGGCGTTCTGGTAAATTATCACCCACAAAAGCACGAAATGGCTCCATAGAAATATTTATGGACGCATCCATAATCCATAAAGTACCTGCCGCAATCCAAAGTGTGGGAGAATTCGGCATTATAAAAAGTGCAATAGATGAAAGTATGGCACCAACAAGAAAGTAAGGTCGCCTTCTTCCCAAACGTGTCCACGTTCGGTCACTAAAATACCCAATAATAGGTTGAACAACTAGACCTGTAACAGGAGCCGCAATCCAAAGAATTGGAATTTGGTCCAAGCTCGCGCCCAGTGTTTCAAATATTCTTGAAGTATTAGCATTTTGAAGGGCGAAGCCAAATTGGATGCCCAAGAAACCGAAACTCATGTTCCAGATTTCCCAAAAACTTAATTTAGGTTTTTGCATATCGATAACTTTTGGTCTTTCGATAAGCACTGCGACTTATCAAAACATTTTTATGGGAAGTAAAAATATAGTCTCGATAGTCTAAGGGTGTAAATATATAAATTTTTATATATGCGAACGTTAAATTTTAGAAGTTGATTCTCTTTCTATTAATTCTGTTTCAATAATTACAGTCTCAAAATCGTTTTCAACGTCTTCATTTTCAATTCTATTGATGAGCAAATGAGCAGATTTTTCACCCAATTCTTTTCCGTGTTGACTAACCGTACTTAGACTTGGATTGGAATATTTAGATAATAGACCATCTGTAAAACCAATTACTTTAAGAGATTTCGGAATTTCTTTACCTAATTTCCTAGCTACATTCATTGCGGTAATGGCATAAATTTCATTCACAGCAAAAATTCCGTCAAGTTGTGGATTTTCAGATAAAAACCGCCCCACTTCTCTTTCCAAAGCTTCCATTTGATTTTCGTCATTCACATCATCAGAAAGTTTTAAAATGAAATTTTGATTCATCGGAATATTTCTTTCTTGCAACGCATTTTCATAGCCGCTGGTGCGAAGCTTTCCAACATTTACGTGGTCTTGTGTAGTTATTATTCCAATGTTTTTACACTGCATATCTAGCAATTTCAGCACAGCTTTACGAGCAGCTTCCACATCATCCACAATCACTTTGTCGCATTTTACTTCACTAATCGTTCGATCAAACATAACTATTGGCATCCCTTGATCTATTGTCTCGGTAAGGTGATGGTAATCTTTCAAACGCTGTGTTTCCTTTGAAACACTCAAAATAAAGCCATCAATACTACCATTGGCAAGCATTTCCATGTTAATCACTTCTTTCGTAAACGATTCGTTTGAAAGACCAATAATAACATTGTAACCGCGCTCATTTGCAACTTTCTCAATTCCACTAATTACAGTGGTGAAAAAGTGGTGAACAATTTCAGGGATAATAACCCCAATAGTTTTTGTTTTTCGGTTTTTTAAGCTGAGCGCGATGTTGTTTGGCTTGAAATTGTAAAGCTTAGCGAAGGCTTTAATTTTTTGACGGGTATTGTTACTTATTTCAGGATTATCACGAAGCGCTTTTGAAACAGTTGAAACTGAAACATCTAGCTCTTTAGCAATCTTTTTAAGGGTTAATTTCTGCACGTTTTGGTATCAATTATTAGTTCTAAAGGTATTAAAGAATATTTAAAATTGCTGCTTTAGAATTTTTAATCCCTCAAAAAAGAGCCTTTAGAATGCGAATAATGTTAAATAAGATAAACTTATCAACACGAAAACGTTTTCGTAAGCCCAAGTGTTAAAGAAACGTTATGATATGATGTATTTTCTGTTAAATTTGGAGCAGGAAGTAAAAATATAATCTTATAAATCATTCTAAATTAACAATTTAAGCTAAAATGAAAAAAATCATACAAAGTTTATTATTCCTTCTTATACTCTTTCCTTTGGCGGCTATTGCCCAAAGTGTATCGGGAACGGTCTCAGACGGCACGTCTAACTTACCGATACCAGGTGTAAATGTTATTGTAAAAGGAACAACAAATGGGGTAACGACCGATTTTGATGGAAAATATACTATCAAAGGTCTTACTACTGGCGCAGTTTTAACATATTCCTATATAGGTTACACACCTCAGGAGGTAACATATACTGGTCAGCCAACTATAAGTATTGGTATGCAAGAAGACACATCTATACTGGACGAAGTAGTTTTAATTGGTTACGGTTCTACAAAAAAACAGGACGCTACCGGTGCTGTTCAGAAAGTAAGTGCAGAAGATTTCAATAAAGGATCTATTGTTTCGCCAGACCAACTTCTTTCGGGAAAATCTGCCGGTGTACGTATTACCACTAGCGGTGGTGCGCCCGGTGAAGGTTCCGAAATTAGGATTCGTGGTGGTTCATCGCTTTCCGCAAACAATTCGCCTTTAATTGTGGTTGATGGTATTCCATTAGATCAAAGAGGAGTACAAGGTGTTAGAAATCAACTTAACTCTATTAACCCTAACGAAATTGAAAACTTTGTTATTTTAAAGGATGCATCTGCTACTGCTATTTATGGTTCAAGAGCGTCAAATGGGGTAATCCTTATTACTACAAAATCTGGAAAAAAAGGAGCTCCTTTAAAGGTTGAATACGGCTTCCAATTTTCTGCAGACCAGATAACAGACCAAGTGTCTGTTTTTAACGCAGATGATTTTCGAAAATTAATTGCAGATAATCCTGCTCAAGATGCTACAAAATTAGGAAATAGCAATACAGATTGGCAAGATGAAATTTACAGAACTGCCAATGGCGGAATACATAACCTTACACTTTCACAAGGTTTCAAAAACTTTTCATATCGAGTAAATTATAACAATACCAATAAACAAGGTGTGTTGCTAACAGATTTATATACTCGTAACGCCATTACTTTAAATCTTGACGGTAGTTTGCTTGATAATAGTTTAAAATTGAGACTTACGTCCATCGGTAGTTTTGATGATAATACGTATGCAGATAATGGTGCAATTGGAGCAGCTACTAATTTTGACCCAACTCAGCCAATCTACGATGCAAACAGTCCATTTGATGGATACTTTGAATACACGCAACCAAATGGCGATCCAATTAAATTGGCTCCTAGAAACCCTGTGGCACTTTTGAAACAAAATCAAAATAAAGCGCGTAATAAAAGAAATATTTCAAACTTAAATGTTGATTATCGTTTTCCATTTTTGCCAGAACTTAGGTTTATTTCTAACGCAGGTTTTGATTATTCTGAAATTGATGGACAACAATATATACTCGGTACTTCAGCTTCTCAAGAATTCGGAACCTATAAAAACTTTTATACAGGTTTTAACCGAAATACCAATTTAGATTTACTCTTAAATTATAAGAATACTATTTCGGCAATTAGCACTGAATATGATTTAACCGGAGGGCATACCTATCAAGAATTCTATATTCAATCTGATAGACAACAAACAGAACAAGGAATTCTAGTAACAAGACCTACCGTTATTGACAGAAACAGTTTGGAGTCTTATTTTGGAAGAGCCAGTTTTAATATTCTAGATAAATACTTGATTTCTGCTAGCTACAGACGGGATGGTTCATCACGTTTTAGTGAAGACAATCGTTGGGGTAACTTTCCTGCCGTTTCTGTAGGTTGGAAAATTAATAACGAGAGCTTTATGAAAGACAGTAGCACGTTTTCCACTTTAAAGGTTCGCGGTGGTTATGGTATAACAGGTAATCAAGAAATTGGTCAGAATTATGGCTATCTTGGTATATATACCCCAGGTTTAAATTCTGCTAGTGTTCAATTTGGAGATGAATTTTACAATACACTTCGACCAGAAGAGTTTGATGAAAATTTGAAGTGGGAAGAAACTACACAATATAATGCAGGATTGGATTTTGGTTTTTTCAACGATAGATTAAATTTTAGTGTTGATGGTTATTACAAACAAACCAAAGATTTATTGGCACGTATTCCTACCGCTGCAGGATCTAACCTTTCAGACTTTTTAACCACCAATGTAGGTGAATTAGAAAGCCGTGGTCTTGAATTAGGTATTGATGTGGCACTAGTTAACTCAAAAACTTTTCAATGGGATGTAAATGCAAATGCTACCTTACAGGAAGTTGAAATAACAAAACTTAATTTGAGTGGCGACCCAGACTACTTTATTCCGCAAGGAACAATTAGTGGTGGGGTGGGTAATAAAATCCAACTTTGGAAACCGGGATATGATCCAACTACTTTTTTTGTTTTTCGTCAAGTTTATGACAATGCTGGAAACCCAATTGAAGGTGCTTACGTAGATGTAAATGGTGATAATCAAATTACAGAAGCAGACAAGCAAGCTTATAAAAAAGCAACTCCAGATGTTTATCTTGGATTTACATCTAGTATGAGTTATAAAAAGTTTGATTTTAGTTTTACTTTACGAAGTGGACTAGGAAACTATGTATACGACAACGTAAAATCAAGTACTGGATATTACAGAAAATTCTTTGAATCTGCTGGTAATGTATTTGAAAATGGTAGCACTAGTGTTCTTGATTCAAATTTTGACGATGCGCAGTACTTTTCAGATTATTATATTAAAAGAGCTGATTTCGTAAAAATGGATAATATTTCGATCGCATATACAATTCCATTCGAAAAAATAACATTAAGAACTACGGCAACAGTAACTAATGTTTTTACTATTACTGAATACGACGGCTTAGATCCTGAAATTTCTAGCGGGATAGATAATAACTTTTACCCAAGACCTCGTGGTTTTGTTCTTGGATTTAATTTCACATATTAATAAACAATAACTATGTACAACAATTTAAAAAAGGCTTTATTCTTCCTTTTTGCCACACTTGTTTTTGTGTCTTGTAGCAAAAATTTAGATCTTGCCCCCGAAGATGGTAGAAATACGTCTGACAATGCTTTTAACGATCCCGCTTCCTATAAGGCTTTTCTAGCAAAAATATATGCTGGTCTTTCACTTAGCGGACAAGAAGGGCCTGCCGGCCAACCAGATTTGGAAGGTCTTGACGAAGGTTTTTCAAACTATGTTAGACTTTATTGGATGATGCAGGAGCTTACTACAGATGAAGCTGTAATGGGCTGGAACGACGGTACTATTCGTGACCTTCACGGACAAAACTGGACTTCTGGTAATGAATTCATCAGAACAATGTATGCTCGTATTGCGTATCAAGTTGCGCTCTGCAACGAATTTTTAAGACAGACAACTCCAGATTTATTAGACAGTCGAGGTGTGAGTAGCGAGTTACGCGCAGAGATTCAAACCTATAGAGCTGAAGCTCGTTTTATGAGAGCTTTAAGTTACTGGCACTTTATGGATCTTTACGGAAACCCACCATTTGTAACCGAAAACGATGCTGTTGGAGCCTTTTTACCTCCTCAAATTCAGCGGTCAGATTTGTTTAATTATGTAGAAACTGAACTTCTAGATATAGAAGCCAGCATGATTCCTGCAAAACAAAATGAATACGGAAGAGCAGATAGAGGTGCACTTTGGACATTATTGGCTAAAGTATATTTGAATTCTGAAGTCTACACAGGTAATGACCGTATGGTTGACGCTTTAACGTATTGCAACAAAGTTATTGGAGCTGGTTACAGTATTGCACCAATACCTTATGAAAATTTATTTTTAGCAGATAATAATAGTAATGGCGCCCAAGCCGAATCAATTTTTGTAGTTCCTTTTGATGGTCTTAGAACAAAATCGTTTGGTGGAATGACATTCCTAATACACGCTGCCGTGGGTGGCGATATGAATCCTGCTTTATTCGGCATTAATGGTGGATGGGCTGGAATTAGAACCACCTCTACCTTTGTAGAACAATTTCCTGGCGAAGAAAATTCTGCTGATGGCAGAGCTCGATTCTTTACAGAAAATCAATCTAAAGAAATAAACAACATTGCAAATTTTCAAGATGGCTATGCTGTTGAAAAATTCAAAAATGTAGATGTAAATGGCAATCCGGGATCAGATCCAAACGATCATCCAGATACAGATTTCACTATGTTCCGTTTGGCAGATGTTTACTTAATGTATGCTGAAGCAGTTATTAATGGTGGCGGTGGAAGCACTTCAACCGCGGTAGAATATATTAACCAACTTAGACTACGCGCATACGGAGATACTAGTGGAAACATTGGCGTATCTGACTTAACAATGAATTTTGTTTTAGCAGAAAGATCGAGAGAGCTTCACTGGGAAGCGCATAGAAGAACAGATCTTATTCGTTTCGACCAATTTTCAGATCACGGAGTATGGCCTTTTAAAGGAAATGTTCCTCAAGGAACAACAACTGGAGCTTTTCGTGACCTAATGCCCCTACCCGATACCGATTTAAGTGTTAACCCAAATTTAGTTCAAAATCCTGGCTATTAATTTATAAAATTTAAGAAATGAAAAAACTTTCAATATTTTTACTTTTAGGAATCACATTACTCTCAATAAGTTCTTGCGAAACGGAAGACGATGTGGTATTTGTGGCTCAAGAAACAGAAGGAGTTATTTTTACAAATAATGTGCTTTCAAAATATATACTAACCGAAGGAACTGCTACTAATATCGGTGAGCGTTTTACTTGGGAATCTTCAGATTTTGGCGAACCTACAAATGTTAGTTATGATTTTGAATGGTCTACAACCGTAGATTTCGAAATTTTTGAAACCGAAGGATCTACTACTGTTTCAGAATATGCAATTACTATTGGTGATATGTTAGGCTATGCAACTGCAATTGGTATGGATAACGACCCATTAACTGATAATCCAAACACAGGGACTGTATATGTACGTGTTCGTGCATATATTGGAGCTGGCGGGATGGAAAACTTTTCTAGTGTACAAGCTATCAATTTAGAATGGTCAGAAGCAACCGATGATCAAGGTCCAATGCTACCAATGATTGCTGTTCCTGGAAACCACCAAGGTTGGGATCCACCAACTGCACCTCATATGGCTGCTTCTGCAACAGGAGCGACAAATTATGAAGGTTTTGTCTGGTTAGATGGTGAGTACAAATTTTTGGCTCCAGACGCAGATGGTAACTTTATGTGGGGCAATACTGACTGGGGCGATGATGGTACATTTACAGGTGTTTTAGTTGAAACAGATGAATCAAACTGTACTTCACCTTCAGGATATTATTTGATGAAAGCGAATACCGCAGATTTAACTTACAATGCTACCTTAACTAACTGGGGCGTTATTGGTAACGCAACTCCAACAGGATGGGATAGCGATACAGATATGGTATACGATCAAGCCACTGGTCTATGGACTCTTATTCTTGAATTAACCGAGCAAGTGCCAACAGATAATGGTATGAAATTCCGCGCAAACGATGCATGGGATTTAAATATGGGTGACACTGGAGCTGACGGAAGCTTAGAGTTTGGTGGTGATAACATTGGTGTTCCTGCATCAGGTACTTACCTTATTACCTTAGATTTAAGCAACCCAAGACAATATACATACACTTTGGAGCTTCAATAGAAAAATCTAAACTTAAAAATCAGTGTTAATTTTGTTTTCTAAGTAAAAAAGGAGGGTGTATTAAAACCCCTCCTTTTTTAATTTAATATTTCTTGTTATGAAAAATATATTAGTTAGAATTTTACTGTTGTGTACTGCATTACAGGTAAATGCTCAAATTCAGAATGCGACTTTTTCAATAGATCCTTCATTTTTTGATTCTTCAGATCAAATTACCATAACGGTTTCAAACATAGATCCTGCATTATGGGGTGTAAACGATATCTATCTATGGGCTTGGTATTATGATCTTAACGACAACCAAGCTGGGGATTCGCCAACCAATGGAAGTTGGGACAATTCCAGTGAAAGTCAGAAATTCACGAATAACGGGAATGGAACATTCTCCTATACCCTTACCCCTGCTACGTTTTATGGAGACCCAGATATTGGACGCATAGGAATATTGGCAAAGGCCAAAAATGCAACTGATATTGGAAATGGAGAACGTAAAACTCAAGATTATTATGCTGAGGTTGGTACATTACAGGTTACTCTAAACAGTCCCGCACAACATAATACAATTGTAAATTCTGGAAGTTCTATTTCGGTTTCTGCAACTGCAAATATTGCTGCAAACTTTAATTTATTGGCTAATGGAACCTCCGTTTTCACACAAAATAACGTTACCAACTTCAACACCAATCGCACAATAAATCAAGATACTTTTTTTGAACTTATAGCTACGGACCCAGTTTCTGGTACGTCCGTAACCAAAACATTTAATGTAATCCTCACTCCAAATACCCAAACAGCTTCGGTACCAGCAGGGATGAAAGATGGTATAAATTTAAATCCAAACAATCCAGATGAAGCAACTTTGGTGCTTTATGCTCCAAACAAAAACTTTGTACACGTAATTGGAAATTTCAACAGTAATGATTGGAGACTTTCCAATACATTTCTTCTGAAAAAAGATGTTTCGCAAAATAGATTTTGGATCAAACTTACAGGCTTAAATACTGGCGATAACAACGTTCTTTTTCAATATGTAGTTGATGGTCAAATAACAATTGCAGACCCCTACTCTACGTATGTTTTAGATGAAAACGACGATGCGTATATTGATGAGGATACATTCCCCGATATTCCATCCTATCCATCCGGAAAAACTCAATTTGCAATAAGTTGGTTTAAAGTAAATGAAACGCCTTACAATTGGCAAATAAATGATTTTCAAAGACCTCCCCAAGACAATTTAGTAATCTATGAACTTCTAATTCGTGATTTCGACGAAGACCATAGCTACGATGCAATCATCAACAGACTTGACTATTTACAATTTATGGGAATAAACGCTATTGAGTTATTGCCTGTAAATGAATTTGACGGAAACATTAGCTGGGGCTATAACCCAGGTTTTCATATGGCTTCTGATAAATACTACGGAACAAAAAACCGTTTAAAAGCACTTGTTGATGCTTGTCATGCACGCGGAATTGCGGTAATTCTTGATGTTGTTTATAATCACGCAACTGGCCAAAACCCATATTATAGAATGTGGAACGATTGTAACGGATGTTATCAAGGTGCGGCAACGCCTGAAAATCCATTTTTTAATGTTACAGATCCAAATACGTCATTTCAATTTTTTAATGATATAGACCACGAATCTACTGCCACACAGCATTATATTGATCAATTGAACGAATATTGGTTAACTGAATTCAATATAGACGGATACAGATTCGACTTTACGAAAGGGTTTACAAACACCGTTGGCGATGGCGGTAGTTATGACGCTTCACGTATTGCAATATTAGAACGTATGTATAATCAAATTCGCGCCGTGGATCCTACTGCATACACCATTTTAGAACATTTTGCGCCCAATTCTGAAGAAACAGAACTCATTAACCATAGAGCCACGGGAGACCCCGATGAGCCGGGAATGATGGTGTGGAGCAATCATAATTACAATTATAATGAAGCCACTATGGGATATAACCAGAATTCAAATTTTTCTGGAATATCATATCAAAATCGAGGCTGGTCAACTCCTTCTGCAGTAGGATATATGGAAAGTCATGATGAAGAAAGATTAAATTTCAAAAATCTAGAATACGGAAACGGCAATGCCAATTACAATGTGAAAGATTTTGAAACCGCTATGGATCGTATGGAATTGGGCGGTGCTTTTTTCTTTACAGTACCGGGACCAAAAATGTTGTGGCAATTTGGAGAATTAGGATATGATTTTAGCATAAACTATTGCCAAAATGGAACCAATAATCCAGATTGTCGAGTAGATCCTAAGCCAATACCTTGGAATATCAATTATCACACAAATGCTGACCGAAACGATATAAGAGCTGTATGGGCCAAACTTATTCGGTTAAAAAAGGCAGAACCAATTTTTAGAAGCGCCGATTTTACAATGGATGTTTCAAACACAAACGGACTTAAAAAAATTCAAATTACTGATGCTTCTGCCACCGGAAGTGAAATTAAGTATATAACCGTTTTGGGTAACTTTAATATCATCCCACAAGATATTGTTCCTGCTTTTCAGGAAACCGGCAGTTGGTTTAATTTAATAGATGATTCAGAAATAACGGTTAACAATGTCAATACGCCAATTACGCTTCAGCCTGGAGAATACTTTGTTTATGCTAATGAATTTTCAGTTTTGTCTGTTCCAGAATTTTCTGTTGAAGAATTTTACACTTACCCCAACCCATCAAGTCATTCAATAAAATTTAATAAAGATATAGATGCATTTTCCATTTTTGATATTACAGGAAAATTAATTCTGCAAAAAGAGCTTTATAAAAAAGGCGACGAGATTAATGTGGAGCACTTTTCAAATGGCGTTTACATTATAAAAGCGAAGCATAATAATAGCTTATACCAATTAAAATTTATTAAAGATTAATGATTAAATATACGTGTTAGTACGTATAGCGTAGGAATTTATCCTGTCTTATATTTGAACTATAGAATTAGTGGATAATGCACAAGGCAATATTTTTTGTGGGGATAGAAAATATTCTTAGTGCACTTTAAAGTTTACTAAGTTAGGTTTGTTTTAGAATCCCAGCCAATAGGCTGGGATTCTTGTTTTTATCCAGTTTTGTTATTTTTTCAACATTATAAATTCGATGGAAGAATCGTTATAAACCTTGTGGGTTTGTTTTTTGAAATCTTCCTTTTTAGCTTCAAAAATATTAGGAACAAAGGTTTGCGGATTCAAATCTATCAACGGAAACCAAGTACTCTGCACTTGTATTTGAATTTTATGTCCCTTTTTAAATGTGTGATTAATGTCTTGAAGAGTTATGTTCACTTCAGTCTTTTCGTTTGGAATAAAAGGTTCCGGATTGCTAAAACTATTTCTAAATCGTCCGCGCATAACTTCACTTCTAACCATCATAAAATAGTTGCTCATTTTTAAGTATTCCTGCGTTTCTTGATAGTTTTCGGCATCGGCAGGAAAAACATCAATCACCTTTACAATCCAATCAGCATCGGTGCCCGTAGTTGCCACTTTTAATTTAGCGAGAATGGAACCGACCAAGGTAATATCTTCGGTTAGAACTGGTGTTTCGTAAACTAACACATCTGGTCGGCGAGCAGCGAAGCGCTGATCATCCGTCATATATTTTCTGGGGGTGAACACCATTTTAATATCTTCGGAATAAGGTACAGGCTTCTTAGGGTCGCTGACGAATTCTTCAAATGAAATACTTTTATCAGCTTCGTTACTTAAACGCTGATCACTTTGAAGGAAAAAAGTCTTCTTTTCAGTGTTTTTGGGTGGCCATTCTTTATACGACTTCCATTGATTAGTTCCCGTTTCAAACATATAAGCTTCGGGTAAACTACTTTCTCCCTTTCCATTATCTTTTAAGAAATGATTGAAAAATTTCGTCTCAACATCACGTTGGTAATCGCGCGAAATATTATCGCCAAAATAGACATTCCCGATTGCTTGCCGTTCATTGGTTCGTGCCCAATCGCCGTGGCTCCAAGGACCAAAAACAATAGTATTATAATTTTTGCTATTCTTTTCTACAGCTTGATAACTGTTGAAAGGTCCATAAAGATCTTCCGCGTCAAACAGTCCGCCAACAAACATTACAGCGGGTTTAATGTCCTTTAAATGTTGAATGATGCCGCGTGACTTCCAAAATTCATCGTAGCTAGAATGTTCCTTTAACTGTTGCCAGAATACATTGTCTTCACCATAATATTTATCGAGATTGCTCAACGGACCAGCGTCCAAGAAAAACTGATATTGATCCTTTGTTCCCAACTCAGGAAAAGAGTACCACGATTGGTTTGTAGGTTCTGTTTTCTCATAACCAAACAATGCTGTGGCGCGCCAATAACTCAATAAATATGCACCATTGTGGTGAAAATCGTCAAAAAAGAAATCTCCAATAGCTGCTTGTGGAGAAACAGCTTTTAGTGCCGGATGCGAGTCTAATAACGAATAAGTTGCATAAAAACCAGGATAACTAGTGCCCCAAATTCCTACATTCCCGTTGTTGTTGGGGGTATTTTTTACCAACCAATCTATACTATCAAAAGTGTCGCTAGCTTCATCAATTTGCTTGCCTTTTTTATTCGGAATATACGCGCGCATATTATCATAAACCCCTTCGCTCATCCAGCGGCCACGCACATCTTGATACACAACAATATTACCTTCTTTCATCATAAATTCGTTTGGTGAAATTTTTGAACGAAATTGATCCTCGCCATAAGGCTGGCAACTGTAAGGCGTTCTTTGGAAAAGTATTGGATACTTTTTTGAAGTGTCTTTTGGTGAATAAATTACTGTGAAAAGTTTAACCCCATCACGCATTGTGATGGATGTTTCCGTTTTGTTGTAATTATCTTTTACAAAGCTTTCGTCCTGTGCAAACGAGAAAAAGCTGACAAAAAATAATAACGATAGTATCTTGAATGCTTTCATTGATTTTTTCCTTTTTTCTAATTTTTCTGATATGTTATTTTGAATATTTCCTTTGTGTCTTCCGTTACTTTAAATTGGTCGTCTATGCGGTGGCCAATTACCCAAACTATATTTTCACCACTTAAAAGAAGCCAGATTTTTTCTTTCTCTGTCAACGAAATTTTTTCATCTTTAAAAAATTTACTCAGCTTCTTTTTCCCTTTCATACCGAAAGGTTGAAAACTATCGCCACTCCTCCACTTTCTTAATTTTAATGGAAATTCTAACTTTTCCGCAGCGACGAAAATTAAGTTTTTTTCTGTTTCACCTATGTATTCTGAAGTTTCAATGGTCAATTTAATTGGTGAAGCTATTCCTTGTTTCGAAACCAAAATTTCTTCGGAAGTGTTTTCGTCGGTAATTTCGCTCAGCAATAATTCATCTCTATTTTTTAAAAGACGATGCGTTTTTGAAAAAACTTGCTTGCCCGTTTGTGCGTTCAGTAAATTTGAAACGTCTTCCCATTCCGTAAATCCGAAACCGTTTAAAAGCTCATAAAGCAATTCTTCCGGATGCGGCAATTCCTTCAATTTTTGAATGTTTATTTTATAGGCATCGGTTGCTTCGGAAACTACTAATTTATAGATCAAAGCCATATAATCTTCAATCAAATTTTGTGTAGCTTGCAAATTATGTTGTGTTCTCTGAAAATTTTTCAGCACCGAATCGTTCGATTCTTTAAATTGTGGCAAAACCTCTAAACGCAACTTATTTCGAAGATAATCTGCCTTTTTATTGCTGCTATCCTCGCGCCATTTCAATTTATTTTTCTCTGCATATTTCAAAATTTCAACACGAGAAAAATCAAGCAGCGGACGTATAACCTTATTGTTTTTCTTCGGAATTCCGGTAAGTCCTTTTATGCCTGTGCCTCGAGAAAGATTGATGAAAAAAGTTTCCAAATCATCGTCTAAATGGTGAGCGGTCAATAAATAATCGTATTTAAAATCTTTTAAAATTTCGGCAAACCAAGTGTAACGAAGGTCACGAGCCGCCATTTGAGTTGAAATTTTATGATCTTCAGCATATTTTTTCGTGTCGAAAGTTTCCACAAAAACTGGAATTTCTAATTGATTGGCTAAGCCTATTACAGACATTTCGTCGCCATCGCTTTCTTTTCCGCGCAGCGAAAAATTACAGTGCGCTAAAGCAATTTCAAAATTTATTTCTTTAATTAAATGCGTCAAAACCACACTGTCCAATCCACCGCTACAGGCGATGAGTAGTTTTTTTCCAACTAAAAAAGAAAAATTGGAGTCAATATTTTTTTTGAAGCGATTGAGCAATTGGTTGATGATTTACAATAAATTAATAATGATTCCCACAATAACAGCAATTCCGAAGCTTAGCAGCGTGCCAATAAGCACGTACTCTGTTTTTAGAGTTTCGTTATTTCCGTATCGTAAAATTGATTTTGCAGCTATTAAAAACCCAACCGCCGAATATTGCGAAACTAAGATAAGCGTGAGCGTTAAAATACGTTCCAAAATGCCAATTACCTTTCCGGCGTTCGGCATTTCATTATCGCTACTAACTTGTATTTCGGTGGATTTAAAAACTTCTTTTATAAAAATGTTTGCGGGTTTTAAACAAACAAGATATCCTGCAATAATCAACAAATATTTGAAACTGAGTGTAACAGAAATAGAAGGATTTATGCCGTGCCATTTATTGAATAATGTAACCACTATCGCGATGATTGCTAAATGAATGGCTTGATCTATAAAAAAAGCATAGCGCCCAAAATACTTGCTATTATTGAGATGCCGCTTAAAACCATCAAGCAAAAAGTGAGTTACGGCGATTACTGCCGCTGCCAAAACAAAACCAAATTGCAACGAAAACAACCACGCTAACGCAAAACAAGCCAATGCGTGCCAGTAGAGAAAAGGGCTTTTAAAGCCAATTGTATTTTTTTGTTTCGCTAGTTTATCGGTTTGAAAAAAATAGTCCAAACACAGATGTGCAATTAATTGGAGCAGCAATAATTCTTTTAATCCCATAGTTCTACTTTGAAATTATCATTTTAAAATAATTTACCGCTTCATCAATGGCGTTCCAGCCAACGCTTGTGGAATGCTGATTAACGGCAGATTGCCCTATGCCTAAGCGTTTGGCTATTTGTTCCTCTTGGTTGTTCATCAATTTTAGGTACAAAACTTCGCACTGCCTTGAGGTTGCTTTACTGAATAAAACATCGAGCAGTGCCAGTAAAGGTTGGAAATTTTTATTTAAATCTTCGTTTTTCGATGCAAAAAACAAGGTGTTTTTTATTACAATGCGTTCTTTATTATACGTTGTTTCGCCACTAATTTCTCGACCCGATAAGTAGATTGCTTCGCCGTCTATTATGCCTTCTTCGGGATTATAACGGCTTAATTCGCCATAACCGATTGCTAGCCGTATTCCGTGTATTTTGAATTGCTTTACGCGGTTATCTTCCTTTTTGTATTTTTTGGTATCAATGGGAATTGCCTTTACAAAACTTTTAATTGCCAGCGCTACTTGCAAGCCTTCCGAAGCATTTGGAACTACACATTCTAAATAATCGCCTTTTATAATGCGACCATAAACGTTGAATTCATCTTTCAAATCGTTGAGCAGCGTTTTCAAGTTTTCTTCAACAAATTTGCTGTCTTCAACGCTTAAACTTGTTGATGAAACGATATCTCCAGAAATAACCGAATAATTCATTACTTAAAAATTTATTCAAATATATAAATTTATTAGCGTTTAAACTAATAAAGTGTGTTTATTAGCTTAAAGACTAATAAAACTACTTTATAAGTTCACAAACTCATAAAGTAACATTTAGTACTTCTCGCATTGCTTTTGCTTTAAGCAAACATTCTTCGTATTCCTTTTCCGGAATAGAATTACTAGTGATAGCGCTACCTACGGAAAAGCTAACATATTTTTTTGAAGAATTATAGAGAATACTACGGATAACAACGTTGAAATCAAAATCTCCCGAAGGCGAAAAATAACCGATTGCTCCACTGTATAAACCGCGTTTGGAGTCTTCTATTTCTTCAATAATTTTCATTGCCGAAATTTTTGGAGCGCCCGTCATACTTCCCATTGGGTATGTATTTCTCAAAACCTCAACACTAGAAAAACCCTGTGGAACGGTACAACTAACTGTAGAAATCATTTGGTGCACTTGTTCAAAAGTATAAATTGTACAAAGTTCATCGACGGCAACAGTTCCTTTCTCTGCAATGCGCGAAAGATCGTTACGCACCAAATCTGTAATCATAATATTTTCACTGCGCTCTTTGGGGTCTTTTGCAAGTTGCTGCGCCATTTCCAAATCTTCCGCCACATTATCCAAACGCTTTGCTGTGCCCTTAATTGGTTGAGAAATTATGGTATTTCCAGTTCTTTTAATATATCGCTCTGGGGAAGCTGAAAGCGCAAAAAGATTGTTCAGTTTCAGAAAGACTGAAAAGGGTGGTTTTGAAATTTTATTAAGCTGAATAAAAGTTTCCAACGGGTTAATTTCAGCATCTTCAGAATAGAATTCCTGACAGACATTTGCTTCGTAAATATCGCCCCGTTTAATATGCCCAAGCACCTCCTCCACTTTCTGAATGTAATTATCTTTTGTGGTGCGGATACTTATTTTTACAGCCTTTGACGCTTCATCGTTTACAGGCTGTTGCATCATTTCAGAAATTGCTGACCAATCTTCTTCAATTTCATCGGCAACCATATTTAAATAGTGTATTTCAACACTATTTTCAGAAAATAGAAAAAGTTTTTTTGGTTGAAAAAAGTAAAGATCGGGAAAACCTAAACCATCAAAATTTTTGGAATGGAGCTTTTCTACGTCGTTTTTCAGATCGTAAGTAAGATATCCAAAAATCCAATCTGCGGTGGTTGTTTGATATTCCTTTAGCTCATCGAATGCATTGTGAAAATCGGTTTTAAGCGCTGTAAAAGCATCGACCGCCAAAATTGCTTGATAGGTTTCGTGCTTTTGCGAATAGTTATTACTATCCAGCCAAACAACCTCTTCAAACTGTTGTGCCCAACGGAGTATGCTTGTTTTAGCATCTTCGTTTAAAGAAAAAGAATATTTCTTTAGTGTGCGCATTATTGTTGAATTTGATGAGCAAAATTTTGAAGAACATCATTAAATCCAAGCAATAAAACTTCATTTGATATTGATTGAGTTTCTTCAGAAAAATTTTCTGAATACGAAGGAAAGCTGAAACTTTCAACGATTGTTGCACCAAATCTTGGTAGCACATTTTTAGTGTATTCTAAAGCGGACGCACCGCCGCGTTTTCCGTTGGAAGTACTCATTAATAAGATCTTTTTTCCTTCTAAAAATTTTCGATCTAGTCGCGACAACCAATCAATTACATTTTTAAAATAAGCTGAAACCATTCCATTGTGTTCGTTCACTGAAATAACTAATGCGTCGGCTTCTTTTATCTTATTATAAAGCATTTTTAAATCTACTGAATAGCCTCTTTCGCTTTCAATATCTTCACCAAACATTTGAAGATCGTAATCTGTTAGTTTAATTAATTCAACGGCGTGCCCAGCAATTTGTGATGACGCAAAACTGACTAATTTATGATTGATAGATTTACTACTGTTACTTCCTGCAAAGAATAATATTTTTTTCATCTGTCAAAGTTATTGAAAAGGGAGTTATGAAAAAACCCGCGCCAAATAAATTGACGCGGGCTTCTATAAAATTAAATAATTAAGAATTATTGCTTCACAATACGCTTCACAATACTCGTGTTTTCTGCGTTTATTTTCACAAAATACATTCCTGTTGCAAAACTTTCTAAAGTGAAATTAGTTTCCATTCCAGCTCCAGTTAGGTCTATGTTTTTAATAACTCTACCTTTTACATCTGTAATTATTACATTAATTAGCTGTGTGGTAGTTTTATTCAACAAGGTTAACTCACCTGTAGTTGGGTTTGGATATAATTGAATGTTATTGTAAAATTCATTATCTCCAAGTCCTAAAACTTCATCTACTGTAACTGTGAAAGTACAAACATCTTCATTACCAGCGCCGTCAGTTGCCGTCATTGTAATGGTTGTAACACCAGCGCCAACCATTGTACCGGCAGCAGGAGCTTGCGAAATTGTAGGATCTGGACAGTTATCTGTTGCAGTAGCATCGCCTGTATAATCTGGCAATGTATATTGCTCACCTTCAACCACCTCAACAATAACGTCTGCTGGACAAGTAATTACAGGATCTTCAGTTTCTGCTATAACTTCTGCTATTGTACGTATTCCAGGACATCCAGACTCCAAATTAATGTCGCCATTAGGAGTTCCGAAATCTGCGGTCTCACAAGTTCCAGACCAGTCTGCTGTAGAATTTGTATCGCCAACTCTTCTAAATGAGCTTGCACCACATTCTGCAGTTAACGCAGCACCAACTCCAGTCCAATCTAGATCTGCAGCAGTAATGTTGAAACCATTGATTGTAACATTCAATAATGAAATTTCAACAGCGGAAAAATTCCAAAAAACAGAATCTACCACATTTCCGTTATCATCGATAATAATTATCCAACCTGATCCGGTATTGTCCCAAAATAAATTGTTACCCCAATATCCTGAACCGCTATCATCATTATAATCTACAACTGTATTAGCGCCCATATTACCCAATGTTTTAACAATTGTATTCATTGCATTAATATCTACATAAGGTTGATCACTTACGGCAACACTATAACCAGAATAGTCTGTTGCAATACCTACATTTTGTATTTCAAACCTGTCTGGCGTTTCTAAACTAATTTCTGAAATCACTAATTGCGACAATGGTCCGGGTGCTCTTTCTAATGCATATACATCAATAGAACCTGTTGGTGTAAAAGTATACGATGTACCTTCAAAAAGGAAGTTACCTCCAGTTGGAGCATCATACCATCTTATTACGTTCGCAGGATCGTCTAGCGTAGCTGTAACAGTTACTGGATCGCCAACGCAGAAATCTGTAACTCCTGTAGTAGTTGGTCCATTAGGGACTGCTAAAACCTCTATCGTGTCTGTTGCAGATGATGCTACTGAACAAGGTCCAGATGGCACATCATAAGAAATTGTGTGAACACCAACACCAGCTGCTGCTGGATCGAATGTGAAAGTAGATCCGTTTCCGTTATCTGTAACACCAGGTCCACTGTACTCACCTCCGCTTGGAGATCCACCACCTAAGTCTGTTAAAACTTCTGAAGATGCACAAACTTCTTCTAAAACAGATAATGTAGCTGTTTGTGAAGGAGTATCGAATGCTTGAGTTCCGTCACTTCTACTTGTAGAAAGACCTTGGCTAGCACTGTAACCTAAACCTCTTTTTGCAAATGCATCCCAAATTAAACATTCGTTTGCACCACCATAAAGCGCTTGATCTGCAGCTAAAATTGCGTTACGACCATCAACAAAACCAGGACTACAAGGCTGTAACTTCAAACCTTCAGTAACCAAGGCTAATGCTTGAATATTTCCAGCATCTAAATTTACATCTCCTGTAAAAGTGTAATAATCTGGACTAAAACCATGCTCGTCTATCAATGCCCAAGTTACTTCCCAAAGCATTGTTGCCCAAACGGAACCAACTCCGTGTGGTACAGCAGCAGTTTTTATAAAATCGTATGTTTGAGGGTTAACACCCATATCTGTATTGTATGGATAATCACGAATTCCTCCGCCACCTTGACCTTGACCAAATAAGTATGTTCCAACAGCTCTAGAGTCTGTTCCTAAATCGCCTGCTTCAATAGTTAAAATAACTCCAAAAAAGTCGCTCCATCCTTCACCCATTTGCTCTTGATTCTGCAAACATGATGAAGCTAAAGGGCCTCCTGTTAAACGATTTGAAATTCCATGACCATATTCGTGTAAGATTACTAAATTGTCGAAATCTCCATCTTTATCGCCACAAATGTACATTTGCATTGTTGGATTACCACCATCTGGAGGAGTTCCGAAGTTAGCGTTACAAGTTCCTGAACCATCTTGTGCTTCTGCATTTACAGAATCACTTCCTATGCCACCATTTCCGTAGTTATTTTCTTGAAAGTTTCCTCCCACTTCATCAAAACCAAATTGATACATAATGTCGTGAAAAACATTATTCATATAAAAAAGGTTTGTAATCGCTGCATCCTCATATTGATTCGCATTAGTATAAACTTGACTAAACGGATATCCAGTAAATTCTAAATTTGCACCTGCGTCTGGTTGGTAGCCTGAGTTATTTCCATCTTCGTAAGCATTTACGTTGTTACCACGAGTTTTAGTAAATTCTGCTCCAGCAACACCATTGGTATCATGCCATCCAAATGGAGAAGCAGTAGCATTTGCCGGTTGAACCTCAATAGTTCGTGCTCCGTAATATGGGCTTTCAAGTGGTAAAGCAATTACTTCGTAACATTCTGTACACGCAGCAGCTTCTGCTACAAGCGCATTATAATTTGGAACATCGTACAAGTTTGCATTAAAGTTCATTTCTTTCACATCATTGCTATGATCGTGGTGCATTGCACAACTCACCATCCAGTTTGCCTGATTTACAATTGCCCCGGTATTAGCATCAACTCTTAAACTCCACCAATCTTGTTGGCCTTTTTCTTGTATTGAAATATCCCAAGTTAAAACCAATTCATTACTATCGGTTAAGGCATACATCAATTTTGCAGGAATAGGGCTTAAAGATATGCCGCCATTGCTCAACAAAGTTTCTTTAGCAACACCCTTTGCACCTTCCAAAACTGAAAGTGAACCAGAAATTGAATAGTTTAAGTGGCTAGCAGCAGCTTGTACAGCTTGCGCGGCTTTAAGTGATGGCGCGTTAGACCCTTTTAATTTTTGAGAAGTATTTTTTATAAAACTACTATTCTTGGAAATTACCTTCCCATTGGACAATAGATGGATACTTGAATCAGTACCATAAATTTCAATTCCATTAAATAGTTGTCTGTAATAAACATGTTGAATTCCACTAGTGCTACTTACTGTTTCACTAGTTACTTGCCATGTAGTGTCTTGTGGTAATAAATCATTTTGCTCAACAAAATTACTCAATTGTTGATTGATCGCTCCTTTAGAGCTTTGTGCAACCATAGTGCCCGAAAAGACGAGCATAATTGCCAGGAATAGACTCTGGGTAACTTTTTTCATTTGTTTGTTTAGTTTAATTAAAATTTAGACTTTTGGATGGTTAACTTCTGTAAAGCTATTCATTTATAAAGTTTTCACAACATTTTCTTAATGTTCACACAAGTTTTAACATAATTAACCGTCAACTCAATTGTTAATGTTAGTCAGAACAGATTTAATGTAATTATTTATTTCTGTACTTTTACTTTCAAAAAATCAACGGTTCTATGGAACAACCAAACGATCTCATTATAGAGATGCAAAACGGAAGTGAAAAAGCCTTCTCTAGATTATACACTATGTACAGTGAAGCTATACAAGGTATAATCTATAGCATCGTGTTAGACGAAGAAACTGCGGAAGAACTCCTTCAAGATGTTTTTATAAAAGTGTGGAATAATGCAAGCTCTTATTCAGTAAATAAAGGTAGATTTTTTACTTGGTTACTGAATATAGCTAGAAATACCGCAATAGACGAAACACGCTCCAAAGCATTTAAAAACTCTAGGAAAAACCTAAGTACCTCAAACTTCGTAGATATATTGTCATCCTCTGATAGTTTAAACAGAATGACTAACTCCATTGGTATAAAAAAGTTTGTTGACGCGCTCAAGCCTGCCTGTGTAAAAATAATAGACCTCTTATATTTTAAGGGCTATACACAAGCCGAAGCCTCGAAAACACTAGATATACCTTTAGGAACAATAAAAACAAGAAACCGAACCTGTATCAATGATTTACGGGTGATGGTGTTAGGATAAAAAAATTATGAACCCCGAAGAAATTATAGCATCAGGAAAATTAGAAATGTACGTCTGCGGCGCATTGCCGGATGATGAAACATTGGAGGTTGAAGAAGCCATAAATACCTTTCCAGAGGTTAGGCACGAAATTGGACTCATTGAGAAATCATTATTGCACTTAGCAGAAACTGTTTCGCCACCCGTGCAAGCAATGACGTGGACTTCAATTTTAGATTCAATTAGAAAAACTGGCAATTCTGAAATTAATAAAGTTAGAACGCTTAACTGGCCTGCTATGACGGGTTGGGCTGCGGCAATTTTATTTATGGGCGGAATTATGTGGATGATGAAACAAACTAGTGATCTTAACAATTCACTTAGAGTATCTTCTACTGAAAATACGGTTTTACGCGAAGAAAATTCAAAAGCTCAAAGCCAACTCGCAAACAATACGGAAGTTCTTGAGGTTTTAAGATCTAAAGACTACCAAGCCTATACGCTTCCTGGGAACCAAGCTGTTGCTCCCGAAGCATTTGCCAAAGTATATCTAAACAAAAAAGATAACGTTGCATTTATAGATACCAAAGGTTTGCCAATACCGCCACGCGGAAAAGTCTACCAAGTATGGTCGCTTAAAATGGAACCACTTACACCTACGAGTGTGGGCTTAATTTCTGCTGAAAACGAAATAGGTGAAGGAATTTACAAATTTGTGAACTTCCCAGATCCAGAAGCTTTCGGAATAACATTAGAGCCTGAAGGTGGAAGCGAATCACCAACACTATCACAACTATATACTTTAGGAATGATAACCATTTAAGAAGTAATAACATAGTAAACTAAAAGCCTGCACGTATATAGTGCAGGCTTTTTTTTGTTTGAAAAAATATAGAATATTATTTTATAAGAATACAATTTCAATAAAGTTGAAAAAGGTTTTAAATGAAAAAGCGCCCGCAAATTGCGAACGCTTTAACTAACAAAAAAACTCTAAAACTGGATTAACCAGTTTTGTAAAACCTACCAATTTCGTGGTAGATAACCAACCTCTAACATATTTACGTAAATAACTAAAGTGTGGTTTTAATCTACCTATAGTTTCTCAATTTCCTTTGCATTCACAGGTCCTAATTCATAACTAGCACCTAATAATTCTTCTTTTAAAGGCGCTACTTTTTCTTCCTTTCCATTTGCTTTGAAAACCAATGCGGAATGAAAAAGAGCGTTTGGTTCTGAAGTTTTACCAGCTACGTTTTCCTCTATTGTTTTTAAAGCTGCTTCTTTTTGTCCAGCTTTTAATTGTGCATAAGCCAACAATTGATATGTTTCTGGAGTTGCACGATTTTTTACTTCAGTTTCAGCAAGCAATAATGCTTTTTCCGGCGCTGTCTCAGCATATAGATTTATTAAATATGTGTTGTACATTCCCCCATAATTAGGGTTTTCAGCGGCCTTAATAAATAGCTCTTTTTGTTTTTTGGCTTCGGAAGAGTTTCCTTCATATTCCGCCATTTCAGCTTTTAACAGATGGTAATCTGGCACTTTGTGGTTTACCATTACTGAATCTAAAATACGGTTTGCTTCTTCCGTGTTTTTTTCAAATGAATAAACCATCCAAGCAATTTGCTTTTTTACATAATGATTATCTGGTTCTAGCTCTAAAGATTTTAGATAACTATTGTAAGAATCTTCAAGCCGACCCGCGTGACCATAAAAATCGCCAATATTACTATATATCCATATTTTGTAACCTCTATTGTCTCGCTCTTCAGCAATTTGCTTAGCTTGTTCTAAATATTTAATAGCAGCGTCAAGATTGCCGTTATGATCGCTCCATTTTGCTAATCGAATTAAATAATTAAAATCTTTTGTGTTTTTTATTTTTCCCAACAGCGTGTCTGCTCTTTGGTAATTTCCTAATTCCATTGCCACATCAAAAAGCATCATTTCGGTCTCTTTATGATTGTCTGGATAGGTGTACGCACTGTCCAACAAAATTTGAGCTTCCTTAAAACGGTGTTGCGAAATGTAATTATGAGCCAAACTTCTTAAATAACTGTCTTTATTTCTGGCTGAAACTTCTAATGATTTCTTAATTAATTGTTCCGAAATTTTTAATTCTGAAATATCCCCCGTTACTCCAAAAAGCGCTGCGTGTATTCCAGACATTCTACTCATTTCCATTAAATGGGTGGAGTCGTTATTGAAACGTTGCTGCCAAAATTCAAAATCTTTTTCAATGGCATCTTTTGAAGGCGTGAATTCAGTACTTAAATATTGATTGTAATCTTTACTATCTGTGATGTGTTTTGGCTTTTCCTGACATCCAAAAAGAACCACAGCAACAGCTATTGCGAATAATTTTTTCATGACAAATTATATGTTTTTAGGTTGTTTACAGTTTCTGTTAAACCAAAAAAGAGAACCTCAACGGCTCTCTTTTTGAGTTTTGAATTATACCTTTTAAAAAGGTCCAGCCAAATATGGGAAGCTTGTAGAAAAAGCAACATCGTTTGTTGGCACTCCATCGCTGGTTAAACCAGGGTTTTCTGTTCCATCTGCACCACCAAAGATTAAAAGTAACGATACATCAATTACATCGTCGCTTAACGCTCTTCCTGTTAAAATTTCAGTTCCATTAAAGTAAGTGGTAACACCTGTTTGCGCTAACCAAAGTACATCATTAGAAAGTACAGTTGTAAAAACCTCTGCATTTAGGCCTAGTGCATTGCTAGTATAAGCAGGGTTTAAAGCCAATAATCTAGTTTCAAATTTAGTTTGGAAGGCTGCCTGCATTTGCGAAGGAACGGTAACGTTAAAAGCATCTTTAAAACCGGTTGTTCCAAATACTGTATTAATTCCTGGACGCCCCATTTGGTCTTCTTGCTTATAGGTTCCGCTAAAATCCAATGTTTGTCCGCAAGGTTCACAAGCTGTTCCACCGCAATCTATTTCTGTTTCGTCTCCGTTCAAAATTCCATCGGTACAAGTTTCTTGCGTAATTACATTGTCATCATCATCTGTACATTGCACAAAAAACAGTGAGGAAGTAATTACAGCAACAAGGGTTATATATTTATATGTTTTCATCTTTTTATATTTTAATAGTTAGCAATTTTTATTGTTTTCTTTTGGCTTCTACCCACACATTATACATAGGGGTTGATGATGCGAAAGGATTAACTCCAGCCGTTCCAGCAGGTAACATAGATTTTGGAAATTCTACTACAATACTCAAAACGTTTGTTCCCGCAAAAGTATCGGTTCCAGGATCGTCAAAGCTTGTAGCGGTTCCTGCAAGCACCGCATTATATTTATTAAAGTCAAAAAAGAAAGGATCTTCACGTGGTCCTGCAAAAAACTTCATTCCATCTTTTTCTGCTATTTGCACATCTTCTTTGGTAGAAATTTTTACACTTCTTCTTGTGGAAGTTGCAATGCTGCTTTCTAACCCAAGCATAGCAGGTTGAGAAGGACCGAAGAAATACATAGAATCGCCACGTTTAATTGCTTGAATTACTAAATCTTCTACTAAATCGTTATCTACATCTATATTAAATTCTAACAATACGGTTTCATCAAAAATTGCTTGATCGGTAGGTTGCCCAGGAGGCAATAAACCTTGAACATTTGCAGCAAATACAAAGTTGCTACTGTTCTCGCCCTGAAAGGCATAAAAGTCCGTAATATCTGCCGTAGTGCCTGCTACTGCGGGCGCGTCAATATGATCGGCGGATATTAAAAATATCGATAGAGCAGCTATTCCTAGCCCACCGATTACTGTAAAAAGTTTTGATTTTTTCATCTTTTTTGTTGGTTTATATTATTTATTTTTACTTGTTCGTTTATACTTACGTTTAAATGTAATTGCATGGTTTTTAAAGTTGCGTTAATCTTTTGTTAACGTCAAAAACAGTAGCTTTGAGGGCTCTAAAATAGTCAATAAATAAAAAGATGAACCCGTCTGCACTTGATTGGATTTTAAAATTTCTAAATCTTTTCGATAAGAATGATCTTGTAGCGCCTTTTCAAGACGACCATACATTCTATAATTCTTTAAAGGAAACAGGATTTATTTATGGAGTTTCTGTTTCGGCTGTGCCAAAAAAATCGCTTGGCAAATTAAAACTCACCAAAGAAGAGCTTACTAAAATTAATCTTTTCCACGCGTTATTATTTCAATTTCACCAAAAATATGATACTGCAACCAATAAAGAGGCTATAGATAGCATTCTTTTATTTTACGAACATCTTGAAAAAAAGAAGGCTGGATTCTTTAAAAAGTTTTCGCTTTCGCAAAGTCCGTCAAATAGGCTGGAACATATGCTCTCCACAAGATTGCAAGAAGCAAATACTTTGTTGAAGAAAAACACTGTTTCACTTTTAACATATTCGCTCCTATATTTAGATGTATTAGGCTATAAACAGTGGCTTATCGACGAGGCTTCTGCAAAAAATTATTACAAACAATTAGAGATTGCCGCACTTACAAGTTGTTTCTATACATTAAAATCGAAAAGCAAAAAGACAAAATACGACAAATTGTTAATAGACCTTTTTGAAACTTCTTCTGAATACATTATTGACGAAACAGATGGCGGAGTGGCTACATTTTTAGACAGTTTAAACTATTTAAAAAGCAGCGAAGATTCCTTAGAAAAAAATTATTTGTTGGATCTGTGTTGCCTTACCGTTTATGAAGATTTAAAGATGGACGAGGTGGAGCACCAGTTTTTGCAACAATTATTGGTTACGCTTAATCTTTCAAATAAAGAATTGCAAAATAGCCTTGTGGCACTAATTGACTTTTCAAAAAAATATACTGAAAAGATTCTGCTCTTTGAGTTTTCGCATCCTGTGAAGCAATTTTACAAACAATCCTCTTCAACAGTAAAACTTTTAATTATTCGAAATAAAGATCGCTTGGCGCGCGAACTGGAAGAAAGTGGCGAATTAGTGGTGCTTTTAGGACAATCAACTATTCGCGATTTATCGGCGGAAGAAAAATCGAAAGTGAGGGAGCAATTGCTAGATGTTTGTAAAACCATTCCATCGCTTACTATATTCCTGCTTCCAGGCGGCACGGTGCTTCTACCGCTTTTAGTAAAATTTATACCGAAGCTTTTACCGTCTTCATTTCAAGAAAATAGAATAGACAGATTCAGAAAAGAAGAATAACTTTATTCTAACCAGAGTTTAAAATCTTTCACGCGTTCGCGAGCAACAATAACTTCTTGCTCTTTATAACTGTTCAGTTTTAACTGTAGTCGTGAGTTTGTGTACGAAATTATATCTTTTATTGAATTGATATTTATATAGTATTTACGGCTAATACGGAAGAAAGTTGCGGGCGACAGTTCGTTCTCTAATTGCTCTAACGTAGTTTCTAAAAGATAATCGCGGCCGTCTACAGTGTGCGCGTACGTGCCTTTGTTTTCGGAATAAAAACATTCAATTTCATCAACCGAAATCATTTTTATGTGTTGCCCAATTTTAGTGGTAAAGCGTTTTTTATACTCGCGTTCCACAGGATTTACAAGCAATTTTTTAATATCGTCAAAATTGAATTGTACGTTTTTAGGGTTGGGCTTAAAGGTTTGGTATTTTTCAACGGCAGCTTGCAGTTCTTCTTCATCAATTGGTTTCAGCAAGTAGTCGATGCTATTGAGTTTGAAAGCTTGCAGCGCATATTCATCAAATGCCGTGGTGAAAATGATAGCGCTTTTCACTTCAACAGCGTCAAAAATTTCAAAAGAAAGTCCGTCGCTTAACTGAATGTCGAGAAAAATTAAATCGGGGTGCTCGTTATTCATAAACCATTCCACTGCTTCTTCTACGCTGTGCAGCATCTGGCTAACATTTACTTCCTGTTTTTCCAACATACGCTGAAGGTAACGCGCAGATGGTTTTTCGTCTTCAATAATTAAAACGTTCATTTTTTTAATAATTCTTTAATTTGAAATTTTCCTTTAAAATATAATTAATCCGCTTACTATATACTCTCACTGAGCACTGAAAGCTTTTTCTAATTATCTTCATCTAAAAATTGCTTCATCTTCTTTTCTTCCCAGCGTTTTAGAAAGTTAGATTCAAAATTCATCACAAAGAAAACATAAAGTCCGTGACACATCAGGCCAATGCCCCAAAAAAAGGTGCTTACATAATTGGTCCAATGCTCAAAATCTATTGCTCTATCGTTAAACACATTTGCTGAAATAAGTACTATTACAGTGTTTACAAGTATATAAACCACTAAATGACTGTAAAATGCCTTCAAGGTTTCCACTTTTTTCTTGGCCTTTAAATAGGCTAAACTCTTGTTAGTTTCCATTTTGGTCTAGGTTTTATTCTTCTTTTATAAATTTTTCAATTTGTCTTTTTTCCCAGTTTTTTATAAACTTCAATTTATATTGAAAGGCTTTTGAAGCGTGGAAAAGCAATCCGATTCCCCAAAATATTGGAACTATTAAAATATTCCAATCTATCCATTCAACAAAATTTTTATCGGTTGCTTCATTCTGAAAAAACTCCAGCACCTGCCCTCGCACAACGAATAACGCAATATTCACAACAATATAAACTAGCAAGTGTTGATAGAAACTTTTTATCGCTTGTACTTTTTTTCGAGCATTTTTCAATTTTATGTTTTCAGAAATCCCCATCTTAATCCCAATTGGTTTTACCGTTTTTTTCTTCATCTTCCATAAACTTCTTCATCTTTCTCTCCTCCCAGTTTTTCCCAATAAACGGCGTCCATTGAAAAGCCTTTACTGCTTGAAATAAAATACCAATTCCCCATCCAAATGCAGCCCATAAAAACCAGGGATTGCGCAGTCCATCTACATAATAATTTAGCCCAGCCAATGCGCTAATAAAAACTAAGTAAAGCATAAAGCTGGTGTAGAATTTTTTTATATCTGCAACCCGCTTTTTGGCTCTATAATATTTATTGTCGTTGTTTTCGGTTTCCATAATCGTTGTTTTTAAATACAGTATAAAAATACCTAGGATTGAATTGTTGAAAAAAATGAAGCTACTCAACTGTAAATCTATTAGGATGAACTGTAACCTAATTGTCTTTATCCATTAACTCGCGGATTTTGCGCTCTTCCCAGTCTTTTCCTAAAAAGGGATTGTAATTAAAAGTTTCGGCAGCGTGCCCCATTATACCCATACCCCATCCTGCAATCGGGAAAATCGCCCATGGAAAGCCTGCATTCGAAATATAATTTAAGTAAATAAAGACAGGAACGAAAACCAAATAAACCGCAAAGTGGAAATAAAATGCCTTCAACTTCTCTACCCGTTTTTTGGCCAGCTTATATTTTTTTTCTGAAATAAATATGTCTGATGTATTCATAACTTGAATGTTTTCACCCAAAATAGGAATTGCGATTTTGAACTCTTTTTGGTTCTCTTTAATAATTACAGGACGCTTAGTTAAGAGCGCGTATCTATCGCGAATGTTTCGTAAACCAACGCCAGTACTTTCCCTTAAAACCTGTTTTGGCTGGCTGTTATTTGTAACAACCAAATTGCCGTCTTCTTCTGAAATAGTTATGTAAAGTTTTTTGGAAGGCATAACCTGATTGTGCTTCACAGCATTTTCTAACAATAACTGAAGCGATAGCGGAACTACTTTTGCCTGCGGATTCTCTAATTTTTCGGGCATCGTAAAAACAATACTATCCTCAAACCGAACTGCCAACAACGACATATAGAGTTTTGCAAATTTAAGTTCCTCTTCCAATGTTACCAGTTCCTTAGTTTTTTGCTCCAAAACATAACGATATACTTTTGAAAGTGAAGTGGTAAAACGTGTTGCGGCTTCGGGATTTTCTTCAATCAAACTTGTAAGTACATTCAAACTATTAAAAAGAAAATGTGGATCTAATTGGTTTTTTAGCGCATCAAATTTTGCCGAGGCAGTTCCAGCAATTAACTTTTGCTCTGTAACAATTGATTGCTGTTTATTTCGGTAATAATAATATGTGTAAAAAATAGCGGTAACTACTATCGAAATGATAAACGATATGTAATAATACTGCATCTTTTCCGCAGCAATAAATTCTGAAAAACTTCGTCCTTCAGTTACAACTTCCGTGATTATGCGAATAAAAAAGATTCCTAAAAGGGTGACGAAAATTCCACCAAAAATTCCTTTTAAAAGATTCTTCGCCTTAAATACTTGATTCGGAAATCTTTTCAGCAAAAATCCGAAATAAGAAGCATTTGCCATGTAAAGCACAACGGAATACAGCTGGTTATAAAGAAACATTATAAGTATTTCTCTACCATCTGTAAACTCGTACCCGTTGGCATATTGAATTACTCCAAGCACAATAAACACAAGGGATCCAACAGAAAAGGCTTTGCCAAGATCTTTTAAAATTCGCATCAAAATAGTATTTTGTTAAACCACGAAATCACGAATAATTTTACAATTACATTCGTGAATTCGTGCTAAGATTTTTTATAAACAGCTTTCCGCTTGTACTTGCTTTGCGCGTTCTTCACCATAAGTTGGGTAAAATTCGCCCGCTGGTTTAAAAGTAACAAAAAGATCTATTGCGCGCTGAATGTCTTTACAATACGGCTCCAGAGACTGTCCAAAATATTTTGCGCTGCCCATATCCCATTCGGCTTTTGCTAATATAATCCTTGGATTGTCTGGCGCCAAAGCTAACGCTTTTGAGTAAAGCTCCGTTGCTTTCGGCGAATACGTCATCCCGTATTGTTGCCCGTCAAAAATAATCCAAGCTAAGTACAATTGCGCTTGCAACACTAGCAAATCTGGGTTTTCTTTAGAGATTGCTGTTGCGTCGTTAATAAAGTTTTGAGCTTTTCCAAGTTGGGCGGTAAGCTTGGTTTTATCTTTTTCAGTAAAGCTATTAATTACATTTATTTGCGCAACATAATACGGTGGCAACCAATTGTCGGGCTCAGCGGTGGCAATGCGTTCAAATACATTGGCGGCATCCCAAGATTTATCTTCCTGCCAAAGTTTAAATGCTTTTTGCATTCCCTGTTGGTATTTGGAAGGCATAGCTTCATTGTTTTCTGATGAATCAGTTTGCCCCTGCATTATAAAGGCTGTAAAAACAATTAGTAAATAAGTGACTACATTTTGCATGGTTTCTATTATTTAATGGTTACAAATATTATTGATTGATTGTTGTAATTGTTATTCTATTCAAATTTCCTTTAAAAAACCGATTCCGAAAAAACCTATAAACCCAACTGTTGATTTTGTGGATTGAATTGTGATTTACCCTTCGGTCATTGAGCGGAGCCGAAATGAGACAGCGTGGCTTCGGCTCCGCTCAGCCACCGTTATCCTTCAACGGCTAGCTGGCTTTACAAATTATCAAGTTGGTTATCCTTCCCATCATCACTAATAGTCCAGAAAAAGCCAACAAAAAAGAACTGGTCTGCGGCAGGTAATAATTCTCTTCGGGCAAAGTTTCCATTGGCATCTGCAGTATTTGCATATTGATAGCCGTTTATATTTTTAGTAGCTAGCACATTATTGACCGATACATAAAGAATTTGTTGCTGCGAAATTAAATACGCCCAGTTTAAGCTAACACTATTATAAGCGCTCGTTTTATTCTGAAGAAAGCCAGGTTTGTTTAAATCTGTGTACGTTCTTCCGCTGCCATATTGATAACTGAAACCTATTTGGCTTTTCCAATCGTTAATCCAATATTTTCCAACTACAGAAATATTATGTGTATTTACAAAGCTGGGTGTAGTTTTAATAGGGTAATTTCGGTATTTCCGCTCTGTGTCTAAATAGGAATAGCTCACCCAATAATCCACGTTTTTGATGGATTCATTATCGCGCCAAAATAAGTCTAAGCCTTGCGCATATCCATCGCCATCGTTAAAAAATGAAGTGTTTAAATCGGGGAATTCGTCATTATAAGTAACAAGATTGCCGTACTCTTTTCTATAAATTTCCGCACGGAAAATTCTGTTATTAGCTGAATATTGATAATTCATAATATAATGTTGGGTGTGCTGCGCTTCCAAATTATTTGAAAATTTCAACACATCGCTATCTGGCTGCTGAAAGAAATCGCCGTAAGCCAAAGAAAGCTGACTATTTTTTCCAGTTTTATAAGCAAAAGAGATTCTTGGCGAAACTGTAAATTCTTTAAACAATTCACTGTATTCACCACGGACACCTAGTTTAAGTGCGAGCTTTCGTGAGAAAATAATATCAGCTTCCGTAAATGCTGCCGAAATATTATTGTTGAAACCAAGCTCTGCAGCAAAATCGGGATCTTCATAATTTTCGTTGAAATCGGCTACAAACTGTTCCGCCCCAAAATTGAGAATAAAGCGATTGCTAAAGCGTTTTTTCAACTTCAATTTAAAGTGTGCGGAATTTTCAACATCTTTAATCGCAGCTTCGTCGATGCCAATTTTAGTATTTCCGAGCGTGTAACTTCCACCGCCAAAAATTGTCCAATTATTATCTAACACCTCAGTATAATTGGCGTTTGTATAGAAATTTTTATTGTTGAGTTTAAACCGTGTTCCTGCGGGGTTATTGATGTCTTCCTGCGTAAGTTCAAAATCTGAAGTATCAAAAGCACCGTAAATTTTTAAAAGCCCATCCCCTATTCTCTGACGATAAACAGCTTCTCCTGCAGCGGTTTCAAAAGGTTTATGCCAATCATTTCTATCTGGAAAAAGTGCTGTATATGGCGCTAAATTTATATAAGTTGCATTCACGCTCAAAGAGCTTTTTTCCCACTTTTTAGTATGTCCTAAACCGCCACCCACGGTCATTATTGCAATATCTGTCTTTTCCTGAGTTGGCTCGTCAATGGTGTTTAAAAGTAAAACCGAGGAAAGTGCTTGCCCGTATTCTGCAGAATATCCACCCGTTGAAAACGTAATGCCATCAAACAAAAACGGACTGTAACGTCCACGCGTGGGTACATTATTGGTAGTTGGCGAATAAGGGGTAAAAACGCGAATGCCGTCTATAAAAATTTGGGTTTCGCCCGCATCGCCACCGCGAACAAAAAGACGTCCGTCTTCGGCAACTGTAGTTGTGCCGGGAAGCGTTTGCAGTGCGCCTACAAAATCGCCCAAAGCGCTTGCCGTTGTAACAATATCTAAAGGTTTTAAAACCGAAATCTTACTATTATCACCCGCCGAAAAAGACCCAGCGGAAATAGTTACAGTTTCCAAAGAATTTACGTCTTCGCGAAGTTGAATTTTGAGATTCGTCATTTTTGAAACGTCTTCGGTAATTTTAGTTGCTTCAAACGAAACGTAGGATATCACTAAAGTTTGCGTTCCAGTTTCAGAAGTTTCAAAGGAAAAATTTCCGTTTTCTATTGAAGTGCTGCCATCGTAAGCGCCTTCCAAATAAACATTGGCGCCAACAATAGGTATTCCTTTATTGTCTAAAACCGTACCTGATACGGTGGTTTGTGCCAAAAGCAAACTTGGAAAAGCAATAAGTATAAAAATGATGACTGAAATTTTCATGGGTTGGTTGGTTTAATTTTCAGTTCAAAGGTGAAGTTTCAGCTTAACTTTTTAGAAAAAAACAAACTGAACTGTATAATATGAATCCCCAACTGTAGTAAAAATTTAAGATTCTCTATCAATAAAAGATTTCTGTAAATCGTATCTTCGGAAAAAAGTACTCATAAAATGACGGATTCAGAAAAAGTAGATGTTTTCATAGAAAAGCAAACACAGTGGAAGGAAAAGCTAAAGCAACTTCGGACGATTATTGTGAAAACAGAGCTTAAAGAAGAGGTGAAATGGGGCAAACCAACTTATACGCTTAATGGAAAATTGGTGGTGGCTATGGCAGATTTCAAAAACCACATGGCGCTTTGGTTTCATCAAGGGGTATTTTTGAAGGACCAACACAAAAAACTAGTGAATGCACAAGAAGGCGTTACTAAAGCCCTGCGACAATGGCGAATTGAAGTAGATGACGAAATAGATTCCATAATTGTTAAGGAATACGTTGAAGAAGCCATTGCAAACTCGAAGGCTGGAAAAGAGCTGAAGCCAACTCCTAAAAAAGATGTAATTATTCCGCCATTATTAAAACAAGCCTTTAATAATGATAATTCTTTAAAAGATCATTTTAAAAAACTAACGCCCGGTAGGCAGCGTGAATATGCGGGTTATATTGCTGAAGCTAAGCGCGAAGCTACGCAACAAAATAGATTAGAAAAGTGCATTCCTATGATAGAAAAAGGCATCGGACTTCACGACAAATACAAAAACTGCTAATGGCAATAAAACCGCATTTTGAAAGATACACCACCCGCCAGATTTGGTTTTACACGCGGCGTGCATTTTGGATTTTAGTGGCTTGGGTACTAATTTCTAATATTATGTTTTTTTATGAATTCATCACGCTAAAAAGCAATGGCGTATTGAGTTCCAGCTACGATATGTATTCAGCGATAATGGCAAATTTAATCGTTGCAATTTCCGCTGGGCTTATAGGCGGCATTGTAACGGTAAACTTAATGGAGCGCTGGTTGCGGCGTTTGGTTTTCTGGAAAGCACTACTCTATTTAATTATAGCCTACACATTTACAGCCTTTCTCGTTGGATCCTTCGGAGCTATTTATATTAAGAGTGAAGACTTGGGAATACCCTTTTACTCATTTGAAGTATTGCAGCAAACGTTTTATTTCTTCGGATCGTGGCTATTTATAAAGAATTATGTTATTTGGCTTTTTATCATTTTGGTAACGCTAATTGTTTTGATGGTGAACGATAAATACGGTCCAGGAGTTTTTCCCGATTATTTAATAGGTAGATATTTTAGACCCAAACACGAACGCCGTATTTTTATGTTTGCCGATATAAAAAATGCGACTGGCATTGCTGAAAGTTTGGGTGAAGAGAAATATTTTAATTTTCTGAAAGATTTCTTTAGACACATCGCCCCCGCAATTGTGCAAACCCGTGGTGAAGTTTATCAATACGTAGGTGACGAAGTTGTAGTTTCTTGGAAAATGAAATGGGGCCTAAAACACGGAAATGCGATTCAATGTTTTTATAGTATGAAAAAAATTATTGCCTATAAAGCACCTAAATATTTAAAACGATATGGTTATGTTCCCGAATTTAAAGTAGGTCTGCATTACGGTACTGTGATGGTGGGCGAAATTGGACAAATAAAACGGGACATCGCTTTTTCTGGCGATGTTTTAAACACAACTTCTCGCATTCAAGCTATGTGCAACGAACTAGACGTAGAAATTTTAGTCTCCAAACCATTTGCTGATATTGCCTATAAATTACCAAAAGGCGTTTCAAAAAAAGAAATGGGTAAAGAAAAACTTCGTGGCAAAAGCGAAGAAATTGAACTAGTTACTTATTTGAAAAACTAACGTTTTTTCAAATGTAAATACCCCGCAATAGATTTTAAATTTCCGATAATATATCTTAAAAAGTGGGAAATAAAAAGCTACTCCTCTCCTTTTGGGAGACCGGAAGGAGACTTTTTAAACGGGCGAATAATTAACCGCGCGGCTTTGTCGTAATTTATATAGCTATACGTCCAATTAAAGAATGTAATTACTCTATTTCTAAAACCTACCAAAAACCATAAGTGCACGAACATCCATAAAAACCAAGCTATAGCACCGCCAAAGTGCAAATTGCCAATATCTACCACTGCTTTATTTCTACCCACAGTGGCCATAGTCCCTTTATCAAAATACTTAAAAGGATCCATTGGCGAACCTTTTAACATTTTCCTGAAATTTTTCCCTAACTGCTTTCCTTGTTGGATGGCTGGCTGTGCAACCTGCGGATGTCCTCTTGGAAAATCTTCACTTTCCATTAAAGCAATATCGCCTAAAGCATATATATTTTCAAAGCCTTTTATTCTGTTGAATTCATCAACCCGATAACGATTTGCTTTTTCTACCAATGCTTCACCATTAATTCCTTTTATTGGCGCCCCAGTTACTCCCGCCGCCCAAATGAAAGTTGCGGTTTCAAATTTTTTACCGTCTTTAGTAGTTACCGTTTTTCCGTCGTAATCGCTTATAAAAGTTTCAAGATGAACCTGAACGCCAAGTTTTTCAAGGAATTGTTGCGCCTTTGCGGAGACTTTTTCACTCATTGGAGGCAAAACCCTGTTCTGTCCTTCAATAAGATGAACGAACATTTCTTCTTCTTCAAGTTCGGGATAATCGTGTTCAAGAATTCCTTTTCTGAATTCTGCCAAAGCTCCAGCCAATTCCACTCCTGTGGGGCCAGCACCGGCAATCACGAAATTCAATAAACGTTTTCTTTCAGTTTCATCTGAAGTAATATCTGCTTTTTCAATATTCTGAAGCATCAAACTACGAATATTCAACGCCTGCGGAACCGTCTTCATCGGCATACTATTTTCCGCAATACTTTCATTACCGAAGTAATTAGTACGCGTGCCAGTGGCAATTACCAAATAATCAAAATGCAAACTGCCAATAGAAGTGGCAATCGTGTTGTTGTTGGTATTTATATTTTCCACCTCTGCCATTCTAAAGTGAAAATCGATAGTACGTCTAAAAATCTTCCGAAGCGGATAAGCAATGGAATCTGGTTCTAATCCCGCCGTGGAAACTTGATACAGCAATGGTTGGAAGGTGTGGTAATTATGTCTATCAAAAAGAACGATTTGCACATTTTCTTTTTGAATCTTTTTTATGAAGGAAATACCAGCAAATCCACCACCTATAACAACTATTCGTGGACGGCCAGTTTCGGGAATATTCATTTGTTTTTTCTTTCTATAAAGTTACTCATACTAGCAATAGTTAGGGTATTTTTTAGGATTTTTGTAACATAGTACTTTAAGTATACACTAATCAATTACCAACAAAATTACCATTGAACAAAGAACTGGAACATAGTTTTGTAACCCAACTTGAGGAGAACCAAAACATTGTACATAAAATATGTAGGTTATACACAAACGACAGCGACGCCCACAACGATCTGTTTCAGGAAATAACCATACAGCTTTGGCGTGCATTCCCCAAATTTCGGGGCGATTCTAAGTTTAGTACGTGGATGTATCGCGTGGCGCTGAATACCGCGATTACGTTGTATAGAAAATCTAAGCGTACCATAAAAACGCAGGATTATGAAGGGGTTAGCTTTAAAATTTCTTCGGTACCGTATGATGATACCGCAGAGCAACAACTAAAACTGATGTATACTGCTGTAAAAGTTTTAAATGATATTGACAAAGCGCTTGTTTTTCTCTATTTGGAAGACAAAAACTATAAAGAAATTTCCGAAACTTTGGGTATAACCGAAGTCAATGCACGTGTAAAAATGAATAGGATAAAGGAGAAATTACGAACTATTTTAAATCCGTAACCCACTATGGATCAACTAGAATTATTAAAAAAACAATGGCAAAGCACGGAACAAGAGCTTCCGAAACTTTCTTATACCGATATTTATAAAATGCTATTAAAGAAATCTTCTTCCATAGTGAAGTGGATTTTTTATATAAGCATTGCCGAAATTATTTTCTGGACTGTGCTAGCTCTTTTCGTTCCTGAATCCAGTAGAAAATTTACTGACGACATAGGTTTACATACAGTCTTAATTGCCATAAATGTTATAAACTATTCGGTTTTTGCGATTTTTATTTTTCTCTTTTATAGAAATTATCGAAAAATTTCAACCACAGATACCATCAAGGAATTGATGAAAAATATTCTGCAAACTCGTACCACTGTTAAGTATTTTGTCTTTTACAATATAACAGCTTCCATACTTTTAATAATTGGAATAAATATTTACTACTATCTAAATCAAGATATTGTTTTTCAATTTATGATTGAAGATTACGGGGTAGCAAAAATTTCACAAGAGAAGTTTATGAATATGTTTTTCCTTATTCAAATACTTTTTGGAATTGTTATGGTCGTGCTGATTTTGCTTTTTTACCGACTTGTTTACGGTATTCTGCTGAAAAGACTCAACAAAAATTATAAGGAATTAAAGAAAATAGAAGTTTAAAATAAGTTGGCAGTTGCAGTTTTCAGTAACGCCAATGCGAACTGCTTCTGAACTCTGAATACTATATTTAATATCTCCAGTGGCGCTCTTTGTTCAATTCTTCTTCGCTTTTCAATACTGCAGAAGGAATAACTTTTAAAAATGATGGATGTTGCTCTATTGCATATTCCAATTGTTCTACGATTTTCTCCATAGAATCATTTTCGTAATCTATTTCCAAAGGTGGTTTTATTTCCATGGTTTGAAGAATACCACGCTTTTTAATTCGGATTCCTTTTTTATCAAAAGATCTTCTGAAACCATCAATAACAATAGGTACAACTACAGGTTTATTCTTTTTAATAATATGCGCCGTTCCTCGTCTGATTGGTTTCCAAGGTTTCGTAGTTCCCTGTGGAAATGTGATAACCCAGCCATCATTTAATGCTTTGGTGATGTTACTTACATCACTCATTTTTACTTGCTTATTTATATCTTGGCCCTTCTCGCGCCAAGTACGTTCAATACTAACAGAACCTGCATAGGCTAGGATTTTTGGAAGTAAACCAGCTTTCATAGTTTCCTTTGCAGCAACAAAATAAATATTCAGTTTTGGACGCCATAAATAGCCCACGTTTTTAATACTGTCGTCTCTACCGCTTAGGCTAGCATTAAAGACGTGAAGCATTGCTGCCACATCTGCAAAATAGGTTTGGTGATTACTTACAAAAAGCACGTTAGTTTCGGGAAGCGATTTCAAAATCTCGCTTCCGTGAATTTGCAAATCGTTAAAACCTTTGAAACGTCTGTGGGTTAAAGCACCCGCAATCCGGATTAACCAGAGTTTTAAAAAAAGTGAATGCCCAAAAGGGTTTTTTTTGAAAAAAGTCATTTTCAGTGGTCAGTATTCAATGGTCAGTAATCAGTGGTATGTAGCCAGTTGTAGTACATTGTACTTTATCAAGCTCCGTAATTTTAATTCAGATATTTCAAACTATACATCATTCCTTCGGCATTATCCATTGCTAAATATTTAGTCAGGACAAATATACTAAAATATGCTTTTACAGTACCTTTTTAAGCAATTCTCGCACTTCGTTGAGCATCATAGCGGTAGCTCCCCAAACTATGTGTCCGTTCAGTTTAAAGGCTGGCACTTCAATGCTTGTAGCATATGATGTTGTCAGCGTTTGGGTAGTAATGTTTATATCGTTCATAAAATCGGTTAAAGTAACTTCTATTAAAGCTTCCACTTCTTCCTCCTGTGCAATAAATTTGGGCGACTGTGCTGTGATGCCCAAAAATGGTTGCACAAAAAAATCACTCGGCGGAATATAAATTTCGGTAAGTTGTTTTAAAACTGAAATAGTATCTCGCGGCACCCCCACTTCTTCCTCCGTTTCGCGTAAAGCTGCATCTTGTATTGAAAGATCGCTTGTTTCAAGTTTTCCTCCTGGAAAACCCACTTGTGCAGAATGTACGCCTTTATACGTTTTACGAAGAATTAAAATTAATCGTGTTTCAAAATCATCTGCTGGATAAAAAAGTGACATAACTCCTGCCCTCTTTGCGGTATCTTTTTCGCGAGCAACCCGTTTCAATTCCTGCAAGCGTTCCATGGGTGCCATTTTAAATTGGACCGATTCGCCGGGCAGTTCCATTTTTGTTACTTTTACAATCCGTTTTTCAAAATCGCGAAAATCCATTTATGAGAAAGTTGTTTATTTATTGCTTCGGAATAGTTCTATTTTTTGGCAGCTGTGAAGATAAGAAAAAGCAGTTCGATGCCGATAACTATCGGGACGAAACTGAAAAGGATACTTCGGCTACACTGAGTAACCAAAAAATAGAAGCAGAAAAAATCGACGAACCAGAATATGCCCAAATCACGAATGAAAATGTAGTTTCATTTTTAACCGAATACGGCAAAAACAATCCTGAAACCAAGGTTTTAATCACTACCCGTTTTGGCGATATTGAAATAAAGCTTTACAAAGACACCCCGCTACACCGCGCAAATATTATCTATTTGGTAAAGCAACATTATTTTGAAGAAACCTTTTTCCATCGGGTAGTTCCAAATTTTATAATTCAAGTTGGTAATAGCGATCTGTCTTCAACGCAAAAGAAACGTGCGGAACTTGGGAAGGAATATTTGCTTCCTGCTGAAATAATTCCGGGACGAATCCACGAATACGGAACCGTTTCTGGCGCAAAAGAATACCGCGAAAACCCAGATCATAGAACCGCACCTTATGAATTTTTCATATTCCTTGGCCCAAAATCTTCAACAACGCATTTGAATGGAAAATACACCATCTTCGGAAAAGTGACCAAAGGAATGGATGTGGTGGAAGAAATTTCAAAAGTAAAAGCCGATGATGGGGATTGGCCGTTGCAGAATATTTATATTAGTGCAAAGGTTTTAGAATAAAACTATTCTTTTATAAATTTTCCAACTCATCCTTCCTATAAATACTCGGCAACGAAAGATTGAAAGTCACAGCCAGCAACCGAACAACAAATACAATTGAACCTGAAATAACAACTATAAAAGTTTCAGAAATTGGAGTAGCGTGCAACACAAAATAAGCAGTAGCGCCTAAAATACAGGCGGTGGCATAAATTTCTTTTCTGAAAATAATCGGAATTTCATTACAAAGTATATCACGGATTACACCTCCAAAACAGGCCGTTATCGTACCTAATGCAACACAAATTATAGGTTCAAATCCTGCGGCAATCCCTTTCTCTACCCCTACAATTGTATAAAGCGCAATCCCAATAGTATCAAACAAAAACAGTGATCGCCGAATGTAACCTAGTCTTTTTCTAATTATCACTGCAAAAACAGTGGAACCGAATATTACGTACACATATGTTAAGTCACGCATCCACGCTACATTAGCATCAATAAGTATATCGCGCAGAGTTCCGCCACCAACCGCTGTTACGAAGGCAATTATTAAAATACCGAAGGGGTCTAAGCGTTTGTTAAGCGCCATAAGCACTCCTGATATTGCAAAGGCGATTGTTCCGAGTATATCTATTATAAGTAATAACTTCACATGTTCTGGGTATAGTAGTTATAATCTTTTATAACTTTATCAATAAATTTCATTGGTGTTTCTTCTAGTTTTACTTCCATAACTGACGAAACCCGATATGCAAGTTTCAAAATTACATTATGATTTCCGTTATTTCGTGCTTCCACGAAAAGATTCTTAATAGTCTGTATTTCCGAATCGCTAAAAACTGTGACTTGTGGATAACTTGGTTCGTGATCTTCGGGAATATCCATTAAAATAGTTTGAGCAAAATTAACGATTTGCTTCTCAGTAATAACCGTTGTGGCGGCTGCAATATCTCCCACACGCTGCCCTTTTCCGTTCAATAAAATTGTTACAAGCGCCAAGCCACCAGCAGTAGCCGTAATATCTATTAATCTTATAAGCCATCGCAACATATAATTAGAAAATGCAGGCTTTGAGCCATCAGTTTTCACAACGCGTAACTTCAATAAGGCTTTGCCGGGACTTCTTCCGTTCCAAAGTGTTTCCCATATTAAATGGTACAGAAACAGCGGGAGACCAATGGTCATACCGACAATCATATAATAGTCATCAGATAAACTGACGTTAGAAAATAGCATAATCACTATAAAAACGTATAAACCCATAATTATACCGTCAACAAGATACGCAACAATGCGGTCTCCAACTCCTGCAACATTTTGAAGAATGTTTACATTTTGGGCGGTTTCTATTTGAAAATCATCCATTAAATATGTTCCTTTGGGCAAAAGTACTGCACAATATGCGCGAAGCCGCTTTTGCGAAGCAAAATAAGGATAAATGGTTAAAATTTGAAAGTGTTCTTCGGAATAATGTTCAAATGAATCCCGACGAACTTAGCGCACTCTATATTGAAGTAACCGATCATTTAAGCTACGCCCGCACTTTTTACCCCAATAGTAACACACTCAAGTATTTAAACGGAATTTCCGTTTTAGCGCATCAAAAAATTTATAAAACCAAGCGCGAATCGCGTACTAGGTTTATTACATTTTACACAAAAGAATTTCCGTTGTTTTTCTCGCAATACCATAAACAATTGCTTATTGTGTTTGTTGTATTTCTACTTTTCTCAATAATTGGAGCATATTCCGCTGCTACGGATGGCAATTTTGTAAGGCTTATTTTGGGCGATGGTTATGTAAATATGACTCTAGCAAACATTGAAAAAGGTGATCCAATGGCGGTTTACAAAGAGATGGGAGCGCTAAATATGTTTTTAGGCATAACTATTAATAATATGACGGTAGCGCTTTACGCCTTTGTTTACGGGTTGTTTTTAAGTCTTGGAACAATATATATCATTATGCGTAATGCAATAATGCTTGGCTCATTTCAGTATTTCTTTTATGACAAAGGATTGCTTTGGGAATCTGTAAGAACTATTTGGATTCACGGTACAATTGAAATTTCTGTAATTATTATAGCCGCTTGCGCAGGCTTGGTTTTAGGAAATAGCATCTTATTTCCGGGAACTTATACAAGATTGCAATCTTTTATTCGCGGCGCAAAAGATGGATTAAAAATTATGTTAAGCACGGTTCCATTTTTTATAATTGCTGGTTTCCTTGAAGGTTTTGTAACGCGCCACACCGAAATGCCGGATTGGCTAGCAATACTCATAATAAGTAGCTCGCTTTTTCTAATTTTATATTATTATGTTTTATACCCTTTAAAATTGAAAAGAAGAATTGAAGGAGTTTAGAGAAATAATAGAATCATCCTTTTTATCAATACAATCAACACAATTAAACAATAATGAACGAAACAATAAATTTTAAACAACAGCGCGAGCTGGGAACTATTCTAACAGATATTTTCAAATTCATCCGGTTAAACTGGAAATTACTTTTTGAAATGATACTTAAAATTGCCGGACCTGCACTCTTGGTAATGCTTGTTGCTTATGTTTTCTATATGCAATCCATCGTAGGTAGCGCCGGAATTTTAGAAAGCGTTGGTTCTATGTCTGGCTTTTCAAGCAATATGGTCTTGGCTTTTATAGTTTTATTGTTATCAGGATTAGTCTATTACGCTCTTTTAAACGGTGTGATTTTACACTTCATAAAATCGTACATAAAAAATAATGGCGTTGTTATAAAAGAAGAAGTTTACGAAGGCGTAAAAGACGATTTTTGGAAACTTATTGGCACAAGCTTTTTGGTGAGTCTTATCGTAGGTGTCGGTACTATGTTCTGTGTTATCCCAGGAATCTATTTTGGTGTAGTACTCTCAATTGCTTACGCAGTAGTTGTATTTAATAATAATGCAGCATCAGATTCTATCAGTACATGCTTCAACCTTATAAAGGGCGAATGGTGGATTACTTTCGCAACTTTTATAGTTGTTTTCTTGTTGTACTACTTTATTGCTATCATTTTTCAAATACCGCAGTATATTTATTTCTTTACCAACACGCTTACAATGACTCAAGAAGTTTCTGCAGATCCTTCTACTATGTTTGATTGGGTTTACATAACCCTCACAACAATTGGAATGGTTTTTCAATACCTTCTCTATTCAATTATCGTTATTAGTACTGCTTTTGTATATTTTAATCTGAATGAAAAGAAACACTTTACCGGCACCATGGAGACCATAGAATCTATTGGAAAACAGGAAGAATAATATGCGAAAATTGGGGTTTATTTTTTACTTTTTGCTGTTGGTATGCTTTGCGCAATTCAAAGTATTTGCCCAAGATAGCATTGCTACACAGCCGAAAAAAGAAATTCTATACGATACGTCTGAAAATTTAAACCAACCCAATTTCAGCAAAGAAATCATTGGAGAATATAAAAAAGACAGCGCTTTCGATTATACCGAAAAACCGGTTGCCGAAAATTGGTGGTCGCAGTTTACAAACTGGATTTGGGAACTTTGGGTGAAATTCTGGCAATGGCTCGCAGGCGATTTTGAAGCGGGTGGCTTCATTTCATTTTTAGTTCACGTGCTGCCTTATATTTTTCTTATTGCCATTATAGGCTTTGTAATTTGGTTATTTTATAAACTGAATCCAGGTGCTACATTTTTTAAATCGAAAGAAAAACCTGGTGTGTTTTTTTCCGAAGAGGAAGAAATCATTAAAAGCAAAAACATTAAGAAATTAATTGACAAGGCATTGGCTAATAATGATTATAGGCTCGCAGTGCGCTATTATTATTTATTGATTCTGAAAAAACTGACAGATGCCGAACTTATAAATTATGAATTTGACAAAACCAATAGCGAGTATTTTACCGAAATATCTTCAGATAAATTAAATTCCGGATTCCGCAAAGTAACTACGCTGTACGACTATATTTGGTACGGAAGTTTTGCCGTTACCGAAACTGATTACAGAAAAGCCGAGCATACTTTTACTGCTTTGGAAAACCAAATACCAAAACCTCTTGACTAAGCTCCAAAAAATATTCCTCTTTGGTTTCCTGCTTGTGCTGGCTGGATTGGTATATATGGAAGCCAACAAACCACAACCCCTCAATTGGTTTCCCAGTTATAGCAAAGAAGATAAAATTCCGTTGGGAACTTATGTTCTGTTTGATTTGCTGAAAAATTCATTTGATGAAAAACTGGTTGAAAAAGATATTCCTCCTTTTGAAGCTTTGCAGAACAGCGCTTTAAAAGGAACATACTTTTTTTTGAATAACTCATTAGATTTTGACAAAACAGAACTCGATTCACTTTTGGCTTGGGCCGAAAAAGGCAACACGGTATTTATTTCGGCAAATAATTTTGGCGATAAACTGCAGGACACTTTAAAGCTAGAAATAAGTACCGAAGTAAATGTTGAAAAAATAGGCACCGAACCGTTACTGAAACTGGTGAATAAAAAGTTCGATTCACAGAAACCATTTCATATAAAAAAGGATTTACCAGTTCGTTACTTTTCAGAAATAGATACGTTGACTCAAACCGTTTTAGGCGTTTCAGGAACATATATTAATACGCTAGAAATAAAAGAGCCACGTGTTAATTTTATAAAAGCACCTATGGGCAAAGGATGGTTTTTTCTTCATTTGCAGCCTGAGATTTTTTCGAATTACTTTCTTCTTTCCGAAGAAAACGCCCAGCATACCTCGCAAGTTCTTTCGTACATTAATGATGGTAGCACTGTGTATTGGGATAATTATTACAAATCTGGAAAGCGCGTAGATATTTCGCCATTGCGGGTATTGCTTAGCAACAAATATTTTAAGTGGGCATATTATTTTGTACTTATTGGGGTATTGCTTTTCATAATTTTTGAAGGACGAAGAAAACAACGAAGTATTCCAATCATACAGCCGCTAACAAACAAAACCTACGAGTATACACGCACGATTGCCGGAATCTATCTTGATAAAAAAGAAAACCATTTAATTGCTGAAAAACAGATTGCCCTTTTTATGGAATTTATTCGAACCCGACTTAGGGTTCCGACAGAAAAGGTTAACGAACGATTTTATAAAGCGGTTGCGGAACGTAGTGGAAACACCCAAGAAGACACCCTAAAACTGTTTACTTTTATTGAAAAAGTGAACAATCAAAATAATACTTCCCAAGAGGAATTACTGAAATTATATAAAGAAATTAAAGAATTTAAAAAGAAGACCGATGGAAAATCCTGAAGAAAATAATGACGAGTTACACTTTAATAATCGCATTCCGCTGGATGAGCTGAAAACAGCGGTGGAGAGCATCAAAAAACAACTTTCTAAAATAATTATCGGACAGGAAGATTTTATTGAATTGCTTATCGTAAGCCTTTTGGCAAACGGCCACGTATTAATTGAAGGTGTTCCAGGAATTGCAAAAACTATTACTGCAAAGCTTTTCGCCAAAACGTTGAAAACAGATTTCAGTCGAATCCAGTTTACGCCAGATTTGATGCCGAGCGACGTTTTGGGAACTTCAGTACTGAATATGAAAACTTCAGATTTTGAATTTAAAAAAGGTCCAATTTTTTCGAACGTAATTCTAATTGATGAAATAAACCGAGCACCAGCAAAAACGCAGGCTGCACTGTTTGAAGTTATGGAAGAGCGCCAGATAACCATGGACGGAGAGCGACATATAATGGAATATCCTTTTATTGTTCTCGCCACACAAAACCCAGTAGATCAGGAAGGAACTTACGCGCTTCCGGAAGCACAATTAGACCGTTTTCTATTTAAAATAAAAGTGGGTTACCCCAGTTTGGAAGAAGAAATTACCATCTTAAAAACCCATCACGACCGTAAACAGGCAATTCCAGAAAACGCGATTGAAGGCGTTTTAACTCCTGAAGCGTTAAAAACCTTCCGTGCTCAAGTGCAAGAAGTGTTGATTGAGGATAAAATTTTCGCATATATTGCGCAGGTGGTTTATAAAACCCGAAATCATCCGCATTTATTCTTGGGCGCTTCGCCTAGGGCATCACTTGCAATTATGAATGCTTCAAAAGCGTTTGCCGCAATTAACGGACGCGATTTTGTAACTCCAGACGATGTGAAAAAAACTTTGGCTCCTGTTTTAAGACACAGAATAATTCTTTCGCCAGAACGTGAAATGGAAGGTATGACACCCGAAACGGTAATCGACTTAATTAGCCAATCTATAGAAATACCTAGGTAAGTGATTAAATTTCTAAAATCCTTCTACTTAACGCCGCGATTTTTTTACGTGATGGCAACGCTATCTGTATTATTTCTTTTTTCGTATTGGTGGCAGTGGCTTTTTGGAATTGTTTGGATTTTAGTTTTAGTTTTTGCTGTTTTTATTTTGTTCGAAATAACTATGGTTTTTAGCAAAAATGGCTTGGAAGGGCAACGAATTTTACCAGAAAAATTTTCGAACAGCGACAACAATTCTGTTTCTGTACAGCTAATAAATAGTTACCCATTTAAAATTGAAGTGGGCATTATTGACGAATTACCCGTACAATTTCAGAAAAGAGATTTTTTTAAAAGTATTTCAATTGTAGGTAAAAACAAAAACACATTCCAATACGAAGTGCGTCCTGTGGAACGCGGCGAGTACATATTTGGAAATTTAAATTGTTACGTTTCCACTGTAATTGGCGTTGTGCGAAGAAGATATACTTTCAACAATGAACAGTTAGTAAAGGTTTATCCTTCCTTTATTCAAATGAAAAAATATGATTTTTTAGCCATCGACAACAGATTGTCTTTTCTTGGTTTGAAAAAAATAAGACGCATAGGTCACACGATGGAATTTGAGCAAATAAAGGAATATATAGCTGGTGACGATGTGCGAACCGTAAACTGGAAAGCCACTGGAAAGCACGCTCGCTTGATGGTAAACCAATATCAAGATGAAAAAATGCAGCCGGTCTATTCAATCATCGATACGAGCCGCGTGATGAAAATGCCTTTTAATGGCTTGAAGTTACTGGATTACGCTTTAAATAGCGCTTTGGCTTTTTCAAACATTGCCCTAAAAAAAAATGACAAAGTGGGCTTGGTAGATTTTTCTAATATTCCTGGAAATTTTCTTCCTGCCAAGGCCAAGAAAACGTATTTAAACAATATTTTAGAAGCACTATATAATATAGACACCAAGTTTTTGGATGCGGATTATGGCATCTTGCAAGCATTGGTAAAAAGAAAAATAACACATCGAAGTCTTTTGATGCTTTATACCAATTTTGAACACATTTCTGCGCTTCATCGGCAATTGCCCTATTTGCAAGCGATTGCAAAAAAACATGTATTGGTCGTTATCTTTTTTGAAAATACTGAATTGAAAACTTTAACCAATACTGAAGCGAATAGTCTTTCTGAAATTGTGGACCAAACCATTGGACAACATTTCGAATTTGACAAAAAATTAATGGTTCGCGAACTTCAACAACGCGGCATACAAACTATTCTAACTTCACCCGAAGATCTTACTGTAAATACAATAAACAAGTATTTGGAGATTAAGGCAAGAGGCCAGATTTGATATTAGCTTGAAAATTTCGACTCTTCTTCCCTTAAGTTTTTCTTTTTTACTATAAGTTATATTGATGCAAAAGTTATCTTTGCATAAACAATATTTACAATGACGATCACTCAACTTAAGTATGTTTTGGCGGTAGCCGAGCATCAAAACTTTACAAAAGCTGCTGAAAAGACCTTTGTTACACAGCCTACGCTGAGTATGCAAATTCAAAAACTAGAAGACGAGCTAGAAATACTTATTTTCGACAGAAGCAAAAAACCTATAGAACTTACAAGCGTTGGAAAGAAAATTGTGGAACAGGCGCGCAATATTGTGAATGAGTCGGAACGCATGCAGGATGTTGTGGATCAAGAAAAAGGGTTTATTGGTGGAACTTTTAAACTCGGTATAATTCCTACGGTAATGCCAACATTACTCCCCATGTTTCTAAAGAATTTTTCTAATCGCTACCCAAAAGTACAATTGAAAATTGAAGAACTTAATACCGATGAAATAATCACGAAAATTAACGACGGTTATTTAGATGCTGCCATTGCCGCCACACCTTTAGAACACGATAAAATTAAAGAAAGACCTTTATATTACGAGCCATTCGTGGGTTATATTCCTAAAAGTCATCGTTTGGCTTCAAAGGAAAAATTAGAAGTGAGCGATTTGGATATTGACGACATTTTACTGCTGGAAGACGGTCATTGTTTCCGCGATGGAATAATAAATCTTTGCAAAGCGTCAAAGAATGCCAGCAGTGAAAAGTTTCAATTAGAAAGTGGCAGTTTTGAAACGCTTATAAAACTTTCTGATGAAGGTTTGGGAATGACGCTTCTGCCCTATTTACATACTTTAGATATAAATCCGGCACAAAACAAAAATCTGAGATACTTTAAAGAACCTTCACCTGCAAGGGAGGTTAGCTTAATATACAGCAAAAGTGAATTGAAGATGCAAATTATAAATGCGTTACACGATATTATTTCTGGTGTTATTCGTGGCGCCATTGCTTTTCAGGATGTGAAAATAATTAGCCCTGCTAAAAAGTAAAGGGTCGTCTTCGCCTAAAAAAACGCTAAACCCCATAAAAAAATCCCTCTGACAAATCAGAGGGATTTTTTTTATGGGTTTAGGTAGATTAGACATTGATTTAATTGTGGGTTCTGCTTAATAAGAGAATCAATCCACAGTTTAAGTTCCTCAATCTCGTAAGGAAGCAACCGTGTCATTGCTTTTTGTAACTCTTTACAGAACAAATTAACATCAAAGCTTACTTTTGCAAGTACAGCTTTGGTATAATCATACATTGCTCTTGCCATAGCTATTTAAAATTTAATTAGATTTTAGTGAAGTAGCTTTTTATAATAGGCGAAGATTTTAGTATTAATGTGATTTAAATATAGCTATTATTATTGACTTAAACTCTTTTAGTGGTGAATTTCAAGGTGTTAAAATTTCGTTAATTAAATAAAACCATCCCCAACTACTTATGCATAATGACATTAAACTTTTTTTAGCTTCAATGTCCATTCAAACTCGAACGATGAAACTACATCGCCATCTGAGTTCTTTCCTATAGATTTCATGTTAATGGTTTGTCCCTCGCCAGTGGTAATTGCTTTTTTAATTGCATCATCTAATAACACTCCATCTGTACAATTAAATAGAATCCGTCCACGTGCTTTTTTTAGGAAAGTAGCACTGTTATTCGCTACTAGCATCGAAATGTTTTTATTGCTTTCCTTAATTTTCGCCATCACCATTGCTCCGGTGCTTAGTTCGGCAGCCATCCCTTGCACTGCCCAAAACATCGAATTAAAAGGGTTCTGATTTATCCAGCGGTGCTTTACAGTAGTTGTACATTCATTTTCTGAAATTGTTTTTACCCGCACTCCTGTAAAGTAAGCAGAAGGCAATTTAAACAATAGGAAAGTGTTGATTTTACTTGGGCTGAGTTTCATTTCTGTATATATATTCTACGAAGGTATTCAATAAATCAATACCCTCCTATTTGTTAAATAAATGTTAATTATAGTACTATGTGTTACATACTACTGTCTTTTAGACATATATTTGCATAAGAAAATAACAAGCAATGGAAACTACAGTAACAGAAAATCAGAAAAACACAAGTACATTTATTCACTTGTCTACCTTTTTAAAATATTTTTTCCCGTTTGCGAATTATATCGCGCCCATATTAATTTGGACATTCAATAAAGAAAAAGCATTTGTGGACGAACACGGTAAGCAGGCCATTAATTTTCAGTTGAGCACTTTAGTTTATACTATATTAATTGGCTTAATCTGCCTTCCGTTTATTATCATTTTTGCGACAGATTTTATTACACTTATTGAAACCATAGATCATAATTCGGGCGAATTTTCAATAAATAATATTCAGAATCTTTCTGGTTATATTTTATTATTCGGATTGGCAATATTACTGCTGTTGGCGCTCTTCATTTTTGAGCTTTACGCTGTAATTAATGCTACCATTCACGCTTCGCGCGGACAGTTGTATAAATATCCACTTTGTATACCATTTATAAAAACTAACCCTAAAAACCCTATTCAAAATGAGCACATTAGTTAGTTACCTATTGGCTGCCATTTTACAGTTTATAGGCGCAAGCATGCCCACGGAACAGGAAACTGTTAGCGTATTGTCTCATCAACAATGCGAAGAAACCACAAGCGCGCTTCCTTATTCATTCATCATCAATAACGAACAAGAGTTCAAAAAACAAGTAAACGAAAATTTATGAAAATCGAAAACACAAAAGCGCAGATGCGAAAAGGGGTTTTGGAGTTCTGCATCCTTTCCGTTTTAAAAGACGGCGAGGCTTATACTTCAGACATTCTTGAAACTCTAAAAGACGCAAAGATGCTTGTCGTGGAAGGTACAATCTATCCGCTGCTCACAAGGCTTAAAAATGCAGGATTGCTATCCTACCGGTGGGAAGAATCTACCGGCGGACCACCACGCAAGTATTATGAACTTACCGCAACCGGTAAACTATTTTTAACAGAATTGAACGGCACCTGGAGCGAATTGCAACAGGCCGTGAACATTGTAACCAGCGAAAAAAACACAAAATGAACAAGACAGTAAACATAAATTTGGCAGGCACTTCCTTTCACATAGACGAAGATGCCTTTGGGAAACTTTCGCGCTACCTAGACGCCATCAGAAAATCGCTAAAAAGCGCTGACGGAAGTGAAGAAATAATGCAGGACATTGAAGCCCGCATTGGCGAACTTTTTTCTGAAAAGATTGAAAGTCCAACGCAAGTTGTATCGCTGAATATTCTTGACCAAGTAATTGCAGTTATGGGACAGCCCGAAGACTACGAAGTTGACGACGAAATTTTCGAAGACGTTTCTCCTTCATCTAAAACGAGGTCAAAATCGAGTGGAAATTCTTCACATAAGCAACTTTTTAGAGATGTGAATAACAAGTATATCTCTGGTGTATCCTCTGGTTTAGGACACTATTTTGGCATCGATGCCATTTGGGTTCGACTTATTTGGATACTATTAATATTTGCAGGATTTGGTTCGCCAGTTCTAGTATATATTCTATTATGGGTGCTGGTTCCTCCAGCACTCACAACTTCAGACAAACTGAAAATGACTGGAGAGCCTGTGAATATTTCGAACATAGAACGAAAATTCAAAGAAGGTTTTGACAATGTTGCAGACCGCGTAAAAAACGTAGATTATGACAAATATGGTAATAAAATAAAATCGAGCACTTCTGGTTTTTTCGACAATTTGGGAAACGTAATTAAAACACTTTTTATGGTGTTTGCAAAATTTATCGGGGTATTAATAATTATCGTTTCACTTTCTACAATTATCGGGTTGGTAGTGGGATTTTTCACCTTTGGATCCATAGATTTCTGGGGTAATAATACAGTTTTAGACAACTTTGCAATGGTAGATGTTACTAATGTTCCAATTTGGTTATTAGCCTTATTAGGCCTATTCGCCATTGGAATTCCATTTTTTGCATTATTCGTTTTAGGACTAAAACTTCTAATTAGTAACCTGAAATCGATGAGCTCCACAGTAAAAATATTACTGATTGTGGTTTGGGCATTATCTGTTATTGGCTTAGCCTTTTTGGGAATAAAACAAGCTACGGAACAGGCTTACGACGGAAACTATATTGAAGAACAATCTTTAGCCGTTCGCAGCGGAGATACCTTGCGTATTGCTATGCAGGCCGATAAACAATTTAGTTATGAAGTGCGCCGTGAAAGCGGACTTGAATTAAAATATAATGCGGAAGAAAAAAGAGTTATTTATTCAAGTAATATTATATTGAATATTAAATCTTCTAAAGATTCCATCGGAAAAATTGTAATTGAAAAAGCAGCGGAAGGGAACAACAATCTAGATGCTAAAAAACGCGCTAAGGCTATAGATTACAAGTATTCTATTGAAAACAACACTTTGATGCTCGACGGATTTTTCATTACAGATACTTCAAATAAATTTCGCGATCAGCAAATTGAAATAACGGTTTATGTTCCTGTGGGAACAGTAATTTATTCCGAAGAAAATACGGCTTCGTATTACAGCTACAATTCAAATTTTAAGGAATTAAGTAATTGGGACAACGAGGCGCATTATTTCAGAATTCTAAAAAACCAAGTAACATGTTTGGATTGTAAAGAGATAATAGAATCCATTGAAACAACCGACACTTTGGAAACTATAAATTCTCAAAAAGTTGTGGATTCCACGCAAACTATTCAGAAAAATACTTGGGAAGAAAACGTGAATGCAGGTTTTGAAAATTAACAGACAAGTACTGAAAATTTACACAAAACAAAATATTGTTACCATCAACTAATAACCAAAAACTAAAAGAAATGAAAACAACAAGTTTTATAATCGCAATTACCGCAGTACTATTGTTTAGCGCTTGCAACATTAATATTAATAATGGTGAAAAAGGCAACGGAAACGTAGTGACCGAGGAACGTGAAGTTACCGAAGATTTTACTGAAGTACGCGGAAGCGCAGGATTAGAGGTTTTCCTTACCCAAGGCGCCGAAAACAAAATTGTAGTTGAAGCTGATGAAAATTTACTTCAATATATTGAAACCAACATTCAAGGAGGAAAACTACACGTTACCACTTCAGAAAATATTGGACGTTCAGAATCGAAAAAGATATACGTTACTTTTAAAGAACTTAATAGTATTGAAGCCAGCAGTGGCGCAGAAGTAACGGGGAATTCCGTAATAAAAAGTCAGAATTTAAATCTTAAAAGCAGTAGCGGCGCAGAATTAAAAGTAGAAGTTTTTGCACAAGATTTAGTTGCAAAAAGCAGTAGTGGTTCAGATTTGGAAGTATCGGGAAAAGCTACTTCTTTAAATGCAGATGCCTCTAGCGGCAGTGAAATAAACGCAAAGAGACTTTTGGTTATCAATTGTAAAGCAGAAGCTTCCAGCGGTGCGGAAGTAACGGTTACTGTGAAGGAAAAATTAGAAACGAGCGCAAGCAGTGCTGGTGAAATAAACTATTATGGCAATCCAGTTTCAGTAAATTCAGATAAAAGTCATTCGGGAAGCGTGAACAAAATGTAAAGCTATCGACATTCTTTTTATTTTTAAATAGCTCCCGAATAGCCAAAAAGGCTTAACAGTTTCATAAAATACTGTTAGGCCTTTTATTATTTATAATAATTTTAAGAGGTTTTCATCGTTAATATTTCAACTTTATTGCAAACAAAAAAATTATGAAAAAAATAATCATATTATTAGCCATAGTTGTATTTGCATCTTGCAGTTCTGAAGATGATTCAGGGAATGCAAATAGCAGCGAGTTTCAACAAATTAACACCACATTGCCACAAGGTGAATGGATGATAAGTAAGTTAATAGATGGAAATTCAGATCACACTGCAGATTTTGAAAGCTTCGTGTTTAATTTTAATGAAGACGGAACCGTAACTGCCACAAACGATCTTTTTACTGAAAATGGAACGTGGGCTTATGATAATGCTTCTAGCGATATGGAAGAGTTAGTTTTGCAGTTTAGTGAAACTACCCCGTTTAACGAAATTAACGACGACTGGGAAATTGTATCTGTAAGCAATGCGAAAATTGAACTTTCAGACATTAGCGGAGGCGACGGCGATATTGAATTGTTGACGTTTACGAAAATCTAATTTAAATTATAGCCATTAAAAAAGCCGCTTCAATAGCGGCTTTTTTTTATCTGTATTTAGAACGTTTTAGGCAGTAACTTCAGTTTCTATAGTCGCAAGATAACGCTCAGCATCTAAAGCTGCCATACATCCTGTTCCTGCTGCAGTTACAGCTTGACGATACTCTTTATCTTGAACATCTCCACTAGCAAAAACTCCAGGCATATTAGTTTTGGTAGATTTACCTTTTGTAATAAGGTAACCTGTATCATCCATGTCTAACTGACCTTTAAATATTTCAGTATTCGGTTTATGACCAATGGCTATAAATAAACCAGTTATTTCAATTTCTTTCTTTTCGCCGGTTTCGTTGTTAACCATTCTTAGGCCTTCAACCACCGTATCTCCCAAAACCTCATCAACTTCGGTGTTGTAAAGTACTTCTAAGTTTTTGGTGTTATTTACACGGTGTTGCATCGCTTTTGAAGCTTTCATAAAATCTTTACGCACCAGCATAGTAACTTTGCGGCAAATGTTTGAAAGATAGGTAGCCTCTTCTGCAGCGGTATCACCTGCTCCAACGATTGCTACATCCTGATTTTTATAGAAAAAACCATCACAAACTGCACAGGCAGATACTCCACCTCCACGTAATTTTTGTTCGCTAGGAAGTCCCAAATATTTTGCAGTGGCACCTGTTGAAATAATAACTGTTTCAGCTTCTATTTGGGTGCTGTTATCTACAGTCACTTTATGAATTCCACCTACAACATCACTGAATTCAACGTTAGTTACCATTCCAAATCTCACTTCGGTTCCAAAACGTTCTGCTTGTTGTTGAAGTTGCACCATCATTGTTGGGCCATCAATTCCTTCAGGGTAGCCTGGAAAATTGTCAACTTCAGTAGTAGTGGTTAATTGCCCTCCAGGCTCCATTCCTGTGTACATAACAGGTTTTAAATCTGCTCGTGCAGCATAAATGGCAGCAGTATATCCCGCTGGTCCTGAACCAATAATAAGGCATTTTATTCTTTCAATAGTTTCGCTCATAATATGTTTTTCAGTAGTTTTTTCGAAGGGTAAAAATAACAACTTTCAAAAGAATGCCATTCTAAAAGTTATGAAGATTTACTATCGATGTATTAATATTAATTATTTGGTCGATTATTTTGAAATAAGCCAGCGCCCACACGGTTTTTCATAAAATTCAAAATCACAGCATACTAGCAACACGTGTTGAAAATGGAAAATATATTTGAAATTGAACCATTCCAAAATATTCCACCATTACCTTAAAGGGTACTTGCAAAGCATTAATATTTGACTATTTTTGCCGTTCTAAATTTTAATCTCGAAGGCTTTCGAAATTGAATTTTAAAACTCGGGATGTAGCGCAGCCTGGTAGCGTACACGTCTGGGGGGCGTGGGGTCGCAAGTTCAAATCTTGTCATCCCGACTTAACGAAAAATGATCTAGCTTAACTAGGTCATTTTTTATTTTCGGAAACGTCAAAAGCGTGTTTTTGAAAGTGGACGGAATAAAAAATGAGAACGCGACAGGCGTTCATTTTACATTTGCACTAAGGGTTTATTAAGATTCTGTAAATCTTGTCATCCCGACATTATTAAAGAAGACATCTTAAATGGTGTCTTCTTTTTTTTTGGGGGTAGTTTTTCTCAATATTAAAAAGCCTCCATTTAAAAAATGAAGGCTTTAGATTGAATTAAAATAAGGCATAGCATTCAATGCTATTCTTCCTCTTGCCAATTTTCTCCCCTGCGGGTTGGATCTTGATTTTTCTGATTTTCATTTGGATTGTTTCTGTTACCAACTCCCGGGTTTTGATTCTGCTGTAATTGCTGATCTCTTTGATTGTTGGGAGTGTTTTGACTTTGCTGATTATTCCCTTGACGACCTTGTTCAACTTGGGGATTTCTTTCATTTGAATTTTCCATAACAATAAGATTTAGAATTATTTTTTTTTGTTCTATAAAGCTAATGAGGTTTTAGTACAGGTAAATATCTTATAACAAATTCTTTAGAATCATTTAGTGATAATTTAACTGTAACAATTAAAATGAAATTTTTTCTGGTTTCAAAAATTTTGTCGCCTAAAACTGAAATTTGTTAAAGTATTTTAAAGGTAAATACTAGCTATTATTCTTCTTACTAATTTTATTTCACTAATAAAAAAACTACAATATGAAAAACTTAGAAGAATTATTCGAACACCAATTAAAGGATCTTTACAGCGCTGAAGATCAATTAACAAAGGCATTACCTAAAATGGTTAAAAATGCGAAAGACGCCAAATTAAAAAAGGCCTTTGAAGATCACTTAGAAGAAACCAATGAACACAAGAAGCGCATAGAAGAAATCTGCGATGAATTAGACATCGATCCAAAAGGCGAAACTTGTAAAGCAATGAAAGGCCTAATTAAGGAAGCAGAAGATTTTCTTGATGAAGTTAAAGACGAAGACGTTAAAAACGCTGGAATGATCGCTGAGGCGCAACGCGTAGAGCATTATGAAATTTCAGGTTACGGTACCGCGGTTCGTTATGCAAAGGAATTGGGTCATGATTCCATCGCTAAAAAACTTCAAAAAACGTTGGATGAGGAATATAATGCCGACAAGAAGTTAAACGATTTGGCAGAAAAACGCCTTAACAGCAAAGCTAAGTAATGTATTTAAGTGCAATTGAAAAGCCCGTTTTATAGCGGGCTTTTTTTAAATAGAAAATTGGATAGCGTAATGGGAATATCAGATTTATCAATTTTCTGAAACAATGAAGTGAATAAACTAAAACATAAAAAATTAATAATCATTTAAAACAAAGATTATGGGAAATACACAAGATGGTTTTGATAAAAAAAGAGATCACAACCAATACGGAGAAGTAGAAAAAGAGAAAGCTGAAAAGAAGAAAGGGCAACACATTCCAGATTCAAAAGGGAAAAAAGCCAATACCAAAAAGGACGAATAAAGTTCTAGCTGACATTTATCATTTTACACTAGAGGCTCAAAAAGTACTTTTGTATGCTCAATTAAAAAGGCATGCAAAGTACTTTAGTTTCAAAATATAACGTAGCTGGTCCACGATACACTAGTTATCCCACAGTTCCCTATTGGAAAAATGATGACTTCTCCCTTAAAGAGTGGAAAAAAGGAATCATTAAAAGCTTTTCTGAAAGTAATTCCGAAGAAGGCATCAGTCTTTACATCCACCTCCCTTTCTGCGAAAGCCTTTGTACATTTTGTGGTTGCAACAAACGCATTACCAAAAACCACAATGTTGAAACGCCCTATTTAGAATCTGTTTTAAACGAATGGCGACTTTATTTAGAATTATTTCCTCAACGACCAATTATAAAAGAATTGCACCTTGGCGGCGGAACACCAACATTTTTTTCAGCCGAAAATTTAAAATTGCTTCTCAAGGGAATTTTTAGAGATGCAACTATTGCCGAAAATCCTTCCTTCAGTTTTGAAGGTCATCCCAATAATACTTCCGAAGCGCATCTTCAAACACTTTTTGACTGCGGATTTACAAGGGTAAGCTACGGTGTTCAGGATTATAATCCAACCGTTCAAGTTGCAATTCACAGGCTTCAACCGTTTGTAAATGTGAAACGCGTTACTGAAAAAGCCCGTGAAATTGGCTACACTTCTGTGGGACACGACATTATTTTTGGTCTTCCTTTTCAGAAAAAAGAACACATTATTTATACTATTGAAAAAACCAAAGAGCTAATGCCAGATCGCATTGCTTTCTACAGCTACGCTCATGTGCCGTGGATAAAAGGAAACGGGCAACGCGGGTTTAAAGATGAAGATTTACCCAGCGCAACCGAAAAACGTGAGATGTATGAAACGGGCAAGAAAATGCTGGAGGAAGCCGGATATATTGAGATTGGCATGGATCACTTTGCTCTAAAAACCGATAGCCTTTTCAAAGCGATGGAGGGTAAAACTCTGCACCGCAACTTTATGGGTTATACCGATAGCAAAACACAATTAATGCTCGGGCTTGGGGTTTCTGCCATTGGCGACAGCTGGTATAGTTTTGGGCAAAATGTAAAAAATGTAGAGGAATACCAAGAATTGGTAAGCCAAAATATCATCCCAGTTTATCGCGGCCATATTTTAAACGAAGAAGATTTACTGATACGAAAACACATTTTGAATATGATGTGCAAATTGGAAACTTCTTGGGAAGAAGAATCGCTTCAATTTAAAGAATTGCCCGATGTTCTCGAAAAAATTAGGGAAATGGAAGATGATGGTTTGATAGAAATCACTTCCGAAAAACTTCAAATTACAGAAAAAGGGCGTCCGTATGTGCGCAATATTTGTATGGCTTTCGATTTACTTTTACAACGCAACCAACCAGAAACCCAACTGTTTTCTATGACGGTTTAAATTGCGCGTTAATCGGTCTACAAGTTTTTAAAAAACTTTTCTAAAGTTGATAAAGGTCATATTTACTTTCACTCATAAATAAGATTTTTGTATCTGAAATCAATTTAAAGATGAACTTTCTAAAAACTACTTTTTCATTAATTATATTTTTCACAGTCACTTCTTCCTTTTCACAATTTACAGTGGATGCAGAGCTCAGACCAAGGTTTGAATTTAGGCACGGTTACAAAACACTTTTCCCAGATGATGCAGATCCTGCTGCATTTGTGTCGCAACGCACACGCCTTAATTTTGGGTTTAAAACTGAAAAACTTCATTTCTATTTAAGTCCGCAAGATGTACGTGTTTGGGGCGATGTACCACAATTGAACGTTGCAGACGAAAACGGATTTTCGCTTCACCAAGCTTGGGGTGAAATTCCTTTAACGCCAGATTTATTTTTGAAAATAGGAAGACAAGAAATAGTTTACGACGATTCGCGTTTCCTCGGGAATGTAGATTGGGCACAGCAGGGTCGAAGTCATGATGCTGCAGTTTTAAAGTACGAGTCAAATGCTATTAAATTGCACCTTGGCGCTGCTTATAATCAAAATAAAGAAGCCTTGACGGGAAACGTTTTAACCACAAACACATACAAAAGCCTTCAATATATATGGCTTCATAAAGACTGGAAAAAGCTGAATGCAAGTTTTCTGTTTTTGAATAATGGACTGCAATATATTGATGAAATTGAAGAGTCAAATAATGAAACACGTTACAGCCAAACCGCCGGAATTCATTTAAAAGCGAATGTAGCTAAGTTCAATTTTGCTTCAAATATGTATTATCAATTTGGGACAGACGTTGGTAATAATGACCTTAATGCTTACCTCCTATCGCTTGAAGCAAAATACGATGTAACCGAAAAACTAAATATTGGTTTAGGTGGCGAATTACAAAGTGGGAATGATAACGGTGCTTCTGCGAACGGGGAAAATAATGCTTTTAACCCACTCTATGGAACCAACCACAAGTTCAATGGGTATATGGATTATTTCTACGTTGGTAATCACCTCAGCAATGTGGGATTAATTGATGGGTATGCGAATATTAAGTATGCTTTCAACAAAAAATCTAGTCTTCAAGCTACCTTCCATCAATTTTTTGCCGCCGCGGAAATGATAAACGAAACTTCAAATAAGCTGGGGTTCGAAGTAGATTTAGTAACTTCACTGAAAATGAGTGAGTTTACTGGGATTCAGGCCGGATATTCACAATTTTTTGCTTCAAAAGGAATTGAAACTATCAAGAATAATTTCGATGGAAATTCCAATAACTGGGCGTGGATAATGGTGACGATTGATCCCGTATTATTTACTTGGCAGAATCAAAATACAGAAATAAATTAAAGCTTAAAACATCTAAATAACTAACCAATAAAATCCAACCCATGAAAACAAACTTTAAAAAATTAGTCGTTACCAAAGTGCTCGTCGGCATAGGAGCTATGGTCTTACTAACTAGCTGCGTAAATGATCAGTCTGATAAAAAATATAAAGACACCGTAGATATTCCTGTAAATCAAGAAATGATTGCAGAACTTACTTCACCACCATTTGTTCCAACCCCTGTTGGAAAACGTATGGCGAAAAAATTGATTGTAGATCTTGAAATTCAAGAACGTGAAGGTGAAATGACAAGTGGCGTAAAATATGTTTATTGGACATTTGGCGGTACCGTTCCTGGAAGTTTTATACGTACCCGCGTGGGCGACGAGGTAGAATTTCACCTTAAAAATCACCCAGATAACAAGTTGCCTCACAACATTGACCTTCACGCTGTGAATGGTCCAGGAGGTGGAGCAGAATCTTCTTTTGTTGCTCCAGGACACGAAAAAGTTTTTTCTTTTAAAGTACTTAATCCTGGATTGTATGTTTACCATTGTGCTACCGCACCAGTGGGAATGCATATTGCAAACGGAATGTACGGTCTAATTTTAGTTGAGCCAGAAGGTGGTTTGGAGCCCGTTGATAAAGAATATTACGTAATGCAAGGCGATTTCTATACAGAAGGTAAATATGGCGAACGCGGCATGCAAGCATTCGATATGCAGAAAGCAATTAATGAAACCCCAGATTATGTGGTATTTAACGGCCATGTTGGTGCTATGACAGGAGATAATGCATTAACTGCAAAAGTGGGCGAGAAAATACGTCTCTTTGTAGGTAATGGTGGTCCAGGTCTTGTTTCATCCTTCCATGTTATTGGAGAAATTTTTGACAAAGTTCATGTTGAAGGAGGCGATCTAATAAACACTAACGTACAGACTACGTTGATACCTGCTGGTGGAGCAGCAATCGTAGAATTCCGTGTGGATGTTCCCGGAACATTTATAATTGTTGACCACTCCATCTTTAGAGCTTTTAACAAAGGTGCTTTGGCAATGTTGAAAGTAGAAGGTGAAGAAAATAAAACTATTTATTCTGGCGAAATACGCGACGGAATCTACCTGCCTGAAGGTGGCGTAATACAATCTATGCCAACGGGTGGCGCAAAGGTTATAAAAGAAGAAGCAAAAGCTTTAAGTTTTGAAGATCAAATGGCTTTTGGTAAAGACAAATATATGGCAACTTGTGTTGCTTGTCACCAAGCAAACGGGCAAGGAATTGAAGGTGCTTTCCCTCCTTTGGCAAAATCAGATTACTTAAATGCCGATATTAATCGCGCAATCGATATTATATTACACGGTAAAACTGGAGAAATTACAGTAAACGGTAAAAAATACAATAGTGTTATGACCGCTCAGGCATTAAGTGATGAGGATGTTTCAAGTGTATTGACGTACGTTTATAACAGCTGGGGAAACTCCAAAAAAGAAGTTACTGCTGAAATGGTGAAAGCCGTTAGAAACAAATAAATTGATCAAATTGAAGATTTATAGCACCGCCCTTATCGTATTCCTTTCATTATTTTTTGAAATTAATGCTCAAAATAGTGAAATGGCAATGGTAAAAGGCGGTGTTTATTTACCGCTTTACGGCGCCGAAGGAAAACTAATAAAAATTGAGCCTTTCCAAATGGATGTGTTTCCAGTTACAAATACAGATTACTTAAAATTTGTACAGGAAAACCCAGAATGGAAAAAAAGCAATATTAAGGCCTTATTTGCTGATAAAAGCTATTTAACCAAATGGAAGGATGATGGTACTTTTATAGGCCTGCCAAATGCTCCAGCAACAAATGTTTCTTGGTTTGCTGCCAAAAAATACTGCGAGTGTCAAGGCAAACGGCTACCTACCATGGACGAATGGGAGTTTGCAGCAATGGCAAATGAAGATGTTCCCGATGCAAGAAAAATAGAAAAATACAATCAGTATATTTTAGGTTGGTATGAAACACCAAGAACGTACAATAATCCTATTGGTGAAACCTTTATGAATTATTGGGGCATTTATGACCTTCACGGTTTGGTTTGGGAATGGACGTTAGATTTTAATTCGGTGTTAATTTCGGGAGAATCTCGAAAAGACGTTGATAAAGATTCAAACCTTTTCTGCGGAAGCGCGGCAATTGGCGCATCAGATTTAATGAACTATGCTGCTTTTATGCGGTATGCCTTTAGAGGAAGTATGAAAGCGCGTTATTCTTCCCAAAATCTAGGATTTCGATGTGCGAAAGATGTTGAAAATTAAAAAAAGTAAAGATGAAAAATTATAAATATATAGTAATAATGCTCGCTTTAGGAGCATTAATTTCCTGTAATAATTCAACAGAAAAAAAAACGGATATTACTGAAACCGCAAAAGTAAAAAAAGGTGAAGGTGAAAGCATTCCCGAAATGTCTATCTACAATCTTCCCTCCAATTGGACCAATCAAAACGGCGAACAGATTGAATTAAAGAGTCTGCAAGGGAAAGTGGTGGTTATGGTTATGATTTACACAACTTGTAAAGCTGCCTGCCCGCGTTTAGTAGCCGATATGCGTAACATTGAAAAACAGGTGCCGGATGACAAAAAGGACGATGTGCAATATGTTTTTGTGAGCATTGATCCAGAAACCGATACGCCTGAAAGACTAAAAGCATTTGCTAAGGAAAACGAAATGGAGGCTGATAAATGGCTCTTTTTACGAGGAACCGAAAGCGATACCCGCGAATTTGCCGCCGTTCTTGCTGTTAATTACAAACAAATTTCACCAATGGATTTTTCGCATTCAAACATTATAAGTGTTTTTGACCAAAATGGCGAAATGGCGCATCAACAGGAAGGTTTAGGTGTAGATAACAAAGAGACTGTGCAAGCCATTGTTGATTTGGCGAAGTAATTTATTTTATGAAATAGAGTAGAGAGCAGAGAAAGTGAAAAACACTCACCACTAATCTAGCTTCTATGATTTAATCTTTTTCCTTTTCCACTTATAAATCAATTTTTTCCTTTTCCGACGATTCGTATAGTGAAGAATCATACCTACCACAATAGCCAATACCACAATTAAAATTACGCCTGCAACTAAGCCGCTCGTAAAATCTGACCAAAATGTAGAATGTAAAAACATCATCGGTTTCAGGTTAAATTGCTTTTGTGGAATTGGTTAATAGTTAATCGAAACTACTTAAAAAAATGCTAGACTGCACAAAACAGTTGGATATTTTAGAATTTTTCATTTTCAGAAGAGGAAATGTCATCGTCATTCTTCTTTTTGCCTCCCATAACAAAGCTAATTACAATTGCGGTAAGCGCAATACATAATATAGCAAAGAAAATAATAATGGCGGTGCCCATACCCCAATTGGCCAGTGGTAAAATTAAATTTATCATAGTCATTATATTTTTTGGTTATTAATTAATTCATTTTCTGATACGGTGGGTTGGCAATTATAATTTGCATCCACAGATTCGGTCATTGGTTTAGGCGAAATATATGGAATTCCCAAGCCTAGGCCGCGAACTATAAAAAGACACGCAATAACTACTATAAGCACCGGAATTGCACGACGAATACGCTGACGCACTTGCCCATTCAAAAAGTTACCCAGGTAAATTGCTGAAGTCATTAACGGGATAGTTCCCATCCCGAATACTGCCATATATAAACTTCCTTGCAAAGCATTGCCCGAAGCTATCGCCCCAAAAACAGCCATATATACAAGACCGCACGGCAAAAAACCGTTTAGAAAACCAATGGTCAGGAATGTATCGGGCGTTTTCTTTTTAAGTTCCTTTCCCAGTGCCGACTTCACTTTTGAAACTATTTTATAAATAGGTTTGGAAAAATTATATCTATTGAAAGTTCGTTGCGGAATAAAGATTACCAAAAGCATTAAAACGCCAATTGCAATTGAAAGCTGTTGCTGAAAGCCGAATAAATTAAGGCTTTTTCCAACTAATCCGAAAATCAATCCAATAATGCTATAAGCCAATATTCTTCCGAAATGATACAGAAAAATCTGCCCTATTTTCTTAACATTATTATTTCGATCTACTGGAAGCAGAAAGGCAATGGGTCCGCACATCCCTACGCAGTGGAAGCTACCCAATAATCCGAATATGAGTGCGGTGTATAACATTTATTTAATTTTCAATACGCAATTTTCAATTTCCCTTGGGAAGTTATTTGGTATAAACTATTTCATTTTTATACAAATAATCTTCTCCTTCATAGCGCCATTGCACAATTGTATTCCAACGACCAGATACCAAGCGATTGTCTGGTATGAGTATGTTTTTAGCAGACAGTTGCAGCGGCAGTTGAAAATCGAGCTTTTTATCTGAAGGTCTATAAAGGCGAACCGTACCCGTAATTTTTGAGTAGTCTAGATTTTCAGGAAAAGTTAGCATCCATCCAGCTTCAGTTCTTTCACCAGAAATAGATCCGCTTAGGTTATTCGAATTCTGTTCGTCGTCTATTTCCTTTTGATAGACCATTTCTTTTTTATAGTATTCTTCGGTTACCAAATCGTAATCGTACTTTTTTTCGGCACTGATTTTTATAACGAAAAACATAATAAAACCAATAAAAAGCACCAATACAATCGCTAATCCTGTTCCCCAATTCATTTTCATCGTGATATTCTTTAGTGTTATATTTTATACTTTATTTCTGCTTGCAATTCAAGTTTATATTGACACGAGTTTAATTATAACTCCGCGGTCCCAAAAATGTAACGCTGGTTGTTTCAATTAATAAATCGCCACTAAATACTTGAATAACCGCTCTATTTTTATCGCCACTAAGGACCGCATTATTGATTTCAATAAAGAGCGTTCCTTCTGCTAAATCTTGTGCTGGAACTAAAATTTCTCCTTGTTTTACAGTATGTATTGTCCCTTTCGGAGATTTCAACTTAAAGTGAATTTTTTCAATATCTTTTGTAGTTTTGTTCAGCAATTTATAAGTGAAAACATTACTTATCATATTGTCTGCTTTGTGCTCATAAAGTTGGCCTGGAAGCCTAAGTATATTTGCTTCCACATCACTTCTCAAAAACAATAATCCAGAAAGAACACCAATTAAAACTACTAAAACAGCGGTATAACCTTTCAGTCGTGGCGTAAATTTGAAGGGCGCTTTTTTCTCTATATTTTCTTCACTTGCATAGCGAATTAATCCCTTCGGCAAGTTCACGGCTTCCATAATACTATCGCATTCGTCGATACAGGCAGTACAGTTTACACATTCTAACTGTGTTCCGTTGCGAATATCAATTCCTGTTGGGCAAACATTTACACATTGAAAACAATCAATACAATCTCCTTTTCCGGAAGCTTCGCGATCTTCGTTTTTCTTAAATTTTGCGCGTCCCTCTTCCTTCTCGCCTCTTTTATGATCGTAGGCAACAACGATAGATTTATTATCGAGTAATACGCCTTGTAATCTGCCATAAGGGCAAGCTATAATACAAACCTGCTCGCGGAACCATGCAAAGATAAAATAGAAAACACTTGTAAAAATCAGTAATGAAATCAATGTACTTATATGATCTGAAGGGCCTTCAAAAACGTATTGTATTAAGCGGTCGCTTCCTATAAAATAAGCTAAAAACACATTGGCAATTAAAAACGAAATGATAAAGAAAATGAACCATTTTAGAACCCGTTTTTTAATCTTATCGGCATTCCAGTCTTGCTTTGCCAAACGCATTTGCGCACCTCTATCGCCATCAATCCAATATTCAATTCTTCTGAAAACCATTTCCATAAAAATGGTCTGCGGACAAATCCATCCACAGAAAATTCTTCCAAATGCAGCCGTAAATAGTAAAATAAAAACGACCCCGATAACCATCATAATCACGAACAAATAGAAGTCCTGCGGCCAAAATGGAAATCCAAAAATATTGAAACGGCGCTCCAATACATTGAAGAGCAAAAATTGATTACCATTAATTTTAATAAACGGAGCAGCAAATAAACAGGCTAGCAAAAAATAGCTTACGTATTTTCTGTACTGATACAATTTACCTGAAGGTTTCTTGGGGTAAACCCAAGCTCTTTTGCCTTCATCGTTTATAGTACCAATACTATCTCTGAAACGTTCGTTTTCTGGAGTGTCCAATTTTTAAGTTATTTTGATGTTAGATTTGAAATGTTATGGATTTCTAGAATACAACTATAGCATATTGAATTGTTTTATTCAGCAGCTGCGGTTTCTTCACTCCATAAATCTCCTTCGGGTTCTTTACCGTCTGCAGGGTTGGTTCCGTGTAAGGATATAACATAACTGGCCACTTGTGCCATTTCACTTGGTTTCAAGTCAGATTTCCAAGCAATCATCCCTTTTCCGGCACGGCCACCTTCACTTATTGTATGGAAAATATTTTTAATACCGCCACCCAAAATCCAATTGTCGTCTGTTAGGTTTGGACCAATTCCTCCACCTCCAGAATCTTTATGACAAGCTATGCAATTCTCGGTATATATAGTTTTACCAGCAGCTAGATCAGCAGCATCTGTTAGCAATTCAACAGATTCAGCGTCTATTAAATCCTTATTATTTTTTTTGAATTCAGCGATTGCAATTTCCGCTACCACAACTTCTGTTTCATATTCGTCAATCTGGCTAGGACCGTCAAAAACTTCATAGTAAACAAAATAAACGACCGCAAATACAATGGTAAAGTAGAATAAGTACGTCCACCAAGGCGGAAGATCATTATCGAGTTCGCGGATGCCATCGTAATTATGATCTAGTACAATTTCCTGTTCTTGAGCCATAGGCTTGGCACCAAGCATATCATTATACTTTCTTTTATACCAGCCAAAACGGTTTTGTTCGCGCAGTTGGGCTGCTGTATTAAAACGTTGTTTAGCTTCATCGTTTAGCCCTGTAAAAAGAACTCTTTGCAATGCCGCGACAACTATTTCTAAAGCAATGGCGAAAAATAAAACCATTCCTAAAACTGCCCAAATAATTGGATATTTTAGTATTGCCCAACCATCTGCCGAATCAATTGAAATTTCCAGTAGAAAAAAGGCAAGGACCATAAAGCCAATAACCCTTAAAAATGATGCTGTGGTTTTCATTTGTAGATAATATTAGTTTGGTTAGTGAAAGATGAAATGCTCAAATAAGCCATCTTCTTAAATTTTAAATATGTGAATAAGCATTTCATAACGTTTCTTCGTTTTGGTTGATAGTATCGTCTTCCAATGGAATATTGCTCACTTCACTTATATGATCCTTTTTTGCAGTGACTACCCAATAAAAAAGCCCGACAAAAAAGAAGAAAAATATTAAAAGTGATATCATTGGATATATTTGAACATTGTCTATGTTCTCTAGGTTTCCTTTTATAAACTTTAACATAACTATTCGTTTTTGGCTGAAGTATCTTCAGCGGTTTTTACTTTTATATCAGTTCCTAATCGTTGTAAATAGGCAATAACAGCAACTATTTCACGATCCTTCATTTCTATAAATTCTTCACCGTTTTCTTTAGCGTATTTCTTGCTAGCTTCGTAAGTGGTTACAAAATCTGGATCGCTATAAAGGTTTTTCTCAATTTTTGTTCCTTGCTCATCCATCCATTGCTGCGCATTTGCTATTTCTTCTTCGGTATAAGGAACCCCAAGTGTAACCATAGCATTCATTTTAGCTTCGGTGTCAGATTTGTCTAATTCTGAATTTATCAACCAGCTATAAGACGGCATTATAGAACCTGACGATGTGCTCTGTGGATCGTACATATGGTTTAAGTGCCAGTTATCTGAATACTTTCCACCAATACGATGCAGGTCTGGACCAGTACGTTTACTTCCCCATAAAAATGGGTGGTCGTACACATATTCACCAGATTTTGAATATTCACCATAGCGCTCTACCTCGCTTCTAAACGGTCTTACCATTTGTGAGTGGCAACCCACGCAGCCTTCACGTATGTAAATATCACGTCCTTCCAATTCTAGTGGCGTATATGGTTTCACACTTGAAATTATAGGCACATAATCATCAACCATCAACGATGGAATAATCTGTACCATACCACCAATTAAAATGGCTATAGTAGCATAAATTGTCAATTTAATAGGGCGACGCTCTAACCATGTGTGGTAGCCTTCGCCTGTTGTTTGTTTTCTGGTAACTGGTGCAAGTGGCGCTGCTTCGGCCAATTCATCTGTAACTTTACTACCTCTTCTCGCCGTCATTACAATATTATAAAGCAAGATAAATGCTCCTGTAATGTAAAGCGTTCCACCAATGGCGCGCATCCAATACATTGGCATAATTTGGGTAACTGTTTCAAGGAAGTTACCATACGTTAGCGTTCCATCTGGGTTAAACTGGTTCCACATAGAAGCTTGCATAAATCCTGCAACGTACATTGGCAGAGCATACATAATGATACCTAAAGTACCTATCCAGAAATGCGCATTGGCGAGTTTAATGGAATATAATTTTGTTTTGAAAAGTCGCGGCACCATCCAATAAATCATACCGAAAGTCAAGAAACCGTTCCAAGCAAGGGCGCCTACGTGTACGTGGGCAATAATCCAATCGCTAAAGTGAGCAATTGCATTTACGTTTTTAAGTGAAAGCATTGGGCCTTCAAAAGTTGCCATCCCGTAACCGGTAATTGCGACAACCATAAATTTTAAAACTGGATCAACCCTAACTTTATCCCAAGCTCCACGAAGGGTTAAAAGTCCGTTTATCATACCACCCCATGATGGTGCTAAAAGCATTATTGAAAAAGCAACCCCTAAGTTCTGCGCCCATTCTGGAAGTGCAGAATATAGCAAGTGGTGAGGTCCTGCCCAGATATAAATAAAGATTAAAGACCAAAAGTGAACAATAGATAGTCGGTAGGAATATACCGGTCTGTTGGCAGCTTTCGGTACAAAATAATACATCAACCCTAGAAAAGGTGTAGTTAAGAAAAACGCTACCGCATTATGCCCGTACCACCACTGCACCAGCGCATCCTGTACGCCAGCATACATTGAATAACTTTTTAAAGCAGTTACTGGAATTGCCATACTGTTTACAATATGCAATACAGCAACTGTAACCCAAGTTCCTAAATAGAACCACAATGCTACGTATAAATGACGCTGGCGTCTTTTTACCATCGTCATTATTAAGTTAACACCAAATGCTACCCAAATTATTGCAATTGCAATATCAAAAGGCCATTCTAACTCGGCGTATTCTTTTGAAGTAGAATAACCTAACGGAAGTGTAATTGCAGCTCCAACAATTATTGCCTGCCAGCCCCAAAAATTTAGATTACTCATAAAATCACTCCACATACGTGCTTTTAGCAATCGTTGCGAAGAATAATAAACTCCGGCAAAGATGGCATTACCTACAAATGCAAAAATAACTGCATTGGTGTGTAATGGTCTTAAACGCCCAAAGCTGAGCCAAGAAATACCTTCCGTCATATTCGGAAACAAAAACATAAAGGCCAGCAAAAGGCCGACGCTCATACCAATGAGTCCCCAAAAAATGGTGGCATTGACGAATTTTTTGACAATCTGATTGTCGTAGTAAAACTGTTCTGTTTGCATAGTTTTAAAAAAATTATTCCTGCACCTCGGTGGCTTCTGTACGAAGTGGAGTTGCAGGTTCGGTTTCTGGATTGGTTTTAGTTTCTTTTAAATTTTTAGTCTTGTGCGATATATCATCTTTTACTAATTCATCTTCAAAAAGCATACGCACAGAAGGGGTATAAGTATCATCGTATTGGCCACTTCTTACTGAAAAAATAAAGAGCGCAAAAAAGATGAGCGCCACACAAACGCTGATTGCCAATAACATATAAATTATGTTCATACTTAAAAATTATATTCAAAAATATTGCTGCAAACGTCCTTAAAATATGACATTCGTCAATTTTGCTTATTTATATTGGTTCTTAATCTCTTGCCAATAAACTGTGTGGCAATAGTTGTAAAAATCACGATACTGATGGAACTCAAAGGCATCAAAATTGCCGCCACTACAGGACGTAAATGCCCAGTAATTGCAAACGATAATCCAATTAAATTATAGACAAGAGAAAATAAAAATGCCCACTTAATAATCTGCACGCCACTTTTGGCAAGATTTAAGTAATCGCCAATTTTGTTGAATTGCGAAGCATCCAAAATACCGTCGCAAGCGGGTGAAAAAACATTCGTATTTTCTGAAATCACAAAACCCACATTGCTTTGTTTTAAAGCGCCAGCGTCATTAAGCCCATCGCCAATCATTAAAACCTGTTTTCCGCTTTGCTGAAGTGTTTTTATGAAATTAAGCTTGTTATCTGGCTTTTGGTTAAAATAGAGCTTTGTGCCTTTGGGAAGCATTGTTTCCAGCCGCTCTCGCTCGCCTTCATTGTCGCCCGAAAGCACAATTACTTCTTTGTCATTTCCAAGTTGTGAAAAAAGTTCAGAAATGTTATTTCTGTATTCACTATTAAAAACATAACAACCCTTGTAAACCTGATTAGCACTGATGTGAACAGTGGTTTTATTTTTTAATTCGGAAGTATTTTCATTGTAAAATCCTACAAACTCGTACGATCCAACTTTTATAGAATTATCATTTGAAGTTGCAGAAATTCCCTTTCCTATTTCTTCTTCAAATTCATCTAAAGTTTGAATGTTATTCTTGTCTAAAATACTGTAAAGAGAGCGACTCAACGGATGGCTGGAAGCACGAAGCGTGCTAGTTAACAGTTGTTTTTCTTCTGCAGAAAGCGCTAAACCTTCATAAGTTATAATGTTTTTTTGATTGGTTGTTAGCGTTCCAGTTTTGTCAAAAACAATGGTGTCTAGCTTCGCCATTTGTTCAATTACGGAAGCTTCTTTTAAATACAATTTTTCTCTTCCGAAGATTCGTAGCACATTGCCCAAAGTAAAAGGCGCAGCCAATGCAATAGCGCACGGACAGGCAACAATCAGAACCGAAGTAAAAACATTAAATGCTTTTGAAGGATCGAACATTAACCAAAAAATGGTGGAAATAAAAGCGATTGAAAGCAGCACCACGGTAAACCGTTTGCTAATGCTATCTGTAATAGACTCGAAAATTCCTATGTTGTCTTTGCTGAAAACATCGTTGCTCCAAAGTTGCGTTAAATAGCTCTGCGCAACGGGTTTCAATACTTCGACTTCCAAAATACCGGCTTGCTGTTTGCCGCCGGCAAAAAGTTTATCGCCACTTTTTTTGGTAATTGGCTCCGCTTCGCCCGTAACAAAACTGTAATCTATTAGCGCGTTTCCTTTTATTAAAATAGCGTCTACGGGAATAATTTCGTTATTGCGAATAAGTAGCCGATTACCTTTTTTAACGGTGAAAACTTCAGCTTGCTCCTCTACGGTTTTTCCTTCGGTATTTTTGAAAAGTCGCGTAACTGCAATTGGAAAATACGATTTGTAATCGCGTTCAAAAGAAAGGTAACTGTAGGTTTTCTGCTGAAAAAATTTCCCCAGCAATAAAAAGAAAACCAAACCTGAGAGACTGTCAAAGAAGCCCGTACCCAAATCGAACACAATGTCTATGGTGCTTCTTATAAAAAGAACAGCGATCCCCAAAGCGATGGGAACATCGATGTTTAGTATTTTTGAACGAAGCCCTTTGTATGCCGAAGTGAAATACCCACTACCCGAATAAAAAACAACAGGAAGTGAAAAAGCAAACATCAACCATCGAAAAAACGGTTTAAACTGATCCAGCCAAAATTCGGAATGTTCAAAATATTCGGGAAATGAAAGAAACATTATGTTTCCAAAGGCAAAGCCCGCAACGCCTAATTTGTAGGTTAAGCTTCGGTTTATGTATTTTTCCTTTCGCTCAGAATCATCCAGTGAAATATAGGGCTCATACCCTATTCTGCTTAAAAGAATCACTAAATTTTTAAGGGAATTTTCTTCAGCCGTAAAAGTAACTCGCAGCGTTTTTTCGGGAAAATTTACTTGTGAAGTTTTAACGGCAGGATTGAGTTTGTTCAGATTTTCAAGAATCCAAATACAACTGCTACAGTGAATTGACGGTATTAAAAACGAAACAATTTGTGTGCTTCCGTCATTGAATTCCAGCAATTTTTCAACTATAGCTTCATTATCCAGAAAATCGTACTTACCTGCAATTTCTTTGGGAGAAATTCCTGGTGTTTTTTCAATATCGTAATAATAGCTTAGGTCGTTGTTGTGGAGAATTTCAAAAACAGTTTTGCAACCATGGCAGCAGAAGGATTTTTCCTCATGCTTAATTTCAACATCCAAACATGGATCACCACAATGGAAACAATTTACCATTAATCTAAAAGTTGCTCGTTATACCTGCAGCAAAGGTCGCAACGCTTTTAGTTTTGTAAAATGACAATTATCAGCTTTAAAAGGCTATTTAGGCACTTTTAAGAAATAAATATTTTTGAGAAATAAAATTCCCACGGCTATTGGAAATGCACAACTTAGAATTGTGAGCAGTAAATAATAATCTTGAAAAAAAGGAAGGCCTAACCATAGCGCCGTAGCTTTATAAAAAATAAGTAATTCTGTAGTTATAAAGGCGAAAATGAAAATCGAAATGAAGGTTTTGGGAAGTTTTACCAGTTTAAAATATTCAAGAAAAGCGAGCATTGATGTAATTACAATTCCCAAGAAAACCACGTGCAGATAACCAATTACAAAATCTTTTAGTTGAAAAGCCAAGTTAGCGAAATATGGAAAAGCTGAAAAAAGTTGCATAAAAAGTTTTACAATCATAAGTGCTCCGGCGATTTTCAGAAGAAAAAAAGCATTCGTGCTAAATGACTTTTTTATAACTGAAAAGTGACTTTTAAGCAACAAATACAATTCGTAAAAAGCCAAAAGTTGAACCACTGCTCCAGCCAATCCGAGTATATAAATTGCTACAGGCGGTATAAACCAAAGGAATGAAAGAAAGACCGTAAAAAACACCCCAAAATTTAGAAGCAAGTAAAATGATTTCAATTTTTCGGGTTTGAATTGAATTCCCTTTTCTTCTAAAACATAAAATAATATACCCAAAAGAGCTATTATAAACCAACCGTTATACTGAAAGTGCAGGTAGAAATAAATGGACGATTTGTACCAAATGGATTCCGCGCCTAAAGTTGCCATAACGCCACCAATAGCCCACGGTCCGATGCTAGAAATAACTAAATACCATAGTGCAGTTTTTACTAATTTCCACGAAAATCTATTTTTAAAATGCTCGGGAATATACTTAATAGCGAACCATAAAAACCAATAAGTAGCGAACAGAAAAAGTGTAGAAAAAATAATGGAAAACAGTGCGTAGCCTTGAATTGGAAAGCTAATTAACATTCCTAAAATGCAGAAATTGGTAAAAACGAAAATACGTTTGTACAATTTCGGTTTTTGTGCTTCGGCTAGAAATAATTGGTAAATCAAGATTGTTAATCCTAAATAAATCCAACCCAATAATGCGGTGTGCGAATGTGCATGAAGAATAAATTTATAATTGAGTGGAATAGGAATTACGAAAAAAAACCGCAGCAGTAAGCCCATAAGCGCCACCACCAAAAAATACGAGAGGGCAATGGCAATATGTTTTCTTAAATCCATCAAAGTTTAAAATTAAAATAACAGTCCAGAAATTCGATATTATAACTCCCCTTTTTGCCAAACTTCCGAACTGTCAATAAAATCAATTTTAGGTATATCCAGAATCAAGCTTGGATACAATCGTTGACGGTTTTAGTTTTTCTTCAATTTCTTTTCCAAAATCAATGCCTTCGGAAAAAGAATATTATTTTCTAAATGCACGTGCTGATGCAAGTCTTGTTCAAATTCGTCAAGCTTTGCGTAGAATGCACGGTATGTATTACACGCTCCTTGTGGAGGTGTGTAATCTTTGCTTAATTTAGCAATTCTACGTAATATTTCGCCAGCTTCTTCGTGTTCGGCTTCCATCATTTTTATTGGATTTTCAACAGATCCAAAATGAATTGCAGGAACTTCAGTGCCATCACGTTCTGCTTTTACAAGTTTTTTAATGAAAGGGAAAAGTATCAATTCTTCCTTTTTCATATGGGCAGACAACTCCTGAACAACTTTGGTTACAAGAGATTCTATCTCTGCAAGTTCGGTATAATGATGTCCGTGAACTTGGTTTACACGTTTAGCATATTGCAAAAGCAATGGGTTGTTTTCTTCCACATAATTGTGGTGCACATTAATTATATGGTCTGTTAAGAAATCGATTTTCCAACTGTTGAAATCATAGGCACGATCTTGAATGGTGTCTAAACTTAACAGCTCTGCTTCCAAAATAGATGGATCAATCTTTGCTTTTTCGCAGGCTTTTTTAATACTAACGCCGCCCCCACAGCAAAAATCTATTCCGTGTTTTTTGAAAATATGTGCGGCTTTTATGTTTTCAGTAACGACATCGGCTACCGTTTTTTCTTGAAGTGTTGTCATGGTCTTAAAAGTTTTAATGAATATTTATTGAGACAAATTTCAGTATAAATACAGCGGCAAAATATGACCTAAATCATAAAAGGATAATTCTATCTTAAATAAATTTTTATCAATAGGTTTTCTGAAAAATATCTCAAAAAGCAATGTGGTTTTTTGAAAGTGAATTAATTAATTCTCCCAGAAAAGGTCGTGGTATACGGCTTGCGTTTCTTTTTCTATATGGATTTCAGTAATTTTTGCAAGTTGCTCGTCTGTTGCTAATTTTTGAATTTCATTAAAAAGAATACGTTCTTCAAACCGAATATGTGCTTCTAATTCCTCTTCTAATTGATGCAAAGATTTATCTGGGTCTTTGGTATCATGAAACAATCGTTTAATCCTGCGGTGCTCTTTTAGGGCGCGTTCTATTAATTCATTGTTCGCTTCCATTATAGGGAAAATATATAATTCCTCATCCTTAAAATGAGGCTCTATTTCGTTTTTAAAAAACCATTTTGCATATTCCTGTAAACGTTTCGTTTCAATATTTTTACTAAAACCTTTGCGCAACTTCCAACTAAATAACAGTCCAAAATGGTGTTGTCTGCTCAACGGTTGCAAAGCTATATGACGTTTAATAGGTTTTTTTTTCTCCATAAATTTACGGGTTTTCTATATATTTTATTCGTTTGCCGCCACATTCTGAACAGCGTTCAATGATTCTTTTTTTATTTTTAAATCCGTCAACGTGCTCCAGCATAAACTTCCCAACTTTCACGTGTTTATCGCGATGGTTTTTTACATCAATCTGTTTATCCTTCGGCATCTCGCGGGTTTTTGCATCGTACTCTTGATAGCCCCAACAAAATGAACAATTTTTAATGCCCATTTCTTCTGCGAGCTCTTCTTTTGGCCTTTTCTGAAAAAATTCAAGAAAACGATTAATATAGCTCATTTAAGTTAGATTAAAAAAGGATCATTAGTTTTAAAAGACTTGATGACATAAGACCTAATATTATAACTACGTCCCGATATATTTTCGTCTTAGCTCAAGTTTAATAATTAAGCATTTCTTATAAAATTATTATTCCGGTGCCTTCGGGTTAAGCGGTCTAACCGTCATTTCGCTTATCAACATATTATCTGGCGTTTTCAAAATGTGCAATAATGTTGCGGCAATATCTGCGGCTTGAAGCATATTTAGATGCGATTGTATTCCTGAACTTTTAAAAAATTCAGTATCGATGGAACCGGGATTTAGACAGGTAACTTTAATATTATCGCCTCTTAATTCTTTAAAAAGTGCTTCACTAAAACCGCTAATACCATATTTGGTGGCCGAATAGGCGGCACCTTCAGCGCGAGTGGTAATTCCGAGAATTGAACCAATATTCACGATATGTGTGCTTTCGCTATTTTTCTTCATAAGCTTAACAACATCTGAAGTGATGTTATACATGCCGTTTAAATTGGTATTTATCATTTTATACCATTCTTCTGAAGGCATTTCGTCAATTTTTCCGAAGGACCCTGTTCCCGCATTATTGACCAAAATATCGGGAGATTTTACTTCGGAGAAAGTTTCAGTAAACCATTTTTTTACAGCTACTTCATCTGAAATATCTAGCTTAACGGGAATGAATTTATTTCCTATATCTGTTTGAAGTTCTTTAAGTGAATTCATATTTCTTGCAATACCGAAAACGGTTGCGCCAGCTGCTACCAATACTTTTGAAATAGCCGCTCCTAGCCCACTGCTGGCTCCAGTAACGATTGCAATTTTATTTGAAATATTCATCTTTTTTTATTCGTATAAATTTAAAAGAAATCATTCTAAGGATTATAACTTCCCGGCTCTACTCTAAAACTAATCGCCAAACGATTCCAACCATTAATTGCAATAATAGCCATCGTAAGCGCCAAATGTTCCTTTTCATTAAAGTGTTTTTAAACTTCTTCATAGAGCGAATCGGGTACGTCATTTTCAGAAATTAAAGTTAGAGATTCGGTCCAAGCTAATGCAGCTCGCTCTCTTTCTGTATAAAATGATGTTTCTCGCCACGCAGATAAAGCATAAAGTCGCTGTTCGGTCTCGCCCGCTTTTCGCGCATCTTTAGAATGCATGTCTATACAATACGCACAGCCATTAATTTGTGAAGCACGCAGTTTCACAAGTTCATAAAGACTGCGTTCAAGGTTAGAAGTTGAAACGTATTTTTCAAGTTCCAACATTCCTTTTATGGCTTTTGGATCAGTTGCATAATAATCTAATCTTTTATTTGACATCTTATGTTTCTTTGAAGTTATTCTGAAAAAATTAAAACTCCTCTTTTACAATTTTATCGGCAGGCACTTTTAGATTAATTAATTGCTTTTCAACAGCATCCATCATTGGTGGCGGGCCGCACAAATAAAAATAGGAACTTAAAGATCCGCTATTGTTTTTGATAAAATCTTCGGAAATCTGTCCGAAAGCATATTCTTCAGTTTTTTCTTTTGAAAGAATATTTATGAAATTTTCGCCGAGCATCTTCGTAAATTCTTCCTTTAGAATAATATCTTCTGTGGCTTTGTTCGCAAAAATGAGTTTGTTGGATCCTAATTTTTTCTTTTTAGATAAATCTCGAAAAATAGAAATAAAGGGAGTTATTCCTGCGCCACCGGCGATAAAAGTTCCATCGCCTTTGTATTCTATAGCACCGAAAATATCGTTTACAATTAAGCTATCGCCCTTTTTTAAACTGAGTAATTCATTGGTAACGCCCTTATGTTCGGGGTATGTTTTTATGGTGAATTCTAAAAAATTATCCTGTGGCAAGCAAGTAAATGTGAACGGTCTGCCCTCATTTTGCCAACCTTGTTTATCAATAAAAATCTCGGTGGCTTGCCCGGGAGAAAAGTCGTCTCCAAAAGGTTTTTCTGTAACAATCTGCAATACGTCGTGCGTAAGGTGCTTGATCGATTTTATTTTAACAGGTTCATTTTTCATAATAATAAGTTTTGATAAGTAATAATTATTTTCGCTTTATAACATATTAAAGCACTCAATTTCATCATGCTAAATGTCAACAAGTTCTAGCCACTTCGACAAAATAATTACAACGTTTTACTCATTAAGACAAACATTTCAATTTCACCATTTGGGCCACTTTATTTTATTTACTGCGTTTCTCCATTTCTTCCATTGCAATTGTAGCGTGTGCGTAGGCGGCTCCTGCGCGCATTTCTGAGGCTACCCAAATTGCTTCCATAATTTCTTCTTTGCTGGCGCTTTTGCGCATGGCTTGTGGCGTATGAGCACGGATGCAATACGGGCACTGCGTAACGTGAGCTACTGCAACGGCAATAAGTTGCTTCGTTTTTTCATCTAGCGCGCCAGCCTGAAAAACTGTTTTACTAAAATTTCGCCAGGCTTCGATATTCTTTGGAGCGAGGGCAGCTTTTTTTTCTGCTAATTCGCGGGTTGTGTTTGGGAACATAGCTGTGTTTTCCATAATTCTACTTTTCAAATTATAAATATTTAAACGACATTTTCGTGAGCACTCTCTTGATTTACAAATTCAATTTCTGAAGTACTTTCCATAATTGCTATTGCATGAAAATCTGTCATTATTTTTAGGCTGTGTTCCACCATTGCAGGAATAATAAAAGTAGAATCTTGCAAAAGTGAATGTTCTCCATCAGTCATTTTTAGAATTGCTTCCCCTTTCAAAACAACAATTACCACTTCTTTTGTACTATGATGACGTGGCATTTCCATTCCAGCTTTAGCCGTTATATTAAGTGTTTTGAATACTTCGCCATTAATAAGTGGGGTCATTTCGGGTTTATTTGAATTTTTCATAATTTGTCAATTTTATTTTACATTCGCTTTCTATCCAAAAATTGTTTCATCAGAAGAAAGATTTATACAATTCTGGACTCCAATACATAATAATATAGAACAATCCAAAACCGAAGAAAGCAATCAGCAAAGCCCAGACCCAGGCGGGAATAGCTTTTGGTGTTTCGGAACCTTTAATAACGAAGAAATCATTCGTTTCACTTCCGTAGGCATTGATGATTAGTGGAACTTGGGTGTCTACGGTTTCATTTTCCTTTAACCCCACTACCGAAATTGCAGGGCCGTTACGCACCACAAAGGGAATTTCGCGAATACCTTCAATACCATTCGATGATTTAGCCACGATTTTTAAAATGTGTTTGCCATCGGGGATTTTGGTGGTGTCCAAAACAACTTTTACAGGAGGTGCAAAAGACGCAAATGGTTTTGGGGCTTCGTCCAAAAATACTTTTATAATTCTGTTGTCTTCCATAATTTAAAATCCTTCATTTTTAACTATGTTCTTTATATGGTCTGGACTGTTTTCTTGGGGTCTTATTAAATATTTTAGACTTAATATTAAGGTTGCAACGACAATTATTATCCCTCCCCAAATAATTATGTAATCGATTGTTCCCGAAGGGCCCTGCCCGTGGGTTATATTTTCGAAACCAGCGGGTTGATTTTTTTTACATAAATCGCAAGCCCAGCTTAGCTGATTTCCCAATAAAAACAAGACCGCAAAAACTGATAGTATCCTTTTCATCTTTTATTGATTTAATTCGTTCATTACAAAATCTCTAATTTTCTTCACATCCTCTTCCTTCACGGCGGACGCATTATTACCCCAACTGCTGCGCTCATGTGTTGTGATAGCTGCAATTTCTGCGTCGGTTAACAAATCTCCGAATGCTTGCATTACTCCATAATTAGGACGTGCATCATAGCCTTGAAGAACGATTTTAATGAGCATTTCAGGATCTTCATTAGTTACGATTTTACTTCCTGCCAAGGGCGGAAATGCGCCAGCTATACCCTTCCCATTTTCTTGGTGACAAGCCGCGCATGTTTGCGTAAATAAGTTAGCACCATCAAGACCAGCACTTGCTTTATCGCCACTTTCGCCTTCTGTTTGAGTTTTTCTCAATGCTGGAATAAAATCATTCACATTTCCTCCAGGTAGTTCTATTTGTTTTAAGGATTTTAAATATTCCATTAAATTCAACGCATCTTCGGTGGCAACCACTTTTGTTCCAGGTTTGTTAAAATATTCTTTTGGAACCGCAATAGTTCTATCATCTTTGCTAACCAAGGTACTATCTACTTCCTTAAATAACCAAGGGTAGGATGGCATTACAGATTCAGACATTACTGCCCTCGGATTGTACAAATGTAGCAAATGCCAATCTTCACTTGGTTGGCGTTTCCCAATATTTGTAAGATCTGGTCCTGTTCGTTCACTTCCTAAAAGCGAAGGAGATTGTCGCCATACATCCAGTCTTTGTTTGCTGAAATAATAATCTGATGGAATTGACGGACGACTTCCCCATACATTATCCATTTCAATATTTCGAACCTGTTGGGTGTGGCAGGCCATACAGTTTTCAGAAACATAGATTTGCAGCCCTTTTTGCTCGTTGGCTGTTAAAGGTTTTTGGTCTGGAATAGGTTCTGTTTCCTGCATTTGGTATGCGGGAAGTATTGCTACCATTATACTCAATGCTATAAATACAACTCCTGCAGTGAGTACTAAATTTTTATGATCTTTGTGAAAATTGAGCATTTTTAATTGTATTAAAGAGTTATTTCTTCTACTTGACCCGCCTTAACTTCGGTTGTCACTTTCCGATATCCTTTTACCATATAATAGAAATTATACACAAAAACCAGATGCGAAAGAAACATCAGCGAACCGCCAATAGCACGCCATACCCAAAAGGGTTTCATAAGAATGACCGATTCAATAAATGCTTCGCCTTCTATCCAGCTAAGTCCTTTATAAGTTCCTCCTGCCATTAGTGAAATCATATAGGCAAAAAGCCCAAGAAATGCCGTCCAAAAATGTGCGCCAACCAAAACCTGCGGAGGTTCTTTTCCTGTTAATTTTGGAAGAATTGCATAAATGGAAGCCCATAAAAAGAAGGCTATAATGCCATACATCGTCATATGGCTATGGGCTACGTTAAAATCGGTAAAGTGCCACACGAAATTCGTAAAACGGAACGCTTGTACACTTCCTTGCATTGAACCCACGAAGTAAAATATCGTCCCCACCAGAAAGAAAGGCAATACATAACTTTTGGTAATATGGCTCCAACTACCCCGCATTGTCATTAAGAAGTTCGTTGTTCCGGCAATAACAGGAATCGCCATTCCTGCACTAAAAACAATTGCCACTGTTTGTAGCCACCATGGCAACGGACTAAATACAAAATGGTGTGTTCCAATCATAGTGTAAAAAAGCATCTGAGTCCAAAATGCAAGTACACCCAAGGAGTAAGAATATATTGGTTTATTTAAAGAGGAAGGCAAATAGTAATAAACCAAACCCAGCGTAAAGGTCATAAACCACATTCCCACCCCTTGATGCATATAATAACCTTGGATTACGGTTTCGCCTAAACCATCTTGGTAAAATGGTAAATAGGCAATAACTGTTAGAACAATAGTCCAAATTAAAGAAGCGAGGATAAACCAGTTTGATATATAAATTTCGGAAATTTTACGATTTGATACCGTTTTATAGAAATTGAAAAATGTAATTATTAAGGCGATGGCGAAGAGAAGCATTATTGGCCAAATATATTCGCGATACTCCCCGCCTCCATTATTTATACCTGCCATTAGGCTCAAGCTTCCCAAGACAATGGTCGCATTTATGAGCCACCATCCCCACCATGCCAATTTTTGACTGTGAATTACGGTGTTGGATGTTCGGACAATTACAAAGTAACCCAACCCAATCATTGCAAGCGAGGACCATCCCCAAAATACCATATTAGTATGCACCGGACGCAACCTTCCAAAAGATAGCCACGATTGATGGTCCATTTCTGGCCATAGAAATTTCATTCCCAAATACTGGCCAATTAGTGTTCCCAAAACCAACCAAAGAGCTGCTGCACCTATATAATAAATTACAATTTTTTTTAAGGCTTCAGGGGTTTCAATCCCTAATGTTGTTTTCTTCTTTTCATCAAAAAAAGCGTTGTTCGGTTTGTTATCTATATAATATAATAGCCCATTCTCGTCTACTGCTTCATTTTCTCCACCTAACTCTCTACCCGATAATTTATAGTTTAGTGCAGCCTTTCTTTTTTCAAGAATAGAATCGATTTCACCTTCGTCCATTGCAATTAGTTCGTCGTCAAAAGCCAATTTATTTTTATCGTGTTGCTTTCGTTTCAGCGTGTCTATATAGGCATTCAATTTTACTAACAGAATTATTACTGCAACCACCATAACAATGGCTATCAACACGAAAGTGCCAATTATACCAGGGCTAGATAGCCAGTTTTCTGTTGAAATACTACTATTTTGCGATATCGATAATTGTGGAATCCACCCTAGAATCAATAGTACTATCCAATTCTTGTTTCTCATTTGTGCCAGATATTTGCTTTTTGTTTATAATTTATTATTTTCTGACAAAACTATCAGAAATAGGTCTAAATTTTTTTTATCGCTTCAAAAATGACATCCCAACATCTAGTCCGTTTGCCAATTCATGAAGACTTGTATTTTCTAACATTATTCTAAGATTATTTCTAATATCAACAAACTTGTTGTGCATTGGGCACGGTTCTCGAGCATCACAACGGTCAAAGCCAAGAGCACAACCTACATAAATTGAATCGCCATCGATGGCTGATACAATATCGCTCAATTTAATAGTTTCGGCACTACCCGTTAGAATTTCGAAACCTCCGGTAGGGCCTTTTAAGGATGATAAAATATTCTGCTTTGCCAATTGATGCAAAATTTTGGCAGTAAATGCCTCAGGAGAGTCAATGCTTGAAGCTATCTCTTTTAAACTAACGCGATTGGACAATGCCGACTGCGATGCTATATACACCGAAGCCTTTATTCCATATTGGCATGCTTTTGAAAACATATGTTGAAATTAATTCTACAAAGGTATGCAAAATCCTATTTCTGATAAAATTATCAGAAATAAAAAGTCCAAATTTAATTTTCAGGAAAGTTTTAGTTGAAATGAATTTGATTATTAAATTTTCAAAAAGGTCTGCCCTTCTTCCAGATTATTGGCAAGATCCATAACCAATGTGTTTTCACACATCGCTTTCAATCCGTCTCTTACAACCATAAACTGATCGTGAACAGGACATGGATGTGAAGCCGAACATTCGCCCAAACCCAAACCGCAGCCATTAAAAATTTTATCGCCATCAATAATGGCAACAATATGCGATAGTTTTAAGGTGGAATTTTTTTCTAAATAAAATCCGCCATTTGGTCCTTTTTTGGATAAGATTATTCCTTCACGAGCAAGTTGCTGACAAACTTTTGCAGTAAAAGGTTCGGGTGAATCTACAGCTTTAGCTATTTCTGTAATATTGGGACGCAAATCTTTTTGAGATTGTTTGGCGATAAAAAGAACAGCCCTAATGCCATATTCACAGGCTTTTGAAAACATAATTAATATTTTTCTTCAAAAGTATATAATAACAAGCGTAGTCAAGGATAAAATTGTCTTAAAAAAATCTCGCAATTTCAAGGCGAGTTTAATTATGAAATCTTCTTTTCGCCTCACGTTCCAAAGCCTCCCGATGATCGGGATGCGCGATAGAAATAAGTGCCTTTGCACGCTGCTCTAATCCTTTTCCGAAGAGATTCACAACTCCGTATTCCGTTACAACATAATGAACGTGAGCCCTTGTAGTTGTTACACTGGCTCCTTCTTTCAAAAACGGCGTGATTTTAGAAATGCCTTTATTGGTAATAGAAGGCATTGCAATAATAGGCTTCCCTCCTTCTGAAAGTGAAGCGCCACGAATAAAATCCATTTGCCCACCAACACCAGAATATTGGTACATTCCAATACTATCTGCACAAACTTGGCCTGTTAAATCTATTTCAATTGCACTGTTAATAGCCGTTACTTTGGGGTTTCGGCGAATTATTGCTGTGTCATTTGTATAAGATGCTTCTTTGAAATGTACAATAGGGTTGTCGTCTATAAAATCGTATAATTTCTTCGTTCCCATTGCGAAACAAGTAACAATTTTACCCATTTTTATAACCTTATCCTCGCCAGTAATAATCCCCTTTTCAACCAAAGGAAGGATTCCATCGCTGAACATTTCGGTGTGAATTCCCAGTCTTTTATGATCGTGCAAATTATGAAGCACTGCATTCGGAATATTCCCGATACCCATTTGCAGTGTTGCGCCATCTTCAACCAATTCAGCAACATTACGCCCTATAATAGCTTCAACAGCAGATGGTTCCCCAATAATTGAAGCATAAATTGTGGTATTTATTTCCACTCCAAAATCTATATTATTTATATGAATAATACCATCACCATGAGTTCTAGGAACATTTGGATTTATGAGTGCAACAACACGTTTTGCAGTTTGAATAGCGGGCAAAGCAATATCTACCGAGACACCCAACGAACAATAACCGTGTTTGTCTGGCGTAGAAACTTGAATGAAAGCAACGTCCAACGGAAGAATATTTCTTTTAAAAAGCCAATGGATTTCGCTTAAGAAAACAGGAATATAATCGCCGTGAATAGTATTTACACCTTTGCGAACATTATCGCCCACAAAACAACTGGAAAGGTGAAAAGCGTCGGTATACGGCGCTTGCGTATATAATGCCTCCCCGTGGGTGTGGATTTGGATTATCTCTACATTTTCTAATTCGCGATATCTTTCACATAAAGTGTCTATCAACAAATTGGGCGTCATTGCAGCGCCCTGAAAAAATACGCGATTATTAGATTTTACTATAGATACAGCCTCATGGGCAGAAACAATTTGCATGGTTATTTATTTTACCGCAAAGATTGAGAATCTATTATGTTATCGAAATGATATCGGTCACATTTTTTGGGGAAATTGAAGGTTTGAATCAGGACGTTTGGAATCAGGACGATTTGCCGTTAATTCGACGATATTTGTACCGAATCTAAAACATCATTCACAATAGAAACACCTTTGTCATTATTGTACCAAACCTGTAAAATTTCTTTAAAAGCATCGTCAATTTTTCCGTGTTGGGTTTTGTAATCGGTTACCAATTTTGTGGCTGCTTTGGAACGCGGACCGAAGGTTTCAATTACATCAAAATTTTCATCGACCTTAATTACAATAGGAATTGATTGCGAGCCATTGGTTAAAAATTGATCCATCAATTCTGGGTTTTCATCGCGAAGCACAATTTTTAAATCTATGTTTTCTGAAAGTTGTGCAATCTTATTCAAATACGGAAGCGTTTGCGCTGCATCGCCACACCAAGGTTCACTGATTATAAGCCAAGTTTGTTTCTCCGAAATATTGTTGAAAACCTCCAATGCTTCCTCAGAAATTACAGCGGTTTTGTCCAATCTTTTCGTGCGACTGAAATTCAATTTTGTGTAATTTATTTTTTCTGGAGTTTGTTCGCCAGTGGTTCTGTCTTCTTCTACCAATTGTTTAAAAAGCAAATTATACTGTGCATAATCCATTGCCTTTTTAATTGAATTTTCTATCAACGTCTTCATATTGTTCTTTTTAAAATTTCTTTATTATAATTTTCGTTATAAAATCCGCCACGGTTTTCTGTTCGTTTTAAGGATTGTTGAATAATTAAATGCGCCACATTTACCATATTCCGAAGCTGCGAAAGTGCTGTGTTCAGTTTATGTTTTTGATACAATGCTTCAATTTCAAAATATAACTTTTCGAGTTGAAAAGAAGCTTCTTTTAAATCGCTATTATTTCGAACAACGCCAGCAAATCTTCGCATTAAAATTTGTAATTCCGTCGTTTTATGTTGAATAATTTCAGAACCCTGCAACATATTCGTACCAGAATCATCCCAATCTGGAATGGTGGTAGTCGGTCGCAAAGGTAAGTTCTTACCGATATATTTAAAAATACGGTCTGCATAAACTAAAGCCTCTAATAATGAATTTGAAGCGAGGCGATTAGCACCGTGTAAGCCAGTATGCGAACACTCGCCACAAGCAAAAAGATTTCTCAGCGATGTTTTCCCGTCTTTGTCCACCACTACTCCACCACACAAATAATGCGCTGCTGGTACGACGGGAATCCACTCTTTTGCAATGTTTATGTTATTCTGTAAACAGGTTTCAAATATATTCGGGAAATGAACTTTGAAATCGTCTATATCGAGATGTGTACAATCCAAATAAACACAATCATTCCCAGATTTTTTCATCTCGGAATCTATGGCGCGTGAAACAATATCTCGTGAAGCCAATTCGGCCCGATGGTCATAATTCAACATAAAGCGTTCGCCATTTTTATTCCGAAGAAACGCTCCAAACCCACGTACCGCTTCCGAAATTAAAAAGGAAGCGCCGTTTTTTCCATCATAAAATGCTGTGGGGTGAAACTGGATAAATTCCATATTTTCAATTCTCGCTTTCCCCCGATACGCCATCGCAATGCCGTCGCCCGTTGCAACTGCGGGATTGGTTGTGTGACCATAAACTTGGCCCATTCCGCCAGAAGCTAATGTCGTACAATCTGCTTTTATTGTGAAAATACTTCCCGTAATTTGATTCAAAACATAGGCGCCGTAACAGGAGAGTACTTTCGGTTTTTCTTCAGAAAATTGATGCTCCGTAATTAAATCTATCGCGAAATGATGCGGAAGCATTGTAATATTTTCCAATTGGTTGGCGCGTTCCAAAAGTGCGCGCTCAATTTCGTTGCCCGTGGTGTCTTTATGATGAATCACCCTAAATTTTGAATGCCCTCCTTCCCTACCCAAAGTGAGTTCACCATCGGCATCGGTGTCAAAGTTGGCGCCCCATTCCATCAATTCTTTCAGTCTTTTTGGACCTTCTTTAATTACCATTTCCACAACAGCTTTGTCGCAAAGTCCGTCGCCGGCAATCAGTGTATCTTCTATGTGTTTTTGAAAAGAATCTTCTTTTAAATCGAAAACCGCCGCTACGCCTCCTTGCGCATATTTGGTGTTCGATTCGGATTGGTGGGCTTTGGTTACCACTGTGATTTTTTTCTTAGGAAATACTGCCGCAAGTTTCACGGCGAGTGTTAAACCCGCAGCTCCCGAACCAATAATTAAGAAATTTGTGTCCCTCATTATTTCGATAATTCAAGCATTCGCTCAATTGGCAGAATGGCTTTTTTTCGTATTTCTTCAGAAACTTCTATTTGCGGATATTCATTCTTCAAGCAATCGTATAGTTTTTGCAAAGTGTTCATTTTCATAAAAGCACATTCGCTGCAGGCGCAAGTATTGTCTTCCTCCGCTGGAGCAGGAATTAGCACGGCTTGAGGCACTTCTTGTTGCATTTTATGAAGAATTCCAGCCTCAGTTGCAACTATAAATTTTTCTAAAGGATGTTTTTTTACATAATCAATCATTCCCGCAGTTGAACCAACATAAGTAGCCGTTTCCAAAATATGACTTTCACTTTCAGGGTGCGCAATGATTTTTGAACCTGGGTTTTCTTTGTAAAGTTTCAGAAGTTTATCCATTGAAAAGGCTTCGTGCACAATACAAGCGCCATCCCAAAGCAGGATTTTTCTTCCAGTTTTCTTCTGAATATATTTCCCTAAATTTTTATCTGGCGCAAAAATAATCGGTACCTCTTTCGGGACAGAATTCACTATTTTTTCGGCATTGGAAGAGGTGCAAATAATATCGCTTAAAGCTTTTACTTCTGCGGAACAATTAACGTAAGTAATGACCACGTGGTCTGGATGTGCATCCACTAATTTCTTGAAAGCATCCGCCGGACAAGAATCTGCCAGAGAGCAACCCGCCATTAAATCTGGCAACAAAACCTTTTTCGTTGGATTCAATATTTTGGCCGTTTCTGCCATAAAAGAAACTCCTGCAAAAACGATGATATCTGCATCGGTTTCAGCCGCTTTTTGTGAAAGCCCTAAACTGTCACCCACATAATCTGCCACTTCCTGAATTGCGGGCACTTGATAATAATGCGCGAGAATAACAGCGTTTTTTTGTTTTTTCAGTTCAGTAATCTTTTGATGTAAATCCATCGGTTTTATAATTTAATTTTTTGAAGAAATGCTTTGAAAATAGGTGCAGCCACAATTAAAAGTGAAACGAAAATGGTAATTCCAAAAACGAAAAATGAAATGTAATATGGAATTAGGGAATCCTGCATTTCAGAAAACGATCCCACTTTTGAAACGTACATCCAATAACTACGTTTGGCTCCAGCAATTATGAGGGAAACAAAAAATATAAACAGTGAAATATTTAAAGAATAGAAGCCTCGCTTCACCCACTTTTTATCGGTTTTAAAATCTGGGTACAGCTGATGCACGATGTAAAATAAAGCGGAAAATAAAATTGTGGTGTTAATGCCAATCGTGGTTCCCATTGAATGTGCCACCGTAATATGCGTTCCGTGCGTAAAGAAATTGATGGCTGGAATTGAAAACAATAAAGCGAGAATAATATTGACGAAAATCCAAAAATCTGTAGCTAACAAAAATCTGTAAGCCATCGGGTTATTCTCCTTTTCAATCTTTAAAACTGAGCTTTTCCAATTGTAAATAATCGACGCTAAAACAATCCATTCCGTCATACTTATTCCGTAAGCAACGTAGCGAATCCAAGGTTGTGTGGGCAATAAATAAGTGTGGTGCGCCCAGCCAAACATTAAATTTGTAAGCCCTAAAAAGTAAAAGAAAAACGCTACTTTATTTGTAGCCACATTGCTGTCCTTCTTTATTTTGGACATTAAATAGATTGAAATACCATAAACCAGCATATTCCACGAGCCAGTGAAGGAGCCGGTAGATTTCCACTGCACGGCAAAATCTTTGATGAAATTCAACCTAAAAAAATCGAACAGCCAAAAGTGCGCTTCCATTAAATGGTAACACATAAAGACGATTCCCGTGCCCCACATCCAGTAATATACGGGCCAGCCTTTTACGTTTTTATAAAGTGTTTTGAAGTAATTAATTCCGAATAGTATCCACCCCAATAAAATAGGAATTATTAAAATGGAGGTAAAGGCGAAGTATTCTCTGCCCTCTGTATAATCGAACGCAAACGAAATGTAGATTGCGATACCAGTAAGCAGGAAAGTTATGAAATGTAATTTGACCAACAAAGGCGAAAAAAGCTTGAATTTTTCAACATAAGTCAAGAAAAAATAGATACTTCCCGATGCAGAAAGTACAATCCATGAAATTACTGAAGTAACGTGAAATGGTCGAAGTTTAGAAAAAGGAACGTATTCCTTTATAAATTCGGGCATTAAATATTGAAAAGAAGCCGTCATTCCGAAGAACATTCCCAAAAAAAGCGCAACCAGTGCGAAAAGAAGAAAATAAATAGGGGCTTTACTTTTCATTTTTATATATAATTTCAACCCAACCTGTAGCTTCAATCTTGGCGTTGTAGTTTGGGTAAATGCCAGTTTCATCTACCCGTTTTAAGTATTCCACTAAAGCATCTTTTTCACTTTCAGAAAAATTAAACTGCGGCATACTCTTAACACCGCTGTTTAAAAATGCTTTTACATAAAGTGGCCCCTTATTTTCATCAGAATAAACATTTGTAAGATCCGGCCCCAAATACCCACCTAAACCATATAATTGATGGCAAGACCAGCAACGGTTACTTTGGAATAATTGCTGACCTATCACCGCTTTTGGCGATAGTTTTTCGACTGCTACGTAACCATCTGTGTTGTAAATAATATAATTGTAAACGCTAAAAAGGCTAATCAAAATTGCGATTGCTAAAAAGTAGGGCTTTGAATTAGGGATCATTTCTAGGTGCTAAAATTGATGTAAAAATATTTCAACAAAACTGATTTGAATATGATTAATGTCATATTCAGATAAATTTATCCTATTAAAAAAAGCTTCGGTAAATTTCAAAATTTATACCTAGCCAGATATGATTTTAATCATAGCCCTTCTTCCCCATAAACTTTACATTTAGAGCTTATTATCTATGATTATGGTGAATAAACAATTGCTTAAACCCGAGAGTATTGTAGTAATTGGTGCCTCTAACGACACCAAAAAGCCTGGGGGCAATATGCTGAAAAATATAATCTCGGGAGGTTTTACAGGGAAACTGAGCGTTGTAAACCCGAAAGAAGAAAAAGTCCAAGGCATTAAAAGTTATGCTTCCGTTGAAGAAATTCCTGAAACAGATCTTGCAATTCTCGCAATTGCGGCAAAATATTGTCCAGCGACGATTAAAACCTTGGCTGAAGAAAAAAATACCAAAGCTTTTATAATAATTTCCGCAGGTTTTGGGGAAGGCGATGAACAAGGAAAACTATGGGAACAAGAAATTACAGATACCGTAAATAGTGTGAATGGCTGTTTGATTGGCCCAAATTGCATCGGTGTAATTACCAAACATTTTAAAGGAGTTTTTACAGCGCCTGTTCCTCCATTTAATCCAAAAGGTTGCGACCTTATTTCTGGTTCCGGTGCGACCGCAGTTTTTATTATGGAAGCCGGAATGCCGTTGGGCGTTACGTTTGCAAATGTATTTTCTACAGGAAATGCAGCGCAAACCACAGTTGAAGATATTCTGGAATATATGGATATTCACTTCAATCCAGAAACCGATCCACTAATAAAACTTCTTTATTTGGAAACTATTTCCAACCCTAAAAAACTCTTGAAACACGCTTCATCGCTTATTAAAAAAGGAGCTAAAATAGCGGCTATAAAAGCAGGAAGCACTGCGGAAGGCAGCCGTGCCGCAACTTCGCATACTGGTGCAATTGCGAGTAGCGATATGACGGTACGGGCACTGTTCCACAAAGCTGGAATTGTGTATTGCAGCAGTAGAGAGCAATTACTGAGCGTAGCAGCCATTTTCAATTATAAAAAATTAAAAGGAAAAAATATCGGCATTATAACTCACGCGGGTGGCTCGGCGGTTATGCTTGCAGATCAACTTTCCAAGGGCGGACTTAAAGTTCCCGAAATTTCAGGACCAGATGCTGAAAAGTTAAAATCTTTTCTTTATCCCGGTTCTTCAGTTGCCAATCCAATAGATTTTTTAGCGACGGGAACTGCAGAACAGTTGGGTATTATCATCGATTATTGCGAACATAAATTCGACAATATAGATGCCATGGTCGTGGTTTTTGGAAGTGCTGGCTTGTTCGATGTTGAAAATGTTTACAACGTTTTAAGCGTAAAACTGGAAATCTGCAACAAACCAATTTTCCCAGTCTTGCCTTCAGTTGTAAATGCACAGCGGGAAATTCAATCGTTTTTAAAGAAAGGGCATATTCATTTTCCAGATGAAGTGGTTTTGGGGAAAGCTTTGGCACAAGTTTATAATACGCCCGAACCACAATCGCAGAAAATTTCACTCCCAAAAATTGACGTTGAAAAAATTAGAACTGTAATAGATTCTGCTTCCGAAGGATATCTTTCGCCCGAACAAACTGTCGATTTATTAGATGCTGCGGGAATTCCTCGAGTTCATGAAATAGTTGAAAATTCAAAAGAAAAACTACTGCAAGCTATGGGAACGATGGATTTCCCTGTCGTTATGAAAGTTGTTGGCCCGCTTCATAAATCGGATGCACAAGGCGTGGTTTTAAATATTGCCAATAAAGACGAAGCCGCCGAAACTTTTGATATGCTGATGAAAATCGATTCCGCCACAGCGGTAATGGTACAACCACAATTAGTGGGACTGGAACTGTTTGTAGGTGTTATAAAAGAACCTGGTTTCAACCACACTATTCTTTGCGGATTGGGTGGAATTTTCATCGAAGTGCTCAACGATGTTTCGGCAAGATTAAGCCCAATTTCTAAAAATGAAGCTGAAAAAATGGTACAGTCGCTCAGAGGGTATAAACTGATCAAAGGTGCCAGAGGACAAAAGGGTGCAAACGAAGAAATTTTTATAAAAATTATTCAACGACTTTCTGCATTGGTAGAAGCGGCACCAGAAATTATTGAAATGGATATCAATCCACTAATTGGCACACAACGAGCGATTACCGCTGTAGATGCGCGGATTCGGATTGGTTAAATAACGAAATTAATATAAAATTAGTAATAACTAAAAAATAGAAAAAGATGAAAGCACTAGTTTATTATGGCGATCATAATATCGCGTTAGAAGAAAGACCAAAACCAACAATCATTAAGCCAACAGATGTAATTGTGAAGGTTTTAAAAACAACCATTTGTGGTACAGATTTAGGTATTTACAAAGGCAAAAACCCTGAAATTGAAAGCGGGCGTATTCTTGGTCACGAAGGTGTTGGTATTATTGAAGAAATTGGAGACAGTGTTTCTCAGTTTAAAAAGGGAGATAAAGTTATAATTTCGTGCATTACCTCTTGTGGTTCCTGCGAATATTGCAAAAAACAATTGTATTCACATTGTAAAGATGGTGGGTGGATTTTAGGCTATATGATAGACGGCGTACAAGCGGAATATGTAAGAATTCCTCATGCTGATAATAGCCTGCACAAAATCCCTGAAAATATTGATGATGATATAGCTGTTTTATTAAGCGATATCCTGCCTACGGGGCACGAAATAGGCGTGCAATACGGAAATGTAAAACCCGGAGACGACATTGCTATAGTTGGTTCTGGCCCAGTTGGTATGTCTGTACTTTTAACGGCTCAGTTTTACTCTCCCGCTAAAATAATAATGATTGATTTAGATGACAACAGGCTTAAGCTAGCCAAAGAATTAGGCGCAACACACACAATTAATTCTGGAACTGAAAATGTAGAAGAAGCAGTTAAAAAAATAGTTGGCGAAGAAGGTGTTGATGTAGCTATTGAAGCGGTTGGAATTCCACAAACTTGGAATATTTGCCAAAATATTATAAAACCAGGAGCTCACATTGCCAATGTAGGCGTACACGGCAAAAAGGTAGATTTTGAAATTCAAAAACTGTGGATAAAAAATCTTACTATTACTACGGGTCTTGTTAACACCAATACAACCCCAATGTTATTAAAAGCGGTTTCTGCAAATAATATGGATTTAAAGAAAATGATTACCCATCATTTTCCGCTTTCAGAACTGGAGCATGCGTACAAAGTGTTCTTAAATGGTGCTGAAGAAAAAGCAATGAAGATTATTATTAATAATGAATAATTATTGCCTATTCTCACCTATTGTACTTTTATATAGAAACCCTGAGCTGTAGCTCGGGGTTTTTTGTAACTTTTATTTTTTTGAGGATTTTTAAATCACCAACTAAATAACCACGGCAATTTAGATCGTGGATAAGTAGCTCCCTTCTAAATATTGTCAAAATTCATTTTCCTAAATCACCCAAACAACAGTAAACAACAAACCCAAAAACCCAACGAGTAATACTTTCCAAAAGACATTCGCCTTTTTTAATTCCATAAAGAAAAAAGCAACGCCAATAAATTTCAGAAATGCCAAGCATAGAATAATTATGGCGACATATTTCAGATCGAGATTAGCTAAAACGGCGGTTAATATCGTAAGCGCTATTAAAAATATCCAAGTAATATTAAAACTTCTTTCCATCTTTAAAACAGTAAATAAATTATTGGGAAAAGCAACAGCCAAATCAAATCGCACATATGCCAAAAAGTAGCTCCAGATTCGAAATCTTCAATTTTTAGGGTTTCAGGTTTTTTACGGAGCGTTCTTGCCGATAGTGCCAAAATTACGATTCCCACAAGTACGTGAATCACGTGAAATAGGGTAAGCATCCAGTAATACCCAAAGAAATCATTATAGCCAATGGTAAGTCCAGCTTCTACTTTTTCGTAATATTCCACGCTTTTTAAAGCAAGAAACAGAAAACCGCCAAGCATAGTTAGATTTAAAAATAATCTGCTTTTACTGAAATTTCCTTTCTTCAGAAAATGTACAGATTGCGCCATACACCAACCACTACTAAGGAGAAAAACAGTGTTGATTGCACCGAAAGCAGTATTTAAATGCAAACGCGACTCGTGAAACAGCTCTGGTTCAGCCCTTGCGTTAAATGCCATAAAAACCAAGGCAATTCCGAAAGTAACGAGTTCGAGGTAAATAACGATCCACATCAATATTCCGCCCGGCGGATAAAAAACATTTTTATAATCTATTTTAAGAGTATTGGCCATATCAACTTTGGTGTTTTATTTTGTCGTAAAGTTTTACCAGCGACTGCAGCAATTCCACTGGCGTTGTTAGTATTTGGAAATGATTTTGCCCAAACATTTGTGGTAAATAGTATTTCGCCTCTCCTTCAATCGCCAAGGCATACGAATTTATCTTGCGTTGGTTCAATTCACGAAGCGCCTGTTTTACGTCGTTGATGCCGTATTTGCCTTCGTATTTATCGTAATCGTTGGGTTTACCATCTGAAATAAGGATAACCCATTTGTTTTTTGTGTCGCGCTTTTCCAGCAAAGCGCCCGAATGTCTAAGCGCGGTTCCAATACGTGTGTAACCACTTGGCTGCAATGCGCCTACTTTGTGTTTTGCTTTTTGCCAAGGTTCATCAAAATCTTTTAAACTTAGATAGGTACTGTGATTTCTGGTTTTGGAGAAAAAACCTGCAATTGAAAAATCTACATTGAATTCTTCGAGAATTTCCCCAAAAATGATGGAAACCTGCTTTTCAACGTCAATCACTCTGTTGCCATCTGCATAGCCATCGCTGGACAAACTGCTGTCTAAAAGCATTAATATTGAAAGATCTTTTTCCTTTTTCCGGTTGGAGAGATAAATATTTTCCGAAGGTGTGTGCCCCGTGTGAACGTCTACATACAAATCTGTTAAGGCGTCGAGATCAAATTCCTCGCCTTGCACTTGGCGGCGTTGCTGCCGGTATTTATTGTTTACTGAAGTTAGCATTTTCCGCAAACCCATTAAGGTTGAAGCGTGTTCGTGGAGCGTGTTTTTGTAATATGCTGTATCAATTTCGGTTTCTGACTTTGGATATAGTTTGCAAAAATCGGGTTTATAAGCTCGTTTTGAATAATCCCATTCGTCGTATAAAACGTGAGGATCGTTGTTTTCAATTTCGGCACTTTCAGAAATTGTGGTATTTTCAATAAATTCTGCTTGATAAATAGAATGTGTAGGATCGTCAACCCGCACAGTATGTTTCATATTTAAATCTTCAAGCGCATTTGCGTGATCGTCTAATTCATCATCGCCATCAAAATCGCGCCAGCCGCCCTCCCACTCTTCGGCGGTTTCAGCCTTTTCAAAATTGTGGGTGAGCATATAATCTTCCTGCGCTTTTTTATCAACTTCAATAGATTTTATTTCTTCCACTGCATTGGCTTTCAGAATAGTATTTATTTCCTGTTCGATGGCAGTTTTTACTTTTTCTGAAATATTCTGAAGCACTTTTTTCTTTGGCACTTCGGGAGAATTCTCCATCCATTTTCCATAAATAAAAGAATAATCCACTGGATTTTTTTCCGAAGCATCCTTTTCAAAAGCAAGTTTTAATTCAGAATAAATACCTTCCATTCCTGGGAATTGTAGAAACATTTCCTTTAGGATTTTTTTGGAATTTTCAATTGAAATTTGCTGCGCTTCTTCTAAAGTATGTTCCTCACCCAATTCATAATTAAGCTGAAAACTTTTCTGAATTGAAAGGTATAGCGTTCTAAAAATATAGAAGCCTAGATTTTCATCCTCTGTTTCAAATTCTGAAAAGCGTTCGGGTAAAAAGAAGTTATTGTTTTTGTAACCGCCTTCGCGTTCGGCTTCAAAAATTTCTATGGGATTACCAGTAACGGCGCGAGCTACCAGAGTAAGCCGTGGTTTTATTTCGGACAACTTAACGGTGTGCGCTATTGCTTCCTTCGCATTTTTTTTTCTGCGTTTTAGGAATTTTGCAACCTTTGAAAAGATAAACTCATCGGGTTCGAACATGGCTTTGGATTAAATCATCAAATCGCACAAATCTGTGAGGGCTTGGGTTATTTCAAGATCGTCTGTTAAGGGTTCAACTATCGCTACTTTCACAGATAGACGTTTTGGCAAGCCGCTATTTATAAGCATTGCGGCATCGACCAACAAACGTGTTGAAACAGTTTCTGTCAATCCCAATTCGGTGAGATTCCTGATTTTGTGAGCTATGTTTACGAGTTTCTTTGAAGTATCGCGATCTAAACCCGTTTCATTTTCTACTATTTCAGTTTCGTCCTTCGAATTGGGATACTGGAAAGAAAGCGCCACAAATCGTTGCCGTGTGGAAGGTTTCAGCTCCTTAAATCCTTTTTGGTAGCCTGGATTAAAGGAAGCGACCAACATAAAATCTGGATGCGCTTTCACTGTTATTCCAAGTTTGTCTATATAAAGTTCCTTTCTATGATCGGTAAGTGAATGTATTGCAACTACTACGTCTGGGCGCGCTTCGGCAATTTCATCTAAATAGAGGATAGCGCCTTCTTTTACGGCCTTTGTAAGCGGTCCATCAACCCAAATAGTTTCGGCACCTTTAATAATATAGCGGCCAATAAGATCTGTGGAAGAGGTTTCTTCATGGCAGGAAACCGTAATTAATGACTGGTTGAATTGATGCGCCATAAAATCTACAAAACGCGTTTTTCCAGTACCTGTGGGGCCTTTCAAAAGTATTGGTAATTTATTTTTATAGGCGTGTTCAAAAACCTCAACTTCCCGATGAATAGGTTTGTAAAAGGGAATACTTCTTTTTTCTGAAACTTCTTCCGAAGCCATTTTAATAGTATCTGTGGTTGGCATAATTCTTTATTTTAAATTAGTCGTGTCCGACTAAGATGTAAGACCGCTTCGCTGAAAGACTTAAGACATAAGACTTGATTCTTACAATGAAGACAATAAGGTTAAATTGATTAAGCATACTTTTTAGTTGTTAAATCTTAATGGTGATTTGGCTGAACAGAATGTTGTAATATTTTTATTGGACACTTATGATTTTAAATTTCAAACGAAAAAACAAAAGGCCTAAACTCGGTTCTTTTAGAGGAAATATTTTCAGTTTTAATGAAGTTATACTTCCCGTAACTTAGGTATAAGAGCGTAACCTAATTCAGACCTTTATACTGTTTTAATTAGTCGTTTTCAATAATTTCTAAGGCTTCGTCGGTTGGACGGCCGTGTTTAAAAAAGTCTATTATATACATTACTATTCCGATGGCAAACAGACTTGCGCAAAGTAGTAATACCACGAAATGGATACTTACTTCTTTTTGTACAGCCATAAATTCCAGTCCGTATTTTCTTTCCAGATAGACTTGTGCAACGCCAGCAACACCAAAGGCCATCGTCATCCCGATCATCCCGATATTAGTAGTCCAAAAGGCTATGCGCCCGCGAGCTCCGTCGTATAATTTACGTCCTGTCATATTTGGTAAACTGTAACTTATAATTGCAAAAACAATCATTGCGTAGGCACCCCAAAAAGCTAAGTGAGCGTGCATTGCGGTAACCAATGTTCCGTGGGTATATAAGTTAGTTTGTGGCAAAGTGTGTGCAAACCCTAATAATCCCGCGCCAACAAAGGATACTATGGCAGCGCCAAGCGTCCAGAATAGAGCGATTTTATTTGGGTGTTTCTTTTCACCTTTACGATACATATTTACTGCGAAAAGCGCCATTGCTAAGAAAGCCAGAGGTTCTAGTGCAGAGAAAATTCCACCTACTATTAACCAAATTTTATTTACTCCTATATAGTAATAATGGTGACCCGTACCAAGAACTCCCGAAAGGAAAGTAAGCCCCACAATTACATAAAGCCATTTTTCAATAACCTCGCGGTCCACGCCTGTAAGTTTAATTAATAGGAAGGCAAGAATACCACCCATAATAAGTTCCCAAACACCTTCAACCCAAAGGTGAACAACCCACCAGCGGAAAAAACTATCTGTTACTTGGCTGTCAAACGGTAACATTCCGGGTATATAGAGTAATGCTGCAAACACTAGCCCCATTGTAAGAACTAAGGACGTTGTAGTTTTTCTTTTTCCTTTAAAAAGTGTTAACAGTATGAGCGCTAAAAACAGTAATACGTTGGCCACAACTAGGTAATCTAATTGATGTGGAATTTCCAAAAACTTTCGTCCTTCCCATACATTGAAGTGAAAACCAATAATAGCGGCAACGCCTACCAATGCAAGGGAAATCAATTGAACGTAAGCTAGTTTTACGCTTACAAGTTCGCGTTGTGCTTCTTCGGGAATAATGTAGTAAGCGGCTCCCATAAAACCAGAGAGCAACCAAACCACAAGTAAGTTTGTATGAACGGCGCGCGCGGTGTTAAAGGGTATAAATTCGTGCAAGCCGTCCATTCCGATGCGTGCAAAACCCATAATAAATCCGTAAACTATTTGGAGTGTTAGGAGCAGCATCGAGAGGGCAAAAAACCAATATGCTACTTTTTGAGATTTATATTTCATAATACTAATTTTCTGATTGGTTATTAAGTAGTTGTTTGTCTTTTGCTAATGGCGATACAATTCGCTCGAAGCCGTTTAGGTCTATTTCGCCTATCCAATTAAAGAAGGCAATAACGTCATCTGCTTCTTCGGAAGTAAAGCCATAGGCGACCATTTTACGGCCGTTTGGTTCCCACGGAACGGGAGACATAAGGATTGCTTTAATGAGGCCTTCACCTCTTCGTTCCACAACTTTTGTAAGTTCGGGCGCATAATAGGCACCTTCGCCAAGAATGGTATGGCAGCCCATACAGTTGTTTTGTTCCCAGATAACTTTTCCTCGCACTACTTGAGGTGTAATGTTTTCATAGTTGGTTTGATCTTGCCCATCACTGAAGGAATAAATGGTAAGGCCAATAAAAATCAAAAAGGTTACGAACGTCCCTATCAGGAAAAATGCCCGCGCTTGTTGTTTGGATAGCATATTGGTTGGTTTTAAATTATGTATTTAAGACTTTTTAATCTTAATAGCAAATTAAAAACAAACAGCTAAAATTTAATATGACGGTTATCATATTAAGTGAAGTTTTTAAAAGTGCTTATATTAACTTGCAGCTAATACACTTAAGAATACGGATAACCGAACTGATTGAATTTTATAATAGAACTTTTTTGGTAAATTGCGAAAATATAATAGCTGTAATTAAAATGAACATCCTCAAAGCATTCTTATTTACTGCTCTTTTGATTGGTCTCGAACTCATTATAAGTTTTTCCATTGGATATTTAATTGACACAGGTAATTTCGACTTAAGCTCTATAAGACACTATATTGGTATTATTGGAATAGTTCCTTACGTTCTTTCATTTTCAATTATCTTATTCCTAATTTTTAAAATGAAATTACAATGGAAGAAAGGAATTGAAAAAGTAAAAAACATTGAAGGTAATATTATTAAATATCTATTTATTTTAAGTGTAGGGCTCTTCTTTTATGACAGACCATCTTTTGATTTCACAAGAATATTAGATACAATCAATAATGTTTCAATTGAGCCATACGTACAGAAAGAATGGAATATTATAACATTGTTCTATAAGTCAATTTCTGTCCTAATTGTCGCACCAATTTTTGAGGAACTATTTTTTCGAAAATATATGTTCGTCGAACTAAAAAAAAAACATTCACACAACATATCGATTCTGATTTCAAGTATTTGCTTTGCATTAATCCATCTTCCTAGTTATAGAAATCTAATTCCAACTTTTCTTTTCGGTGTTTTTTGTTGTATAATTTATACAAAAACAAGGAATATTATTTACCCAATATTTTTGCACTTCCTTTTAAATCTAACTTGGATAATTTCAATTACGTACGGAGAAAAATACTATCAATGGATATTTGGACTACAGTTTAATATAATTTATTGGAGTATGGTTATTTCTGGGATTGTAGTTGTAATATTTGGATTAAGAAAAATAAATAAAGCTAAAATTGATAACCGTTGCACAACCTCATAGTTTTTAAAACCCGAACTCATATAAGCCGCTATAAGCGGCTTTATTTTTTGTTAAGGCTTGAATAATGTACTATATTCAAAACCCCTACCCAATCTCCAACTGATCCTCCCGTACCCGCAAGATCTCCATTTTAGCTACCTCCAAATCCTGTTCAAATTGCACCTTACTGCGTAAAATGTAATTTGCTGCCAAACCGTGGTAATGCTCAATGCCATCCAAAAGATTCTGGCTGAATTTTTCCCAAGATTTAAAATCGCGTGTAGATGGCGAAGTAGCGCGTTCTATTTCCTTTTTTAGGAAATCTATATAAAGTCTGAGTTCAGTGACAAATAGTGAGGCTCGATTGGGGTTTTGTACAATATCTTTTCGACCATAAATATGATCGGTCATTTCGCGAAGACTGGTGGTTTTTGAAAAATTTACAATGTTCGGTCCCGGACAAATGGTAACGGCTGTTAGTTTTTTCAAAAAAGGAACCTCATAACTTGTAGGTCCCGCATTGCTCAAACCTATGCAAAGACATTCTTTGCTTAGCACATCGTCTACTTGCATATCGTATTCTTGTTTGGAAATATCTAAGGTTTTCAACTGCTCCAATTTTAGCTTTTGATATTTGGTGGAAGCAGTACAAATAGGTGTTTTAGTGAATTCCGTATTCGATTCCAACAACTTTTCGGTACACGGACTACCGGGTTTGTTTTTATTAATTCTTCCTAAGCGCTCTTTTTCTGCAGTGGTACCTTTTAAGTAATTGAATTCAACTCCCAGTGGTGATGCTTTGCTTCGCACCACATCGTTTTCTTTGGAGTCTGCCAATAGTTGCAATGTGTTTTTATCTACCGTTGTGGCTTCCGGACATAGTAAAAATGGAGTGCCCCAACCAGTGCCGTCTACTTCATAATAATCTTGAAGCAAATTGTCTTCTTCACTTGTTCCAATTCCGCCCTGAACTGTTATTCGTATTGGGTGCGGTTTGTCGAATCCTGGTTTTCCTTTCGCTGTAATCGCGGGATTATAAAGTTCAAAAAGGCTATCCTGCAATTCCTGCTTTTTCTCTTTAAATTCTTGAAGAATTGGTCCCATTAGCAAACCTTGAGTTGCAAAAACGTGTCCGCCACAATTTAGGCCAGATTCAATTCTAAATTCGCTAACCCAGATTCCTTTTTTCGCCAAATATTTTCCTTGGATTAATGCAGAACGGTAATCGCTCACTTTAATAATTACTTTTTTATGAAAACCGCCCAATTCATACGCATCAAAAGCTGAAAAGCCTTCCATATAGTTATAAAGACGCGGATTCATTCCTGCGGAAAGAACCACGGCAGAATTGCTTAATTCACAGTCTGCATATCCTTTTAAAGCCGTAACGGCATCAGAACCATTCTCTACGGGTTGTTTGTTTTTATCTAATTGCTCCTTGTCTACCTTGGTCATAATATTGACTTCGATGGAACCGGGAACTAGACTTTCGCGAAGCAATTTTTCAGCAGTTTCTTTTTCTGTGGCATCTGAAAGTGAAAACCATTCGTGATATTTTTCCTTCAATACACTACTGTCGGGAAGCATTTCAAAATACTTTACAATATCTGACCCTGTTTCAAAAGCAGAATTTTTCAGTTTCTCCATTTTGGAAGTAACGATGCGCTGCATCAAATTAAGGTAGTCTGTTATGCGCCGCGCCCGAGAATCTTCTTCCTTTGGGGAAATAGGAACATAGGTCTCATTATTTTGCTGGTAGTAATATTTCCGCATTACCTCTATTAAATTGTCTTCAATAATGGAAAGGGTCGAATTTATTCCGAAATGAGCAACTTTTATAGGCGAATCAATCGTGAAAGCGATTCCCATTACTGGAATATGGAAACTGTGCGGGCTTGTAATCTGCATTTGAATGGAATTTAGATTGAAAAGCAGTAAAGGAAAGAAAACTAATAGCCCTATTTTATGACGGAAATCATAAATAATACTTTTTGCTCTTTATAGTAAAAGAGGGTTGTTTAGTTTTTGTGTTATATTTGAAGGTAAACCGTAAATGATATAATGTGAATAAAAACAACTATTGTGTTTATCCACATGTTGTGAGCAATTATAAAAAAATGACAGCTAAATTTTCAGACTATAAAATATATATTGGACAATCAAGTAATTATTCTGATAAATATGTTGCTTCTATTGAAGAATTTCATAACGTAAAAGCACTAATTGACGACAAGGAGAAAGCGAAGGAAATTTTACGGCCATTATTCGAAAAAGAAATAGAACGCCTTAATTTAGAAAATCAACCGATTCCTAAAAGTGGTTCAGGAAAGGCGAAAATTATTTTTGCGAAAAATGACAAAATTGAAAAATTAAGACCATTTATAGATGAATTTTGGAATAAGATTTTAGGAACTTCTTATCTGACTTCCTTTGTTTCGGACGAAAGTTATTTTCGCGATTGGGAACATTATTTAGATTCGGAAAACAAAACCATTATCGAAAAAGTCAAAATTATTTACGGAATTGATATCGAGTCGATTTATGACAAACCAATTCACATCATTTTAAAGGAAATAAAAAAGCTAATAATTTATCCAACCGAATAAAAAAGTGGTTACGGATAAAATAACTGCTCACAACAATGTATAAAAATAATTGCTCAATTTTGGGTTTAACTAAAGGTCGTTGCAGGTTTACTACGTCTGATTTTCCTGCGGAAAATCCTCGCACGTAAACCCGCAACTATTCTTATACTCACGTTATCCATAATTACCACGAAACCCATATATGACATTAAAAAGAAGAATATTAATTGACCAGTTTTTAATTCCAACAATATTATTATTGGTTTTAGTAATATATTCTTTTAAACAAGGTATATATATGTTTAAAGAATTTTATGGGTTTTATTTATTTTATTTTGTGTTGTGGTTTCTATTTAGCCTAATAATTATTAGCAGAGCGACCAACCACTTAATTAAATACGCTATTGAAAATGAAATTATTAAACTAACAATATATAAGAAGTTCTACACTATTCAACAAATAGAAATCCCCATTAATTCAATTAAAAGCACAAAGCTTCAAACTAGAAATTTTCAATTTGGATTTGATGATTTAAAAATTTACTACCTTGACGAAGACGATTTAAATGACCTTATAGAATTAAGGATTTCGGACAAAAAAGATTGGTTATCAATTTTATCAAAAATCGAAAAAACAAACTAGGTAAAACACCGTACCCTCCTAAAAATCCTTCCGCTTAGCAATTCTCCAAATAAAGAAAGTAGGTAATAGAACCCAAACAAACAGCATTCCCAAAGAGATTAACAAGCCGAAACTTGTACCAAAGAATTTTTGGAAAACCGCTCCAGTATATCCTAAAAGTGCTGAAATGTCAAGTTTTAAAAGTATCAATACGCGCGATAAATCTATAGGGTTTAGCATTGTAGCTAGTAGTGAAAATTTATCTAAGGGATACTCTTCAAAATAGAGCAACGACATTAAAAAGATACCGTCATAAATAACTGCCATAAACAGCCAAAGCAGGATGGCGTAACCAAAACCTTTAATCTTATTTTCGTTGGAAAGGGCAATCACGAAAGCCAGTGCCGTAAAAATAAAGGTGAGAAATGCACCAGTTACCAATAAAAGTGAAAAGTCCCAAATGGCACTACTATTAAAAACTCCGTAAAAAATAAACGGTAAGCCTAAACCAATAATCAAACTCATTGTTAAGGAAGTTGCAACCCCGAAATATTGCCCCAAAAAAATGGAGCTTCGTTTTACGGGTTGCGCTAAGAGCAGTTCGGTGAATTCGCGGGAATTGTAATAATACATTACCCCAAAAATGGTTCCGATTAATGGCACTAATATGATGATAACATTCATCAATGTTATTACTGCTTTTGAAAGGTCGTTGTTTAAAAACAAAAGCACAACGCCAAGCAATAAATAGAATAGAAAATAGACGTAGCTCCAACGGCTGCGCATTAAATCGTAAAAACTGTATTTTAATATCTTAAGCATAACTTGCGGATAAAATGGAGGCTATTGCGTGTTCAAAATCGGGTTGTTCGGTCTTAGATTTCAGTTCGGGAATAGTGCCTTTGAAGTAAATTTTCCCTTCCAAAAGGAAAACAATTTCATCTGCAATTTCTTCCACAAAACTCAAAATATGCGAGGTTACGAGAATGGTTTTTCCTTTTTCTTTTTCGGAAAAGATTAAATTCTTTAACCGTAAATGTGAAATTGGATCTAAGCCACTCGTGGGTTCATCGAGGATTATCAATGGGCTGTCAAACATAAAAGCAAGCACTAAATTCACCTTTTGTTTTGTTCCCCCAGAAAGGTTTACCAATCTTTTATTCAAGAATGGTTGCAACTTAAAAAGCTCTATTAGCTCTTCGTCCTTAGTTGCTTCGGAAGCTCTTAAGTCTTTGATCATATCAATGAGCTCATTCACTTTCAAGTTTCCGGGAAAGTTGGCTATTTGCGGCAGATAATCGATCTTTTCGCGGTATTTAAAATTATTCTTTAATGATTTCTCATTGATGAAAATTTCACCCGAATCTGGCAATACCATCCCGAGAATAGCCTTTATAAGCGTGGTTTTTCCTGAACCGTTTGGTCCGAGAATCGAGAAAATACCGCCTTCTTTTATGGAAAGATCGATGCCCTGAAGCACTTCATTCCTTCCAAATTTTTTATATAAATCCTTAATTTCTATCATGGCGTATAAGTTTCATTCTTGGATTTTCATCCATCAAGTCGTCTGGGGTAAATACTGGGGAAACCTTTTCAGAAAAATCTATAATATCTATAAACAGACTTCGCATTAAAATTATGGTTTCTGGAGTGCGGTTCACTATATATGAAAAGAGCTTTACAGGACGGTAAGCTACATCGCCAATTCCGTTTTTGTCTAGGTCGTAACCCGTGTAAGTACTCCAATAATTATTGTTGAATTTATTGTCGTTGATACGTCCCTTATACGAAATATCGAATGAGTTGTATAAAAAGTTATTATCTATAATGTGGTTTTCGTAGCAGGCACCTTTCACCTTTATTGCATACCCATTGTTTGTAAAATCGTTGTTGGAGTAGTCCAAACGGTTGCTGCCTTCAACAGTTATACCCACCGTATTTTCGAAAAATAAATTGTTTTTAATATTGGCGTCGTTTACTTCTTTCAACAGTAAACCATAAGCTGCGGTACCCCAGTTTTTCTTAATAACATTGTTTTCAACTTCCATAAATTTTGAAAACATTAATGCAATTCCGGCGCCGTTGGTTTCAAAAACATTGTTGATTACATAATTATTATTGCTAAACATAAAATGAAGCCCGTAACGCACATTGTTTTTACTTAAATTATCTTGGATGGTTATATTGTCTGAAAATTCGAGGTATATACCATCGCGAACATTTTGCACGTCGTTGCCACGAACTTCCACATTTTTACAATACCAAAGATGAATAGCGTTTCCTGAATTGAATTCGGTTACAGCTTCTCCCCTCACTTTGTTGTTTAGTACTTTTCCGTGACTGGCTTTTTGAAGATAAATGCCGAAGAATAGTTTTTCGAGCTCTAAATTTTGAATGGTGAAACCAGAGCTGTTCACCACGCGAACCGAAGCGTAATCTGTGGTATAACTCAGTCCTACATTAATAATCTTAAAGCCATCGAGCGTAACATTATCTGCGCCGATGGTGATTATTTCTCCTTTCTTTTCGCCATCAATAGTGGGAAGGTTTTCACCAATAAGAGTGATGCCTTTGTTAATTTTTATATTGGCTTCTTTGTAAATGCCTTTTTTTACCAAAACAGTATCGCCTTCTTCAGCTTGAAGAACAGCTTCCTGAATTGATTTTACAGGGCAGGTAGCACAAACCGTAATGGTTTTTGACCACACGTTTGTAATGGACAACAAGCCAATTAAGAGGAATAATATATAGAATTTGTTTTTCAAAATGGAGTTTAATTATTCAATACGAAGTCATTCTCTTGCGAGTAGATTTAAAAAAATTGAAGATACAGAATTTAAAGAAGTTTCAAGAATTTTGAAATTTTTGAAAATCGGTTAGATTTCGAGTTTAATAAAAAAGACTTCAGCAAATTTTGGAGGCTGTTTAGCTATTCTGAAACTGCCGAAGCCATTTTTCAATTTTATAATTTTAAATAATCTTGGAGTTCTTCCCAAGTGTAAATCTTACCCGTAAATTTTTCTTGTGCTTTTTGTCCCGCTTCTGCGTTTTGAAAAGCCGAAAGGTTTGCTCCCATTGGGCTTTGTAGTTTTTCACTAACCAAATATGAAGCTTTTGTAGCATCAATCAACTCACCTGGCTGGTGAAAATCTGCTGCTAAATAGTGCGTCATTTCTGTACTTTTAAACTCATCCTGTAACGAATGAACCATACATTCAATGGCATCATATTTATAAGATTTGCCCTTTGCTGTCACCACTTGTGAGGCGTGCTGTCTATCTACTATAGTCATATTGCAATAATGACAAGCATCTGAGCCGTAATTAATGGGCTGTGGGTTTACATTGCAGGCTGCAAACAAAACTGAAACAAGTAATAATTGTATGATTTTCATAATTTCAAAAATTTAAAGGTTTACCCCTTTCGTCTTAATAAAACGTTATCAACGTTTTATTAAAAACACCTTCCCCATAAAAAGGGGAAGGAGCTTAATTTAGGCTTTAATTTTTTTATATTCTTTTTTTCCAACAAAGAAGGCAACAACGGTAAGCATCATTCCAAAGAATATCATATAAGCTCCGGTTCCTGGCCATGAATCAACATCAAAATTCAACATTTTTTGATAGCCTATTAGCGGTGGTTTATACGTCATTGGGGTGCCGTCAAGGTTTTCTAATTTCATAATAGCTTTTGGGTCAAGATCAGTTCCGTAATCTAGTAGCCATAGGTTAAAATCGTACATTCCCATTATTCCGAGAACAGACATTAACACAAACCAGCCAAGAAACCATTTGTAACTTACTTTGCCAAAGAAACCTAGAATTCCGATAATCACTCCAAGCGCCACCATTAAACCAATCACTTTTGGAAATACACTAAACTCCCACATATCTTCCACTTTAGGTATTGTTTTCATCCCAATATAATGGTTAAGCCCGTCTATGTTTTGAATGTCAAATTCTTCAACGCCTTGTATTCCTTCAATATAAATATCCATTCCCAGCGGGTCTGGATATTGGGGTGCACCGAGCATAATATTCCACAATGGGAATTTAAAAAGGCCCAATAGTAGCAAGGAGCCAATTATCATTATAATTCCTGCTTTTTTCATTTTATATGAGATTTGAGATGTGAGACTTGAGATACTAGAAATATATGTTTAAGAGTTTAGGTCTCACTTCTAAAGTCTAAAATCTAACGTTTTTAATAAAGACGGGGGAAATCAACAACCCCCGTCTCTAATGAAAATACTATCCATCACTAATCCAGTATTTTCACAACTAAAAACATCTTATTAATCTTCGCCTAGACCCCAAGACAATTCGATTTTCGAATCTGCTGGGCTTACACGTACATATCCTTGCATTTCTTGGTGAAGTGCAGAACAGAAATCTGTACAATAGAATGGCCATACTCCTACTTGCTTTGGCTCCCAAAGTAAAGTCTCTGTAGCTCCTGGCATAATAAGCAATTCAGCATTATTAGCACCAATTACTGCGAAACCGTGTGGTACATCAAAGTCTTGTTCGTGGTTTGTAATGTGGAAGTAAACTTTGTCTCCTACTTTTACGCCTTCAATGTTATCTGGGTTAAAGTGGCTACGGATCATATTCATATAAATATGAACATCTTTCCCATTGCGCTCTACTCTAACATCGCTGTCTTGAAGAACGGCATACTTGTGTTTGTTTTCAGCAAGTTTAAAGATCTTTCTAGATTTTGGCGCAACCAATTCCGCAGGAATAGCAGCTGCATAGTGAGGCTCACCAATGGTTGGGAAATCTAACAACAGTTCCATTTTATCGCCAGTAATATCGAATAACTGAGCAGACTGTGTAAGTTCCGGACCAGTTGGTAAGTATCTGTCTTTTGTAATCTTGTTTAGGGCTACAAAGTATTTACCGAATGGCTTACGTGAGTTTCCTCCGGGAATCATACCGTGACCTACAGAGTAAAACACTGGCTGACGATCTAAAACTTCCCAAGTTCCTACTTTCCATTTTACAACTTCTGAAGAGATAAAGAATGTAGTATACGCATTTCCTTTTCCGTCAAATTCTGTATGAAGTGGTCCTAAACCTGGTTGTTTAACAACACCAGCAAGAATATCCTCAAATTTCAAGATTGGAATTCCGTAAGCTTCTCCGTCAAATTTCTTGTTTTTAATAGCATCAAGCATTTTGGTAAAACTGTGAACAGTTAAATCTGCAGAAAGTTTTCCGTTACCGATGATGTATTCACCTGTTGGGTCTACGTCACAACCGTGTGGAGATTTTGGAGTGGGTAAGAAATATACAGCTCCCGGAACATCCATTGGGTTCACTGTAAGAACTTCTTTTATCATAGTAGAAGTAGCAGTATGAGTGTCTTCATCTAAAATGTTATGTGCGTAATTAGCAGGAACTTTTGTTCCGCCACCGTTGTTTACGTACTCTTCTATTACTTTCCAGTTTACTGCAGCAATAAAATCTTTATCGTTTTGTGAAGCGTTAACTTCTAAAAGCGTGTGGGCTTCTTCAGTATTATAGGTGGTAAAGAAGAACCATCCGTGACTCTTATCGCGTCCAGGGTGAGAAAGGTCGTAGTTAAATCCTGGCATCATTAGCTGGAATTTAATCCCCATTCTTCCTGTTTCTTGATCAACTTTAATGAAAGTTAAAGCTCCTTTAAAGTTCCCTTTGTAGTCCTTAATAGACATATCTTTCTGTGGAACCGGTACAGAGAAACGAGTTCCCGCTACAACATACTCGGTATTTTCAGTAATAAAAGATGAACTGTGGTTACCTGCACTGTTTGGAATTTCAATAATTTCTTCAGTTTTGAAGCTTTCCAAACCAATACGTGCAATTCTAGGCGTGTTATTACCATTAATAAATATCCAACGCCCATCTAAAACACCGTTTGTTTGTGAAATATCTGGGTGGTGAGAATCGTCCCAAGGCACAAAGCCGTAAGATGTGTTTAGCATCGGTTTTGTTTCTTCAGAATATCCCCAACCATTTTCTGGGTTTTGTGAGAATACCGGAAGAACTTTAAGAAGACGTCCTGAAGGCAAACCGTAAACAGCTAACTGCCCACTAAATCCACCCGACATAAATGCATACATTTCGTCGTGATCGCCTGGAGCTACATATACTCTCTCTGCAGCGTTGGTTGCAAGACCACCTTGGCCTTTGCTTCCTTTTCTGTCATTTCCATTATTACAGCCAACTATTGCAGTAGCGATAACAAGAAAAAATAAAATATTAATTGATTTTTTCATTATTTTATTATTTAAATTAAAATGATTTATAATTAGTTAGCTGGCAATATTACTTTATCTACTACGTGAACAATTCCATTTCCTGCAGGTACGCTTGCTAAAATTTTAGCGCCGCCAACAAATACATCGTCTCCGTTTACTTCTACTGTGGCATCTTCACCACTTGCTTGCCCTACTCTTTTGAATTTTTTCAAAAAATCTTTTGAATAGTTACCTGGCGTTACGTGATGTTTAAGAATGTAAGCTAACTTTTCTTTGTTTTCTGGCTTCAACAATTCTTCTACAGTTCCGGCTGGCAAGGCATCAAATGCCGCATTTGTGGGTGCAAAGACCATTAATGGCCCCGCATTAACTAGAGAGTTTTCCAATCCCGCTGCTTGCACGGCTGCTACCAAGGTGGTATGGTCTGGTGACCCAATTGCAATCTGAAGCAAGTTTGGTGCTGACTCATCATCTTCAATAAACGCCTGTCCTTGGTTACTAGAAGAGACATCGCTTTTAGTGGAACTCTCTGCAGTAGCTCCAGTTTCGGTAGTTGTTTCATTTTTACAAGCTGAAAACAGAAGTAATGCAGTTGAAACAAAGAGAAGTTTAAGGATTGTTTTCATTTTCGGTTTGGTTTTAAACCCTTGCAGAAATAGGTTTTCTGCAAGGGTGGTTTGGTTGTTTAAGTATATTATAGGGTTCTAAAATATTCCAATACTTGTCTGGCTTCTTCCTCGGTAAGGTGTTGATTAGCCATTGGGGAGCCGTTAAATTCCATCAAAAGTGCTTTTGCAAGCGGATCTTTTTGTGTCATTTCTTCAGGGTTTAAGATCATATTCATAATCCATTCTGGCGTACGTCTTTCCATAATTCCTGTTGGTGCCGGACCAATAAACTTCTTGTCTGGTTTGTGGCAAGCCATACATTTTGTTTTGTACACTTCCATTCCCTTTGCAGCCATTGCCTTATCAATCGTGGCACTGATTTCTACACTTTTAATTGGTCCAACTCCTTTGTTGGTAAGGTCGATAGTTTCCGAAGGTTTAGTAGTAGCTGCTGGCTCTTCATTTGTTGTTTCAGTAGCAACTGGCTTTTGACCAATTTGAATATCGTTGCTTTTCTTTTCTTCTTTTCCGCCACAACCAATCAAGGTTACGATTGCAATTGCAGCTAGTGATTTCATTATATTTTTCATAGTAGTTAAAGTTAATTTACAGGACAAAATTAACGGTAGAGTACAAGATAGAATATGATTTTGGTCATATAAAAGAGTTTTTTATCCTTAAACTATGAATAATGAAAGCCTTGAAATTTTTCATGTAAGGCATTGATAGATAGGCGCTAATAATGCTTTCCAAACATCTGTGGAGATTTAAAATAAAAAAGCCGTCTAGTTAAAGACAGCTTTTTTTAATAATTAAAATTCACTAAAATTAAAAGTGCATTTTCCCGATTAGTTTAATTAATTCGGGCAAATTAGATGTTTCGTTTCGTCTACCGCCATTCCTCCTGTAACATTTAAAAAAGTAAACCAACCATAACGGTTACCGCCTATTTCGGTTGCAATTACATCTAGTGCAGCGCTACGTGTTTCGGTAAAAACAACAGTACCATTTGCATCGAGCAAGTTAAGATCTACCGCCAGAACCCCTCCATTATCATAAAAATAATGCTGAAGCGTATACCATCCCGCTACTGTTACTTCATAATGATTAAGGCTTTCAAGGTCTTCGCGTGGCGCAAAATTAGTATTATTACTACCAGCCACAAGTAATTTACCCGTAGAGGCATCTTTATTTACGTGAAAGATAAAATCTCGCTGGTGACTGTTATCAAACCCATTTGCCGCAACGGAGTAATCGAAACCTTGAGAGGTTCCCCAGCTAGGGTCTAGATATACATCAACCTCGGCCATCCATGAACCTGGCCAAACGGCACTATAACCTTCAAAACGTGTAAATGGTGCAGAAGTGGCGTCTCCTTCAAAAATAGCGTGATTGAATCCTTCAGAAGAAGCGATTCCATTTGTTCCTGAAGAAACTCGTGTTACCTGTCCGTACCAACTATCATCTGAATCTAACCAGCCACTGGCATCGGTATGGAAGCCTTGGTAAAATTCCATAGAACAGCCGTCATTACAGCTGCCTAGATAATCGCCGTGTGCCAAATGCGCATTTACCGCATTAGCGCTAACGCTCATAGTTTTCCACTTCTTATTAGATTTATGACAGATTGTTACCTTGTGTCCCTTTGAAGCATCTAGATTGTTCTCAATTGTCAAGCTGCGGCTTTCTTCTTGCATTTCATCGAGTGAAGATTTTTCGCAAGAAAATGATAGTACAGCAACGATGGCCATACCTCCTAATAAATAACATAGTTTTTTCATAATAATATATTTAGAGATTAGTTAGTAAAAAAAAGACTAATTGCCTTTTATCGTGAAAAAATGAAGTTAAAACAAACTATCCAAAAAGTCAAAATTTTTCGCCCAGACGGCATATTAATCGTTATACTACTTAAGCACAAGTATTTACATGTATTGAATTTACTATTCAACCTCAAGCTATTATGATAAAAATCATTTTAAAACTAACTCTTAAAAAGTACTTTTGAGAAAATTTAAGACTATGAAAAACATTCTTTTACCAACAGATTTTTCAAAAAATTCAAAGAATGCTATAAAATTCGCAATGCAGTTTTTCGCAGGTGAAACCTGTACGTTTCATATTCTTAATTCGCAAAAACCATCGGGTTACTTAACTGCCGAAGTGATTGCAAGTGCGCCCGGAAATTCAGTTTATGAAGGGATTTTAAACGACAATAAAAAGCAACTAGAAAAAACCATTCAGTACTGTGAGTCACTTTCTGAAAAGGAAAATTTCACCTTTATACCAAAAATTGATTTTGATTCTATTATTGATGCGGCAAATCAAGCTGTAGAACTTAATAATATTGAACTCATTATTATGGGTACCAACGGAGCTACAGGCGCAGGAGAAGTTGTTTTTGGAAGTAACACAATAAAAATTATTCGAAACGTAAATTGTCCCGTTATTGCCGTACCCGAAGGCTATACTTTTGAAAAAATAAACTCAGTATTACTTTCCATTAATTACGAATATGATGTTACGGGTAAAGCAATGGAAATTCTTGTGGAAATAGTGAAAAAGCACCAAGCATCACTAAAAATTCTAGAAATATTAGAAGAAAAAATTGAACTCGCATCCAAAAAAAGTGATCTAAATGAACTTTTTGAGGATATTAAAATTGAACGTTATTGCGTTAAAAATCTTCCAGCTCCAATGGCTATAAATGCTTTTGAGCAGTTAATTCCTGTTCAGCTTCACGCTATGTTTGTGGAGCGTAAGAGTTTTCTGGATCGCTTCGTATTTGGATCGGACACTTCTACGATTAGCTACGGTTCAACGATACCACTTTTAGTACTTCACGAATAAGTTAATATAGAAGTTATTTTATAATTAAAAGGCTGTTCTTTTTTAGCGTGTGCACGAGTGTTTTTACATAATCACGGATAGTAGATGCAGTTCCGGGCGGATCTACAATATTAATTTTTGCACGCCAAATTAAATCACGATCCTTCCCCGGACATAAACAATACAAAGAGGTTTCAGTGTTATAAACGGCATAATCTTCCGAAAATCCGTTATTGTAAATAGGTCTGTTTTCACTATAATACGCACTAAAAGTCTCAAAAGATTTTGTAATATTTCGGTAAGATTGAGCAATTGTAACCTTGTTTTCCTGCCCCGTTACTTTCGAAAAAAGAACCGCATCAAAACCTGCTTTTAATAGCTGTTCTTCTAGATTTGCCAAATTTTCTTCAGATTGACTGATTTCTACTGCAGGCATTTCAAAATAATCTACACTTCGTACAGCAATTACATTTTCATCCACCAAAGCTTTCACCAAACTGTATTCAAACTGCCGCTGCATGTCGATATCTGGGGTTAATCCCACCACCAATACTTTATTGGCTTGAAAATTTGGACTTTCCGCATTAATATATTCATCCACCAATCGACTGGAAGAACAGCTGGAAAGTATGAGTGCGAAAAGCAAAAGAGTAAATAATCTTTTCATTAAGTTTTAATTTTTAAGAACTTTCCTATTAAAGGCATCTGTAAATATACGCTTCTCATGGGCAAATCTTAATGTGAATATAAAAGATGAACTAAACCTAAGCGTTTTCAGCAATCTCAAAGGTGATATTTATCAGTTACTGACGTCTGTATTTGAAATTAAACTGGAATAATATTTATGTGAAGATAATTTAATTATCTTTGTTAACCAAATGGTTAAACCATAAAGTTGAAGAATGGCAAAGACGAATAAAAATAAAGACACTGAAGGGCAAATTTTGAACGCAGCCGAAAGCGTATTCCAAAAAAAAGGGATGGATGGTGCACGAATGCAGGAAATAGCAGACGCAGCAGGCATCAATAAAGCGATGCTGCACTACTATTATCGCAGCAAACAATTGCTTTTTGAAGCTGTTTTTAGCAATGCTTTTTCACTTTTAGCGCCGCAATTAAACAAGATTTTGAACGATGATTCCTCGATTGAGGAAAAGGTGAAAAATTTCACTAGCAATTATATATCCTTTATATCAAAGCATCCATATATCCCCAATTTCATTATCCAAGAATTAAATAGGAACCCAAAGTTTTTTGAAAAAATACAGCAGAATGCAGCCTTTCCAACGCTTGAAAAATTCAATAATCAGGTAAAATCAGAAGTGGAAAAAGGTATTTTGAAACCTATTGAAGGCGAACAACTATTCATTAATATTATCTCTCTGAATATTTTTCCTTTCGTTGCAACTCCATTAATAAAAGGGTTTTTAAAAATTGACGACAAGGGTTTCAAACAATTAATGGAACACCGAAAAGTAGCAGTTTCTGATTTTATAATCAATTCCATAAAAAAGTAAAAATGAAAAGACTAATCTTCATATTATTCAGTCTTGCCCCACTACTCTCAAACGCACAGCAAGTTTTGACCTTGGAAGAATGTTACGTCTTGGCTGAAAAAAATTATCCGTTGGCGAAACAAACCGCACTGATAGAAGAAAAAACAAACTCTGAAATTAAAGTTTTAGAAAAGGAGAGGCTTCCCAAATTAGATTTTAACGCCCAGGCTACGTACCAATCTGACGTTATTGAATTTCCTTTACAAATACCAAATTCGGATATTGAACCACCCAACAAAGACCAATATCGCGCAACGCTGGACGCAAACCAGTTAATTTATAACGGCGGAAACATTGCGGCAAACTCACGATTGAAAACTGCAGAATTAGCAGCGCAACAGCAACAAATTGCCGTTAATCTTTACACTTTAAAATCGCGGATTAACCAATATTATTTCAGCGTTATACTTTTTCAGGAACAGGCAAAATTGCTTCATTCTAAAATGGAACAACTCGATGAACGCCTTAAAGAGGCAAATGTTGGGGTAAAATACGGGGCAGCGCTCCCCGCTTCCGCACAGATTCTGAAAGCCGAGAAACTTAAATTAGATCAACAACTTTCGCAGATTAATTTTGATCGAGAAAAAGCATTGAAAAACCTTTCATTACTTATTTCACAGAATTTAGATAACAATACTACTTTATCCAATCCCGATATTTTAGCCACTTATAATACTGATTCACAACGTCCGGAGATTGAGCTTTTTGAGCTGCAACAAACGCAATTGGAAACTTCAAAAGAAATGATTTCTAAAAGCACTTTCCCAAAGTTATTAGGTTTTGCGCAAGCTGGCTACGGCAATCCGGGATTAAATATGCTGGACAATTCATTTCAAGATTTCTATGTTGTTGGGTTAAAACTCAACTGGAATATTATGGATTGGGGGAAAACGAAGGAGAAAAAACAGGCGGTCGATATTTCAAAAGAAATAGTTACTACCGAAAAAGAAACGTTTTTGTTGAACAACCAAATGCAACAAAAAGAAGCCGAAAGTGATATTAATAAATATGAATCAATGCTTCAAAAAGACGCCGAAATAATAGCGCTGCGCGAGCAAGTTTTGCAAGCAACAACTTCGCAATTGCGAAATGGCGTTATCACTTCTTCAGAATATATTACGGAACTCAACAATCTATACGAAGCGAAAATTAATGAGCAGTTGCACAAAATACAAGTGTCGCTCGCAAAGGCGAATTATAAAGTAATTAAAGGCGAATAAAACGATGACCACGAATATTATATAATTTTTATGCGAAAACCTGCTAACAGGTTTTCGAAAGACAGATAGCTAATCTGCGAAACACCGAAAAACATTCGTGTATTCGTGGTAAAAATAAAACACAATGAAAAAATCATTTATACTCACAGCAACATTCCTTTTTGGAGCGCTCCTCTCCTGCTCCAACGACGAAAAAGCTGATGGCTACGGAAATTTTGAAGCTACTGAAATCACAATCTCTTCCGAAGCAAATGGAAAATTGGAGTTTTTAAATTTAGAGGAAGGGCAAATTTTAGAAAAAGGAGCACTCGTTGGACTTGTTGACACGCTGCAGTTTCATTTAAGTAAACAACAATTGCTTGCTTCAAAGGAAACGGTGGCATCAAAATCGGGTGGCGTTTGGTCGCAAGTGAGTGTTTTGAATCAGCAATTGCAAACTGCAAAAACGGAGCAACAGCGTGTTCAAAATATGTTTACTGAAAACGCCGCAACCCAGCGCCAATTGGATCAAGCCAACAACCAAGTGGATGTATTGAAAAGCCAAATTAAAAATGTGGAAACACAAAACTCTCCAATTGTAAATGAAGTGAAATCTATCGATGCTAAAGTGGCGCAAATTGAGGAACAGATATCAAAAAGCAATATTACAAACCCGATAAAAGGTACCGTTCTCACTCAATATGCTGAACCGGGAGAAATTGTTTCGTTTGGAAAACCACTTTATAAAATCGCCGATTTGGAAGAAATGACATTGCGAGTTTACGTGAGCGAAACACAGCTTCCAAATATTAAAATTGGGCAGCAAGTAACCGTAAAAATCGATTCCGGCGAAGAAATGAAAGATTTTCAGGGAACTATAAATTGGATTTCAGCTTCGGCAGAATTCACACCTAAAATAATTCAAACTAAAGAAGAACGGGTTAACCTCGTTTATGCCGTGAAAGTGACAGTAAAAAATGATGGTAACCTAAAAATAGGGATGCCTGCAGAAATGTGGATTTCTGAAAAGTAAAAAAACTAATAATATGGAAGAAAACACAGACAATTTAGATAACTATTTAGACAATCATTTTATACATAGAAGTAATTGGTTAAGAGCGGCTGTACTTGGAGCTAACGACGGTATTTTGTCTACCGCAAGTATTGCAATTGGGGTCGCCGCCGCGAGTGATTTACGAGATCCAATCGTATTGGCAACAGTTGCAGGATTAGTCGCTGGAGCCTTATCCATGGCCGCAGGTGAGTACGTTTCTGTAAGTTCCCAAACAGATATTGAAAAAGCAGATATAGATCGAGAGCGAATTGAGCTTGCCGAAATGCCAGAAATAGAGTTGCTGCGCTTAGCAGAGATTTATGAGAAAAGGGGCCTGAAAAAGGAAACTGCCTTAATCGTTGCAAAAGAATTTACAGAAAAAGATGCGTTGGCAGCCCATGTTAGAGATGAGTTGGGCATTAATGAAATAAGTCAGGCGGCACCCATACAGGCTGCACTAGCTTCTGGCGCCTCATTTATTGTTGGTGGGGTTCTTCCACTTATAGTTACGCTGTTTTTGCCTTTAAAAACTATGGAATATACCTTATATGGTTCCGCTATTTTTTTCCTAATAATTTTAGGGGTGGTAGCTGCCAAAACAGGTGGTTCAAGCATAGGGAAAGCAATACTTAGAATCACCTTTTGGGGGACAATAGCGATGGGTATCACCGCTTTAGTTGGGTATCTATTCGGAATAAATATTTAATAAACACAATTCGATATAACTTAATTTAAAACAAAGAAAATGAAAAAAATAATCTTAACAACAGCAATCGTTTCAGCTTTATTAATAGGCTGCAACGAAACCAAAACGAAAGAAGAAAGCACCGACATCGTTGAAACTACTGAAGGAATCCACGAACATGAAATGGAAGAGATGCCCGCCGAAATGCATTCAATGAACAATGCTTGGGTTAACGAAATAAAACTTAACAATGGTAACAAATGGCAAGCTAATATGGAAACAACTGATGGGGTTTACAAAATGCTTAGCATGATTAAATCCAGCGACCTAAAAGCCGTGGATGATTATCACAGTTTGGCTACAGAACTAAACGAGGTAAAAAACTTCGTTGTCAAAGAATGTACAATGAAAGGACCATCGCACGATAATTTACACGTTTTTCTACATCCGCTTATTGAGAAAATTGAGGCTTTAGGAAAAGTTTCAACTACAGACGAAGGTGCTGACGTTACCGCGAGCATCAAAGAAAATCTTGATGGATATTATAACTATTTTCAATAGATAATAATTTAAAAACTAATGAGCATTTCCCTCAGCAACATCAGCAAATCCTATAAAAAGGTAAAAGCGGTTCAGGACATTTCGTTCGAGGTGAAGCCGGGGGAACTCTTTGGACTCATCGGACCCGATGGCGCAGGAAAAACAACCATTTTCAGAATTTTGACCACGCTTTTAATTCCTGATAAAGGTACTGCTTCAGTGGCTGGGTTTGATGTTGTAAAAGACTATAAAGCTATCCGAAATTCCGTGGGGTATATGCCTGGAAGGTTTTTACTTTATCAAGATTTGACGGTGGAGGAAAACCTGGCGTTTTTCGCTACAATCTTCGGAACTACGATTCAAGAAAACTACGATTTAATCGAAGATATTTACGTTCAAATCGAACCTTTTAAAGACAGACGCGCGGGAAAACTTTCAGGTGGAATGAAGCAAAAACTCGCTCTTTGCTGCGCGTTGATTCACAAACCGAAAGTACTTTTTCTGGATGAACCCACTACGGGTGTAGATCCTGTTTCGCGAAAAGAGTTTTGGGAAATGCTAAAACGGTTGCAGAAAAAAGGAATAACCATTTTGGTTTCAACTCCGTATATGGATGAAGCCGCTTTATGCGATAGAATCGCGCTGATTCAAGATGGCGAAATATTGGACATTGACACACCCGAAGCAATTGTAAATAAATTCCCTAAAACCATTTACAATGTGGGGGCAAACAATATGTATAAATTGATAAAATCGCTTCAGAGTTATGAGCATTTGTACAGCGTATTTCCGTTCGGAGAATTTGTGCATTATACAGACAAAAGAGATTCTTTCGAAGCTGCCGATTTAAAATCCTATTTGGAAAAGTGCGGTTTAACTGATGTATACATAGAAACTACCCAGGCCAATATAGAGGATGCATTTATGGAATTAGCGAGATAATGAAAGAGGAAAACGTTATAGAAGTTGATCAATTAACCAAAACATTTGGTGATTTCACTGCTGTGAATACCATTAGTTTTGAAGTAAAAAAAGGTGAAATTTTTGGGTTTTTAGGAGCAAATGGCGCGGGTAAAACTACGGCGATGAAAATGCTGATAGGAATTTCCAAACCTACATCTGGCACAGCTAAAATTGCAGGATTTGATGTTTATACTCAAACTGAATCTATCAAGAAAAACATAGGCTATATGAGCCAGAAATTTGCGCTTTATGACGATTTAACGGTAAAAGAAAACATCACTTTTTTTGGAGGCATTTATGGATTGTCTCGAGCAAAAATCAAAGAGAAAAGAGAGCAATTAGTTTCCGAATTGGGATTGGAGAATATTAGCAATAAGTTGGTGGGCTCCTTGCCGTTGGGTTGGAAACAAAAGTTATCGTTTTCAGTATCACTTTTACACGAGCCGAAGATTGTTTTTTTAGATGAACCCACTGGCGGCGTCGACCCAATTACCCGAAGACAGTTTTGGGAAATGATTTATAGAGCGGCAGACCAAGGCACCACTATTTTCGTAACCACGCATTATATGGACGAAGCCGAATATTGCGACCGAGTTTCCATAATGGTGGAAGGAAAAATTGAAGCTTTGGATACACCGAAAAAATTGAAAGAACAGTTCAACGTAGATTCGATGAACGATGTGTTTTTGAAATTGGCACGAAATATTGAATAATCCAGACCTGTCAGGTTTCAAAAACCTGTCAGGTCTAAGCATACAACATGAAACGATTTAAAGGTTTTATAAAGAAGGAATTCTACCATATCTTCAGAGATAAGCGGTCGTTGTTCATACTTTTTGGTATGCCCATTGCCCAAATATTGCTTTTCGGATTTGCTATTACCAATGAAATCAATAATGTGGATATTGCAATTTTGGATCATTCAAAGGATGCCACGACTGAGGAAATAATCAATAAAATTTCGGCTTCAAAATATTTCACTATTGAACAAATGATTGCTCGTGAAGCAGATATAGAACCTGCTTTTAAAAAAGGAAAAATAAAGGCAGTATTGAATTTTGAAAAAGATTTCAGCAAAAATCTTATTAAAGATCAAAAAGCTACAATTCAAATAATAACCGACGCCACCAACCCAAACACCGCGAATTCGATAAGCAACTACATTAATTTAATACTTCAAAATTATCAGCAATCAAAAAATAAAGGGATTGTCGTGGAGTATCAGATAATTCCGCAAACACGGATGGTTTATAATGCAGAACTTAAAAGTGTTTTTATGTTTGTTCCGGGGGTAATGACCATTATTTTAATGTTGGTTTCGGCAATGATGACTTCAATATCCATCACTCGTGAAAAAGAATTAGGCACGATGGAAATTTTATTGGTATCACCCCTAAAACCATTCCACGTAATTATCGGAAAAGTGGTTCCGTATATTTTTCTATCGGTCATTAACGCTTCAGTTATAGTACTTCTGAGCATTTTCATATTTAAAATGCCAGTACAAGGCAGTCTATTTTTATTGGGTGCCGAAAGTGTTTTGTTTATAATCACTTCATTAACATTGGGGATTTTAATCTCAACAATCGCAGAAACACAACAGGCTGCAATGATGATTTCGTTAATGGGTTTAATGCTTCCGGTAATATTACTTTCTGGATTTATTTTTCCAATTTCTAGTATGCCGGTACCGCTTCAAATAATCAGTAACATTATTCCGGCAAAATGGTTTATTATCATTATAAAAGGCATTATGCTAAAAGGTGTTGGAATGGCTTATATCTGGAAGGAAACTTTAATCTTGGTTGTAATGACCATTTTATTTATTGGATTAAGTGTGAAAAAATATAAAATCCGTTTAGAATAATGAAGACTATCGGCTACATCATACAAAAGGAGTTCAAGCAAATCTTTAGAAATAAAGGGATGCTGCCTATTATATTTATCTTGCCTATAATTCAGTTGGTTATTCTATCAAATGCAGCTACTTATGAAGTGAAGAATATAAAGTTTGCATATTTAGATTACGATCACACCTCAACATCTCGCGCCTTGATTGAGCGGTTTAATGCCTCTACTTATTTCGTTGTTTTAACCGATTTTCCTTCGCAAGAAAAAGCAAGCGCTGCAATGCTAGCTGGCGAAGTTGATGTAGTACTGGAGATACCAAATCACTTTGAAAGAAATTTACTTAAAGAAAAAGCCACCGATTTATCTATAACCATTAATGCTATTGATGGCGCTGCAGCTGGCGTAGAAAGTGGTTATGTGAATCAGATTATACAAAGTTTTAATAAAGATGTAAAAATGACTATCATGGATACATCTAAAAAAATTGTACAACCCTTGACAATTGAGAGTATTCCTTCTTTTTGGTACAATACAACTTTAGATTATAAAACTTTTATGGTGCCGGGGATTTTAGTTTTACTAGTAACGATGATAACTCTATTTCTCTCGGGAATGAATATTGTTCGAGAAAAAGAAATAGGCACTTTGGAACAAATTAATGTAACGCCTATTCGCAAAAGCCAGTTTATTATCGGCAAATTATTTCCGTTTTGGGTAATAGGAATGGGTTTATTAACCATAGGACTAATACTTGCAAAAGTAATTTTTAATGTTCCAATGGTGGGCAGTTTAGTACTGCTGTATCTGTATACTTCTATTTATATTTTGGTAATTCTCGGGATGGGACTGCTAATTTCGAATTTTACAGATACCCAACAACAGGCCATGTTTATCGCATGGTTTTTTATAGTAATATTTATTTTAATGAGCGGCTTATTTACCCCAATAGAAAGTATGCCTAAATGGGCACAGATAGTTACGGAATTTAACCCTATAAAGTATTTTGTAGAGATTGTAAGGATGGTAATGCTTAAAGGCTCCGGATTTATGGATATTTTACCACAGCTGTGGAAAACACTGTTATATGCCGTTGTAATGAACGGACTGGCCGTATGGAGTTATAAAAAAGTAAATTAATGGAAAAAGAACCTAAATATTATTTAATTTAAAGCTCAAAAACCTACAGTGGTTATAATTTTGCCACTAGATTGAAGTCTATTTCAATCTCTTCTTTTATCACAATTAAACCAAACATTTTTTTAGGAGGTTCGAGATTAAAATCATTTATATCTAATTTTAGTTTGCCAACAAAACGATTTAATGGCGCAGAAAAAATGTCTATCAGGAAAGTGTATTCTTTTTTCGTTCCTGCAATGGTAATTAGGACATTCGCACTGGCTTTCTCACCGTTTTTCAAGGTTATTCCAGTTAATTCAATGGTGATATTTGGATACTCTTTGGTGTTGAGCAAGGAATGGAAGTCTTTGTTTATACCTCTATTGCCACAATCAAAACCGTTATTTTTTAAAGAAAGGACTGCATTCCTAAAAAGAATATTATTCCCGTTTCTATTAAACTCTACTTCTCTACATTCCTCTAAATAAAATGTGTTGAATTCACATCCAAACTCGCTAATGTTGGTATCTCCTTTTATAGAAAGTTCACTGCTCGCAAGGATTTTAAAGGTTTTTGAAACAAAATCATTTTGAGACCAACCATCAAGGCTGAGCATAAAAACCAAACTGTATAGTACAAAACGGTTCATAATTCTTTAATTTATAAAGGTGGAGAAATTTTATTTCCTCCACCTTTGTTTATTGATGTTGACTTTTTAGAAACTTATTACAGCTTCAAATACAACTCCGTCAAACTTACCTCCATTTCTGATATCGTTTGCTTGGAAGCCGTCGTATTTCTGGTTTACATATTCAAGTTTAGCAAGAATATTTTTTGTCATAAACCATCCAGCAGAAAGGTTGAATCGTGTAATATCCACATCTGTTCCACCAATCATTTCTCCTTCAACGAGATTATAACGCCCACCTACATATAGATTTTCGTTGGTTCCGAAGCGATAGATAAGTTCAGCAGCGTATTGGTTGAAACTTCTTGTTTCTAGTTCTGCATCTGCTTTTCCAGAAGCCATTTCATAAGTTCCGAAGAATTCAAGTCCTTGGTATTTTACAAATGGATTTATCATAAATGATGTAAGTTCATTTTTTAATCCAGGATTGAATCTACCTGAAGTAAAATTACTTGAGGTTGAAGCCCCTTCTTCTTCCATTACAAGATAGTATCTTGAACCGGCTCTATCTGCACTGTATAAATATGCGTTTGCACTTTTATTGGTACGGTATAAAGACCCTGTAAGTCTAACTCTTAAATCATCATTAATATAATCGTCATACCCTATTTTAGCTATAATAGACGGATCGGTTTTACCAGGGTTATTTACGCCTTGGTTTAATTTACCATTGGTAACTCCTAACATACCAATAAAGCCACTTTTAAAGTAATATACCTCTGCTCCTACTTCTGTAGTAAAACCGTCCATAATTAGGTTGCCAACAAATGGATTGTAAATTGCCTCCGCATTATCAGTTCTTCTGAAATGTGCATCACCATAGTTGTTTTCCATATGGCCTATTTTAACTCTAACATTTTGCATAAGGTCTTCCATAAAACCTTCACTTACAAAATCTAGTTTATCGATTTGGATATACCCTCCCTTAACATATGGTTCTGTGTGGTGACGTGAAGACAAATAGGTTCTTAAGTGCATAGATACACCATCGTACAATTGCACATCAAAGTCAAGGTTTGCTGTAGGTAGGTTAAAGTTATTACCTATTTCAATCAACGAAACTGGATCGCCATCGGCATTTACAGGTGTACCCGTACTTTCGTGGTCTATGCCCTGAAATTGAATTGCGAATGCTCCTCCTATGCGTACTTTCACCCCGTCAAAGGTAGTAGCCGTGTCTTTTTTGGCTTCAAATTGTTCAATTCCGCGTTGGTCTCGATACCTAAAGTTATCTAAATCGCGTGCTTCTTTTTCTTGTGCAATTGCCTGAAATCCAAACAGCAATATCATCGCTGTGCTGAAATAATTAATTAAATTTTTCATATTGTTAGTTTTAAATTTGGGTTAAAATTGTTATATATTATTTTGTAAAGTTTGATTCAAATTTGATGTCAAGGGCATCGCCGGTAGTAATTGTTCCAAAAATTGCCGTTGGCGGATCCACTCCAAAATCGGTCATTTTGATAGTTTTGCTTCCTGAAAGAGCTATTTCAGACTCCCCAATTTTCATATCAAAAGTGATTTCAATCGGTTTGGTTTTGCCAGCTATTGTTAGATTTCCAGTTGCAACTACATTACAGCTATTACTGGTAGAACAGTTAATGCGCTTCACCTTAGTTAGCTTAAAGGTTATTTGCTTGTACTTTCCTGTATTTAAAGCTTTATAAGTATTCTTGTCCATGGAGGATTTTCCACTTTTTAAACTTTCAGCCTTTACAGTAAAATCCAGTTGCTTTATTGCAATGAGTTTTCCGTTTTCAAAACTTGCTGCAAGCTTGCCTTGTTGGCTTTCTGCAGTTATCTGCCAATCGTGAATATTTGATGTGCCGTCTATTGTTAATGTGGAAGCAGCATTGTTTAATTGGTATGTTTGAGCCACAGAAATTTGTGAAGAAAAAGCCATTACTATTAGGCTTGCGGTTACTAATCTTAATTGATTTAAGGTTTTCATAATTTACTTTTTTAATTCCCAACAAAGATATATTTTGACTTCCTGCTGCATTATGACAATGGTCACTAAACACTAGTATTTACGGTGGATTCAGTATTATTTGAACAAAAGAAATTCTAGGAATTTTAGGAAGTATCGGGAACCCCTATTAACACTATAAAAGCTAATCTGAATGTTAAGAAAGAAAGATGGAAAGAGTGTATTTATAAATTGGGAATGTGGATAGTATAACCACAAAATTGCTCCCCTATTTTTTATATATAATATATAGGAGTAGAAGAAAAAACTAAGATGAAAAATTGAGAGGAAATAAATACGCAATTAATAATGCGAAAGCAGAGTTGGCTATACTGAAATCTCTTTAATGCTATAGAGTTTGGGAATACTAACTTTCCAACCATAAGTATCATGAAGCTTCACCCTTAAAGCATCCTGAGCACTAGCTTCGCCATGAATAAGAAATACCTCTTCAGGAGCGTTCTTCATGTTACTTGTCCAGTCTAATAAACCTTGTTGATCTGCGTGTGCCGAAAGACTTTCTATATGTTCTATTTCCGCTTTTACAGGATAAAATTTACCGAAGAATTTTAGTTCGTGCGCTCCTTCTAACATTTGTCTTCCGCGAGTTCCTTCGGCTTGGTAACCTACTAATAAAACTGTAGTGTTAGTTTTGTCTATTAGCTGTTTCAGATAAGTCAAAACTCTTCCACCAGTTACCATTCCACTTCCCGCAATAACTACTTTTGGCTGTGGATTATCTATGGTTTCCCAAGTTTCTTTATAGGAAGTAATAATATTCATGCGTTTATTCATCGCGTTGAAATCCTTCATTGGCAGCTTATGCCAATCCGGAAAATTCTGAAATACCGAAAGCACATTGTTACCCATCGGACTATCAATAAATATTGGAATATTTGGAATTTTGTTTTCGTTATACAGTTTCCAAAGTAGAAACATTAGTGTCTGCAAACGTTCCACTGCAAAAGAAGGAATAATTAAATTACCACGATTGTGGATGGTTTTGGTAATGAGTTCCACCAGTTTTTCTGAAACACTTTCCTGCGGATGTAGCTTATTGCCGTAAGTGCTTTCTATAAAAAGATAGTCAGCTCTTTCGGGTTTTTCTGGTGGGAAAAGCAATAAATCTTCCTCCCTACCAATATCTCCAGAAAACACAAATATTTTGCCATAAATATCAAGTTCTATAAAAGTGGCACCAATAATATGCCCGTTATATCGAAAACGATATTTTATGTTCTCCGTAAGTTCAATCCATTGGTTTTTTTCTTCAGCTTTAAAAAAACCCAGTGTAACCTCAGCTTCTTGTAAGCTATAAAATGGTTCGGTGGGTTTGTGTTTTGAATAGCCTTCTTCGTTGGCCTTTTCTGCTTCCTCTTCGTGAATTTTGGCACTGTCCAACAGAATAATTTTTGTGATTGCAAGCGTTGGCGCAGTACCAATAATTTTGCCGCGGAAACCTTGTTTTACCAATCGTGGTAAATAACCAGTATGATCTAAATGACCGTGCGTCAATAATACCACATCAATTTCAGCAACATCAATCGGCAGGTGTTCCCAGTTTTTTTCGCGGAGTTCCTTTAAACCTTGAAACATTCCGCAATCTATCAAAAGATTTTTCTTGGGAGTTTCAATCAAAAATTTTGAACCAGTTACGGTGCCAGCAGCGCCCAGGAAATGGATTTTTATATTTGGCATAACTATTTTTTATTGCACAGAAGTTTAATTTCATCTAAAATCCGCTCTTTTCGTGTTTCGGAAATTCCCAAATGATCTAGGTAGAAAGCGTCATTTATTAATTGTTTACAAAGCACAACATCGCGGCTAAGTAGAAATTGCTTTTCGCGCTCACTAAGCAAAGTGGAAACGGTTACAGGATAAAGGCCCAAACGGTCTATGCGATCTCTAATTCCGTTATCTTTTGGAAGATCCCAACTTAAAAGATAAAGGTTTGCGCATTTTCCGTACGTTATGGCATCTTCGGTAAAACGGGTATTTGTAACAACCCAACCTTCGTTCGGTTTTTCAACATTATCATTTTCACCAAAATTATTGAGAATGTCTCTATAGCGCGAATGGATATACAATGGAATTTTCACATTGCAATTATTACCTTCATCACTGTGAAATTTGCATTCAGCCACAATATATTGGCCGTTTTTACGTGCAACTACATCTACTTCGTGGGTTACACATTTTCCTTGAAAAAACTGACCGGTTTTTACTTCATAACCGCTATAAAAAAGTAAGGCACCCACAAATTTTTCAAAAGGAAAACCTGTGGGGCCTAATTCATAAATTGCTTTTTTCAGCTTATATTTTGAAGCGTAACCTTTTTTCTTTTTTTTAAGAAGTGCAAAAGCACGATTGTAAATCTCTTTTGTTGAAATACCTTGATAAAGTTCATCGCGAACGTTGCTAGAAATTTCCTTCACCATTGATTCTTCCGCGCCACTTTTTCGAAGGGAGTTTTCTAATTTTTCAATTGAAAATTTTGCTTTTTCTCCAGAGTATTTTACAACTTCAATATTTGAACTGTTTTTAGCCATCAAAATTAATTTCTCAAATCGTGCATTGCTAGTAGCGGAACAGTAGTGTGCATACCAAGTTCTTTAACCAATGGATTTGAAAATATACTTCCAAAGAAGTTGTGTTTTTTATTAACGAAAGCAATCATTTCACTTTCTCGGCTCTGCACAAAGCAACGCACGCCATCTTGCAAATCTATATCGTAAAGTTTGTGATTGGTGAAATCTGCTCCACCCAGAATTCCTTCTAACAAGGCCTTATTAGCTAGCTGATCATCACTTAATTTTTTGCCTTTTTGAACGTGCAGAATACGAATTGGTGCATTTGTTAATCGTGATATTTCAACCAAAGTTTCCAATTCTCTTTCTTTATAATGTGTTTTAAAACTGGTTGGAAAAACAATCTCATTCGGATCTTTATATAGCGTATTTGCAGGAATGGCAAGCACTGGGCAGTTTCTTATCTCCTCCATTGCATTAACGGAATTACTACCAAGAATTACAGTATTATCGTCCGTTTCTCCGCGGGTTCCCATAATTACAAGTTTTATATCTTCCTTTTCAATGGTTTTTTTCAAAACGTCGAAGAAGGGACCAAATTCATTTTTAAAATTAAATTCGTGATTATCATTTTTATCATAAATATCCATCTGAAGTTTCAACATCTCCATTCTTTTTTCAGAATTTTCCTTAACCGTCATTTGTGTTTTCTCGGACGGTTTAGGAACTAAAAGATTATCTTTAGAATACCCAGAATGGTAATATGTATGTAAAATAATGAACTCACAAGATTCTCTTTTATAAAGCTCCATTGCGTATTTAATAGCATTGTAGGCGTTTTTCGAAAAATCTGTAGGGATCAGAATGCGTTTTTTCATCTTTTATATTTTTAATTATTGCTTAATTTTCTTTGTAAGCTACTAATTTTTAATGGGAATAACCAATGTGGGCACATGTGTATGTTTCCCTACCCTACTAACAACGGGTTCACGGAACAGTTGTTTTAGAAATGCGTGCTTGTGATAAACCAAGGCTAATAAATCTATATTTTCGTTATCTATAAAGCTGTGAAGTGTTTTAGAAATATTTGTCTTTTTCGGAACAAAGTGAAATTCAGTATCATATTCCGATAGGTCATTTTTATAGTGCTCCAGGTTTTGTTGTTGTTTAGCGTCCAATTCACTTTCGGCGCCAATGTGAACTAAATGTATGATGGAATTATACTGGCGTACCAAACGAACAATAGGTCGTAAATTCGATAACTGGTAAAAATCGTTGTAGTCTGACGCAAATGCAATTTTTGTTGGAATTACAAAATCCACCTCGCGCGGTACGATAAGCAACGGACAACCTTCCAGTGATTTTGTGATTGTAACAGTGGTACTTCCCACTAAAACATCTTCTGCTCCCGTGCGACCTTTACTACCCATTACTACAAGGTCTATACCTTCAGTAGAAACTAATTTATTTATAGTTTTTGCCAAGCTTGCAGGTGTAGAAATAACTTCGAAATTATGCGGAACCTTAGTACTGTCTAATTTAATTTTATGCATTAATTGAATCCCATCTTCTTCAGAATGACGATACAGTTTTTCGATTATATTATCTGAACGGCCAATATCTATACGGCTTGTAAGTTTACCTACTTCTTCCCCAAAAGAGTGTAGAATGGTTATGTGCAATGCTTCATCACTAAAAAGCTTTGTAACATAAAATAATGCCGCATACGCGTTTTTAGAGAAATCGGTTGGAACAAGAATTTTTTTCATATGTATAAAAAATTTAAGATAATTGAACTTGAAATACCCAAAATACTTATTTCAGTCGCGCTAAAATTTGAAGGTGAGAATTTCATATTTATGATTTTTAAAAGTTTTATCGGGGCAAATTTTGAAGTACTAAAAATGGAATATCAATCTGTAATCCTATTTTTTCGACAGTTGATTGATAAAGAATATTTTCCAAATATGAATGTCGAGTATTTATTAAAACCAGCATATCTATTGGGTTTTCAATAACAAAGATGTTGATGGTGTTTGTAACATCGCTTTCTGCCGCTTGATGAAAGTGAATCTGATTACCTTCAAAAGAAGCTTTCAGAAAATCTTTATTATCCTGCTGGCGCAATGACAATGATGGAAATTTGGAGACGTAAAGAAAATCTACTTTGCACGCAAAGCATTTTGAAAAAGTGCTTACTAGTTTTAATTCGCGTCTTTTGTACGGTAATTGAAAGTCTGTTGAAAATAATATATTCTTCGGTTGCACATCGCCATAACCTGCTGGAATAGCAAGTACGGGGCATTTTACATATTTAATAACCTGAAGCGTATTGCTGCCAAAAGTGAGTTTTTTATCTGCAGTTTCACCCTTGGTGCCCATAACTACCACATCAATATTTTCTTTTTCAACCCAATCGTTGGTAGCATCTACTAACTGTCCGAACTCTGCAATTGTAAGAATTTTATGTTTCGGGTTTGGGGAAATTTCAACAATTTTAGCTCGAAATTCCTCCAAAGCTTCCTTTGCCCTCGCAAGCGTTTTTTGTTGAAGTTCTTCAAAGATTTCATTTGCTAATCGTGTTTTTGCGTCATACACTTCATCAGCAAAAGCGTGGAGTAGATAAATCTCTGCATGGTCATATTTAAATAGCTCCGAAGCGTATTTAATTGCGTTCAGTGAGTTTTCAGAGAAATCAGTTGGTACTAATATTTTTCGCATGGAGATTTATTTAAATTTAACTACGTAAAGATAACCAATAGAACACCCTTAAAATATGACAATTATCAATCAATAGCTTGATTTTTAGCGAATAATTAATAAAGAGCAACTTCAATATTTTGTAAATTGTACTAAAAAAATAATGAAGCCTTCTCCATTTACATACTTAGCCATAACCACGCTAATACTTGTTACGGTTGCAATTTTTGCCGCAATGGGTTTTCCCTTTTCTTTGGTGTTTTATCTCACAGTTATTGGTCAGGTATTTTTGGTGTTTTCAGTTGTAAAAGTTCTAAAAGACGATTATACTACAGACAAAACCTTTGAAGATTTTTATGAAGATTTTCCTATTGATCGGGAGGAAATGTTTCTATAATATTTTTCAAGCTAAGCGTATTCAATATTCAAATTGAAAAATTACTCGTGCAGTATTAAAAACGGCACTTCGTATGGAAAAGAGATTGATTTGTTTAGCTGTTTAAAAAGAAGTCGTTGTGTTAAATTTAAATTTTTTGCCACTAACGCTATCAAATCTATTTCCCAAGTTTCTACAAAATCTTGTACTCCGGATTCAATATTTTTATTTTCTAAAAAATGAAAACTGTGTTTAGCATCTTTGAAGAAATAGTGCAAAAACCCTTTATTATCGGTTTGCGATGCGGTCAATACAGCATTTTGAGAACGAATGTGAAGAATTCTAAGGGCTGCTTGTTGCAATTGTAGCATCTCTGATAGCCCGCTGGTCACTTTGCTGCGGTATATGCAGTTGTAATCTGTTAAAAACGCAATGTTATTTATTTTATTAAACCTTGCATTTTCAGGAATTACAAATACTGGGCATTTCACTTTAGTTATTACTGCGCTGGTATTACTGCCTATTTCGTTTCTATCAATTTTTGAAGCCCCTTTTGTTCCCATCAAAATATAATCAATCTCCTTTTCGTAAATATGTTTACGAATGGCCTCCACTAAAAGTAAATTTTCGTGAATACTATAAAATTGATGCTCGGGGTTTTTAGCCAACAGCAAGCAGGACTTTATTTCTTCCTGCATCATTGCAAATGGCCCTTTAATTATATGCTTTTCTGTTCCTGTTTCAAGCAACAAATCTGGCTCTTCATCTTTTTGTAACGAATCTTTCAGTGAAATGTGAAGCATATAAAAATTCACTGGTATATCGGCAAAATATTCCAACGCATAGCGAATTGCATTGTGTGAGTTATCGGAGAAATCCGTTGGAATTAATATATTCATCATTACATCAAAATCTTACCGACAAAAATATTTGTATACGTCGGTATAGGAAATGATATAAATCAGTTTAAGAAAGTTTGTCCTTAGATTATCGTTGAAAACAACTGTAAATGGTGAAAAATAAAAGATTATTCAATATTGCGTAGACTTTCCAAATCTATAATACGAATGTCGCGACCTTCAATTTCAATAATGCCTTGCTTTTTAAAATCTGAAAGCGTCCGTATTAAACTTTCAGTAGCAATACCAGCAGTTGTGGCAAGGTCATTACGCGAAATTTTAAGCGGTGTATCGGGTCTTTTATTCATTACCTCCACAAAAAGAAGAATGGTAGCAGCTGTTTTTTTACGAACAGAACTGTAAGCCATTTTCACCAATTGTAATTTTATGTCGGAAAGATTATCGGTTAACAAATTCATCAGTTCCAAAGAAATATCTTGACTTTTTTTCAAAATATCTTTTACATATTTCTTTGAAATGCCAACAACTTCCGTTTCTTCCACGGCTGTGGCAGTTTCATTATAGGGAATGTTATCATCAAAAGATGTAAAACCCAAAAAGTCGTCGGCTTTATAGAGACCAGTTATTAATTCTTTAGCGTTAGCATCCATTGTGTGTGTTTTCACAACACCTTTTAGGATGAGAAACATACTGTTTGAGTGATCGCCCTTTTGATAAACAGTTTCTCCTTTTTTATATTTTGCAGCTGTACCTTCATCGCAAAAATAATTTTTTAACTGATTAAGGTTCTGTGGATTTTCATCATCTTCAGCTGAAACTTGCGATTGATTATTTGAACGCATCGCCATAATAATCGCTCTAGCTAAACGGCTTTCCACGGCGCTTATCAACTCCTCTTCATCAAAAGGTTTGGTTAAGTAATCATCGGCACCCATATCCATTCCTTTTCGAATTTCTTTGTGCTCCGTTTTTGCAGATAGGAAAATGAAAGGAATATGCTTCGTTTTTTCTTCCGAAGAAACGCTTTCAAGTACTCCATAACCGTCAATTTCGGGCATCATGATATCGCAAATAATAATATTTGGAATTTCCTTTTTGGCTTTATCAATACCAATTCTTCCATTTGCTGCCGTGATTACACTATAACCGGAAAGCTCCAAAAGTTCAGCAGTATTCTCTCTTAATGCTATATCGTCTTCAATAAGAAGTATTGTTGTCATATTAATTTAAATTTTTATTTGTGGGGAACGTAATTGTAAACTTGCTCCCTTTGCCTATTTCACTTTCAAAAATAATTGTACCGCCCAAACTTTCTAAGTGGCTTTTTACAATATTTAAACCTATCCCTGTGCCTTGGGTGAGTAAAGCATTTTCTGCACGAAAATATCTATTGAAAATAAACTTCTGCTCCTTTTCTGGAATACCCATTCCTTCGTCTATAATTTCTATAGTAAGTAAATTATCTTTTGGAATTACAACCACATCAATTGTTGTAAATTCTCGGGAGTATTTTATAGCGTTATTTATTAAATTGGTAAGAGATAATTCTAAGATTTTTTCGTCAAAATGAACCGTAATATCGTCAACATTATTTGGATAGCCAATGCGTTGACCATCTTTTAATAACATGTTTGAATTATAGATTACCTCGTTAACTACTTTGCTCAACGGGAAAGTATCAAATTTATACGTGGCTTTACCCGATTCTAAGCGTTCTATGGATAAAAAGTCATTCAGAATATTATTTAAATACTTTACTTTACTATGAATGGTTTTTAAATGCTTCTCTCGTTTCTCCTGTTGATCGGTCTCCGTGTATTTACCCACAAGTGTAGCCGAAGTAAGAATGCCGCTTAAAGGTGTTTTAAACTCGTGCGAAACAAGCGATAGAAACTTTGTTTTCAACTCATTCAGTTCCCGTTCCTTTCGAAGCGATTCTGTTATTTTGTATTCTGCTTCTTTACGTTTTGTTACTTCTTCTTTTAACTCGTTAATAGTATTATTCAGCTCTTTGGTGCGGTCATTAATCTTTTGCTCCAAATACAAATTAAGCTCTAGAATTTCCTTCTCTTGGTTTTTACGAACAGAAATATCTGTTACAAGCGCCATTACATATTTGCTTCCGTATGCCTCAAATGGGTTAAGTCCTGCCTCTACAGGAAAAACACTACCATCCTTTCGCAAGCCATAAAGATCACGCCCATGTCCCATCTGTCGCGGGTCACTTTTTTCCAAAAATCCATCCACTTGTTTGTGATGATTTTTCACATAATCTTTCGGAATCAATACATCTAATTTCCTGCCGGTAAGTTCATTATGCTCATAGCCGAACATCATATCGGCAGCCTCATTAGACGTTACAATCTCTTGTTTCTCATTAACAATAACAATACCTTCAGAAATTGCTTCAGATAGAATCTTGAAAATATTCCCTTTTTTTTCCTCAAATACCTTCATTCCCCAAAAGTAAGGATTTAAAACAGTTTTCGAGAACTGATTTATGTCATAATATTTCAGAAAAATTCATCTTAGTTTTACATTATTAAAAATCATTAAAAATATAAGATCATGGGCACAGAGGATAAACCGCAATTGCTGTTTTACCAAAAGATGGGAGAGCTTTTTTATGCAATCGCAGCAGCCGATAAAGTAGTGCGAAAAGCAGAATACAGCACATTGAAAAATATTGTAGCAGAAGAGTGGAAAAATCTTGATGATTATGAAGATCCATTCCATACCGATGCCGCATACCAAATAGAAATTGTATTTGATTGGTTTGATTATGAGCAACTTGACGCCAATGAATGTTTTGAAAGTTTTGCCGATTACCACGCAGAAAATTCCCAGCTTTTTACAAAAGAAAGAAAAACGCTAATTTGGAAAACAGCAAACGCAATTGCAAATTCTTTTTCGGGTAAAAACAAAAGTGAGGTGATAATGCTCGCCAAATTGAAAATGCTTTTTGAAAATTAAAATAACTAAATAGACATTCCTTTTTTTCGCACTAATTCTTTCCCTATTTTTATGATTCAAAACCCAAAAAACATGAAATTTTTTCTGTCAATCGTATTTCTTTTCACATTAATCGCTTGTAAAAACGATCCTAAAAACGAAGAAATCGACACTTCTACTCCACTAAACAACCAAGAAGAAATTGTAGATTCCTTAAGCGTTTCCGATAAGAATTTAGAACTGCAACAAAAAACACTCAACTTAAAACGAACCGAATTACTAGAGAAGAGAGATTCAAAAGTTGAACTGGAAAAACTCCTTATTTCGAAATCGTTTTTAAAAGAAGGTAATTGGTATACACTGGATTTTAAATATCCATATCTAAACGAAAAAATTAAGCCACAATTTGAAAATTTCAACGAATATATAAGCAAGTTTTACTTAGATGCCAAAGGTGTTGAAAAACAAATTTTGGAAGAAAAACGACTGTGCGATTCCTTAGGTATTCCGAAGCAAAACGAAAAGCGTACGGTAGATTATAAAATTTACAACCTCAACGATAGACTTATAAGCGTACTTTTTTACAAAGAAAATCAATACACTGGCGCAGCTCATGCAGCCTATACTTTTGACTGTCTAAATTTTAATTTAGAAACGGCTGCTTTTATGAAGTACGAAGATTTCTTTAACAATGGCACCGAAGAAGAGTTACGCGAAATATTAAATACGCTGTTAAAAAATAAAATAAATTCTGGCGAAATGTATTACGATTGTTGGGCAATTTCTGCCGACGATTTCTTTAACGCAAAAAACAACTTTGTTATTAACGACGATGTGGTAGAATACTATTTCGACGATTGTATTATCTGTCCTTCCTACACGGGTACGTATTCTATTCAAATTCCGTTGGAAATGTTGATGCCTGTTTTAAGAAAATATAAAAAGAACCCACTTCTTGGCTAAAACCTATTATTATGAAAAGCAATTTTAAAGAAATAATAAACTCCGAAACCCCAGTGTTAGTAGATTTCTTCGCAGATTGGTGCGGCCCGTGTAAAATGCTGGCGCCGATTCTAAAACAAGTAAAAGAAGAATTAGGCGAAAATGTGAAAATCGTAAAAATAGACGTTGATAAAAACCAACCGTTATCGGCGCAATATCAAGTGCGCGGTGTTCCTACAATGATTTTGTTTAAAGACGGAAAACAGCTTTGGCGACAGAGTGGTGTTCTGCAAAAAAACGAAATAGTTGCTATCATTAATCAACACAAAAATTGACGAAACTTAGTAGCTATATCGACCACACTTTATTAAAAGCTACTGCTACACCCGAGGACATTATAAAGCTTTGCAACGAAGCGAAAGAATATAACTTTTATGCGGTTTGCGTAAATAGCTGCTACGTTTTATTGGCTGCAAATGAATTAAAAAACAACGCTGTAAAAGTTGCAGCGGTTGTTGGTTTTCCACTTGGAGCAAACAGTTCTAACGCCAAAGTTTGCGAAGCAAAACAGTGCGTAAAAGACGGCGCAGACGAAATAGACATGGTGCTAAACATAGGTTTGCTAAAGGCAAAATCGTACAAATTAGTACGCGATGAAATTGCTGCGGTTAAAGCAGCAATAGGCAGCCGAACTTTAAAAGTAATTCTCGAAACCTGCTATTTAACCGACGTCGAAATAAAACTAGCCTGCCAAATAGCCGAAGATGCGGGCGCAGATTTTGTAAAAACCTCCACTGGTTTTGGAACAAACGGCGCTACGGCACACGCAGTAAAAATAATGGTTGACGAAGTAGGCAACACTTTAAAGATAAAAGCCTCCGGCGGAATAAAAGATACCGAAACTGCTAAAAAATATATTGAAATGGGCGTTAGCAGAATTGGCACTTCTTCAGGAATTGAGATTGTAACTTCCACAAAAAAAGATACAGATGAGCACACATATTGAAGCCAAAGCTGGAGAAATTGCAGAATCGGTTCTCCTTCCTGGCGACCCAATGCGCGCCAAGTGGATTGCAGAAACTTTTCTTGAAAACGCAAAATGTTATAACGACGTTCGCGGTATGTTGGGCTATACGGGCACTTTCCAAGGAAAACAAATCTCGGTGCAGGGAACTGGAATGGGCATTCCTTCGGCTCTAATTTATTGTCACGAGCTTATAAAGGATTATGGGGTAAAAAACCTAATTCGTGTGGGTTCTGCGGGTAGCTATCAAAAAGATATAAACTTGCGCGATATTGTTATTGCAATGGCAGCCTCCTCTACTTCGGGAATTAATAATACACGCTTTGTAAATTGCGACTACTCGCCTACTGCAGATTTTGATTTATTTATGAAAGCTTCAATGTATGCGAAGGAAAATAACATTCCTATAAAAGCTGGCAACGTACTTTCCAGCGATCAGTTTTATGAAGATGATTTCAATAGTTATAAAAAATGGGCAGATTTTGGCGTGCTTTGCGTAGAAATGGAAGCCGCTGGACTTTACACGATTGCAGCAAAATTTAATGTGAAAGCGTTAGCTATTTTAACTATTTCAGATTCTTTAGTAACTGGTGAAACCACTACTGCCGATGAACGTGAAGGAAGTTTTTCAAAAATGATTGAAATTGCGCTAAACACAGTAGTTTAGAAATAAAAAAGCAGGAACTCAAAATTGAAGCTCCTGCCTTTACGTTAATTGATGTCGATAGCAATTAACTATACTTTAAATGTGATTACTGGCAAATCTGAGTGGTTTACCACATCTTCCCCAATACTTCCACTGAAGAAATGAGCTAAGCCCTGACGCCCTTGTGTAGGCAACGAAATAATATCTGCATTGCTTACTTGGCTATAACCGAAAATTCCAGCTTCAACAGAATATTCATTGTATTGAACAACTTTGTTCAAGCATTCCAACGGATTTACTTCACCTGCGATTTTCAAGAAGTTGAGAATTCGTTTTTCAATTTCGCGTGTACTACGGAAATCGCCAGCAAGATTTATATAGAGCATTTGCATGTTAATACCCAAAGCAGCAAACAATTTTTGCGCGCGTCTGTACGGCCCAACTGAGTTCTCTAAAAAGTCGCAAGCAAAAACTCCAAATTCTGGATTAAATTTTTCGTGACGATGCTTAATTACTAGCACAGGAATTTCAGAAGTACGCACTACTTTTTCAGTGTTACTACCTACAAATACTTCCTTTAGGCCAGAACTTCCGTGAGATCCCATTACAATCAAATCTGCTTTAAAATCGATTGCTAAGTCGTTAATTTCACTGAAAATTTTATAATTGTGCACAGTTTCGGTAATCTTAATTCCCTCCAAATAATCTTTGTCTAGGAATTCCGCAAAACGTTTTTCTGCCAATCGCATATAAAACATTGCCTCAAAAACCTCTTTGCTTTCATCTCGAGTTACAACAGAATCTGTTAGACCCATCATGTGTACCGCAATTATTTCGGCATTTTGCTTTTTGGCAATCGATGCGGCTACTTCTAAAGCGTATTCAGAATGTTCGGAAAAATCTACGGGTACTAATATTTTTTTCATCATTTTTTAATTTTAATGAGTTGTGAATTTTGCTTTGCGTTTTTTAAGCTGCTTTTCTAAATCGGAAACAGTTTCTTTTGCTGCCGCTTCAAAGGTTGCTTCTGTAGAAGTTGCAAAAATTTTGGGCCCGGGAAGGCTTAGTTCCATTTCGCAAATGTTGCCTTTTCCGTAAACATTATTCTCCATTTTAAAGCTAACATCGGCTCTAATTAGCCACTCATATTTTTCAGCAATTTTCTGAAGTTTTTGCTCCACATATTCATTCATCGCCTCACTCGTAGGCATCTTCACGTATTGAATGTTTATAGTCATAATACTTTTGATTGGTTAATAATTCAAATATATCCAGAATTTGTGAAATTTAAAATGATTAAAGTCATATTGCAATAGTATTGCAAGCATCGTTGTTTTAAACGCACAAAAAATCCCGCTTACAATTATTTGTAGCGGGATTTTTTTTAATTAATATGAAGTTAGTCAGCAGTTATGCACAACAACTCTCTCCTTCGTCTTTTACGCCAAGCTTTTTTAATATCTTCTCCATCAAACACCATTTTGTAAATGATGATTGTAGTAAGTTGACACCCACAAAACCTGTGAACCACAACCAATTTATATTTACATAAACAGCCAAAATAAGACTGATTATAATAAAAATTCCGGCAATTGCTCTAATATATCTGTTAATCATAATTTTTAATTTTTTGAATTATATACTTCGTTCTATTGGCACCACAACCGCATGAATGGGATTGTTAGTTTCTATTTCTTTATTAAATTTCGTAACCAAGTCGAAAAACACATCTATCTTTTCGTCTTCAGTGAAAGAGAAGAACATAATGCTTTCTGCTCCACTTTTTTGTGATGGAAACCAACTGGTATCCATCATAAATGAAGAAGTTCCGTTTTTATAGCCCTCAATTTCAGAACCACTAAAACTTTCAATTTCGGACTTTTTAAAAAGCTGCAGCATGTCCTTCTGAAATTCGTCTACAACAGTTACAATTAATAGTTTCATTGGGATATTTTTTAATGGTTATTATTATTTTTTATTGGCTCCTAATTATTCCTTTTTCAGTCTCAGATTCTTCCTCACATCTCACGTCTAAAATCATAAGTCTACTTAAAATTCTTCTTTTCTATCATATAATAAACCAACGGCACCACAAGCAATGTAAGTACTGTGGAAACAATAGTTCCGCCCATTAGCGAAATTGCCAATCCTTGGAAAATTGGATCGAAAAGAATTACGAAAGCACCAATTACAACCGTTCCTGCTGTTAACAAAATTGGGGTTGTTCGCACTGCTCCCGCTTCAATAACAGCTTGTTTTAATGGTACACCTTCATCGGTTCTAATGTTTACAAAATCAATTAAAAGCACTGAGTTTCGCACCATAATTCCCGCTAAAGCAATCATTCCAATAAATGAAGTTGCAGTAAAAAACGCACCCATAATCCAGTGACCGAGTACAATACCAATCAATGAAAGTGGAATTGCAACCATCATTACGATTGGCGCTCTAAAGTTCTGGAACCAGCCGACAATTAAGATGTATATGATTATAATTACTCCTAAAAATGCAATTCCCAAATCGCGGAATACTTCCAGCGTAATCTGCCATTCTCCATCCCATTTCACTGTAAAATCGTCTTCAAATTCTGGCTGCTGTAAATACAGTTCGTTCATTTCATATCCTGCTGGCAACTTAATTTCATTAAGCTTTTCTGTCATACCCAAAATAGCATAAACAGGGCTTTCAAGTTCTCCAGCCATATCTGCCAAAACATAAACCACCCGTTTTTGATTTTTGCGATAGATGCTTTTGGCGCTCGTACTTTCTTTAATATTCACCAAATCGCCTACCGATACCATATTGCCTTGTTTAGAGGCAATTTTCAATTGTGAAATATCTTGAATTGTAGATTTCTCCTTTTCATCTAAAGCAAGTAATATGCCTACTTGTACGGCTGCATTTTCATCGTAAAGATGTGTTACTGGTTTATCTGAAAGTGCCATATTCATTGTGTAAACAATCTGCTGCGGGGCTACTCCGTAACGCATCGCTTTCTCTTTGTCTATTACAAATTCATATTCCTTTTGGTCAGCTTCTACCATCCAATCTACATCTACAACATCTTGAGTTTCATTGAGAATATTTTCAACTTGTTTTGCTACAGCAATCTGTTGATCATAATCTGGTCCGTAAACTTCAGCTACAATGGTTGAAAGAACTGGGGGGCCTGGTGGAACTTCAACCAGTTTTATATTAGCTCCAAACTTCTTTCCAATTTCTTGAATATGCGGACGCATTTGTTTTGCTATGTCGTGACTTTGTGCGTCTCGATTTTCCTTGCCAACAAAATTCACTTGAATATCGGCCATATTGCTCCCTCCTCGAAGATCGTAATGGCGTACTAAACCGTTAAAAGTTATCGGTGCTGAAGTACCCACATAATTTTGATAATTCACTACGAGTGGTTGTGTAGAAAGATATTGCCCAACTTCACGGGCAACTACGGCTGTACGCTCCAAGGTTGTTCCTTCGGGCATATCGATCACCACTTGCATTTCGTTTTTATTATCGAAAGGAAGCATTTTTACTGCAACCGAGTTTGTGAAAAACAACATTACAGAACCTAAAAGCAATACTATGGTAGTTCCTAAGAACAACCAACGTGTTCTTTTGTTTTCAATTAAAGGAGTTTCAAATTTTGAATAAATTCGATAGATTAAAGTACTTTCCAAAGGCTTTTCGGGCTTCGGTGCTTTTCCTTTTTTATCTTTTTCACGCAAAAATATATAACCCAAATAAGGGGTAATTGTCAACGCTACGAACAATGATAATATCATCGCAATAGAAGCACCAATTGGCATTGGCGACATATATGGCCCCATCAATCCAGAAACAAATGCCATTGGCAATACGGAGGCAATTACAGTAAGAGTAGCCAAAATTGTTGGGTTACCCACTTCGTTTATTGCGTAAATAGCAGCTTGCTTAAACGGCAAACGTTTCATCTTGAAATGCCGGTGCATGTTTTCGGCAATAATAATGGAGTCATCGACGACAATTCCTGTAACAAAAACCAAAGCGAAAAGTGTGATTCTGTTCAACGTATAATCGAGCAGGTAGTAACTTAATAGCGTTAATGCAAAGGTAATTGGCACTGAAAGAAATACTACCAAGCCACCTCTCCAGCCCATTGCGAGCATTACAACTAAGGTTACCGCAATGATAGCACCCATAAGGTGCATTAATAATTCGGCAACTTTGTGAGAAGCGGTTTCGCCGTAATTACGAGTAATTTCCACGTGAACATCATCAGGAATAAGATTGCTTCTTAAATGATCTACTTTGTCGATAATTACATCTGCGATTTTCATTGCATCGGCACCTTTTCTTTTTGCTACTGAAATGGTAACTGCAGGATATTCGGAAGGGTAATTAGACACATTTTCACTAGCGCCTCCAAAGCCGAAAGACACATAATTACGTGGAATTTCGGGACCGTCAAAAATACTGGCAATCTGCTTTAAGTAAATGGGTTGATTTTGCTGAATGCCTACTACCAAGTTTTCAACATCGGCTGCAGATTTTAAGAAATTTCCAGTGGTAACCAAAAACTCGGTATCATTTTTATCAAAACTTCCAGAATTGAGCTGTTTGTTATTTGCCTTTATCATTTCGGCAACACTCAAAAAGTCCAATCCACTTGCAGCTAATTTGTTTTTATCTAATACAATGCGAACTTGTCTATTTCGCCCTCCAACTTTTTGTGTGGTGGAAACTTGATTCACCTTTTCAATTTCTTGGGTGAGTTCGTCTGCAATTTGTTTTAGTTGAAAATCATTATAAGTTTCGCTCCAAAGTGTAACACCCAACATCGGCACATCGTCGATAGCTCGCGGTTTAACAAGCGGCATGGTAACACCCGGAGGCATTTTGTCCATGTTCTTGTTCATTTCATTATAAAGTTTTACGAAAGAACGCTCAATGTCCTCACCCACATAAAACTGAACAATTACCATTGCACCTTCATTGGAAGAAGTAGAATACACATATTCCACCCCTGGAATGTTTGAAACTATCTTTTCCAAAGGTTTTACAACTCGCGATTCAACTTCGGTTGGGGAAGCGCCGGGGTAACCCACAAATATGTCGGCCATAGCCACATCAATTTGCGGTTCTTCCTCGCGCGGTATTAAAAAAGAGCTCCACACACCTACGACCATAAACACGATCATCAACAGTACTGTAAGCTTTGAGCCTATAAATAACTTGGCAATTTTGCCTGCTAATCCGTCCTTCATGTTTATTGTTTAATGGTTATTTTCGCACCGTTGAAAAGTTTTTCATCGGCAGAAATAATATAATTTTCATCTGCATTTAAGCCAGAGAGCACTTCCACATTTTCGCCGAAAGTACGACCCAATCGCAACCAACGAAGTATTGCAGTATTACTTTCACTTACGGTGTAAATTCCGGTTAATTGTCCGCGTTTAACTAAAGCGTCTTGCGGCACCAAAACTGTAGTAGCATCAGTTGTTTTTTCTATCGGAAACTGCACCGTGGCATACATTCCCGAAAGAATGCTAGCATCAGTTTTATCTAAAACCACTTTTACCAAAAATTGGCCGCCAGTAGTATTCGCTGAAGTACTAACTTCGGTAACTGTTCCAGGCAATATTTTATCAGACGATTTTACAACTACTTGCACTTCTGTGCCCGATTTTATTTTCGAAATTTCACCTTCCGGAACTGATGCAACCACTTCAAAATTTCCAGGGCCTTCCACAGAAATTAATGGCACACCGGGATTAGCCATATCACCTGCATCAATATTTTTACTGGTTATAACGCCATTAAAAGGCGCACGAAGATTTACATACGCAAATTGCGATTGCACTTCGTTTTTCATTTGTCGTGCGCCTTCTAATCTGGCTTTAGCCATTTCGAAACGGGCACGCTGATCGTCAAGTTCTTTTTGACTTGCACTGTTTTCTGCAAATAGATTTTGAAAACGTTGGTAATCTTTTTCCGCATTATTGAAAGCAGCTTGGGCTTCAGTAATTCCAGCAGTTGTCTGCGCTTGTTTTGCAGAAAGATCAGCATTGTTGATGCTTATTAAGAGTTGACCTTTTGAAACTTTATCGCCCACATTAACGTGAACTTTATCTACAAAGCCCATCATTCGGGTGCTGAGAGTCGCGCTATTTGCGGCTTCTATTTTTCCGCTTGCGGTTAAATAAGGCGTGTTGTTTTCCGCAGCTACAGAACTTACGGTAACAGAAACTGGTGGCGTTTTATCTATGATTTTTTCTTCGGAAGAATTATTACAGGCGGTAAAACTTAGAACTGCCGATAAAAGAAGAAGGGTATATATTTTTTTCATTACTGATTAGTTTTTTGTTAAAAATTGTAAGTAAGCCAAAGCGTAATTATGTTGAAAAATAGTATTGAAATATTCCAACTGCTTTTGCGAATATTGAGTCTCGGCCATTAGCAAATCGGTGGTTTTTTCTAAACCTTCCGTAAATCTGTTGATGCGAATTCTAAGCGCTTCTTTGGATTGTTCGAGTGATAATTTTGTTAAGTTCAAATTATTTTTCGCATCTTGAAGCATACGTTTCGCCTTGTTCAATTCTAACTGACTTTCGGCTTTGTATTGCTCTAATTCAAGATTCGCTTTGTTGAATTCTGCTTTGCTTTTTTGTGTTTTCCCGAAGCGTTTTGAACCTTCAAAAAGACTCCATGATAATGATGCTCCCACCAAATATCCGCTCGCATCAGCCTGAAAAATTTGATCGTCGTAAAGTTCGTAGCTTCCGAAAGCGTTCAAACGCGGCAAAAACGTCATTTTATCTGCTTTGTAATTTTGTTTGTAAGCTTCCGCAGCAAACTCCATTGCTTGAATATCTGCTCTTGAATTTGAAAGGTTTTCAAATGAATTTAATTCTGATAAAACCATAAGTGAATCCGTTGGCTTCAAAACCCCAGAAACCTCTTCGTTCATAAGCAAGGCAAGATATTCCGAAGCATTTATAATATTACTTTTTGCGTATTGCAACTGATTTTCAACTTCGGTAACGCGCACTTTCACTGCCAAAACATCGCTTTGCTGCAGATAACCTTGTTTAAAACTATTATTCGCCAAACGCAGATTTTCATTAGCAGATTTGTAGGCAGTTTCAATAACCTCAACACTTTTATAAGCTAATTGCAATTGCATATATGCTTTTTCAGTTTCAAGGCCAAGATAGTCGCCCGTGCGCGCCAATTGCATCTGAGATGCGTTCCACTTTGCTCTCGCAGCTTTTCGCTGAAAAATTCCATCGACGTTTATAATTGGTTGCTGCACTTCAATTTTTGTAGTGAACATTTGAATCTGTGAAGGGTTATTCAGATTATTTGGGTCAAAATCTGCTTGGGTAACTATTTCTTCATTCAATTTAAAACCAAAAGCCATCAACGGATTGGTGGTCGTCATTCCGGTATGCGAAGCAGTAATGTTCGGCAGAAAGACGGCATTTGTTTGGTTAAAATCACCTTTTGCAGAAAGTACTTGCTGCTCGCCAATCTTTAATTTATTATTTTGTTGAATCACCTTTTCCAGCACTTCTGCTTTGGTAATAGGTACCGTTTGCTGCGCAAATACCATTGCGGGCAACAATCCAATAAGTGTAAGTATGTTTTTAATCTTCATTGCTACATTAAATTTGATGCAAAAATACATTAGATAATAAGGCTAGTCAGTAACTAATGTTACCAAAGCCACGCTTATAAGTTACTTAAAAAAAAGCACCTCTTTCGAGATGCTTTTTACTAACCAAATAAATCGGCAACCTTTAGGAGCATACCAACCAAGAAACGCTCCTAAATACTTTAAAACCCTTGGTCACATTTTTATATATCGCTATGTTTCCTTTAAAAATTAATCATTGGAACCACGTACTATTCTTGAAATTATCCCTTTATCATTTGTGAATTCTGCAATTAATATTCCTCCTATATGCAATACAATAAATGCTATTAGATAATAAATACCAAGTACATGAATTTCCTCCATTGGTTCTTTCAAAGTTTTTGGTCCCCAAACTATTATAAGTCCTGTAACCAAAGAAACTACAACACATACATAAAAAATGATGTACGTCCATTTCTGGAATTTTTGTTTTATAGTTAAGTCTTTTGTTAATGGATTTTGAAATTTCATACTTCCGAAAAAAGGAAGCAGAAAACGTAAACTGAATAAACCAGTTAAAACATATCCCAAATAAATATGCCAGTCCCACATGGGCTTTCTAATCTGTTTAGCTAAAACGATGAGTTCTTCGCGAGTTAACGATTGATCAGTCCCTGCTAGATAAGTTTGGATAATATCTGCCATATTATTTTTATTCATCCAAGTTAATCTCAGAAAAATAGTAATCAATAAAAGCAGGAAACTAACCGCAATTGCCCAGTGGATAATTCTATAGATTTTGGAATAGTTTACAATTTCCATGGTGTATCTATAAACTATTAATAACCTTAGTCAATTGCTTTTTAACATCTTTTGCAATTTCTCCTAAGGAATCATTTTCCACTGCTCCCATTGAAGCTGTTGGATCTACTGCCGAAACCTCAATCATCCCTGGTTCGCGTTCCTGAACAATTACGTTGCAGGGTAACATGGTTCCAATTTTGTTTTCAGCTTGTAGCGCTTGGTGCGCCATATGCGGGTTGCAGGCACCAAGAATAGTGTAATTGTAAAAATCTGCGTCCAACTTCTTTTTCAAGGTTGCTTTAATATCAATTTCGGTTAATACGCCAAAACCTTCTTCTTTTAAAGCCGCTGTTGTTTTTTCAATAGCATCTTGAAAAGTTGTGTTTTTTAATGTAGTGCTGATATAGTATTTCATAACTTCTTTATTTTTGGATGAATAACTTGAAACAAATTTAAGAATGTTAATTGAATACTACTGTAACATAGATTACATATAGCATAAATTATCGACTGCGTTTTTCACCTATTTAGTCTCTTTGTAACTTATGTTACATTCTAATGCTACAATTTTATTAAATTTGCCTTCAATGAACTCGAAGAACCTAATAGTCTTTTTTCTGACTGGCCTTTTTGTGATGAATCTTATGGCAGCCCAATCTGGTGCGCTGTTACAAGTTTTAACAGGAAAAGAGGTTACTGTTGTTCATCCTTTTTGTAAAAAATCAAAAAGTAATTCTAAAACAGGCGATGCACTAAAAATTGACAACACTTCTGTAAATTCTGCTCAAATTCAAGCAATTTGCTCAACTGTTTTCGACATTAAAACCGCTTCCTTTTCATTTATTTCTGTTGAAGACAACTATAAGGTTTACACTTTTTCAGAAATTCTGCATTCAAATCTTTTTGCAGAACGCTTAGAAATTCCTCCTCGGGTTTAACATTTCTCTTTAGTTAAATCGAAATTGGTCAATTCAATAGAATTCAAGGGTGAATTCGGTTGTTTTAGACTAGTAAATCACACACTATTTTTTAAATTTTTAAATTATGACACCAAATATAACGGTGAGCAAGCGTTCTGTACAGCTGCTCCGTATTATGGTGAGCGCAATTTTTTTGACTGCCGGATTTAGTCATCTGGTAAATGTTGAAAAAACCGTTCAACGAATTGAAATGGCACAATTTAAAGGGTTTGCGAACTTTTTCGGAAATCTTGAATTACTAGTAATCCTTTCCGGTATTATAATGCTAACAGCTGGTTTTAGCTTTTTAATAGGTTTTAAAACCCGTTGGTCTGCCATTGTATTACTTCTTATTCTTTTACCAATTACAATCACTATTCAAGTTGGGCAAATAGCAAGTCTAGGCCCATTATTTAAAAATATCGCCATCGCTGGAGGGCTGTTATTTTTTATTCTAAACGATATAAAAACCTTTAAAAACGAAACATTATGAAAGCAATCATTTCAACCTTAGTATTATCAATTTTATTAATTGTGGGAAATTCACAACAATCATTTTCACAAGAAAACACTACGCAAAACTACGTGGTGCTTACAAAAAAAGTAGCTCAATTAAAACCAATATTACTAGCTGCAAAAGCACTTGCAGAAGAGGACGGAACAAACTTCGGTAAGTTTGAAATTATAGTTTGTGGCAAGGAAATTGGCGACTTATCCGATATTGAAAAATTACAACCACACCTTGCCGAAGCTGAAAAAATAGGCGCAACTATTATCGCCTGCGGCTTCTCATTAAAGAAGTTTAAAGTGGAGCAAAATAAACTTCCAAAGGACGTGAAAGTTGTTGATAATGGAATTTTATACAATTACCAACTTCAGAAAAAGGGGTATATAAGTTTGGCACTTTAAAAATAAATGATGAAAAAAATATCCAAATATATACTACCAATTTTGAGCCTTATTGCAATCTTGGCGTGGAAAATCCCAACGATTGCAAGCAGTTATGAAAGCGGTAAGACAACAAACGACACTTTGAAAATTACAATTCTCCAGACAGCCGATATACATGGGCAAATGGACCCGCATCCCGAACTGTTTTGGGAAAATGGAAAAATTGTGTTTAAAGAACGGGGCGGGCTGGCGCATATAAAAACTTTGTTTGATAAAGAACGTGCCAAAAACCCCGGAAAAACTGTAATCGTTGATGGAGGCGATTTAATACAAGGCAGCGGCTATGTAGCTTTTTCAGAAGGTGAAGTCATGACAGATGTTATAAAAAACATGAATTACGACCTGTTGGTTCCCGGCAATTGGGAAGTAATTTATGGAAAAAAGCGAATGCTGGAAGTCTATAAAAAATTTGAAACGCCAATAATTGTTCAAAATATGTTGGACGATAAAACTGATGAAAATCTGTATCCATCATATATGGTTAAGGAAATTAATGGCGTTCGCCTTGGTTTTGTTGGCATTAATGATCCAGACGTGCCCATAAGGCAAAACCCTATTTTCAGCAAAGGAATAAATTTCACCCCAATAGACGAGGCAGTGAAAAACCTGATTGATAAAATCAAGATGCAGGAAAAGATAGATGTAATGTTCCTGATAACCCATTTAGGAATTTATAAGCAAGTAACCTTGGCCAACAGTCCCATTGCCGAAAATGTGGATTATATTTTAGGAAACGACACCCATGAAAGGGTGCGCCAACCTATACAAGGAAAATACGCTAAGGTTACCGAACCAGGAGCTTTTGGTTCTTTTGTGGGGAAGCTGAACCTTTATTTTGTAAATAATAAATTGGTAAAGGACGATTATGAATTAATGGATGTAGATCCACAGGTTTATGCCGCCGATCCAAAAATTCAGGCTATTATAGATAAGAACAAAGCTCCCTACAAAGAAAATTTGGAAACCATTGTTGGCTACACCAATACGCCCATGTATAGATATCTTACTGTGGAAAACCCGATGGACAATCTAATTACTGACGCGGCCCGTTGGAAAACAGGTGCCGATATTTCCATATCGAATGGGTTTCGATTCGGGAATCCCATAGTGCCCGAGAATGGAAAACCAGCGCCAATTACCCGCGCAAATCTCTGGAATTTAATGCCTGTAAACGAGCCTGTAAAAACAGGAAAAGCTACCGGAATACAAATATTGCTCTGGCTGGAAAAAGAAATGCACAATGCATTTGCACAAAATGCCACAGAACGTTTTGGTGGCTGGCTCGTTCGTTTCTCCGGGATGAAAGTTGAATTTAATAGTCAGAATAAAAAAAACCAACGTATAAAATCTATTGAAATAAATGGCAAGCCCTTAGACGAAAACCGCTATTATACAATTTCGGCCTGTGAGCGCCCGGGCGATCCGGAAGATCTGCTTTGCAGAATGCCAAATGTGATAGATGTAGAAACAAAGGAATACACAATTCACGAAGTGGTAGAAGAATATTTAAAACTGCATTCGCCTATAAGTCCAACAACAGATAAGCGTGCTTACTGCGATTATTTAGGTGAAAATTCCTTTTCCACCGTACCTGGGACAGAATATATTTTCGAATAGAAAAACTTAAAATATAGTATTATGAATAAAAAACTCAAAAAACATATAATTGAATACGGCGTCTTTTTCGTTATAATTCTCGGAGTGTATTTCTCTGGCTTGCATACCGAAATCATTAGTTTTGCGCAACGCGGACTTTTAGCAACTGGCGCAATGAATCCAGATGTGGAACAAATTCAAGAAAATTCCGAAGCAGAAGACATTGCTACAACAAAAGCAGATTTCAGTATGAAATTGATGAACTCTAAAGGCGAAAAGGTTTCTATGGAACAGTATCGCGGAAAAGTAATATTTATAAACTTTTGGGCTACTTGGTGTCCGCCTTGTGTTGCCGAAATGCCTGGAATAAACGATATGTACAACGATATTGATAAAGATAAAATTGAAGTGCTAATGGTTTCTTTCGACCAAAAATTTGATAAAGCAATTCAATATAAAACCAAAAACAATTTCGATTTTGAAGTTTATGCTCCAGCGGCTGCAATTCCAGCTATGTACGAATCGCAGAGCATTCCGACTACGTATGTAATAAATTCCAATGGCGAATTGGTTTTTACACACAAAGGTATGGCCGATTATAACCGACAAGATTTTAAAGATTTTTTGAAAAGTCTTTAAAATTTAATCACGTTGTAAATTGAAAAAACCATCTTCTATTTTGAAGATGGTTTTTTAGTTTTAGAATAACTGTGCAGTAATTAACGTATTTTACATATCATAAATACATTCTGCAGTTACAAAAATCATGGTAGACCATTTAGACCAGCCATTTAAAGCCCTTGTGTAATCTGAATCTAAATCTGATTTATTCAAGGTAATTGTTCTTTTAATGATGCCGCCATCATTAAATTCTGAATTCGATAAATTAAGTTGTTCACCTCCTCTGAAATTAATCTTAATTCCGTTGTAAGCCTTTACTCTTGTATCAATACCTCCATTTATAGGTTCAACTTGAGCTTCTACCGTTATAGTCGTATCGTTTTCAGATATTCTACAAATGCGCGTTCTTATTGCAGCTTCAGATGAGCCTGTTCCGTCAGAAACATTGCTGAGACATTCGGTTTTATAATAATCCCACTCTGTACAATCGCTTGTTTGTTGCGATGTCGCGGTATAGCTAGCTGTTATTAATAGTACTACTAAAAGTAATTTTTCCATAATTTATTATTTAAAGGTTAATTCAAAAATAAATTATATAGAAACTCGCGCCAATACCCACAATTAGGTATATATCACTTTTTAATTTGCTAACTGTACCGAAAACTGCAACTGCCTATTAATTTTCTGGTGTAATCATAATATGCGAACGATGTGTGCCAGCATCCATTAACCACGGCATTCCGGGAGCTTGGGGTTTTGTTGGCAGTCCTGTGCTTTCGCCAGTCATATACGGTTTGTAGATTACGTAACGTATTTTGCTGTTTTGGAGTTCGCCAGTTTCAGGGTTGTAGTCTGATTCTTCGCCAGCCAAAATGTAAACCATCGATGGTTCTGCAGGCATTGTTAAAGTACCAGTCTTTATTTCGTTTTTTCTAACCTCACGCTTTGCTTCATTAGATTTCCCTTCAGCAGCCAAAGCTCTACCTCGTGCCATAAAAGGTTCTAATTCGGCGCCGTAACAGGCTACGCTTATTCCTTCTTTGTTAGGGTCGTCTGCCAAACAAACCATGCTATTGGTACCTTCTCTTAAAGTAATAAGTTTTCCTTCGGGATTATAACCTAGAACGGTTGCATCATCGCGGTACATCTCGGGTGCTGCTAGCATTGCAGTTTTAATCTGTATGTTTTTTGGTAAAATTTTACTTTGTGAAAATGCTGAAAACGCAAATGCAAAAACGAAGACAAATAGTAATTTTTTCATAGTTAAGCTTTTTTAAAATTGGAAGTTTAAGATACGTAATTTTGGGAGATTGCAAGTGCGTTTTGGGAGTCGTGAAATTGTATTCAACAAATCATTAACAAACGGTGTTGTCCATTATTTTCTTTTGGGGCACGATGAAGGCAAGGAAGAACTTTGCTTTCAGGATGATCAATCGCTAACCTCCATAAATGACCGATGCCTAAACTAATTGGTTGCGCTTGCGGTAAAGCTTGATAGTGAAGATCAAAGAAATATTCACTTAAAAAAGCTTCAAAACCATCGTCTGCGCCGTCATATAATTTTTTGAGTTCTTCGCGTATTTCGGGAATATGCACTTTTTGCTTGCCTTGTGCGTTGGGCAATATATCGCTCGGTTCACCATAATAAGTGCATAAATAGGTGTCGGTTGGTACGGGAGAGCGATCTACATGAAACGAATAAACATCTGTTGGAAAGAACGGGAAGGCATCATCTCTGTCATAGTATTTAATCACATTTAGCGTTGGAGATGCCCCGTGATCTTTCAATATTTTCAAGTCATTTAGAAGTATTTCACGAGCCAACTGCCCTTGTTCACTCAACTGTAACGCACGCAGCTCTTCTTGATCAAGTGTTGCTATATTTTCGTTTAGTGCTACTTGTTTAACAATCTCAGAAAAGTCGCCCGTTAGTTTTCGCTTCCAACAAATTGCATTTATTTCTCCTTTAAAAGGCGTAGAAACCAAGTCGTAAAAATTTGTAACCTGATGAATTTGATTTGAAGTTTTAGAGAAATCTAGCATGCGGCAAAGATAGCGTAATTGGGTAATGGTTTTTAATAGCTAATCTAGCAATTTGCAACGATAACGCGCGGATTTCGCGGATGCCTTAAATGTTTTGAAACTAGCTTTTGGCGGGACACGGGCAAGACGCCCCGCACCCGCTTGGATTTACAGCCTATTAAGCCACTTTAAATTCATCGAAGTATTTTTGAATTAAACTATATAATACTTCCCTGTTTATTGGTTTGGAAATAAAATCGTTACATCCCTCTTCAATTATCTTTAATTTATCGTCTGAGAGCACAGAAGCTGTTTGGGCTATTATAATAACGTCTTTGTTAAATTGACGGATTTGTCGAGTTGCATCAAACCCGTTTAGCTTAGGCATTTGGATGTCCATAAAAATTAAATCGATGTCAGGATTATTTTTAGCTAAAGCTACAGCCTCAACGCCTGTTTTTGCAACAAGAATTTTCGAGCTGTAATCTTTTACTAGAGCAGATAAAAGCATTGATGATATTTTGTCGTCTTCGGCAATTAATATTTTAAGTCTATACGATTTAGGACTTTGATTATTTGCAGCCTTATTTGAATAGACTAAATTTTTAACTTGGAAATTTTCTAATTGATCAAACTTATAATACGGAATGGTAAAATAAAATATTGCGCCTTTCCCTTCTTCACTTTCTACCCAAATTTTGCCACCAAGCATTTTCACATATGCTTTAGAAATGGCCAAACCCAGCCCTGCTCCTTCATTGGCTAGCACTTCTGAATTATCAGCCTGCACAAAACGTTGAAATATTGCATGATGTTTACTTTTGGCGATCCCAACACCGGTATCCTTCACATAAAATTCCAATTCACTTGGCTCGCTTTCTGTTTTTACAACATAGCCCAGTTCAATAGTACCTTTTTCAGTATATTTTATAGCGTTCTTAACAAGATTTGTAAGTATGGAATAGATTTTTTCGCTGTCAGATTTTATAAAAGCGTCATTCCCTAATAAGGCAGTTTTAATTGAAAACAGCATACCTTTCTTTTTAACTTCGGGAGTAAAAAAGGTTTGAATAAACTCCACTTGCCTATTGATATTAGTTTCCTTTATACTAAGATCTATCAGTCCCGATTCAATTTTTGAAATGCTTATTATATCGTTGATGATATTGAGCATGCGTTTACCACTTGTAGTAATAATACCTATATATTTTTGCTGCAGTTCACCTTTAAGTTCGGGTTCTTTCAGCAAATCGGCAAAACCGAGAATACCGTTCATAGGTGTTCTTATTTCGTGACTCATATTGGCTAAAAAGGCTGTTTTTAACAAGTCGCTGTGCTCTGCCTTTTCCTTTGCCAGGATTAATTCTTCGGCACGTTTTTCTTTCTCATGATTTTGAAAGATAAGTTCTCTGTTTGCTATTATTAACTCTGCGGCGCGTTTGGCCTTTTCTTCGTTTTGATAAACAAGTTCTTTATTGGCGATAATTAATTCGGCGGCGCGTTCTGATTTTTCCCTATTTTGGAAGACAAGCTCAATATTTGCTACAACCAACTCTGCGGCGCGCTTAGCTTTTTCTTGGTTTTGAAAAACGAGTTCTTTGTTTGCTATAATCAATTCGGCGGCACGTTTGGCCTTTTCTTCATTTTGATAAATATGTTCTTTATTGGCGATAATCAATTCGGCGGCGCGTTTTGATTTTTCCTTATTTTGGAAGACAAGTTCAATATTTGCAACCACTAACTCGGCCGCGCGTTTGGCCTTTTCTTCATTTTGAAAAACGAGTTCTTTATTGGCGATAATCAATTCGGCTGCGCGTTTCGATTTTTCATTATTTTGAAAAACAAGTTCAATATTTGCTATAACCAGCTCTGCTGCGCGCTGGGCTTTTTCTTCATTTAAGAATTTAAGCTCCAAATTGGCTATTATTAATTGGGCGGCTCGTTTTGCCTTTTCTTCGTTTTGCAAAGAAACGCCTTGAATAGCAATTTTTAATTCTTGCTCGAGACGCGTACGCCTTTTAGGTTCAATGTCTTTTATAGAACTTAAGAACTCTTGCTGTAATTCCACTAACTCCTTCCTAATTTCCTTTCTCGACTTATCCTGCTCGCTCATAACTATATTATTTTTTGGGGAGCTATTTTTAATAGTATAATTTGATTATGAAATGCTCTATTCTTTTTAACCATTTTTATTCTGTGCTATTGAAAATTATAGATTTGTTTTATGAGCTGAATTTTCTAAATCAGCACTAATAGTTGTAATTATTGATATAAAACCACTCTTTTAGAAGTAATTTATACGGGATGTATTTAATTGATATTTAAGCTATTGTCGCGCTTAATCTGAAGGCAAATTGTGCAGTGACAATTGGTCTGCAACCCATTCCATTTATTAAATTTAACCGAAGGTCTCACGGTTTATATAGCTGACAAAGATGTAGAAGCAGTCTTTGCCTGTCCTGAAGTGAACAAGAGAATTCTAATAATTTTTTGAACCTTAATAATTATAATACTATCCATATTGAATTTTAAAACCTGACCCCAATAAATCAAAAATATGGGCCAATATACTCTAACAGATGTATTTCGGGTAACGCAAATACTTATATTTTTAACAAAATACGTTATTTTTCAGACACTTAGAAAGTAATTATAATTAATTAACAGGAAAATTGATATTTAAAGTGCTTTTCTGAATTCTTGGTGATATTCTGAAAATAACCCCACAGGTTTTGAAAACCTATGGGGTTATATAACATATTTGGACGTGACATAAGCTCAGGGTGAATAGTGTATTTATAAAGTTTCACAAACATTTAATATATACTTTGAAATAAGCCGTATTAAAATGATTAAATTTTCATTCAAAAAAATAAATGTTATGATAACTCCAAAAGAACAAGCACCAGAATTAGAAATTAATTTAGTAGGCGGAGACACTTGGAAACTTTCAAGTCAAAAACCAGAAAACTTCACGATGATGGTTTTTTACAGGGGATTACACTGCCCTGTTTGTAAAAGTTATACTGAAGAATTACAAAACCTAACGACAAAATTTGAAGCAATTGGCGTGAACATTATTGCTTTAAGTATGGATACGGAGAAGCGCGCTAAAATATCGAAAATCGAATGGGATGTTGACGATATTCCTATTGGTTATGGACTTTCTGAGGCAGAAGCCAAAGCTTGGGGTTTATATCTAAGCAAAGGCGTAAAAGATGGCGAACCCGAACTGTTTTCGGAACCTGGCCTGTTTTTAATTCGACCAAATAATGAGGTCTATTATGTAGCTCTTAATTCTGAACCTTTTGGGCGCCCTCATTTGCGTTCTTTTATTAAATCTATAGAATATATTATAGATAACAAATATCCTGCGAGAGGGGAAGTAAATTATAGAAAGTAAAAATAAACTTCAGGAGTCATTAGTGTTTATTTACTTGTCCTGAGTATAGACGAAGGGAGTTGTTATTGCGAGCAAAGTGAGGCAACTTCATGAGGCTACTTTGTCCCAGGTTTAAACTTATTCTTGTTTTGGAGCTGGGTTTATTGCTGGGGTGAATTATTGAATGGACACGGGTGAGACGCCTAAGCCATTGGGATTGCAAAACATTTAGCCTGTTTGCGCTAGTTATTGAATCTTTTCATCATCTCAAGTTCAGTAGTTGCCATATTTGCAATTAAAGAATATCCTTTTGGAATGGACACACTATTACTTAATAGTTCCTTAAGTTTGTCAAGTGCTTCTTGTGCCTTTATCAGGTCATTATTCAAAAGCCAATATTCCCCTAAATATAAATAACCGTAAAGTTTCTCTATGTCGTCCTTATCGGAGGCGAGTAATTCATCTAATAGTGGTTTAACTTTCTCATCATTTTCGAAATTGTCATCAAAAAGATACATTCCTATTAAGGAATATGAATTGCTTTCTCGATTTTCTTTTTCTGCTTCTTTTGAGTACAAATCTTTTCGATAAACCAATTTCCCTTGATCTATTTTATACCATCTATAGATAGATTGTTCTGAATCCACTTCTTCTTCAAAAACGCGACTCTTGTTATTAAAATTGGTAGCAAGAACCAAAATGTCTCCCAGATTTTCTGTATTACCAATGAATTTGAAGGCTAAGCGAGCAGCCGGGCCAGTTGGCTGTTCTATCATAACCAATACCCTTTGATCTTTTGTAACTGAATAATATGCATTGTGCAAAATTGAGAACATTTCATCATCACTTAGCTGCTTGTATAAATCCGTCATATAAAAGGCATCTGCAAATGTTTGATGCACAAAATAAAATTTATCTATCCCTAATTGATTTTCTGAAAAGAGTTTCCCTTTTTCATAGGTAATTTGGCTTTGCGCAAATGAATTGAAGGATATAATTAGCAAGCTTAACGTTACAAGTAAATTTTTCATAGATTTTAGTGACTAATTTTTATTTTAATGAGATTACGTGATTGTATTTTTTTTTGTGATTAGAGCAATTGTTAGCCGTTCGCCTTTTTTAAATCTTTATTAATTTTTATTACTAATGTTTAGTCGGAATAAAATCAATTTTGAATTTGTTTCCTCAACACTATCTATTCGCGCAAATTTCAATTCTTTAAGCAGATTGGTAGAACTTTGGTTGTCCTTATGTGTATATGCATCAATTGTTTTTAGACCAAGTGTTTGAACTGAATATTCAATTATTTTTTTTGCTGCCTCTGTCATAATACCTTTTCCTTGATGCTCCGTTAAAAGTTCATATCCAATTTCGCATTTTTTCAGCTCTTCTGAAACATCAAAAAGACAAATTGTACCTAGAAGTTTATCGTTTTCTTTTTGCGCAATTGCCCAATAAGTAAAGCTATTGGTTTTTATCTTCTCAATAAAATCCAATGCGTCTTTCAATGTTTTACATGGCTGTCTGTCAAGATATTTGTTTATTAAAGTGTCTGAACGAAGTAGAAATATTTCCTGAACATCGCTGTCTAATAATTGTCGGAGAATCAACCTTTCAGTTGTTAATATAGGGAAGGTTTTCAAATTTCTATGTTGCATTATGGCTTATACTATTTTTAACTGATTTTGCTCTTAGCCTTACTGCTAACGGTTACGTAAATTGAAAGTTGCGTGTTTGTGTGCGAGGATTTTCCAAAAAAATCAGAGGCAGCAAAACAGCAACGACCATTGGTTAAGTATTAACACAGCAATTAGTTTTATGCGGTGTTGGTGGTTCGTTTTTTATGAGTCATATTAAAAATACAATTTATATTTTAGGAAGTTTATAGCTAACAAACAAATTATAATTCTTTTACTTTATCATTCAAAAATACTTCCGATTTTTTGTGGATATCATAGGCTTTTTCATACAAGCCTTTCAAACTTTCATATTTACCATTTTTAACTCCATTTTCAATCTCAATTAAAATATTTTTTAAAGATTCAATTCCCATATAATCAGTCTGAGGTTTAATCGAGTGTGCATTTATTGCCAAACCTGTCCAATTTTCTTGAGCAACATTTTCATTCATTCGCTCAAAAATTTCTGGGGCAGTTGAAAGATACATAGTTATGTATCTTTTCATTTTGGACGTGTTCCCATTAGTGAATTTCTCTAAAAATGATAAATCAATCATATTTTATAATGCTTAGATATTGGCTTCAATTAATTTTTGAATTTCATCAAATGCTTCTTGCCCCTTTATTACATAATGTATAGCTCCTAAACCTATAGTTTGTGCTGCCTTCGTATAACTTTCTTGACTGGAAAGCATAATTACAGGGATGGACTTGTTTTTTCGTTTTATTTCTTTGAGGATATCAATCCCGTCAGCAGCATTTTTCTCTTTTGAATTTAAATGATAATCCAAAACAATGATTGCCGGTTCTTCATAAAGATTCTTCAGACAATCTTCACCTGTAGGAAATGAGGTAATGTTTAAATTTGGATGATGGGCTATTAAATAATCGGTTAACATTTCTGATAATAATGGTTCGTCATCTACAATAAATACTTTTGGGTTTTGATTGGACATAATATTAAGTTTTTATGAGTTTATGAATTAATTCTTGTGTGTCAAATGGCTTGCCTATAAAATCATCCATTCCGGCATCAAAACAATTTTTAACCTCTTCTTTCATTACATTGGCAGTCATTGCAATAATTGGAATGTTGGATTTTTCGCCAGCTATAGCTCTAATAACGATTGTTGCCTCATAACCATTCATTATTGGCATTTGAACATCCATTAATATAACGTCAAAATTGCCAATTTTAATTTGTTCTAAGGCTATAGATCCATTTTCTGCAACTATAACAGTTACATTTTCAATGGCATCTTCCAACTCTTCTTGGGCTACAATCGCGTTAAAAGTATTGTCCTCTACTAATAAAATAGATATCCCTCTCAATTGCTCTGCATAATTTTCTAATTCATCACCGACTCTGTTTGTACCAAAATTTTCTTTTGAATCACTAATAAAATATGGAATAGTAAAATGAAACTGACTTCCTTTTCCCTTTTCACTTTCCACCCAAATTTCACCTTTTTGAAGTGTGATTAACTTTTTGGAAATACTCAATCCTAAGCCGGTTCCACCAAATTTTCTACTGGTATCGGAATAGGCCTGTTCAAAAGAATTGAATATTTTATCAATACTTTCTTTTTCTATGCCAACACCTGTATCAGAAATTGTAAAGTGTACATTTATGGTTCCATTTTCTTCTTCAGATTCCATCAATTTAAGAGCGGTAGTAACTGAACCATTTTCGGTAAACTTAATGGCATTACTAACCAAATTGATTACTATTTGACGCAGCCTGTTAGGGTCTCCAATAACTTCTGGGATATTTTTTGGAATACTTGTTTTTAATTCTAAGCCTTTTTCCTCAGTCTTAAACTTCATGATGGTATTCACATTCATTATTACTTCTGCAATGGAAAAGGGAATACTTTCTAGATCAATCTTATCGGCTTCAATCTTTGAAATATCAAGAATATCGTTAATAATAATTAATAACGAAGCTGAAGATTCTTTAATACCATTTAAGTACTCTATTTGTTCTTTTTTCGGTTTTCTTCGTATTAGGATATCTGTCATCCCTTTAATGGCATTCATAGGTGTCCTAATTTCATGGCTCATATTAGCAAGAAATTGATGCTTTGCATTTTCAGAGGCTTTTGCTTTTTCTTTTTCAGCTTCAATCACTACGTTTTTTTCTTTCAATAGTTTTTCTGTTTTACGCATATATCGTAAACGAGAGAAAAGCGCAAGAACAGAGATTAATGCAAAAATTCCGAAGGCAATGAGTATATTTCTACTAGTCATTTCTTTGTTTAACTTTTCTTGAAATCCCAATTGGTTAATGAGGCGTTCTTCTTTAAAGTTGCTTTCTAGCTCTATTCGTGTTACTTCCTGGCCATTACGTAAAACAGCCATCGAGTCCTTAACTGTAATTAACTTTTGATAGGCTTCAAAGGCTTTAGGATAGTTACCTAATTGTTCCCATGCCTGATACAAAATTTCATATTTCTTTTTAGATTCACTTAAGCCCATATTAGGTAAGGCAAGCCCATTTTCTGCTGACTCAATGGCCAATTTGTATTTTTTCAAACCCAAGTAAGAAGATCCCAGTTCAGAATGAAAATAAGCATTGGTAAAATCTTGATTAAACAGATTATTGGTATCATAATACGCTTTAATCTTCAATAATTCTTCTAAAGCTTCTTTATAACGTTTTTGTAAATTATACACCCCAGCTTTATCTGTATAAGCCACGTGTAAACATAGCTCGCATTGCTCGTTATCATTGGAACTTGGTTTTAAAATAAAAATAGCAGAGTCTATATATTTCAATGCCAACTCTGGATCTTTTTTGCGTAAATTTAGCCGTGATAATGACATATAACCTTGACCTATACGAATTGAGTCCTTTATAGTTTTAGCTATATCTAATGCCTTTCTAAAATAGTTGTCAGCTTCACTGTAGTTTCCAATATCACTGTGTATTGAACCCAAGTCAGCTAATCCACTTGCAAGGCGCTCTTGGTCATTTTGATTTTTAGCAAGTTCAATTAATTTTTTTAAGTGAATTAAAGCTTCAGGATATTTTGAGTTATTAAATAATATATCTGAATAAATAAATTCCAATTGTAACAATTCCTTTTCATTGGTTATATTAATACTTAAGTTGTCTAGTAATTTTTGTAGAGCGGCTTTATTATATTTAAAATTTTCCTGTGGACAAGGAGGAAAGAAATCAATAAACCTAATTAATTGTAATTGACTTGAATAATCTTTAAACTCAATAGCCTTATCCATAGCATTTGTAATATTTGCACAAACTAAAGTGCTGTTTTTTATTTCAAATCCTTGGTAGACCAACTGAAATAATAGTAATCTAGGTGTAAAAGATTCATTTTGAGTGCTTTTGGCTAAATCAATAACCCTATCTACTTCTTTATACCATATAGCAATTGTATCCATTGAAGGAGGAGGGCCTTGTTGTTCTTGATCAAGGTTAACTAATTCATAAAAAGATTCCAATCTGTCTTTGGTAGTTGCTGTACTATCTTTCCACTTAATCAAAAGCTTCTCGTAATCTGTTTTTTGAGCAAAAACAGAGATGGGCATCAAAATAAGAAAAAGATAGAGTACTACTATTTTTGATTTTTTCATTTTTATTTTGGCTTTGCAAACAAACATAAATGCTAGTGGTTGTCTAATATAAAGCTTAACTAGTTAGTGGGTGTTTATTAGTTATCAGAAGGTAGTTCAATTATCAAACGGTCATATGTAAGCTGTATCATTTATTGTTTACCTTGCTTGTGCTTATAACTTTTGGACCAAGCCTTCCAAGAATGCCTCAAAAATGAAGATAAAATCGATATTAATTGATGACAATGAATTTATTACAAGAGTTTTATGCGATCAACTGAAGGAAAATCATCCGGAGATAGAAGTAATGGCGTTTGCCAAAAATGGAAAAGAAGGCTTAGAAAAAATAAAACTCCTAAAACCAGATTTAATCTTTCTTGATGTAGAAATGCCCGATATGACTGGCTTTGAAATGCTTAGTCGGCTCGATAGTATTAATTTTAAAACCATCTTTATTACCTCACATAGTCACTATGCAATTAAGGCTTTTCGGTTTAATGCTTTGGATTATTTGGTAAAACCGATTGATGGAAAAGAATTGGCAAGTGCTATCAGAAAACTACCAGTTTATAAAGATGTATCGAGTAATCAAATTAAAATTCAACTTGCTTTAGAAAATATAAAAGCTAAAAATGTATCCGATCAAATTTTGTATTTACAAACTCAAAATGGAATGAATCGCCTTCCTTTAAAACGAATTGTAAAAATTGAAGGAAACAGAAACTACAGCGATATCTACTTGTCTGATAGCACTAAATTACTTTCCTCTAAAACACTAGGTTTTTTTGAGGAAATCTTATCCGACAAGCATTTTTTTAGATGTCATCATTCCTATATTGTGAATGGAACTTTTATAAAGGGAGTAAAAAATCCATCTCAATTTTTATTAAAAAATGATACTGAGGTACCTATTTCTAGAAGGAAAAAGAGTGCGGCTAAAAGCTGGTTGCAAAGTTTAAATTCCTAAGGAATTAATAATAATATAATGGGTTCTATATTCTATGAGTAATCTAAAATGACCGCAACATGTGGAAAAACGCCACAATAGTATAGTAATACTGCAGAACCTGGGAGACTAGAAAAGCAGTTATCCAAATGATAAATAACTTACCTAATTTATTATCTGTGAATAATCTCTGAAATTTTATGGAACGAAGTGCGATTATACCAAGTAAAATATAAACTACAAACAGTAAAAATTCTGTAATCCAATAATTTAGAAGTGGCTCCTGATTTAACCAAATTTGTATATCGCGAATTACAATGCGGGCAAAATATGTAAATCCCAAAAGCGATGCCATTATAAATGCTCCAATACCAATAAAATAGAAGATTTGTTTTTTGCTAATTTCAATCATTGGTAGGTTTTAAATTTATAGAGAATTTGAGTGTGAAAGAACTAAACCTCTATTCTCGGCATTTATAATTGCTTTTAATTTAAATCAATTTTTTATTTCTTTAGGTGAAAAATGAAGACTGATAATTTTAGTATCTGGATTCATTTTTAGCGTACCAATTTGGTGATTTTCACAGAACTCATTAAAATTCATTTTACATTCTTATCAAATTGTAGTTAACGGTCCGGCTATGAGCAGTGCGCCAAAAATAGAATGATTTTCGGTTTTGCTGCAAGCCAAAATTTTTGTTCTTTAAAATTTCATTTCGCCAAAAAGTTTTGGCGACCTCGTAAATATACAATTGCTTTTGGATTAAACACAAACCCAGCATTGCTTATAGCCGATGTTGCCTGACGTTGCTGTTCGCTGTTTCCAATATTATTCCGCAATCTGGCTAAAATTTCGGCGTTGCTCCGCTCTGTTGCTCAAGGCATCGAACCGATTCCGCCCTGCTTGCGTATTGATTGGAAGGCTTTTTACACGATTCCGCTATGTTTTGAGAATCCGATTAATTGCTCGAAAAATTGTGTGGGGAGAAGGGGATTTGTCCTTTAATGATTTATCTTTTTAATGGCAGGCAACATGTGGAAAAACGCCACATTAGTATTTAATACCATTAAAACTTTGTTATTAAATTTTGAAGAATAAATATAGTTTTAATTTTTTTTAAAGCGCAATAAGCTGTCTTCTTTGAGCCGAAAACTTTGAACAATATATCTAATCTAAATTTCTACGAACAATCTCTTCGCCTATTTCCCCAAAATACTCAGAAATAACTTTATGCCATAAAACCATTCCGTTTTCTGAATTTGAAAATAATACCAACCCTTGTTTTGAGTTCTTCAAAACTATAGCTAAAGTTTTGGTGCCATAATCGCCGCCGGTATGCATAAATGCAGTTTCATTATTTGGTAAATTGGGCAGCATTTGCATTCCTAAACTCCAATCTATCCCCTCCTTTTCGTGTGCTTGAATTTTTAAAAATTCAGAATATAACTTTTCTGATAATCCAGCTCCGTTTAAAATATGAACCAAGAATTTAGAGTAGTCTTCAACTGTTGTCAGTAAGTTGCCAGCGGCATTGGCATTGGTATATTTTTTATAATCTAATAGCTTGCCATTCTCATCGTGTTCAACTGCATATAGATTTTCATCAATCTTGTCTGACCAATAAAAATAGGTGTTATTCATCCCAAGCGGATTAAATAATTTTTCTTGCGCGATTTCTTCAAAAGGACGAGCAAACTTTTTTTCGATCGCTTTTCGCAAGTATTCAAAGCCTTCTCCAGAATATTGCCACTTTGTTCCAGGTTCAAATTGAAAGGATAATTTGGTGTCATCTTCCAAATACCTCCAATTAGGAAAACCTGATTGATGCGATAAAATATGCCTTGTTGTTAATTTGTTTAAATATTTACTGCTCTTTATATCTTCATCTATAAAGTAATTTACTACAGGCTCATCCAAACTCCAACTGCCTTCATCAATCAGTTTTAATACTAAAAATGCAACAATAGGCTTGGTTAGAGAAGCAACCTTATAAATACTATTATTAGCAATGGGCTCTCCTATTTTTTTATTGCCAAAAGTTCGTATTTGTTGAAGTTCACCATTTCTAATTAAGCCTATTGCAATAGAAGGTATTTTATGTTTTTGAAGTAATTTTTCTATTTCTACGTCATTGTCAAAAAGTTTGAGTGCATAATCAGCGTTAAACTTGGGACCGTATTCTTTGTCTACGGCATGATGGTCATAACTTATAATTCTCTTGGCTTTCCATTCACCGTTAACTAAAATCCAAGTAGTAATAAATTTTGCTTTTCCGGTAATATAGATTTCCTTATTAGGTTCTTTAATGTAGAATTTATGATCTCCGGTTTGCACAGCGCCATACAACACCCCATTATTTTCTAAGGGAAATACCTCAAGGGTTTCATCTACTAATTTCCGGATGGGTTTGTAATTAGAATCACCACAGATATTCTGGGAGAAGACTTCATAAAATTGCGCTAAATCTTGTGCGCCTCCTTTGTCGTGAAGAAACTCCAAATCTTCATGAAGCACCTGTTTTAGTGCTTCGAAATTGCACTTATTAAAGCCTTCAATAAACGTAAGGCTATCGGCTTTTTTAAGCGCTATAAATAAGGCTGAAGTTTTTTCTACTTGTGCTAAACCAAGGTTAGATGTAATAACGAATAGTAATGCGAAAATTAATTTGTGCGATTTCATTTGTAGTTTCGATTAAAATATGGAAAGCACAAATCTCTTTAGGATTTTGAAAAAAACAACATAATATTACACGACAATAATGCGACAATGAGCTGACAATATTTATAAAATACTGAAGTTTAGCTTAATACAAAGCTTTTGTTTTTTGTCTAACGCTATAGTGTTTCTAATAATTATAAACACATTAAGCACCACAAAAGTGATCATTGAAATTAATACAAGCTGTTTTGTAACTCCAAACCACCTGCTAATAAATGGCGTTAATCCAATTGTGAAAAAAGCAACGATGGTATATAAAATTTGAAGTGAAACTATTTGCTTGGTTATTTCATTTTCTTGTTTTCGAACCTTCATAATTACCCAAGGAAGCAAAATATTGATTGGCGGAAAAATTACGCCTAAAACCGAAGAGAGATTAATTAGTTTTACGAGCTGGTAGTTTATAGTATCATTTTCTACACTCGGTTCGTTTTCTTTTAAATCATCTTCAGAAACCGCCAATGCCTTTGCCAAAAGTCTTAACGAATGTCCTTTTAGTTCTGCACCTTTTTCAATTCGCTGAATAGTTCGTGCAGACACTCCTGCCCTTGCTGCCAACTCCTCTTGCGTGAGATTTAGTTTTTCTCGGTGGTATAAAATTTTATTCAATTTTTAAATGTTTCTTTAGTATAGTAGTTGGTTACGCCTTGCTAAGTCTATTTCTAAAAATTCAGTAGAAAAATGTTTGCTAGCCTTTATGTGGTTCGAATAAATGTTGGGTACAATTCTTAGCATTATTAATATATTGTTCGTTTTATTATTTTCGTTCTGTTTCGTTAAAAATTTGAGAGAACACACAGCTACTTATAGTCATTGTTGGCAAACGATTTTAATTAATTGTAAAAGTTTCATCTGTATTAAAATTGTCAAATTATCATTTTGAATACTCTATATAACTAACAATAAACCACCCAGGCAGTAAATTTTCATTAACACTACAATCTTGAAATTCTAATTTTAAAATTCCTATTGAACGTTCATTTTCCCACTCTATTAATTTGTTTTTTGGTTTGTTTTCTAAAACAGATTTTTTTCCTTCAGCGTACCTATCACTAATTATTTTTTCCAATTCTGAAAATAATTTAGAATAAGTTTCGAGTTCACCACATTCTTTTTCAACTAATTCTTGCAGTTTTTTCTTGTCAAAGAGGGTATTATCGTCAACCTTGTTTAAAAAATCCCATTTATAAGAGGTATACTTTATTTCTCGAGAATTTTTATCATAGTAATATTCAACATTGGCAGGTAGGTTTATAGGTAAAACTCTTGAAATTTGTTTTGGATTATTTAGTTCGTATTTATCTACAAATGGATAAAGTTCAGGAGATAATACTATCGTCGCATAATTTTCTCCAATTTTTGAATTAATACTTGTTTCAAATTCGATTGCATCTTCAATTGAATTTCCAGTAAAAATTAGACTCTCCTTTTGTGACTCCTGTGAACAGGAATAAAAAATTGAAATGAAACTAAAAATAATAGTAATAACTTTATTCATAATTAGTGTTTTTCTGTAATGTTTTGCTAACGTTTATTTTTAAAAATAGTGCGGAATGCTGTGCGAGAGTTTTCAGCTGGAAAATCAACAACTAGTAAACGCGCAACTAACTATTGTTCTAGCTATAACTAACAACTTTTTATTCCGTTCTAAATTTCGCCCATAGTTTTGAAAACTTACTTTTTAAATCGTTTTCGTCTTCTTCCCATTCTTCTCCAGTAATTTCAAAATTCTCTTGAATTCCCAGGGGCATATCATTTCCAGTCTTTTTTTCATAAACATTCGTTGGCACATAACTCAAACCTTCCCAATCGCCACCATTTGTTTCATTGAGTTCTGCAAGTGTTTCAATATTTTGAATTGCACTTTCAAATATGGATTTGCCTTGCCCAATTAACCACCCTCGAAAATCAGAGAAACAGTCATCAGAGCATCCTCCATTTATTATATATGCAGCAGCCCAAAAATCCCAATTATAAATTTCTCCTCTTAATGTTCTAAAGGTATTGTCAAATTCCAAAACTTCGTTTGCTGTAAGTTTCAGCAATTCTTTTTCAAGTTGAGCTTGTTGTTTTTCATAATCTCCAGAGCTTTCAGATTTTGTAATCTCAATAATTTTCCAAAACTTTTCAGATTCCATTATTTCTTTAGAATCTGAAATTGATTCTGTAGTTTCTCCATTTTGAAATTTAAAAAACGCTTTAAAGCTTTTAGCAAAACCAAAATGATAAATAGCCATTGAATAGACAGAAGTCATAACTAATAAAGGGACTTTATTTACGATGGGTGTATCTAAAGTTCCTAAACCAACTAATGCACCTAAAAGCGCAATTGAAAATAAAACTATTGAAACAACTTTCGCCCAATTCTTTCCTTTATAAACCATTATTAAAAGTGCGATAGTCAATGAAAATCTTATTATTTGTTGGATAAGCTTTAGTGACTCAATTTCTGATCTTACGGAATGATAAAAATATATTGTGTGAATGGAAACTAACAAAATACTTATTGAAATTAGTATTGTTCTATTTTTTCCAATATTAGCTAATTCGTTCATTTTTTGGTTTAATTATGGCTGACGGTTAGTATATGAAGAGCGTGCGATATCTGATTATACTAAGGTTTCTATAAGTTTCGGTTTAGGTAAAAATAGAATATTTTTTAAGAATATTATTTTTTTAAAATAAAGGTAAAAATCATTGTGTCGCAACTAGTATTTATGTTAACCAGATTAGATTTTGTTGTAACTTTGATTGAATATTAACTAATATTCTGCTTATAGTTTAATTGATTATATACATATCTCTTTTGTACAAACAAGAACTAATTACTGATGCAATTTTAAAAACTTAAAATAATGAGAAATATATTGGTCACTTTTTTGTTGATTTTATTTACTATGAGCAGCCAAAACATAGATGCTCAAACATTAACTGAAAAAGAAACGATAGAAAAAATATGCAAAAACAAGTGGTTTCTTCGCAGGTATGAGTCTAAAACTCAATTTTATACTGTTCCGAAAGAATATCAAAGTACTTATATGGCTTTTTCACCCAGTGGAAAAGTATATTACTACAAAAAAGGAGAGAATGAAGTCACCAAAACGAGATACGATTATAAAATTTCTAATGGGAAAATAGCAATCATGTCTCACGAAGGCACGCAAGAAGTTTTCGATTTTGAATATCGTGGTTACAATATTTATTTTCTAATTAGAAGTGGAGATTATGCGGGAATAAGATATGTTTGGGAAGTAGCCGAAGAAAATTTACAAATACCAGAAAGCACTGTAACGACCTCTACCACTGCATCTACCACAGATAACTCCGAGTATAAATTTAACAATGTAGATGATTTGGCGACGGCATTGAACAAAGGTATTAGATCTGCTAGAATCAACTTTCAAGACCCATCTTATTCTTTTAATATTACGGGAACCACCAGTTATACCTATTCTTCAATAGAATTTTTTACCCAAGACAACCAAATGTTTATAAAAATGAACATTCCCCAAAATGGAACTTGCAATTATGGTCAGAAAGAAACAAAGGCTATTCTAACCGGACAATATGGAACAGGTGGAAATAGATTTTATATCGCGTTTAAATATAAATATTCTTGTAATTCTGAAACCTACGAAACCATTTACGCCAATTTTTATATGAAAAACAAAGCACATTTTGAAGCAACCCAAGAAGCGGCTAAAAGATTATTAAAGTAGGCGTTTTGTTGTTCAGCGAAGAAGCGACCAAGTGCGTTTCGGAGCAATGCAAAGCCGTTAGTTTATATTTTTCGCTTAGTTAAATCTAGGTTATTTGTTAGAGAGATCATTGCTTTGCAAAACAAAGTAATGGTTTTTATTTTGAATAAGCGCCTGAAGAATATGTCAGCTCATAACTATGTGTGTAGATTTCGAATACAATTCCAAATGGATCTTCAACATAGCACATTTTGAAAGGCTTGTTATTCGGATAGTATTCCCGGATTGGCATTCTTTGTTTTCCTCCATAAAACAGTATTTTATCAATGAGTTCTTCAATATTTGGGTCTTGTACACAAAAATGAAATAGACCCGTATTGAAAGGATTAAATTCTGGCGCTTCTTTAATTCCATTCGGAAAAGAAAATAATTCAATTCCAATGCCGTCTGAAGTTGATAAATGAGCAATTTCGAATTCCTCCCAATCCTCTCCAAAAACATCAATGCACATTTGTCCAATTGCAGTTTCCTTTTCCTTTTTAACCTTTGAAGGCTTCATAATTATATACCAGCCCATTATTTCTGAATAGAATTTTACTGCTTCTTTTATATTCGGGACTGTTAATCCGATATGCGAAAATGATTTTGGATAATTTTTATTTGTTGTCATGAGTTATATTTTAAAATGCAAAATTAAACTATATTTGCCTAATCGGCAATAACTTACTAAAAAGTAGTATAGTTACCAAAACGAGTAAAATTATGATAATCAATAATATAAAGTTGATATTTTGAATAAAGATAACAGTTGTCCATTACACTACACAATGAATTTAATAGGCACTAAATGGAAACCTTTAATTCTATTTCATTTATTGGAAGGCGATTTGCGTTCAGGAATATTACAAAAGAAAATTCTAGGGATTTCAAATAAAATGTTTACCCAAACAGTAAGAGATTTAGAAAAAGATGGCCTTATTTCTAGAAAAGTTTATCCTGTAGTTCCTCCTAAAGTGGAATACAGATTAAGCACTAGAGGGAAATCGCTTGAGGAAATTTTAAGAAGTTTGGATAAATGGGGTTTGGAAGATAGCCCGAAATAATTAAATATGCTCGATTATAAACTAGGTGGCTCCGGTTTCGTATATCCATCAGTTATTGAATTAAAATTACTCTTTTTCGGATAAGCACAGGTGTTAGAAATTGATACCAGCCCAACAAAGTCTCATTGGCTGAGTGGATTCAAGAGCAGTCCAATCTGCCAACGCGAGCGCAGCGAACTGGCAAAGCACATTGCGGTTATGCACTATTCTACGTAGTTTTCTATTCAGTTTCTTTTATTTCTATGTCATTCATATTGTCTATTTCGACAATTTCAACTCCATAAATATCATTCTTATTTTCGGGAAATAACCTTTTCATAGTTTCATAGTAATCAGCCAAAAACCTATTTAAGTCTACTAAACCTTTTGTGAAATAATGAACTTTAATTCCGTTGTGCGAAACTTGAAGAATTCCGTATTCTTTTTCTTCAGATTTCTGTCGTTCAATATTCCGGTTAAAGAATTCCTCAATTTTCCATATTGTATCAGTAATCGGTATTCTCTTTTCGTAAACAACTTTCCATTCAGGATTTTCTTCGAAAGTATCTTCTTTAAATTCTGTTCGAATTTTTATTAAATCGGATTCTTTTGTGATTTCAATTCGTTCAGCTCCTTCATAAGTACAAACAGAATGGTCAAACCAGATTTTAATTGTGTCCAATTCAGTCATTTTTTTCTTAAAATCGGTTAAATCCGTTTTGAGATTAAAGTTAGATTTAGGTATTTCCGTTTTGTTTTCAGTCCCCTTTTTACAAGAAGCCAAAATCAAGGTCAGAATTAGTATTTTAAGTAAATTTTTCAAATTGCGTAGAACGTGTTTGTGTATGATTTCGTTACTCGTTTCAGCGACCAATTTAGCAAATACAAACCGAATAGAAAATCTGCAAGTCCCAACGCTTCGGGATTCGTGAGTAGTCTTGCACTAGCAATTAATTTTATAAGGTGATAGCAATTGCTCCTTTTCTATTCATTTTTTAAATCTATTTGAAATAAACAAGCAGGTACATTGTGGCAATGAACTGTTGTAAACAGTTTTTTTTACAGCGTATAACTCAATCCAAGTTGAAGAACTGAACTTCTGTTGTCATCTCTTTTTGTAATTCCGTAGTTGTATCTAATTCCAATTCTGAAATTTTCTTTGAAACTATAACCTGCACCTAAATTCATAGCAATTTCGAACTTGTCATAATCGCCATTTCCATAATTAAATTCATCGTCATTATCTGATACATCTTGGTTAACGACATATCCAAGTTGCGGCCCAATTTCCAAATCAAAGTTGTCGTTCAAATAATAATCAATCATAATTGGTACTAGTATTAAGCTTTCTTTAATCTCCGCTTTAAAGCTGTTCCCAAAAGAAGGGTTATTTGGATCGTCTATATTAATATTTTCGGAATATTCTATTTCCGCATTTTGTGTAGAAAAAAGTAATTCAGGTTTTAGTCTTAAATTATCTGTTAATCCAATACTTAAAAATCCGCCAAGGTGAAATCCAATTTTGGAATTTGCCTCTGCCGGAATATTAGTATCGATAATTAAACTGGAATAATTCAAACCCGCTTTTAATCCGAATTCGATTGATTCATTTTGGGATACCGCATTGAAGTTTATTAGCAGAGTCATTATTCCGATTAGTAATGTGGTTTTTTTCATTTTTTTATTTTGTTTTTAAATTGTTTGCAACGCTTATTTTCATGAGCTGTAACGCGTATCGGCACGAACCTCTCCAGATATAAACTGGTTTTTAAAATCTGCAGTCCCGACACTTCGGGATTCCAAGCTGGCAATGTGTTAACTGCTAGTTTTTATCAATTCAGTTTTTGAAGTTCGCTATCAATCTGCATATGTATTTGCTCCAATTGTTCGGCATATATATCTGTATCCTCTTTAATTGCCTTTCTGAATAACTCAAATGCTTGAATTCTAAGTTCTGAATATTTTAATAAAATTTCGTTTTGTTTAATTAGTTCGGAAGGTAAATCTTCGAAATGATTTGTTTTATTAATAATCTCAATATTTTCCTTCCATTTTGGAATCGTTTTTTCATCCAATTCTTTAAGTAATGAATACTTGGTTCCCGAATTTAAATTATCGTAAAAGACTAAAGTTTCATTTTCGTTTATTGAAAATCGAGCAAATTCTGTGTCATATTTATCATACAACTCGTTATCTGTGGAGAGATATACATAGCCAAATATTCCAATTCCGAGAATTATTAAAGCAATAAATCCTATTCCAGCCGCTCTCCAACCAGAAAAAAATGTATTATTATTTTCTTTATGAGCTTTAAGAATATCGCCTTGCTTCCACTCAACGATTCCCCAAATAATTCCGGTGTAGATAAGTGGTATAATTTGTTGAGGAATTTTGTCAATTATATTTTCAGGAATCATAAATAGCCCTCCAAAAAGGACTACCGTAGAAACTACTCCTAGTATCAAAGCATTTCGACCTTCTGTAGGTTTATCTATTGCTTTATAATTCTCTCCAATTAAATATCCTGCAGCAAGCGGTCCTCCTAAAAATGTTGCTCCACCTATTGCTTTGGAGGAATACAGCTTTATGCCTTTTGTATTGTTTTCTGTTTTCAATTCTGTTTCAATCATTTTTTTCTGCTTGTAGGTTACGGTTATGTGCATTGTGCGTATTCCGAAGGGTATGCACTATAACCTTATTGTAAGCCGTTATTTTTTTGTCATATAATAAAATTCACGATCTAAGTCGTGCTTCATTCTCCTGGTGCTTCTCCTCATTATAAAGTATGGTATTCCAAACATAAATGCAGCGTGAATAAAAATAAATGGTAGGGCAAATCCAGCTCCATTTCCTTCAAAATTATCAGCCATAAAAAATGCTCCAATAAAGATGGTATAAAAGACAATTACGAATAAATAAAAGGGAATCATCATTCCACTAAATCCATTGATTTCAGTCTCAATTACTAACTTTTCACTTTTCTGTCTATAAGTTCCAGTTGCTACTGCGAAGTTCATATGTGTGTCAAACAATTTTCTTCTTCTTTTTATTTTGAATCCGTCATATCCAACTTGCCCTTTGTATTCATTCTTGCTTGACGAAAAAACATCAAAAGTATCAGAAAAAATTCCTGTACCTCCTTCATCTACGTGCTTCTTGAAATTTGAAATAAATTCACTTTTCTGAATTTCAATTTCGGTTGTCAAATGTTCAAGCAGACTTATTTTTATTAAAAATTCCTTCACGTTCTATTTTTAATGGATTACGGTCTTGTATATGAAAAGTAGCGCTGAAAATAAGCGAGAATTTTCGGATGAAATACAAGCCGAATTTTTAAATTTCACTAATTATTTTATTTTTGGGAATTTGTCAAATTTAAAAATTTGGCTACTTCCTAAAAATGCCCGAACCATTGTGTTCGCAACGACTCGCGCTATTTTTTATATACGGTGTTGTAAAACGTTTTTTCTTTTAAATATCAGCTTTACTTAAATTATAGCCTTGTATATATGGAACAACAAATTCAATTAATTCTATAAATCTGCTATATTCAACGTCAAAATCTTTAGTCTTTATTTTTCCTGAAGAGTTCATCACGTCAATTTGTCTAACGACTTTATAGTTAAAGCCTTCTTTATCTATATTCCGTTTTGGGTCAATATATACGTAAGGATTATTATGAACAACTGCGTTTCTGATTCTTGATATTTCGCCTAAATTGTGAATAGATTTATCACTATCAAAATCTTCCATATTGGCCAAAATTTTGATTTTTTGTCCCATTCCTATTACTGTTCCATTTAATAATATTTTATGGAAATCTTTTTCATTTTTACTTGGCGAAAAGTATTGAGCAATAACATGATTTATCAATAATTCTAAATCATTATATTTATTTATCAAGTCGCCTATTTTTTCTTCATTATTTAAAAACTCCATATTAAATTATAAAATGTGTTTAACTCAGTTTTGCTTTTAATCTGTCCCAAAAAGTAATTTTTTCGTTTAATTCTCCTTCTTTCGTAAACTTTATTTTATTCCAATGTTTGTCTAAATCCTTAACCGTTTTTAATTTCAATCCTTGAATATTCATTTCAGCCAATCCAGTTTCTAAATCGGCTTTCATACTATTGTACCAAGTTTCATTTGCTTTTTCATTATTGGTAATTACAACGTTCTTAATTTGTGAACTGAACTCAGCTGTTAGCTTCTTCCATAATTCCGAATCTTTTTCGTCAGCATTGTAAGAGATTGTTGGTTTTTCGATGTCTTTTTGATTTACGAATTGAATAATTTCCATAAACATTTTAGTCTTTTGGTTTTCATTCAAATTAGTATCGCTTAAATCTCTCAAACAAATATTTATTCCACCAATCCAAGTTGAATCAAAACCAAATTCCTTTCCATTCAGATTATAATAGATTCCTTCTCCACGAGAACCAAATTTAATATGATAAAATTCGTTTGTTTTATCTGTGTTCATTGGTTTTGTCAAATGTTTTACAACATGCACATATACCCCATAACTATTACGTATATCCCGCACATATGCGCTATTATTTTTATTTATAAATTTTAAAACATACCAAACCTCCAGCAAGCCTAAGCCGGCGCACGAGTTTTTAATAAGTGGGGAGAAAAAAGCACAAAGCTTAATTTCAAATATAGGATATTATTTTAAAAGGACAACTAGAGGGTAGGGATTAGAAAGTTTGGGGGCAAGTAGCAGCGAAGAAACAGGCGGTAAGTTTGTGCCAGAGGGGTGCTGCTAGTTTAATTATTATACTAATATTCATATGAGAATGGATTGACTTCGTTGATATTGTAAGGAATATCATTTGTAAATCCATCAGTTTCGACACCGTTCTTTTTCTTATACCATCTAATTTTAAAGTGTTCAGCGGTTTCGGATACAGGAATTTTCCAAATAAGCAATCGTCAAAACAATTAATTATTTACGTTGTTGGCAACAGGTTTTTTATTTTTCAGAATCATATCCGTGAACATTCCAAGCTTTTAAAAAATCGTAACCTTTATGTCTTAAATATGTCTTTCCATCTATTTTGAATCTCGTTTTAGATAAAGATTCTATTTCAGTTGTACCTGAACCTCCTAAACCAACAAATTTTAGTTGGACTTGACCATTCAATTTTATTAGTCCAGCAATTGTTGAGCACGAAGAAAATGGTAGTTTTTCTGTTCGTTCAATTTCTTCATTATAAAGTATTGTTTCCCAAGTCGCAGAATTTTTCTTTTTATGAAAGTCCAACCACAATATTCTTTCTCCGCTAACATCATTTTCAGGAATCCAAAATCCGTTTAGATTTTCACGTACAGAATCCAAATTTGTTAAGTCAATTTCATAGTCATTAGCAACCAGTATCAAATTCGGATTAAAACTCTTTCCGATATCTTTTTTTACTCCTTTGGCAAAGTCAAACATTGGAAGTCCGAAATACCCAGTTCCGATAATTATAATTCCAATTATTGTTATTACAATTCCTTTTTTCATTGATTAGTTCAAATGTGTGGAAACTGTTCGGCTATGCCAAGTAGGTCAGGCAAGTGAACATTTCGTTTCCGTCTGCACTTTTAGCCGGAGTCTTTTGTTTTGTTTTTATCTTTTTTATTTTAAAGCGAAATAAAAAAATTTGGCGGACTACGCAAACACGTATAAGTCAATGGATTCAGCACTTACTGCCCTATTTGCTTTAGCCATTGTTTGCATACGTTTTTAAGTATTTATAACATAAGTCTTAGAAATTAAATCGTGCCAACCTCTATCCGATAATAAAAAAGAGAGCGCATCAAATGGAATCAATCTGCAAAGGTTGCGAATAAGTAAAGTCTTGAAATCTGGTTTATTACCATTATAGTCAATAACCTTAGTTCCTGTTATAAATTTTCCTGGTGTTTTGCCAAAAGCATATTCAAAAAGCAAATGATACAAGACGTATAGAACAAAAAAATATAATATGAACCAATCAGAACCATCTTCAGGCATTATTCCAAACCAGCCATCAAGAACCATTGCATTCAAAAAAATAACAAAGTAGAATCCTATCGTATCAATAAAATTGTTTCCAAAACGAGTTCCCTTACTTGCGTAATCAATTATTAATTCATTATTCATTTCTAATATTTTTAATGTATGCTAATGATAAGTGTAAAATGCGTTTCAATTTATTTTACCACGTTGTTAGCTTTCGTTTTTTATTGTAGTATTACTAGATTGATTCATTATCAAATTATATGCTAACTGCAATAGGTTTTCTTTTTCTTTTATAGATAATGAAACATCTAATTGTGCTAAACCAATCAATCTGCGCATAATTTCAATACCTGTTGTTTGAGCTAAGAGTTCAGTATCTATTTCATTAGGGTATGTTTCCGCAATGATGGAAAAAACCATTTTGTTTTGTTGTATTAAAATAGAGTGAGCGGCAAGTACACCAAGATCAAACTCAGGAAAACCTAAAAAGCTAAATTCTGGGTCGATAATATAAATATGATTGTTTTTTGTAATCCAACTACCAGGGTAATAATCACCGTGCAATAAAGTTGTTCCATCAGATAAATATTTACTTCCTATCTCTTTAATTTTTTCTTTCAATAGCGCGTCTTTTTTGTAGGGTGTAGAAAGTGCTTCTAACCCTGGTTGGATGTCATTTAAAGAAAAACCATTATTTGTTATAAAGGGAAGTTCAAAAATATGTTGATAGTTCAATGCACGTAACTCTTTATTTTTTGGGTAAGCTTTAGGTGCTTTTGAATTATGAATATTGGCAGCAATACTAATCAGTAATTCCAGTTGGCTTAATCCAATATCATCACACTTATATAAACTAGTCATGTCTTCACAGTCACCTAAATCTTCTAAAATCAATAAATAATTGTCAGCATTATACTTTAAGACTTTAGGGAAGTGTTTGTTTAGTAGCTCATTATTTGAAATAGTCTTGTAAAATTGATATTCGACACCAATACGATTTATTGGAGCTTCTATATTTTTATATTTTTGAACAAATGGGCGAGATTGTTTTAAAATAAACGAACGTAAATTAGTTTCAATACGCAACACCACATTCATATTGCCTTCGCCAGGTTTGCTTACTTTGAATATGTATTCACTTTCATTATTAAAGAAACCAATTTTTTGCAGTAGTTTTCTTATTTCCTCTATAGGAGTTTGTTGGTCAATAAACATAAAAATAGCTGGTTATAAGTTGATTAATATACTCCAAAAATCCTTGGCCATTTTATCCGCATCTATATTTGTGTGTATGCCTATTTTACGTTGCGTATTTTCAGGAGGAGTTAAAAAATATGCTACTGTAGAGAATTCTGGTTGTGCTAAAGCTTCAATAATTGCAACATCCCACATAGTCCATTTTTCCTTTTCTGGGTCATCTTTAGTCCACCAACGATCGTAAGTTTCCCACCTATTTATTAAATAACTAGCAATGCCTTCTTTGTTTTTTAAATGCATATCTACTTCTTGTTTTGTAAATACTAATTTTTGACTAGTTGTAGCCGTCATTACATTAAGGTCAAGCATTTTAGTATTCAATAAAACTTCTACGGCAATAGGGTCATTTCCTGAATTGAATTCTTTTTTATTATAAACATTTGTAGCTGGAGTGTGCCAAAAACCAAGATAATGCACTTTTATTTTAGGAATTATTGAAGGATCTTCTAAAATGGCAGAAGCTACATTAGTGCATGAGCCTAAAATAACGACATTTAATTTTTGATTGCTTTTCATTTTATGTGCTGCTTCAATAATAAAACGAGAAGCTTCGGAAGAAACAGCTTGGCCATACTCGTTTAAAGGAGTGTTGCTTCCCAACGGAAGTGAAATTCCTTTCACATTCATTAATCGAATAATTTCTTCATTAATTTGTTGGCTTTCATTAACTGTGTTTTCCGAAGCCAATGGAGAGGTATGGAATTGAGCCGAACTTATAGCTAATAAATTGAATTTAGGTTCTAATATGGCTCTAACAATGGCATATACATCATCAACTTCATTTGCTGTATCAGCATCAATAATTAAATCTAAGCGTTGGGTAGTATCCTTTGGATTTATAGCAACCGACCAAGAAATGAAAAGACCACAAATAAAGAAAAGACTGATTTTTGCGGTAATATTTAGAGATAAATATTTCATTTCAGGAAGTTAGTTTTTTAGGGACTTTAAACTCTGTAGTTATTAATTATATTTTCAATAATTGTAAAATATAATTAGAATATGAGTAGGGAAAATCTATATATCATTACAGATTTTGGATTCATTTTTTTAAATAAAAGCTAACGGCCCGTATAACCGTCAGTAACGGGATTAATGTTACTATTTTTCAGGATAAGCATTGACGGTAGCAATTGCGACTAGTCCAACAAAATATTTCTAGCGGGGTGGATTCAGACCCAGTGAAATCATCCAACACGAGCGCCGCGAACTGGCGAAACTATTGCGGTTATGTTGTGTTGCCAATAGTTTTTTTCATTCGGTTTAATTCAGAGGTTAAATCACTCCAAGGTTCAGCGTTGAGATATAGTTTTTTGCTTACAGTACCATTAGTTCCATTATATTTAAATGTCAGATTGTGAGATTTAAATATTGAATTTTGGTTATAAAGTATATCAATAAGTTGTGATTCAGGAATCCTGAATTCTTCTTTTTGCGTTATAATTGAGTAAGTCTCAAAAATGTATAAATCGTCGTTCTTTTTAATATTAGTCAACAATTTTGCATTTTGTGCAATTCCGATAAAAAGAATAAAGGCTAACACCCCAATTCGAATAATATCAGAATCCACAAAGAGGTAAATTCCGATTAACCATACTGTTCCAATTGTCAATTGAACTATTTTCTGATATCTATATATTTTTATCAATCCTATTCCTTTTTTAAATCACCTCTAACGTGCTTGTAAATAAATAGTTGCGTGTTTGCGCGCGAGGATTTTCCGAAGAAAAATTAAACGTAGTAAACGTGCAACAGCCTTGTGTTTAGCCTAAAATAAACATTTTTTTAAATACGTAGTCAGCACCAATTTTTCTTTCTTTCGTTAATTGGTTTGTTTTATTCTGCAAGAACATTCGTGATTCTCGTTAATGTATTTAATTGATTCTATGCAGAGTTCTTTTAAAACCGAAATATTGATGTCAGAAAGTTTTTTTACATAAATACAGGCTTTCCCCATTTTGAATTTACCGAGTTCGGCTAATAATAATTTACTTCTTTCCGTATCAGAATAAACGTAGAGCGAGAATGCTGCTTTTCTAGGTGAAAATCCAAGAACTGGCGCATCGCCTTCATGTCCGCTAGCATATTTGTAATGGTAGTTGTCGAATCCGATAATTGTCGGTCCCCACATTTTAGGTTCAGCACTAGACCATTCCTGCATCAATTCAATTAAACGAAAACTGTCAGCTTTTTTCTGCTCATTGTCAACATATGAGTTTATGAAATCTGTTACATTTCCCCCAGTGTAAGTTGTCTTTGTTGTTGCCATAATTCCTATTTTGATTATTGCCTTAAAATCTTTTCCACCTTTCTACCTTTCGCCAATTCATCAATGAGCTTTTCCATACGTCTGCATTGTTTATACAATTCAAATTCATCCTCTATTTCTTCAATTCGATAACCACAAACCACTCCTTTAATCAAGTGTGCGTTAGGATGTATTTTAGCTTTTTGAAAAAATGTTCTAAAAGTTACTTTCTCTTCAATAAATGCTTGTAATTTACCTTCATCAAATCCAGTTAACCATTCTATTACTTGGTTTAGTTCTTCCTTGGTTCTTCCGTTTTTCACCAATCTATTCAAGTAAAGTGGATAAATAGATGCAAATATCATATTAGCGACTTTTTCATTTTTTTCAGCAGTAACTTTCATCTTATTTGTTTTTGAATTAATTGGTGCCAACGGTCCCTCATAACCGTCAGTTACGGGATTAAAGTTACTATTTTTCAGGATAAGCATCGACGGTAGCAATTACGACCTGCCCGACAAAGTCTTTCTGGCGGGGTGGATTCGGACATAGTCGAAATGGCGACACGAGCGCAGCGAACTGGCGAAGCAAAGCGAGCGAGCGAGATTCACGAGCACCTATAATTAAAATATATAAGTACGAGTAAATTGCGGTTATGCTTCGTTACTACCAATTTTTCCTCAGTTTTTCTTCAATCAAATAATTTTCAGTTGCACTAATTACTTTTTTGAAAGATACTTTTTCAATTCCGTTACTGTCTTTCATAAATCTCAAAGTTGCCTTATAATCAGATATTTTCAAATCACTTTTTAAATCGAGATCAATGAAATAACTTGTAAACTTACCTAAATTATCATTTTCTATTCGGTATTCCGCCAAAGGTCCATCAGATATTTTGAAGGAACTAGGTATTGGAGAAATCCGCACAGTTTTTTTTCCGATTCTAATATTTATGTTTTCAATTTTATGGTTTACATTATAATCCCCTAAAGAACGAATTCTAGAAGGATCACATAGAAAGTGATAATTCCTGACGATTGAACTTTGATTATTTCTGAGAAAATTAGAAATATTAGACATTATTATACTGTCTTTTCTGTATTCTTTTTCTGAAGAAGTTAGTTCAAAACTGACAGATTTAATATCATTCTTGCATCCAAATAATAAGCTTAAAATTATTAAAATTTGCAGATGTGATTTAATTCTCAAATGTATTTTTTAGATTGTGCCTAACAATAGGATATGGAAAGTTGCGTGTTTACTTACGAGAATTTTCCGAAGGAAAAGCAGACGTAATAAACTTGCAACAACCTTTGCTTAAGCCCAAAATAGAGCAATTATGCTTTTATATTGTGTGCCGTTTTCCGGTTACAAATTTTGTTTGTTAATTTCAGTTTCTATTGTTGAGGAATTTAACCCTTTTATTATTAGCCAAAGCGGAAGAATTAGTTGAATTAATCCTGTGGGCAGAAGCATATTCATACTTATACTATGTCCGAAAATTGAAAATAATTCTTCAATGAACATAAGAACTATTGCTATTATTCCAAAAATGGTAATTATTCTTGGGACAAGCTTAGATACGTACAATATGTAGTACAAAACAAAAACTGGAAAGCAAGAAATTAATAGATAAAGATAGTGTGTCCACCAATGTTTTTGATATACGAGAGTCTCTAATATTTTCGAAGAACTTTCATTTCCATTTATCACAAATTCTTTACTTAATTCTAACATAGATATCACACTAACATTATCAATCATAAGGGTGATAAAATTTAGAATGCAAAATGCAAGGTATAAATATGCTAAGCTTATACTATATCTTTTAAAAATCGGTAACAGCATTGTTGCAACAACTATAGTTGCTATTCCGCTAAAAATTCCGAGTACAACTGAACCTATGATTTGAGTTGAGTTTTCGGATGCGGTTGTAAGATAATTGTCTGAAAAAAGCACAGAGCCTTGTAAAAATTGAAATATTACGACGCCTGAAATAAAAATGAACAATAATAATACGCCAGCAATTCTACCGACTTTTTGATTTGAATACATAGAGGTGTTTTTGATTGGTGCTAAATTTAGAGGGTATCCCTATGTATAAAGACGTATATATGTTACAAATGGTTGCCTAGAATTTGATAAAATTCCTCTTTTTAAATTATTGCCAATCTTGCATTTTCTTTCTCGTTTTATAAATTCCGAGATAATTTTCTACGTTTAAATTACCCATCTATCGAAACTCCAACCTGTTTATTCTTCTCAAAATGAACATTGAAAAAGTAGTTTTGTCCTTCCTTTTCCTGAAAAGCCATTTCAAATCCTTCATCGCGCACCGATATTCCTGTGAGCTCGAAATGCTCTTCAATGGACACAAATTCCATTTCCGCGTTTTCAAATTGTTCTTTAAGTGCTTTTTCCGATTCAGATTTTATTACCGTTTCGTTATTAAGTGCATTGATTAAAATCCGTTTTTGATTTTCAGATATTCCATCTTTATCTCCTGCGATTAAAATTTCAATATCAGAATTCAAAAATCTTTTATTTACTTGCCAACCAACATCATTTCCGCTAGTACTAAAACTCTTAATTTCTCCAAAATCTGAGTCCGTCATTTTTAAATTTTTACTTCTAAATAGATTTCCAAATATTCCCATTCAGTTTGTTTTTTAGTTCGGTTGCTCAAATTACACACAAACATGGGGATAAAGGCCACAATAGCATTTAATACTATTAAAATTTGGTTTTTAATTTTTGAAGGAGATTATAATTTTAGCGAATGTTGGTTTCTATTTCTTTTTCAAATGTTGCATAACATTTACTTATAATATAAAATGTGGTTCTGTATAGAAGGATTTTCCGAAGAAAAATTAGCTATAACAAAACAGCCCTAACCTTTAATTAAGCAGTAACTACCGTATAATTTTAAACATTTTTGCCAACCTTCTTATTGCGGATCATCTGCTGCAATTTCTACTACATTTTTCCATTCTCCATCTTTATTTTTTTTCCAAATAGTAACTGCTCTACCTGTCGAAATAATCGGATTTCCAATGGAGTCGTTAATAGTCATCGTATTTTTTTCAATCATATATGCCATATCTCCACTTTCTGATACAGATACACTAATTGGTTCCCAGCTAATCGTAAAACCAGGTACTTTAGACATAGCCTCGACCATTTGTTTAATACTCTGTTTTCCTTCAAGTGTTGGTTGTCAAGACGAAATAAAAATGGCATCATCAGACCAATAACTTACTGTTTTGTCAATATTATTAGTTGCAGCAGATTTAGACCATTCTCTACTCAATTGCATCAGTTTTTGACCTTCCTTTTCAGTGTCAACTTTTTCTTGGTTACAAGAAATCAATAAAATTAAAGCGAATAAAAGTGATAATCTATTCATAATTTTAGAATTAAAAGTTTGCAATATTAGTTTTTCTTTCTTTTTAATTTTTGCCCACGATTATGTATAAAAATAGTTGCGGGTTTACTTACGAGGCTTTTCCGAAGGAAAATTAGCTATAACAAAATAGCCCTAGACTTTCATTCAGCAATAACTACCACATTATTTTAAACATTGCTGGCAGTAGTATATTTTTTATTCGAGGTTTTTACTCTACAGCTACAGACTTTGCTGGGGTTTCAGAAGCGTGTTCGTACACAATTTTCCATTCATTGTCTACTTTGCTATAAAGTAAACTTGCAGTATGAACGTCATTCTTAAAGCGCTCACCAGTTTTAAGCTCAACTTCAACAGTTCCTATCCAAGTACAAAGCACAGAAGTATCAGAGATAAATAGAAAATCCTCACTTACTTTCGTCAGAGAGAATGAATTTAAACCGCCAAATGCCTCTTTTAAGCCATTTTCCAAAGCTTGATAATCTGAAGTCGCACCCATTACACTCACACTCGTAACATCCTTAAAATATCCCTGCATTGCAGCCTCAACATTAAGAGCATTCAAATTTGAAACGATTTGGGTATTGGTATTCGAAATTTCTGTTTTTGCCGTTTCCTTTTCGGCAGCTGTCATTTCTGTTTTTTCAGTTGCAGTTACTTGGGGTTCAGCCGTATCCTTACAGCCGATACATAAAATCGATGCGAAAAAAACTAAGACCCCTAAAAATTTGATTTGTTTCATTTTTTTAAATTTATTTTTTTCGCTTACTCTGTTCAGTTTTCAGCTTCCCTGTTATTAATATTAAGTTTGTTTACACGGTTGTATTACAATACTGTAAACAAATGCATATTCGCTTACAACTATTACGTTTATCTCACACATATGAGCTGTGATTCTTATTTATTTTTACAACAAAATTTTAAAGCATTCCAAGTCCCAGGCTACGCAGGGGTTTAAATTAAAAGGGGGAGAATAGCGCCTTAAGCACTAACCCAAATATATTAAAAAAATTTTATTATCATCTATGTATCAGACGCTTATTAGATCAATAGACTAGCTGACACCCAAACGTTTTACAAAAGCCACCACGCCCTTGCCTTTCACACTTCGAGATTTCAAGCTCGTACTTCTCAGAGTAAAACTTCCAGTAAAAACTGATTGTGTTTAAAACAAAAAAAAAGCCTACAGATCTATTTTTTCAATCTGTAAGCCTAGAATAATAATGTCAAAAATTAATGAAGAAATTAGTTGTTTTTCACCTCAGTTCTTAGTTGGTCACTGGCATTTCTTTCACGTTATATTGAATGTCCGTTATTTTTAATTTCAACCAAGTCCATTTACCACTCTCCAATTCCCAACTTGCAATGCACTCAACAGGTATTTTTATTCCATTCCTTTCTTCGGTCTTAGTCGCAGTCACAGTCCATTCGGTAGGTTCGGTATCATTTGAATTTTGATAGCGCATTGCTACGAATTTTTCAAAATTCCCGTCTTTATCAAAGTGAAATTCGCCTGAACCTTTGGTTCCTTTATATTCCATTATGGCTCTGGCAGAATAGTCATCAATAGTTTCCCATTTTATGTAGTGACTTAAAGCCGCTGAAGGAAACCAAACGATTTCAGCCAAATATCGTTGCAAAGTTGCTTGGTTTACCTTTTCGTCATTTTTTACATTTGCAACTGGAATAAGTGATAGTAGTTTAATTATCATTTCGCCTTTACCATCTTCAAATTTGTCTCTACCTACTACACTTAAAATTGAATTCATTTCAGTATTAATATTCCAATTGAACGCTGGCGGTTGAATAGTAAAATATTGTTCTGCCGTACCATTATTCCAACTTGTTTGTTCGGGTTTCATTTTGAGCTGTAGTTCTTGAACTAAATGCACATTTGTAATCAATTTCTTTCCTATTATTCCGCTATTAGTCAACCATGTTTGAACAATTGGTGGTAAGCCAAGCATTGCTTTTTCGGTAACAATCTCTTGATTTTTGAGTTGCGAATTTTCAAACAGCCTTATTCTTTCTTCTTTTATTTTATGGTTAAAGTTGAAACTTGAATAACCAATTATTGTCGCCAATAGAATAATTAAATTGGCTACTGTACCAAATTTTGCGTCAGACCAATAATTAAAAATCAACAGCTGCGAAATAATCACAGCCAAAAAACCACTTAACCACCAATAGTCCGAATGAACAAGCATTAAAATGATTGTAATAGCAAAAAGTAGAAATGTCAAGAACCAAAATATTCCATAAGTTTTTGAAATAGGTTCTGAAATCGCATTAAATTCAGAGATACCAAAGGCTTTGAAAAATCCGAATAAATGGATAATTCCGTGTATTCCAATCAATATGGTTAGGGCTATTCGCATTGTTTTTTTTGCGGTTTGGCTAGGAGCAGCAGCGTTCCGTGGGGCTCCATTGATTATAGGTTTTGTTAGCAGAAGCTCCTATGTTGTTCATCATGGGGTGAATTTTTCAAATGTTGTCCCATTAAATTTAAATGCTCCATTTTCGTGTGTTCCAAGCCAAAGGTCGCCATTGTTGTCTTTGTAAATGCTGAATAAAGTAATGTCTTTAGAATTATCTTGAACTACATAATGCGTAATTTTCGTTCCATCATATTTCCAAACGCCACTTCGATAGGTTACAAACCACAAATTATTATTGTTGTCTCTTACTGTTGATAGATACTCGTCCAAATCGCTGTCCATTTTCCCATCTAAACCGCCTATGCTTTCGTGTCTTGTGTAAAATTTATTGCTTTTTAAGGTTGCGCTGTCGTAAACACTATACCTATATTCGGTATTGAACCAAAAGTCGCCATTTTTGTCTTCCGTAATTGAACGCACTCCGTTTGCACCCTCGTTGCGAAATTCTGTTACATCTTCTTCTGTAATCCATTCAAACGATTTTCCATCGTATCGGCAAACTCCAACAGGGTTTGTACCAAACCAAATGTTTTCTTTCTTGTCTTTATAAATGCTATAGATTTCAAAAGGAGTATAGAGGTCTGGTGGTTTAGGTAACTGCAATTCATTTAAAGTTATACCGTCATACCGATATACTTTCTCATTTTGATAAGCATGTTTAAACCATATATCTGTGGATTTAAGTTTCCAATCATTACTGGGTATGGCAGTTAATATCGTAAATGTATTTCCGTCAAACTTAGATATCGTAGAATTTGGGTGGCAACTGGTGAAGTATATGTTGCCAGATTTATCTTCTTTTATTTCATCAACTCTATTGTTTGGCAAACCATGCTTGGTAGTAAAATTAATCAATGTCTTTCCATCATATCTATACACTCCCGTTTCCCAACTTCCAAACCAATAAATATTCTTTTTGTCTTGATAAACAACCATTATACTGCTTCCAAGTTCTGTTATAGTATCGCCTTTTACAATGTTATCTGTTTTAACTTGTTGTTTATTGGTCTGTCCATTACAAGATATCAATAACATCAATGCGTTGAAAAATATAAATATGTTCAATTTTATTGTCATCTGTTTAAAAATTGTACTGTCATCATAGCGTTAAAACTAACCGGGTTTGGACATGAAAAGTTGCGAGTTGAAGCCGAAATTTTCCAATGTTTGTTAATTAGTTTAAAAGAACTAAAATTTTCCTATTTACTAAAATTAAGCATTTTTATGTGCGATGTTGCAATTTAGTGGTATGTGTCTACGGTGTGTAATCCTCTCAAAAAAAGTATAATGATTAATGAATTTAGGAGTTGTTTTTTGAAATTGAAAACACCGGATCCTGAATATTAAATTTTTGACAAATAATTATAAGCACGGTAGAAATAGTCATATGAAAAACCGGTAAAAGTAGTAATGCATATAATGGGACACCTAAAACTTGATATGGCCAATTATACGTCCATACGTCCAGATAAATGGTAATGACTTCCCCAAATGCAGGAAAAAAGGTCGAAATCAATAAAACTATCAGAAACTTTCTTTTTAAAGAGGTCACTTTTTGTAAGGTAATAATTGTTCGTTCCACCTTGTAAAGAAAAATAAAAGCAAGCATCCATGCGAAGGGTAACCAATAAGGAAAAGTTCTGCCAGCGTCTAAATCGTGATACTTCCAATGATTATTTTCAATCCCCCAGTTTTCTACCAATATTCCCAAAATAGCTGATAAAAACATACCTGCCATAAAAACCCATTTTTGAGTACTCTTTTGTTTGAGTGTTTTTATAAATACTTTTACGCATACCACAGCTAATATAATTGCAATTATAAAATCATATGAATGATAAAAACCAATTAATGCCCCCACAAAAGACAATTTCAAGAGTTCAAAGAGAATTTTACTGAACAACATTAACATACTACCAATGGTTAGCGAATCTATTAGGCCGATTTCGTGAGTGAAAATATTAAATTACGTGTGGCGAAACAAATAAAAGATAAATTTATGTCGTCGTGAAATGTTTTACTCAAGAAAAACACAATAGGCTGAAAGTCCTTTAGACTCACTCGCATTTGCCCGTGAGCACATAAATCCGATTGAGTACCTTTTTCAGATATCCAATTCGTCTTTAGAAGTTCAATTTTGAATTTATTCGAGATCATTTTTTAATTGTTGCCAACGTTAAATATTTGGCGACTTTGTAATTAAACAACTATCTTTCGATTAGGCACTAATCGCCCTATTTGCTAACCACAGTGTTACTCACCGTATTTATTTTTCAGGTCGATTACTAAATTCTTAAATACATAATCGTGTTCTTGTTCAATTCCAATTTTTTCTAAAGGTTGCCAATAAAACCGAGGGTATAATTCAGATGTATAAGTTGTTATTCTTGTCATTTTGGTCTGTCCGTTTCCTAACTCGTCAAATAGATAAATAGCTTCTTTAAATCCAAGCCATTTTCTACCAGTCAATTGATAGTCTATTACGTCCATTTTAAGAATTTTTCCTTTTTCAAGTTCCGTTATTTTTTCGACTATTAAACCACCCTCAAAATAACAAGTTCTTATTCCTCCGACTTTTTCTTCTTCCAAAATACATTTTTGAGGAATTGGAAGGTCAAGTTTCATTAAAAAAGGCTTTTCAGCATTTAATGTGTCAACTGATTTAATTGTTTCGTAAACTTTCATTGAAGAATAGGGAAGAATTATTTCCGACTTGATTTCAATAATATTAGTGTCGTTTTCTGTTAGTTTAGTCTCTACAAATCCAAATGTTAAGAATAGACACAATGGAAGAATAGAACTTTTTATTAAATTTTCTTTCTTACCCTTTTTGTTAGTCAAGTATTTAACCAGTGCTCCTAGAGCTACCGCTCCAATTATTAAAGGCATTGCCAATAAAATACAAACCATTCCTTCAAGTCCACCAGCAAAAAGTAATATAAAGAATATTACAAGTGAGATAATCAATCCCCATAAACTTGCCGACTTTAATGTCGATTTCCCTAAAATATATCCGAGTGCAAATGGTAGAAATACAAAGAAAGATATTCCATATCCGAATAATTCGTAATGAAGTAATAGAAAGCCAAGAGACAAAAATGTCAGACTAATGATTAGTGAAATTACGAACTCTTTTTTCATATGGTGGTAACGTTGTTATGTATGGTTTGTTCCGTGTTTAAGTACTTAATTAGCAAATAATAACCGAACCCGCCAGAACGACTCTGTCGGGCTAGTTGAGAATCCGCGAGTCCCGATTGTTATTGGGATTCGTAAGTAAGCTAGAACTAGCAATAAATTATATACGGTTTGTTGTAAAACGTTATTAATTCAACGGAAAGGTTAGTCCAACTGCAAATGCTCCAGCGTACTGTTCAACAGATGGCTGAAAATAATAGGTCAATCCTAAATCAACATTATTAGTGCTACCTAATTCTAATCCCAATGAAAAAGGTATATGGTAAATTATTCCACTTTTATCAATATTATGGTAAGCTGTAAATGTTTCGAATTTTCCAATTGAAGTTCCTATTCCAATTTCTACATATGGTGCTACATAAGGTATAGGTGCTCTTACTCTTACTTTCCCTCCTAATAAAAACGCTTTAGATTCGGCTTTTTCATCTGTTGGTTTATCATTCAAATCTTTCCCGTTTGAATAAGTTAAAATTAAACCTGCATATGGCCTCAATTCAAGCCAGGATTTGACTTTAAGGACTAGTTCGCCTTGGCCAAAAAAGCCATCAGCTACAATTTCGTCTATGCTGTTATTAGGTGCGCTAAGGCCGTATCCTATTTGTACGTTAATCGACTTTTCCTTTATAAATTGGGCATTAACTAAATTAGATGTCAGAATTATTACAATTAATATGAATGTTTTTCTCATAATGTTTTACAACAAGTGTATATTCAAAACAACAATTGCATATATCCGGCAATGTGCGTTATGATTTTAATTTTTTTCAATACCCAAGCATTCGAAAACCAAGCCAGCCATAGCCTACAAGGATTAATTAAGTGGGGAGAATATGGCGAGGAAGCAAAGCTTCAAATATATTAAAAAACCCATGTGTCTTGCGTTTCTTTAGGCTTTTTATGTGAAGAAAAAACAAAGCCGCTTAAAGCGGCTTATATTGGTTCGGTTTTTAAAAATTAAGGGGTTGTGCAACGGTTACCTGTGTTAGCTACAGTTTTTGTTCGGTATATAATTCCGCTTTATTTATGTCAATAAATATTCTTTTTCTCCCAAAACAAAGTCGAAATAGAACGTTTTATCAATACATTCCACTTCGTCTGGCAAACAGTAATTCATATTCACTCTGATGATTTCTAAATCTCCAATATTTTCCTTTTTACTATCTGTTATCACAAATGAAAAATCCGTGTCAATATTTCCAGTTCGAGGCTTTATTTTGTAACACTTATTTATGATATTTTGCAAAGATAAAAAGTATCGAAGATTCATTTCTTTCTCCGATTCAGATTTTATGTCAAGGTGAGTTTTTAGATGTTTGCTTTTGTCAGTTCCGTGATAAGCAATCAATTTCGCCAAAGCTTCTTTATTTTCAGTTTCTACCAAGTGCAATAGGTCAATAACTTGGATTTCTGCATCATCATATCTTTGTTCCATTTTGATTTTTTCCGAAATATTTTCATTCGGACATTTTTCCGAAATCCATTTATCCCATTTGTCAATATCCGCTTGCCTAACCATCATTTTTCCAATTAGATTTCCTTGGTCTTGATTCATTATTCCTGAAATAGATTCCAATGCTTCTATATTACGTGTAATCTCACTTATAGACCTCTCTTTGTTATTGGGTTCGATATATTCCTTAAGATAAGTCAGACTTTCCTTAAATTCAGGATAACATTTATCTTTTTGTTTACAAGACAAAATGCTGAAAATTATTAGTATGATGAATGTTTGTCTCAAATTGTAGCTAATGGAAAAGTGTGATTTTAATCTATTTGGTAGATGGTAAAAAACGTTATAATGAACTCCATAAACTCATATCTACTATCACTGAACGCACCTTAAGTTTGCAATTAAAACAATTGGAACACGATGGATTAATAACCCGAAAGGTTCACACCAAAAAACCACCATTAAAGGTTGAATATGCCTTAACACCTTTTGGTGAAAGTCTAACTCCTGTACTTACATCTATTGCGAATTGGGGAAAGATTGTTGCTGAAGAAAAAGGCGAAATTTTAGAATAAACCCCCTCGCAAAAGTTGAAAAACAGCTACTGTACGTTCCGTTTATTATATTTGAAGGTATATGAATTGTTATTTCGTTGCTTTCACTAATAATATATAAAAGAAAAAACTAAATGGCTGGAGAAACAAATTTATCTGAATTAATAAAAGGAATGACGCCAAAACTGAACGAGGGAGCGTATGTGTTTTCAACCTTAAAAGACGTTAGTATCGTTGACCGAAAAGATACTATTTGTGAATTCAAAGAGGAAGAAGGAACAACGATTGTTATTGCGAAAGCAAAGCAGACGCGCTAAACTTGACCTATGAATATATTGCTTCTTGGATAACGCTTACGGTTCACTCCTCTCTGGATGCTGTAGGCTTGACAGCGGCATTTTCAACCGAATTATCAAAAAATGATATTAGCTGTAATGTAATTGCTGGGTATTACCACGATCATATTTTCGTCGATAAAAAAGACGCTGAGAAAGCAGTTAAGGTTTTGACGGCCTTATCTAAAAATCAATGATGAAACAAGTTGCTATTCCCTTAAACTAGTCGTCTCTCCCTCGCAAAGACCCCAAAGGTTTTAAAAACCTTTGGGGTCTAGAAACTATTCAATTTTATAAAATCTAGATTTATTTACCCGATCTTCCTCAAAACTTCCAGCGGCGAGCTTCTCAAAACCTCTCGAATATTACTCAACCCAATCCCCAAAACCAATAGGGAAATTCCAGGTAGAAAAACCAAGAATGGGATTAGCGAAGGAGTAAATGGTTCTTCAAATACAAATACTGCCAAGAGCAAGCTGCTAATCAGTGCCAAAAGGATTCCCAAGAGGCTGCCCAAAATTCCTAGAAATAGATATTCTAGGGCGGTAATGGTTAGGATCTGTTTGTTTTTTGCGCCCAAAGTCCGCAATAAAACACTTTCCTTTATTCGCTGATATTTGCTGGTACGCACAGAGCCTATCAAAACAATAATCCCTGTAAGTATGCTGAAAAACGCCATAAAATTAATAATCCAAGAAACCTTATTCAAAATATCTTCTACTACGGTGTACATCTGCCGTAAATCTATAACCGACACATTGGGGAATTTAGTTACCAAAGCGCGTTGCAACTTAGCCGAGCTGGCTTCTGTGGGCGCATAGGTTGTTAGTACATTAAACTGTGGCGCGCTTTCCAAAACGCCGCTAGGGAAAAGCACTGTAAAATTAGGTTGCAGATTTGCCCAATCCACTTTTCGGATGCTTTTAATTACGGTTGGCATCAGTACGCCTTGCACATTAAAAACAATAGAATCGCCAACACTAACATCAGCATCTACAGAAAGATTATCGGAAATGGAAACAGGAACAATCTCGCCTGCCTTTTGCGTTGCCACCCACTCCCCTTCCATAATTTCTTCGGAATCTATAAGATTTGCGCGGTAGGTGGTTCTAAATTCGTGACTTAAAACCCAGCCTTTTATTTGGATAGTACTATCGGTTCGCAAGCTGTTTACCAATTCATTTTTGATGCTGTGCATTCGCATAGTAACCAGCGGAATATTGTCTAAAACTGGCAAATCATTCGCTTTAAAAGTGTTTACAACCTCAGCTAATTGATCTGGTTGCACGTCTAAAGTTATCAGGTTCGCACTTTCTGAGGTTTGTCCTAAAGCAGTTTTATCCAGTAGAATATCCTTTGTAAAATATAGCGTACTGATTAAAAATGTACCTAAACCAATAGCTACAAGCAACACGATAGTTTGGTTGTTGGGACGAAATAAATTGAGCAGACTTTGCCGTGTAGTAAATCCTGCTCCTTTCGGAAAATAGGTTTTAACCAATTTCATGCTACCAATTGCAATTCCTGAAAGTATCCCGAAGGTTACCATAATTCCACCGATAAAGGCTAGCGCAAATAACCAATCTTGCAGCAACCAAAAGGAAAAGGCGTATAAAAACAAGACAATTACGGCAATAACAGCATATTTGGCCAACTGTGATTGCTTTGAAGATTCGCCACTAAATCGTAGCACTTCTAATGGCGAAACGTACCAAGTGCGCAATAAAGGCAGTAAAGCAAACAAAACCGACATTACTAAGCCCAAGAAAACGCCCATAATTAATGGTTGGGCGGTAATGCTAATTGTAAGATCGAAAGGTAAAAACTCTTTTAATACTATGGGGAAAAGTTCTTGAAGCCCTACTCCTATTGCGGTTCCTATAATTCCTCCTAAGATTCCTATTCCCGCAATCTGTATTAAGAAAATTAAAAAGCTTTGTTTTCTGGACGCGCCTAAACATTTTAAAACTGCAATAGCCTTTATTTTTTCTTTGATGTAAATATTCACCGAACTGGCAATACCTACACAGCCTAGCAATAGCGCAATAAAAGCGGTTAGATTTAAGAACGATCCTACATTGTCATAACGTCGCCCCAATCTGCTACTGGTGCTGGTGTGCGTATCTAAGTCGGCATCTTCTGCCTCGAGCATCGGTTGTAACTGTGCTTCCAAAGCCACCAAATCTGTATTGGGTTGCTTGTAAAAAAACTGATATTCTTTTCGACTTCCGAATTGTAACAATTCTGTGGCCTCAATAAACTGAAAAGGTATAATTACCAAGGGTGCAATAGAACTTGAAACCGCCGTATTGCCCGGTATAGCTTTTAATGCCCCCGCAATGGGCAAGGTTATTTCGCCTATTTTAATCGAGTCGCCAGCTTGAAGATTATATTGCAACATTAAAGTTGCATCTACTAAAACTCCCCCAGAAACTTGATAGGTAGTTGCTGCGCTAACAGGTGCTGTTTCAAGGGTGCCATAAAATGGAAAATCGCCTTGCAAACCACGAACACGCACTAATTTAGTACCGTCGTTTTTCGGAAAAGCAACCATGGACACAAAATTTACTTCGGAAGCATCGGGTTTTAGAGAATCAATAATTGCTTGAGCGCGCTCATTAGGAAGCTGCTTAGTATCAATAATAAAATCGGCACCCATCAAAGATTTTGATTGCCGTTGAATATTGGCTGTTAGGTTTTGGCTGAAAAGTTGAATGGAAACTACGGCAGCAATTCCTAAGATAATGGAAGCCATAAAAAGCAGTAATCGCGCCCTACTTGCCTTTGCATCGCGCCAGGCCATTTTAAAAAGCCAGGCGGTGTTGCTATTCGATTTTAACGGTGACTTGTTCAAATTTTTACAGTTGTTTCGTTCGTTAAAATCTTACCGCCTTTTAATCTTAAAATTTGCTGTGTTCTTGCAGCTAAATCTAAATCGTGGGTAATAATCACCAGCGTTGTTCCTGTCTCTTCATTAAGGTTGAAAAGCAACTGAATTACTTTCTCGCCAGTTTCTTCATCTAGATTCCCGGTAGGTTCGTCTGCAAATAAAATTGAAGGGCTATTGGAAAATGCTCTTGCTACAGCAACACGCTGCTGCTCACCACCAGATAATTGTGAAGGGTAATGATGCACACGATCGCCCAATCCAACCTTTTCTAAAAGTTCTTTTGCTCTGCTATTTGCGTTTTCGGCGCCTTGCAGCTCTAAAGGCACACTTACATTTTCTAGGGCCGTTAATGTTGGCAATAATTGAAAGTCTTGAAAAATGAAACCCACTTCTTCATTTCGAAGATGGGCGCGTTCGTCCTCATTTAGCGTGTTTAAAATATGACCGCATAATTCAACCGTGCCAGCGCTAGGGGTGTCTAAGCCTGCCGCTAATCCTAATAGTGTGGTTTTTCCACTACCTGAGGGACCGACGATGGAGAATGTTTGTCCTTTTTCAACGTCGAAAGAAACATTTTGAAGGACTGTTAATTGTTTAGAACCACTTTTATAAGTCTTCTCCAGCCCGTTAATCTTTAATATCTTTGCCATTTAAATTTTATAATAATTACCGACCTTATGCCGAAGCCCAAAATTAAAGAAACCCTTTTGAATAGTACAGTTTACAAATACCGAAACCTCATAAAGTTTTGTTATTTCGTACTGGTTTTTGTGGTGATATCCTGTGGAAATGACACAAAATCAAAAGCAACTGTAGTTACTGACGAAAATGCTACTACTGAAAATGAGACTACAGAAAACACTTCAAGCAAAACCATATTGTTTTTTGGCGATAGCATTACTGCCGGTTATGGCTTAAATGATACTAATGATGCCTTTCCCGGAATTATACAGTCTAAAATTGATTCTTTAGAGTTGAATTATGTAGTTGTAAATTCTGGAGTGAGTGGTGAAACTTCCGCTGGCGGAAAAAGTAGAATCGATTGGATTCTAAACCAAGATATTGATGTATTCGTTTTAGAACTTGGCGCAAATGACGGGTTGCGAGGTGTAGCTATAACTGAAACTAAAGCTAATTTACAAGCAATTATAGATGCGGTAAAAGCGAAAAGCCCCAGTACAAAAATTGTTTTGGCGGGAATGCAATTGCCACCCAATATGGGACAGGAATATACAACACAATTTAAAGCTATTTTCGTTGATCTTGCTTCAGAAAACAGTCTTGAGTTTATTCCTTTTATTTTGAAAGATGTAGGCGGCATTAAAGAATTAAATCAGAATGACGGGATACATCCCACGGCTGAGGGGCATAAAATATTAGCGAATACCGTTTGGGAAGTACTGGCTCCTGTGCTTAATTCTGAATCCTAAATTTTAAAATTCATTTATTGAAATCAATGTTGCCATTGTTCGCGTATTGTTCGCAAAAAGCACCTTTTCACGAACAATACCTGAACAATTAAAAAACACTCAAACTTCGAGTTTCAGCCCAATTTCGATTTCACTTTCGATTTCGATTTCGATTTCATCAGTGACTATGTCCTCCGCCACCTTCTTCCTTCAATAACACAAAAGCACCTTTAATTAAAAACCTGCTGTCGGGTTTAATTTCGGAACTGTTTTCAATAGCTGTAAAACCGCGATATGTGGGTCCTATTTTAACTTCCATTTGGTGGATTTCAAACTCTTCGTCATTTTCGTTTTCAATTATCAAAACATATTTTTTGCCATCCATTTCAACAATAGCATTTTCGGGAAGCGCCATTTGGTTTTTCGTGCCCGTAATAATCTGTGCTTCCACAAACATTCCGGCTGTAAAGTTATGCTCGTCTTTCTCCTCAATATGACCGTGAATTAAAGCCACGCGCGAAGTTGGGTCTATGGAAGTGCCAACTAAATGCACTCCGCCATTAAAGGTTTCTTTTGAAGCTTCGGGCACCGTAAATAGTATTTCCTGTTCCTTTTTAAGTTGCATTAAATCCTTTTCAAAAACTTTCAGTTCTAAGTGAATATGGTCGGTATTCATAATTTCCATAATCTTATCGGCTGGCGAAACATAGGTGCCCGTATTCACAAAAACTTGGGTTACATTGCCGTCAATAGGGCTGTAAATATTTACTTGCGAAACAATATTGCCCGCTTGCACCGAAGCAGCATTTATATTCAACATTTCTAGGTTTTTCTTCAAGCTGTTGTAACGCGCCAAATTAGATCTATATTCACTTTCGGCCTTTAAAAAACTCTTTTGTGAAGTAATTTTTTCATCCATCATTATTTTCTGTCGGTCGTACTCAGATTTTAAATACGAAAGCTTCTCTGCGGTTTCTAAAAAATTCTGCTGCATCGTTATAAATTCAGGATTTTCCAGCGTTACCAAACGCTGTCCTTTACTAACTTTACTGCCAATTAATAAGGGCGTGTTTTTAATATATCCGCCAGCAAACGCGCTTATAATCGCTCTGCTCTGTGGCGGCACGTCAATCATTCCGCTGGTTTGCACTATTTCTGCAAAAGGTTGTTCGGTGAGTTGGCCGATTTCCATTTTTGCGTTTTCGAATTGCGCTTTGGAAAGATGAATATTCCCAGAATCGGTTACTTCTTTACTGATTTCTGAGGAAGCTTCTTCTTTATTTGAATTGTTGCAGGACACCGAAACAAGTACCAAAAGCAACAAAAGTGATTTTATATATTTCATAATTATTATTTTATAGAATTAAATAGTTGATTGCGATAACCGCTTGATTGTATTTATTGAGGTTTTCTAGATGTTGCAATTCAATTTCGTAAGCGTTTTCAAGACTTAAGATGTATTGAAAAAAGTCTATTTCACCATTTTTGAAACTGATATTTGCCGTTTTTAGAATTTCTTCGGAAAGTGATTTTCCTTCGGTTTCATAATATAGAAGTGCTTCTTCATATTTTGAAACTTCATTCAGCAATTGAACTCTCCGCGAATTCAAATGAATTTTATAATCTTCCGTTTGCTGCAGACTTACTTCCGAAGCAATTTTCGAAGCTTTTATTTTTGAAGCATTCCCACTAAAAAGCAACGGAATTTTTAGACCAATTTGGTATCCATACAGATTCTCGTTCAATCCAGAATTACTTCCCAGCGAATAAGTAAGGCTAATGTCTGGCAGCAAATGTTGCTTTTCGAGACTTTGTTTTGCTTGATAAAATTCATTTCTGTTTTCGTAATAATCTATCGCCGGATGTGCTTGCAAATCTGAAAGCGATAGTTGCAATTTCTCCAATGGCTGCGCCGCAATCAGCAAACTATCCTTAGATTGAACGACTGTTTTTAAACGCGACATTGCAATTTTCACATCCTCTTTACTCTGCCTGTAATCGGTTTCTAATTGTCGTTGTTTGGCGCGGGCGGTTATTTTTTCTAAATAATTGGTTTCTCCCAATTCAAAACGACGCTGGGCAGCGTGGGCAAAATTTTGATACAAACTGTCCAAACTTTCGTAAACGCGTTCTCTATTTTTCTCAAATTGAAATTGATAATATGCAGCTGCAACCACCCCATCAGTTTTGCGTTTCTGAATTTCGTATTGGCTGCTTTGCATTTCAAACTGGCGTTTATTTACATTTTTCTCTGCGAAATAAACCGTTGGAAATAGGAAGTTTTGCTGCACGCCAAAAATCTTAAGCGGCTCATTGTTTGGCCCCATATTATTTTCGTCAAACTCATAAAACACATTGGTTTTATCGAAGTTGAAAGCACTTCCTATCAAAGCGTCTGCTTCATCAACCTGAAGTGAAGATGCTTTTAAACCTGCATTATTTTCCAAAGCCATTTGCTGCAAATCGTTCAAATTATTCGACTTTTCTTGCGCTATTCCCGAAAAACCGAGGAAAAACAAAATAGTTATCATCGGTAAAGTCTTTCTTTTAGATTTCCGAATCTTTATCTTTTTATCCGAATCGAAAATTGAAAACAGCACCGGCAACACAACCAAAGTTAAAATGGTTGCAGTTACTAAACCGCCAATTACAACAGTTGCCAAAGGTCTTTGTACTTCGGCACCTGCATTGGTTGAAATAGCCATTGGTAAAAAGCCGAGCGCCGCAGCGGAAGCCGTTAGCAAAACCGCTCGTAGACGATTTTTAGCGCCGTGCACGATAAGTTCGTTTTTATCTGTCATTCCCTCTTTTTTAAGTTCTTTAAAATGTTCTATTAAAACAATTCCGTTGAGGACGGCAATCCCGAAAAGAGCAATAAATCCAACCCCAGCCGAAATACTAAAAGGCATATCGCGAATCCACAGTAACAATACACCACCTACTGCAGCTAGTGGAATTGCGGAATAAATCATCAATGCTTCCTTTACAGAATTAAAGGCGAAATAAAGCAAGAAGAAAATTAGCACTAATGCCACTGGCACCGCAAACAGTAATCTATCTTTCGCGCTTTGAAGATTTTCAAACTGCCCGCCATAATCTATACTGTAGCCCACGGGGAGCTTTACATTATCGTCAATCAATTTTTGCACATCGTCTACAACACTTTGCAAGTCGCGACTACGTACGTTGATGCCAACTACAATCCGGCGTTTGGTATCGTCTCGCGATATTTTTGCCGCGCCTTTGGTATATTTTATTTCAGCAAGTTCGCGCAACGGAACCTTTTCGCCAGTAGGTGTATCTACATACAGATTTTGCAGATTTGAAAGATCGCGACGGTTGTTTTCGTCAAGCCGCACCACGAGATCGAAGCGTTTTTCTCCTTCAAAAATGCTTCCCACAGATTTACCTGCAAAACCCATTGCAATCATTTCGTTTAAATCTTCAATATTGAGGCCGTAACGAGCAATTTTAGCTCGATCGAATTTCACATTCATCTCTGGCAGACCCACTACTTTTTCCACTGTAATATCATCGGCGCCATCAACATTTTCAACAAGACTCTTTATTTCATTAGCCTTATTGTTAAGCACATCCAAATCTTCACCAAAAATTTTGATTGCAATATCTGCCCGCACCCCTGTAATAAGCTCGTTAAAACGCATTTCAATGGGTTGGGTGAATTCCACTTCCATTCCCGGGATTATCGCCAAAGCTTCTTTAAATTTATCTGCCAATTCATTTTTACTGCTTGCCGAAACCCATTCGCTTTTTGGTTTAAGAGTAACAATAACATCACTTTCTTCCATAGACATAGGGTCTGTGGGAACCTCGGCAGCTCCAATGCGGCTTACCACCTGATCTACTTCTGGGAAATTTTCTAAAAGGATTTTTTCAATATGCGTCGTTATAGCAATCGTATTACTGAGAGAAGTACCCGTTTTTAGTACAGGTTGAATTACAAAATCGCCTTCATCGAGCGTTGGCACAAACTCGCCGCCCATAGTTGTGAAAAGATAAATTGTTGAAATAAGAATTAAAACCGCAACGCCTAAAACCAACTTTTTAGCACCCAATGCCCAACGAATTGTTGGTTCGTAAAAACGGTTTAGGAAAGTCATTATTCTAACTGAAATATTTCTTTTTGAAACTTCGGTAGGTTTTAAAAATACCGCTGCTGCCACAGGCACATACGTAAAGCAAAGCAACATTGCCCCCAACAATGCGAAGCTAAAAGTCATCGCCATTGGTTTAAACATTTTGCCCTCTACCCCGCTAAGTGATAGGATTGGAATAAAAACAATCAAAATAATAAGCTGCCCGAAAATGGCAGAATTCATCATTTTTGAAGAACTTTTTGCTGTGAGATTATCTTTTGCTATTTGTTTTTCTTCGGAAGAAAGTGCGTTTAGTTTTGAAGCATTTGTACTTATTTGAAACGCTACAAACTCAACTATAATAACCGCTCCGTCAATAATAATTCCGAAGTCAATCGCGCCAAGACTCATTAAATTTGCATCTACGCCGAAAATATACATTAACGATAAAGTGAAAAGCAAAGACAACGGTATAACCGAAGCTACAACGAGTCCCGAGCGGAGATTTCCTAATAAAAGCACCACTACAAAAATTACGATAAGCACTCCCAGAATAAGGTTTTCGGCAATGGTGAACGTGGTTTTACCAATTAGCACGCTACGGTCTAAAACTGGATTGATGTAAACACCTTCGGGCAGGGATTCTGCAATTTCAGCCACACGTTTTTTTACATCTTCGATTACTTGGTTTGAGTTGCCGTCTTTCAACATCATAATTTGTCCCAAGACTTTTTCACCTTCACCGTTTCCGGTAATTGCGCCAAAGCGAGGGGCACTTCCAAATTGTACCTTTGCGATATTTTTCACATAAATTGGAAAGCCATTATCGTTTTTCACAACGATGTTCCCGATATCTTCCAAAGAAGAAGCTAAACCCTCTCCGCGAATAAAATAGGCCTGATTTTCCTTTTCAATATAACCGCCGCCAGAAACGCTATTGTTCTTCTCCAAAGCTGTAAATACCTCCTGCGCCGTAATATCCATTGCGTTGAGTTTGTGCGTATTTATTGCAACTTCATATTGCTTTAAATGACCGCCCCAAGTGTTTACTTCTACTACCCCAGGAATTCCGGAAAGCTGCCTTTTTACAATCCAATCCTGAATTGTGCGAAGTTCCATGTTTGAATATCGATCTTCAAACCCAGGTTTTACATCTAGAATATATTGATAAATTTCGCCCAGTCCGGTGGTTATTGGACCCATCTGCGGAGTGCCAAAACCTTCGGGAATATTCTCTGCCGCAGACTGAATTTTTTCTGCAATAAGCTGTCTTGGCAAATAGGTGCCCATGCTTTCTTCAAAAACTATGGTAACTACTGAAAGTCCAAATTTTGAGGTGGAACGAATTGCCGTCACTCCTGGCAAATTCGCCATTTCGAGTTCCACGGGATAGGTTATAAATTGCTCCATATCCTGAGTAGACAGGTTACGCGAAGTGGTAATTACTTGTACTTGATTATTGGTAACATCAGGAACCGCACCAATAGATAATTGGGTAAGTGAAAACACGCCAAAGCCTATTAACACAAGCGTAAACAACCCAATAATGAGTTTGTTTGCAATGCTAAATTGAATGATTTTTGAGAGCATAACTAATTAAAGATTTATCCTTTTCAACGAAAATATTCGCTGAAAAATGAAATACTAAAAATTGATTTTATCCGCTTTAAAAAAAACGGTAAATAGTGACCATAGAAGTAATTGGAAATTTATATTTCCAAAGTGGTCTATTTAGTTATGCAAATTTTGGGGGTTGGAAAATAGAAACCTTTTCCAAAGAAGAATATAAATTTTGGTAATAGAAAGTGTGAGAATGGGCAATGAACAAATCGTCTTTTATAATAGCAATTTCAAAAGGTACAATTACAATATCAGTTGTAATGTGATGGCAAGAAATATGCTGAAAAGGTAGCTCTTGGTGTTCTTGCTCTTCTTCGTTATGATTTTTTTGATGTTCTGTTTTTAAAGAGCCATAATGTTTTTGGAAAAAGGTCGCGAAGTCGTCGCCGTAATTATCTGAATGATATTCAGCGTGCTCCATAAACCTGCCGAAAAGAAAAATATCTGACATACCAAGCCCTGCGCTTTGGAAAAAAACGAGAAAAGAGAGCGATATGGTTAGTAATATTTTCACTAAGGCAAAACTATTGAATTATATCGAGATAAATTATGATAAACATCAATTTAGCTGTTAACTCTATTTGCCCCTTAACGCAATAGTAAAAATAGCACAGTTTTAGAAATTTGAAAATATAGTGAATTCAAAAAATATAGGCTGAATTATTCCGTTCGTCAACAAGAAATTTTAACTTCGTACCAATTCACTCAAAGTATATGATAATACACGATTTCAGTAACGAAAAATCAATCCTCAATCAGTTTATTTTGGAGATGCGCGATGTTTCCATCCAGAAAGATTCGATGCGCTTTCGAAAAAACATTGAACGCATTGGTGAAATTCTCAGTTACGAAATGAGTAAAACGCTTGTTTATAAAACTGAAGTTATAACAACACCTTTGGGAGAAAAGGAAATGCAAGTACCCGAAAATGATATGGTGGTTTGCTCCATTTTAAGAGCTGCATTGCCACTCCACAATGGAATAATTAATTTTTTCGATCGTGCGGAAAATGCTTTTGTTTCTGCGTATCGCCACCATCCAAATGATAGCGACGACTTTGAAGTAATTGTAAATTATTTAGCTTCTCCCTCTATTGAAGGAAAAACTTTAGTGCTTACCGACCCAATGCTGGCCACGGGTAAAACTTTGGAAAATGTGCTTAAAGCATTTGAAAGTCACGGTACACCGAAACAAATTCATATACTTTCAATTATTGGCGCCAAACCCGGAATTGAATACATAGAAAATATCTTTCCAGAAAACACCCATCTTTGGATTGCAACCGTGGACGATAAATTAGATAATCGCGGCTACATTCTTCCCGGACTTGGCGATGCCGGTGACCTTTGTTTTGGTCAAAAACTGTGATTATTTAAAATCCTCGACGTTATCGCTCAGGTCAAAAACTTTTTTCGATTTCAGAACTTTCGCAAGAATACTATATCCAGCTGCACTGCGATAACCGCCCGCACAATGCACTACTATTGGTTTGCCTGTTGGTATTTCATCAGCCTTTTCGCGTAATTGGTGTAGCGGAATAGCAATTGCACTATCGAAAAATTTACCTTCGGCAACCTCGCTATCATTGCGAATATCTACAATAGTATAATTTTCAGTATTGTTTTTGAAATCTTCTAAATTGAAATTATCAGATTTTTCTAAATCCTTTACTTCTATGGTGAATACAGATTTTACATTTACTTCATAGCCAATTTTTGCTGTGCGTTGCAGGATGTTTTCGGCATTTTCTATAGAATCTACGACTAAATGAAACTTTTCCTCCGGTCGAATAATGGAACCCAACCAAGTTTCAAACTTCGAAGTTGCAGAAATGGCCATAATATTTATACTGCCTGGTAAATGATGCTTTTTAAAATCTTCTTCATCCCTAGTATCTACTATTAAAACTTCGTTTTTTATCGTGCTAATAGCTACCTTATATTCAATTTCACCTAAAGTAGCACGCAAGTTTTTTGCACCGTTTTTGTTTACGTCCACATTATACCCAAAATAATGGGGAATAAAAGGTTGGGAGTCTAACAAATGGTTTACAAATTGTTCTTCGGTTTGCTTTTTGAAAGCCCAGTTACCCACTCGCTCATTTCCAAGGGTGCTGGACGAAGCGTCTGCGCTCATCCCTTTTCCGCAGAGTGAACCTGCCCCGTGCGCGGGATACACATAAGCAGTATCTGGCAAATCAGAGAATTTATTTTGAATAGAATCATACATCATTTTCGCCAAATCCTCGCGTTTTGCTATTTCATGACCTGCCTTTTCACGTAAATCTGGACGGCCAACGTCTCCTACAAAAAGCGTATCACCCGTAAAAAGTGCGGTTTTATTTTCTGCTGAGGCAACTATTGTAATGCTGTCTGGGGAATGGCCTGGGGTATTAATTGCCCTAAATGTGCTGTTTCCCATTATAATTTCATCGCCATCATCAAAAGGTTCATGCGGATAATCTGCACCAGTTTTTTCGCTGCAATATAGTTTAGCTCCGGTTTCATTATGAATTTGAAGATGCGAACTCACAAAATCGGCATGTGGATGCGTTTCAAAAACAGCGACAATTTTAGCGTCATTTTCTTCGGCATATTTATAATACTGAATTGGGTTTCTTTCGGGATCAACCAGAGCCATTTTTCCATCACAAATAATTGCGTACGAATAATGTGAAAGTGGCTTATATTCAAATTGTTTGATTTTCATAACTATATTTTTTTATGAATTTATGAAAGTCTTCTTAGACCTTAAAAAGAAGTGCAGAATTATAACAAAATTTTAAAACTATTGCTTTCTAATTTTAAAGAATAGCTCGTTTCCTTCCCTCTCTGGGATTGAATTATAAGCCGTCTCCATTTTTTCAATTTTGAATTTAGTTTCAAAAAGCGAACGGTATTCCTCTTTATTTCCTCCAAAAGGTGGCTTATCATTATTGAGTGGAATATTGAAAAGGAGCCCAACAAGTTTCCCGTTGGGTTTTAGTAATTGGTGTATTTTTTTTACATAATCTTCGCGAAGTGATGGATTTAATGCACAAAAAAAGGTTTGTTCCAAAATAAGATCGAATGTATTATCTAATTCAAAAAAATCTGAGTGTAGTAGATTTTCCTTTGGAAACAATGGCACGCGTTCTTTTAAATTTTTTAGCGGAATTGAAGAAAGATCGACCACCGAAACATTGGTAAAACCATTGTTTACAAGATATTCGGCTTCATAAGAGCTCCCTCCTCCTGGAATCAAAATCTTTAAATTTTTATCTGAAAGTTGATCGATGTATTCTTTTAAGGGTGTTGAAACATAGCCAATATCCCAGCCCATTTCGCCCGAAATGTATCTCCCACTCCAAAACGATTCGTCTAAATTTTTGCTATCCATATATTTATCGAGCAGGTTTTGTATAGTTACTCTCTATCCTTTTTCATTCCAGAACCTTTACCGTGCATTTTACCGAAATGCTCTTGAAACCATTCTGGCTCTTCTACTTCATTATCATATATATAATCGGCAATTTCTCGAATCGTATTCTCTGGAAAGAATTGGTAAGGCATCATTCCAAATTTTTTAATCGCCCCGGGCATTTTAGATATTTCTTCGGAAGGTTTTTTAGACCAAGCAACCATAGACTCTATAAATTCTTCTTTTGAAGTATCGTCAGTAATATAATGCATTTTCACAGCTACCATAGGCGGGGCCATCATTTGGTCTTCAGAAGATTTCGGATTGTGGCAAACATAACAGTTATTCTCCATCAATTTCTTTCCTGGATGCTCTTGAAATTCAGCAAATGCCAAATCTTTCGAGTCATTGTTTATACTGGAATATTTCTCTTTGGATTGCGTATTGCAAGCAAATAAAATACTTCCTAAAATAGCTAATGCGATTAATTTCATAAGTTTACTTTTAAGAATCAATTAAAAATTAAAGTGATTTTTTCGCCAAATAAAAATCGATTTTTTCTACTGAATCATCATTTATTCGTGCTTCCATCTCTTTTAAAGTTTTTGGCGGTGGAACGATAACTTTATCACCTTTTTTCCAATCTAAAGGCATTGCAACACCAAATTTATCTGAAGTTTGCAGAGCTTCTAGTGCTCTCAAAATTTCATTCATATTACGACCCACATTTAACGGGTAATACATAATCAACCTTATTTTCTTGTTTGGATCTATGAAGAAAACTGCCCTAACGGCCGCGGTTTCACTTTCATTGGGCTGTAGCATGCCATAAAGTTTGGCAACTTTCATATCTATATCGGCAATGATTGGGAAGTTAAAATAGACTCCAGTTTTTTCGCGCACATTGCTTACCCACCCTAAGTGAGAGTGAATGCTGTCAATACTCAATCCTAACAATTCGGTATTTAAATCGTCAAATTCGGGTTTACGAGTAGCAAAACCACTTAACTCAGTAGTACAAACAGGTGTGAAATCGGCTGGATGCGAAAACATAAGTATCCACTTATCTTTTGCGAATTCTGAAAGTTTTATTTCGCCCGTAGTTGTTTTGGCTGTAAAATCTGGCGCAATATCGCCAATTCTGGGCATTGACGTTGTTTCTTTGGTATCTTGATTCTCCATAATTTATTTACATAATTTTGAATTATAAAGGTAACCAATGACAACCCGCCTGGCAGTAACAATAGTTACATTTCAAACAAAATTTTTAAAAATTAGAGTATGAAATTAAAGCGAAATGATCTTAATACTGTTTCTAAAAAGTTCGATTTTACCTAGCGTTTCTAATTTTTTCAATAAACGCGAAACCACCACGCGCGAAGTGTGAAGTTCGTAAGCTATTTCCTGATGTGTAGAATTAATCACAGAATCATTCGTAACCTTTTGTTTGTTCTGAAGATATTTTACCAAACGTTCATCCATATTGTAAAAGGCAATACTATCAATGGTTTCGAGCATCTCAGTAAGGCGTTCTTGGTAACTTTGGAATACAAAATTACGCCAGCTTTTATACTTACCCGTCCACTCTTCCATTTTTTGGATGGGTATCATTATTAAGGTAGTATCAAGTTCTGCAATGGCGCGAATTTCACTTTTCTTTTGTCCCAAACAACAGGTTAAAGTCATGGCGCAAGTGTCTCCACGCTCCAAGAAATAAAGCAATAATTCATCGCCATTTTCATCTTCCCTCAAAATTTTTACGGCGCCCGAAATCAAAAGTGGCATAGACCGCACATAATCGCCGATTTCGATTAATTTTTCACCTTCTTTTATTTCTTTTAAAGTCCCTACTTGATTTATTTCCTCGATGAGGGCTTCTTCAAAAATATTGGAAAAATTTTCTTTTAAATTATTGAGCATGCCACATTTATTTTGGTTGGATTTAAAAGAACGAAAATACCGAAATAAAACTAATTTTTCTTGGCTTCTCGCCTTTGCTGTCGCTCCAGTTTGTTGAAATATCCTCGAAAAAGAAAATTATGCTTTAATGCTTCCATATTTTCATTCAATTTCTCGGCTGCCTCCTTTACGTTAACCATTGTAGAATCAATATTTTTCACCAGAACTTCATCTTGAGTAATTTGATTTAATGCTCCTTTTCCAGATTTAATTTCGTTAATATATTCTTCCAAAATTTTTGTTACTTCTGTAATATTATCACTAGATTTTTCAAGATTTCCAAATACTTTCTGAAGTTGATTTTTTGAAACTGTATCGCTCAAAAGCACGGCTGCGGCGCTTTCGTCATAATTTATTTTGGAAATAATAGTCTTGATTTGAGTAATTATCTCGGTTGCTCCCGAAGTCATATTTTTAAGTTCTTCCGCAGATTGCTGTATATCTTTTGCCATCAAACTATCGTTCACCAATGCACCCAAAGTACCTTTACCTGCAACTATTTGGTTTGTTATCTTCAATAAATCAGCAGTTAATAAGGCGGCATTTTCATTGGTAGTGTTTAGCGTAGAAAGCATTTCATCTGTACTAACTTTATTGTAGATTTTAATTGTATCACCAGAAACCACCTGTCTTGCATGCTCCTCTTTCCCTGGAATGATGTTTACCACCATGCTACCAACCAACCCGTCTGAACTGATTGAAGCAATAGCATCTGTTTTAATGAATTTTGAAGTTTTCTCTTCCACTGTCATTTGGAAGGTGATGTTACCTTCATTTACCATTTCTATATTGCTTACTGTACCGATGTTAATTCCTGAATAACGCACGTTGTTACCCAAGGTTAACCCGTTTACGTTCGAGAACGTGGCATAGATTTCAATATTTTTACTGAACATTTGCTGCTTGCTTCCAATAAAATAAAGAGCAGCTATAAGAAGTACTGTGCCGATGACTACAAAAACACCGACCTTTATTTTTTGTGAAGTTGATTTTTCCATACTATTAGTTTTTAAAAAATGCTTGTACTTGAGGATCTTTAGATTGTGAAAGCTCCTCGAAAGTACCTTCTGCATAATTGATTCCATCCACCAATAAAATCATTCTATTTGAGATTACTCTCGCACAATCCACATCGTGCGTGATAATAAGGGAGGAGGTATTATATTTTTCTTGAATACTTCGCATTAGCTCAATAATTTCCTTTGCCGTAATCGGGTCCAAACCCGTTGTAGGCTCATCGTACATTATAATTTTTGGTTTCAGAATTAATGCTCTAGCCAAAGCAACACGTCGCTGCATTCCGCCAGAAAGTTCGGCGGGCATTAAATCTATAGCCTTTGATAAGCCAACATTTTCCAAAGCTTCTTTTACTAAAATTTCAGTTCCTTGAAAATTTTCAATTTTATCTTTATGACGCCGCAATGGAAATTCCAGATTTTCGCGCACAGTCATAGAATCGTATAATGCGCTTCCCTGAAAAAGAAAGCCTATTTCGGTTCTAAGAATGTCCAATTCCTTATGTCCCATTGTAATAATATCTTGATCTTTTATTCTGATACTACCGCTGTCGGGCTGAATTAAACCCACCAAACATTTTACCATGACCGATTTTCCCGAACCCGATTTTCCCATAACTACCAAGTTTTCTCCTTTAAAAAGTTTTAGGTTGAAACCTTTGAGGACGTGAATGTCTCCAAAACTTTTTTGAAGGTTTTTTAACTCGAGTACTGGTTTTATGTTTTCTTCAGAATTCATTTATATTTCAAAAAAGATATCGGTTACAAAAACAGCAATAAAATCGATAATAAATAGTAGCATCGAGATATAAACTACTGCACTATTTGATGCCTCTCCCACCCCAACGGTTCCTTTTGCACAATTATAGCCTTTATAACATCCTACCAAGCCAATGGCAAAACCGAAAAAAACCGATTTTACGGTTGCCGGAATTATATCGCCAAATTTTAAGGCATCGAAAACCTGATTAAAATAGAGCAAAAAGGAAACATCTCCTTTTAAATTTTCGATTAAAGCAGAGCCAAAAAGTGCAATTGCATCTCCCATAATTATTAATAATGGCAGCATTAATGTAGTGGCTACAACACGCGTAACTACTAAATATTTAAAGGGATTAGTGCCTGAAACTTCCATGGCATCTATCTGCTCTGTAACACGCATAGAGCCAAGCTCGGCGCCAATTCCGGAACCAATCCTGCCCGCGCAAATAAGTGCGATTATTACGGGCCCTATTTCGCGAACTATGGAAAGACTCACCATGGAAGCCATCCAAGATTGTGCGCCAAACTGCATTAAAGTAGGCCGTGACTGCAGTGTAAATACCAACCCTAAAATAAAACCAGTTACACCCACCAAAAGCAAGGAGCGATTGCCCATGTTGTAACACTGGCGAAGTAATTCCTTAAATTCAAATGGCGGACTAAATACTTCCCTGAAAAAACGCCCAGCAAACAAAGTCATATCGCCGATTTCGGCAAAGAATGATTTCGTGTTGGATACTACAGAAGTGGATTTATTCATAAAAAGTAAAATTCAAATGTAGTGTTCGTTATGTGCTATAAATATGATTTTAGTCAGCATATCAAGTCTTTAACAGATGAACTCATCTAAAAAGAAATAGCCCTAAACTGACTAATGTCATACCATTTTGATTAATAACTGCTTAGGTTTGACTTTTAATAAAGCTGAACTAATTTACTGTAAATGAATTAGTTTCGCAAAAAGAAACAACGAATCTAACAAATGAAAAATATCTTATTACTCACTTTCTCTTTCTTACTTATTGGCTGCTTAAATAGCAATAAAGTGATCAATGATGCGAAATCTGTTGACCAAAACACGTCAATTGAAACGGATAGTGAGTTAGTTGAAATTAACAGTATTATTCAACAAAATATTCCAATACCGATTGAAATAGTCGTGAATAAAGATGTGCCTATTCGCAAATATTTTAAGTGGATGGATAGTATTGTTGCCGATTATAATGAAAACCACAACTATGCTATTGATGAGTATATTATCGTGCATAACAACAAGTGGATTATGGACACGCTGGCACATACAGATTATTATTACTTAATGGATAGAGGAATTTTCAACGAAGATTCTCAAGCATTGAATGCACTTTATGAAGGACAAACACTGCTGATTCCAGATTCTGTACAAACTCAAAATATTAGAAAAGTTATGGCAAACACCTATCTAGATATAAATATTCCGGAGTATAAACTTCGTATTATAGAAGATGGAAAGGTTATAAAGAAGTTTCCTGTTAGAGTTGGCCAAAATAACAAGCGTTACTTAGCCATGGCAAAGGGCGTTGTAGATATGCGTACAAAACCTGGCATAGGAAAAATCGTTAGAGTTAATAAAAAACCATGGTTTATCAATCCGAAGGACAACCATAGGTATTTCAAAACAAATCGGGATGATAAGAAGGTTACGGAGCTTCCTGCAATTCCTTGGATAGAACCAGAAATTGACGGTCGCCGTTTTGGGCAACTTATTCACCCTACCACCAATTTGGAGACCTTGGGTAAAGCCTATTCCAATGGTTGTATTGGCTTACGAGAATCTGATGCTTGGATTGTGTATTACTATGCTCCTTTAGAAACGAAAGTGGTTATTAGATACGATTTATCGGGAAAAGATGCGGATGGGAAAGACGTTCAATTCGAAAATATTTATCCTGGTTTTGAGAATAAAACGTACAGAAGAGAAACCATTGAAGCTGCATTTGAAGCTATGGATGGAAAAACTGTAAACGTTTGCGATTGTGGCGATTTAAACAACTAATAGTTAAAGTGAAACATTAAAACTAATATTTATTGAATCGAAATATTATCGTGCTAATACAGCGAATGAGCGAAACATTTCAAAATTTAAAAATCCCACGCCAACCCTATTCCAAAAGAAATATAATTAAGCTTTAGTTCCGTTGAAACATTTGCAATTTCCAAATCTCTTGACAGCGAGCGGTACCGAAACATTGGGCGTAAAGATAGATTAGCGGTAAACTCATAATCAACGCCCACTGCAAGCTGCCATCCTAAGCCGTAGCTGGTTTCTTCGGAAATGGTGCCAGCATTATTTTCCAATTCTATAAGGTTGTAAATCACGCCAGCCCTTGCCAAATACGAATATGAAGAAGTACCAATGGGCCGGATAATCTGAAGCCCAAACATATATCCAGATTCCTGAAAAGTAATTTCTTCTGTTGAGAAATTATCTTCTCCTTTAAACTCATTCCATCCCCAACCCGCATAAGCAGACAAGTGTGGCATAATTTTATAAGCGCCAGTTAATTCAAATCCGAAACCGACTTTCGCATCAATATTTCCCATATTACTAGTAGGAAAATTAAGCGCCGGCCTAAATTCTACGGTCCATTTTTCCTGTGCGTTCACAGTAAATGAAATTAGCAGAATTGTCGCCGCGATTATAAAACTAGATCTCTTCATATTAGAATATTAGTTGTAATTCAAAATTAGCTTGAATATAAATTCTACGGAATGACAAAAATCATTTAAACATTGTTTCCCAATAACTTAACACACACTATTGTGTTAAGTTAGAATTATTCGCGAGTTGTTGACGTTTCCACCATTTTACTATTTCGTACCATAACGCGCTTAAAAAACCAATCCCAACGCTAATGCTTAACTGATTTAGACCAAGTCTTTCAAATTGAAAAAATCTAGTAAATGATGGTATAAAAAGAAGCGCCAAAGTTATACCTGCGGTTATTCCAATGATAATAGGCACCAAGTTATTTTTGTATTTAAAAGTGGTGAAAATTGAATTTATAAAAGAACGGTTTACGAATGTTAAAGCAATGTTTGCGCTTATTAGTGCCGTAAATACCATTGTGCGAGTAACCGCTTCATTGGCGCCGTTATTGACCGCAATTTGGTAAACAATGAGTATAGCTGCAGTTATTACCAATCCTTGAATTATACTTGTAAAAAGTTCATTCCAATTGAAAAACGTACTAGAAAAAGGTCTCGGTTTTTGAAGCATGGAATTCTTTTCCAGCGGTTCGTTTTCGTAGACTATAGAACAAGTTGGTCCCATTATTAGCTCCAACAAAATAACGTGTACTGGTGTGAAAATATTGGGGTAAACCCATCCCAACACTAGTGGAATAAAGACAGTAAGAATAATAGGAATATGTATTGAAATTATATATTGAATGGCTTTTTTTAAATTTGAATAGATTTTTCTACCCATCGCCACTGCCGCTACCATCTTGGAAAGATCGTCGTCTACAAGTATGAGCGACGCAGATTGTTTTGCTATTTCAGTTCCCTTTTTTCCCATCGCCACGCCAATATTAGCAGCTTTTAGCGCGGGACCATCATTAACGCCATCGCCAGTCATCGCAACGATGTGACCTTGTGCTTTAAGCGAATTGATTATTTTCAACTTTGCTTCGGGAAACATTCGTGCAAATATGTTTCTTTCTGAAGTAATTTTCTGCAGTTCAGCAGTATTCAATTTTACAAGTTCATCGCCCGAAACAACTTCTTCGGAACCTCTGAAATTCACTTTTTTAGCAATGGCAGCAGTAGTTTCAGCGATATCTCCAGTAATAATTTTTACTTCTATTCCCGCATTGTAAAAATCTTGAAACACCTTTGAAATGTTTTTCTTTGGAGGATCATAAAAACCGATTAATCCCTTAAACTCAAATTTAAAATCTTGCTGCTTTTTGGGCCAATTGGTTCCTTCAAAATGCGAAGTTCCAACCCCCAAAACACGATACCCTTGGGTAGCCAAAATCTCTATTTTTTGTTTGAGAAGTTCCTTTTGTACTTCACTTAAATTTGAAACAGCAATCAATGCCTCGGGTGCGCCTTTTGCAGCAATTATACGATTACCCGATTCATTTTCAAAAATATGGGTCATCATTGGGGGTTTACCGCTCAACGGATATTCATGAACCATTTTAAAATTTGGCCTTTCATCCTTTTAAACAATGGAACCGTAAAACTTGTGCAGCGACTGCTCCATCGTATCGAAAGGAATAGGCTCACTTGCCCACATTGCAATTGTGGTTAGCTCTTTTTCACTTCCAGATAGGGTTTCTTCAACTGATGTAATTTTATCAGTTTCTAAGGTATAAAACCTATCGAGAGTCATTTTGTTTTCTGTAATTGTACCCGTTTTGTCTACACAAATTACCGTGGCACTTCCTAATGATTCTACAGTTTTCATCTGTTTTACGATCACGCCCATATTCATAAGTCGCCACGCACCAAGCGCCATAAATGTGGTAAAAGCAACAGGAATTTCTTCTGGCAAAACGCTCATTGCAAGTGTGAGTGCTTTTAAAAGACTGTCCAAAACATCTCCAGAGTTGAAGTAATTAATTCCCCAAACCAATAAAAAAATAATCGCTCCCGCAATTACCATTTTCTTCACAAAATTGTTTATTTGAAGTTCTAATGTGGATTTTTCGGTAGAAATTTCTTCAATGCTTTTACCTATTTTCCCAACCTTTGTTTGATTTCCAACGGCAGATATTTCAGCAATTGCGAGTCCGCCCCCAACTTGGGTGCCCATAAATATTTTATTGTCTTCAGAAGTGGCATTTTTTTCCACCGAAAAGGATTCTCCTGTCAAAATGGATTCGTTAACCGAGAAATCATTGGAATGAACAATAGTTCCATCTGCAACTATTGTGGCACCTTCTTCCACCATTAAAAAATCGCCAACTACAACGTCTTGACTTTTTATTTCAACAACCTTCCCATTTCGAATTACCTTGCAATTTGGTTGAGAAAGTTCTTTCAGCTTGTCTAGTGCATCGTGCGTTTTAGCATCTTGATAGAGGGATATTGCAGCAACTAAAAGAATTGCCGCTGCGAGAAAAATTCCGTCACCCGTATTTCCCGTAAAAAAATACAGCGTAGCGGCAACCAATAACAAAATAACCATTGGTTCTTTTATTAGCCCCTTTACTGCTTCGAAAAACGGATTCCTTTTCTTGGATTCAAGAACGTTTACACCAAATTTTTCACGTGAAGCTACTACCTCAGAATCAGAGAGACCCTGAATATCAAAATTTTCAATCGCCATATTTAAATATTACTGCCAATTTATTGGGAGGTAAAGTATTAATACTCCTCATTAATTTCTATGATTAATATCAATTGGAAAAACTAATGAACTTTTAATCTTCACAAAAAGTAAAAATTCAACAAAAAGTAACCTTCAATTTTTTAAAATAATGGTTAACCTTGTAGTAAACATTCTAAAAATAAAATCCTTTTATGGAATTCACTGAAATATTAGGTTACTTTGGCGCACTTATGGTTGGTGTTGTTCTTGGTCTAATAGGCGGTGGTGGATCAATCTTAACTGTTCCGGTACTAGTTTATCTTTTTGCATTAAATCCAGTTGTAGCAACTGCATATTCGTTATTTGTAGTAGGAATTTCGGCACTTGTAGGCGCTATTCGCAATATGAAAAAAAAGCTAGTCGATTTTAAAACAGCTTTTATTTTTGCTACTCCAGCCTTTATTTCTGTGTATTTAACAAGAAGATTTGTGCTTCCTGCAATTCCTGAAAACATATGGGTTTTAGGCAATTTTACGCTTACAAAGGACATTGCAATAATGTTGTTTTTTGCAATAGTTATGCTTGCAGCTTCTATTACAATGATTGTAAACAAAAGGCCCGAGCCAGAAACTGGTGCAAAAGTTTCATACAACTATCCATTAATTATTCTCCAAGGAATTTTTCTCGGTTTTGTAACTGGCGCAGTGGGCGCTGGTGGTGGATTTTTAATTATTCCAGCTTTGGTTTTATTGGCTAAAATACCAATGAAAAAAGCCGTCGCAACCTCATTGCTTATTATTGCCGTAAACTCGTTGGTAGGCTTTACTGGCGACCTTTCAACTCTTGAAATTCACTGGAAATTCCTATTAACTTTCACCGCAATTTCAGTAGTCGGAATATTTATAGGAATTAAACTGAATACCTTTGTTGACGGCAAAAAGCTCAAAAAAGGATTCGGTTGGTTTGTACTGCTAATGGGTATCTATATTATTTTTAAAGAGTTTTCAAATTAGTTCCTTTTGCTACTATTATAGAGGAATGTTCCCATGTTTTCTATTAGGTCGTGGCGCATCTTTGGTTTCTAACATTGCGAAAGTCTTCAGCAATTTTCGGCGTGTTTCCCTAGGTTGAATAACCTCATCAATAAATCCGCGTTGCGCAGCTTTAAAGGGATTGGCAAATTTTTCGGCATATTCAGCTTCTTTTTCTGAAAGCTTTAATTCAGGATTTTCAGAAGCAGCGATTTCTTTTTTGAAAATAATTTCACTTGCTCCCTTTGCTCCCATTACCGCAATTTCCGCAGTTGGCCAAGCGTAATTCATATCTGCGCCAATGTGTTTGCTGTTCATAACATCGTACGCGCCACCGTATGCCTTTCGAGTAATTACTGTAACTCGCGGCACAGTTGCTTCGCTTAAAGCATAAAGCAGTTTTGCACCATTTAAAATAATACCATTCCATTCTTGATCGGTTCCCGGAAGAAAGCCAGGTACATCCACCAAAACCAAAAGAGGGATATTAAAACAATCGCAAAAGCGAGTAAAACGCGCGCCTTTTTTAGAACTGTCCACGTCCAAAACACCCGCCAAACTCATTGGCTGATTTGCAACAATACCAATGCTTCTGCCTCCCAATCTAGCAAAACCAACAATAATATTATCTGCGTAATCTTTATGTACTTCAAAAAAGGAATCTTGGTCTATAATCCCCTTAATAACGTCGTGCATATCGTAGGGTTTGTTTGCAGAATCTGGAATAATAGTTTCCAATTCTTCCCTAAATTCATCACCCGTTTCAAAAGGTAGTTTATCTGTAACCATTTTGTTATTCTGGGGAAGGTAGCTTAGCAAGGTTTTAATCTGTTCTAAACACACAATGTCGTTTGAAGCTGTAAAGTGCGTCACACCGCTTTTAGTTGCGTGTGTTCGCGCGCCACCCAATTCTTCGGAAGTAACATTTTCATTGGTAACGGTCTTTACAACACTTGGGCCCGTTACAAACATATAACTACTGTCTTGCACCATTAATGTGAAATCGGTCATCGCCGGAGAATAAACTGCCCCTCCAGCACATGGCCCCATAATTGCCGAAATCTGCGGAATTACGCCCGAAGCTTGTACATTTCTGTAAAAAATATCTGCATAACCACCCAAAGACCGCACACCTTCCTGAATACGTGCGCCACCAGAATCGTTTAAACCGATAATTGGAGCGCCAACACTCACCGCGTGATCCATTATTTTACAAATTTTCTCGGCATGTGTTTCAGAAAGCGCACCGCCAAAAACCGTGAAATCTTGTGCGAAAACATACACCAAACGTGCGTTAATTGTACCGTAACCGGTAACAACGCCATCGCCGTAATACACTTCTTTTTGCATATCAAAATCGGTGGTTCGGTGGGTTACGAGAATGCCCATTTCTTCAAAAGAACCTTCATCGAGTAGGTATTCCACGCGTTCGCGAGCGGTAAGTTTTTTCTTTTCGTGCTGTTTTGCAATTCGTTTTTCTCCGCCGCCCATTTTTGCTTCGGAAATAATTTGGTGCAGTTTTTTATTGTTGTCGGTCATAGTTTTACTTATTTCTCCGCGTAACTCTTTATTTTTCTCTGTGCCACTCTGTGAAATCGCAATTACGCAGAGTGGTACAGAGAACCGCAGAGGTTCACAAAGGTTTTAGTTAATAGGTAATCGAAGCTTTTCTGAATCTTTTAAATATTGTTTTAATGCGAAAAGCGCCGCAACCTTTGCTTCTTTTTCATTGATTGCATTTAACTTTTCTTCGGAATAGTATTTCTTTACAAAATTTGTATCGAAATTTCCGCTTCGGAAGGCTTCGTGTTCAAAGACGAATTTTCCAAAAGGAAGCGTTGTACTTACGCCTTCAATATGGTATTCTGAAATTGCTTCCAGCATTATTTGCATCGCCTCATTTCTATCTTTTCCGTAGGTAATCAATTTAGAAAGCATCGGATCGTACTGAATTGGAACTTGCATTCCTTCAGTAAATCCATCATCAACACGTATATTTTTCCCGCTCGGCGGACGATAAACTTCTAATTTACCGACGCTCGGCATAAAATTATTAAGAGAATCTTCCGCATATACACGAACTTCAAAAGCGTGTCCTTTAATTTTTAAATCTTCCTGCGAAAAGGAAAGTTTTTCATTATTGGCAACTTTTATCTGTTGTTCAACCAAATCGAGCCCAGTAATAAGTTCGGTAACGGGGTGCTCAACTTGAAGGCGGGTGTTCATTTCGAGGAAGTAGAAATTGAGTTCATCATCCAAAAGAAATTCTACCGTTCCAGCGCCCACATAATCGCATGCTTTTGCAACTTTCACGGCTGCCTCGCCCATTTGTTGGCGCAATTCTGGCGTTAATACTGACGATGGAGCTTCTTCCACAACTTTTTGGTGACGACGCTGAATGCTGCATTCGCGTTCGAAAAGATGAACCGTGTTTCCAAAATTGTCTGCCAAAATTTGAATTTCAATGTGCCTTGGTGAAGTAACATATTTTTCAATAAAAACCGAGCCGTCGCCAAAAGCATTTTCAGCTTCACTGATAGCGCGTTTCATTTGGTCTTCAAATTCTTCTGAATTTTCAACGATGCGCATTCCTTTTCCGCCACCGCCGGCAGAAGCTTTTATTAAAATTGGGAAGCCTATTTCTTTGGCAATTTCCTTGGCTGCATTAACATCAGTAATGGCTTCAGCAGTTCCCGGAACCATGGGAATGTTGTATTCTTTTACGGCGTCTTTTGCCGCAAGTTTGCTTCCCATAATACGAATGGCATGCGACTTTGGACCGATAAAAAGCATTCCACTTTTTTCAACAAGTTCGCCGAAATCTGCATTTTCACTCAAAAATCCGTAGCCGGGATGGATAGCATCCACGTTCAGCTCCATTGCAACTTTTATAATTTTATCCCCCAACAAATACGATTCGTTTGATGGTGGTGGACCTATGCAAACAGCTTCATCGGCAAATTTTACGTGCGGTGCATTTCTATCTGCTTCGGAATAAACTGCAACCGTTTTAATGCCCATATTACGGGCGGTTTTCATTATTCGCAAAGCTATTTCGCCTCGGTTGGCAATTAATATTTTTTTAATCATTTTTTTCAAATTCAATTAACAAAGCTCCTTTATCTACAGTTTCACCTTTGGAAATATTTACTGATTTGATAATCCCGTCGCGGGGTGCGGTTAAAGTGTTTTCCATTTTCATCGCTTCCAAAACGCAGAGAAAATCACCTTTTTTTATAGTATCTCCCGCAAAAACATTTACCTCTAAAATTAAGCCCGGCATTGGAGCATGCACTTCGTCTTTCTCCGAAACATTCCCCAACGAAAGTCCCATTTTGGAAATAAGGGCGTCAAGTTGGTTTTCTATCTTAACTTGATAGCGGTTACCATTAATTGAAACAGTATATGTTTTTTTATTAAAATCTGAGTGAAGGGTTTCAACAGAAATGGATTTATTGTTAATTATAATATTGGATTTATCTGTATCGGAAATTACATCGAGTGTTTCCAAATCTTTCGAATTCAATGAAAATTCAAAATTCTCATTGACAATCGCTTTATATTCTTCTTCCATAAATAGAAATTTTGCTAAAGGTAATATTTGTGGAAAGATAATGCCAATAGGATTTCCTTATAAATGAAAAAGGTGTTTAAAAAGTAGTATTTCTGTCGGTTCTGACGCAGTCGAGAACTTCTAGTTTTGGTTAATACTTTTTAGACACCTTTATTTGAAAAAAGAATGTTACAACTATTTTTTAGGTTTGTCTGGTGCCGATTTATCTGGCTTTTCTTTTAGTTCAGCTTCAGACTTTATTTTTTTCCGTATTCCACTTAGGGCAGTTCTTAATTCGTTTATACGGGTTTCTAAATCTTTATTTGGCTTATAGTCTTCTCCTTTTGAACCGGCCTCAATATTAATTGATTTGGTTAAAAAATCGAGATGCTCCAATTCTGCTACCTTTTTTGCTTTGGAACCTGCTTTTCGCCAGATTTTCTTAAAATTCTGATTAACCTCATCCCATTTGTTATCAATTTTTTCATCTTCAAGAATTAAGAGCAGGCACAAATCTATATTCAAAAATGCGATCATATCCCAATAGTCAAGATCTTCAGCCTCAGATTTTTCATTTAAATTATTTTGCTGCTCTTCAAGTAGCTGTTGAGCATCGATAACCGATCTAAGTTTATATTTTTCTTTATCTATTGTAAATTCACTTCCGTGATTTGTAGTACCACTAAAAGCCAATAAACACGCGATTTCTATAGAATTTACAAGCGAGTAAATTTTGTTTGTGTTACCGTCATTTTCATATGCTCTTTCGTAATGAGAAATTGCATTTTTATAGGCAGTTGTTCGTTTCTTACTATCTGGTGCAAGCAGGGCCAAACGTTTGTAGGCACTTCCCAAGAGATTGTGACGCTCCGCAGTATTGCCCGCAAAAAGCAATATATCAAGCTCGTTAATTACACGTTCGCTGTTTTTATACGCCGCCGCTATCAAATCTGGAGTAACATTTTCATTTTCGAAAATTTCCTTGATATACAACTTTGAGCGCGTGTTGCAATATTTTTCCATACAGGAAAATGAGAATTCAGCATTTTCTCTTTTTAAAAGCTCTTCATAATTTGCGACAGCTTCAACGTACATAGCTAGTTCTTGGTAAATTTTCGATACTCTTTCAATAATTTGCGGAGTTCTAAAAACGTCCCTATCTACCGCCGTCATAATAATATCCAATTCAGCCAAATGGTCATTATCTGCACTAGTTGCCATTTGTAATTGATTGAGCAGATTATCGAGATGAATTTCGGCCTCTTGTGGCACAATATAACTTGGCGACCAAGAACCTTTACTGCCAGATATTCCTTTTAGTTTAAAGAACGGATCTCCATAACATTGATATGCACCCCACGTATTGTTACCTGGGTGTTTTTCATAAATAAAATTACGCGCATTTTTTACGGCATCGCCAAAATTATCGCCAGAGAACATACTGCTGTAAAAAACCTGCGCAAAATCTAGCGCCGCGGCATCGTTCACTGCCCATCCAGCAGCTATTACAGCTTTTACACCTATGCTAATTAATTCGGTGCCGATATTTGCCGCCAGTTTGTAGCGATCGCGATAAAATCTTTCATCTTCGGCATTGCTATATCCAAGGTGGCAGCAGTTTACAAAAACGAGTTCTGGCACCACTGGCATCTGTTGAATTTCGAATACAGTAAGAAAAATATCCTTCCCGATAACCATTCCAGATTGTCGTGGAGATTTTGGATTGAAAACTCCGTGACCGGCTAAATGTATTATGGTATAATCGTTACAGAAAAAATTCTTGACAATGCTTTCGGCATTAGAACCTATAAGTTCGGTTGTAGGATAACCCACGTTTTCCAAAGTATCTTTCACCATTATTCCTTCTTCTTTTGCACCGGGCAATTGAGAGATAAAACCATCTAATATAGGATCTGCAATTATTAAAGCTCCTTTATTGGCAACTCGTTTAATATTAATTCTATAATCTTTTGTGGATAGTTGCCGTATCATTCCCGCATTTATGCATAATGGTTTAGAATTGGTAGTATTATCTTGAAGCAGTTCCCAAGGATAGGAAGCAGTTTTAGCATCGAGAATCCACGAAATATTTCCTTTTCGTTTTAGTTTCTCTTTTAAATTATTTGGAATTAATAACTCGAAGAGCGTTTTGGCAGTGCAAGCAGACCATTGGTTGCTGCTGGAAACTTCAGAAATAAATAAGTCTATTAGCGGTGTACTGCTGAAAAGTTCATTTTCTTCTTCTCTGGAATCGCCCGTAGATGAACCAAAAACCATACTTGCAGGTTCGCCCGTTTGCTCATTAGCCGCTTTATATTTTATGGTAATTCGGTTCCACCATCCTTCAGATGTGTCTAGTGGCGTTCTTTTTTGAATTCCCAATAAATTTTTAATTCGTTTATTACCTATAATTATATTGTAAGTTGAATTTTCCTTATTGGCTATTTTATTGAGCACATACATACAGTTTAAAGCTCTGTCTGCGTAAAGTTCAATAATTTCAATATTTTGAACGGTTCTATACCCTTCATCAGACAACATTTTTACTTTGTCGTTTGCACGGTTTACCCCGTCAATAATGGCTTTAAGAGAACCTTCAACAGAAAGCCCTCCATAACCAGTGGCCACAATTAAAGAGGAAACGCCAATCCCTTTTTTAGGAATTGCCGCACCACGAATGCTAAGCAAATAATTTAATACTCCTTGCTCTACAGATTTCGACAATTGAAAAGAGGTTAGTTGGTCTGGCTCTCCCAGCCCAACTATAATGGCACCTTCAAGATCGCTACCTTCCATCTTGTGGAAAACTGCATTGGTGCCAATTTCACCCGGATAAAGTCCCAATCTATGTTTGGAAGTTAGGCTACCGGCGAGATAATTATCTATGGACCTTTCGGCATAAAGTACTCCATCATTTAAAAAATGACCGGCTATAATTGGGTATGAAGAGTACAATAAATCGCCATTACTTACGCTTACCGTTACCGGAATTTGGCTGCTAACTGCTTCTGTTTCTTCGTCAAGTCCTAGGATTGTTCTTTCTAATCCAGTTTCTGAAAGGTCAAAATCAATGTCTGGTTCTGCTCTAAATATTTTTTCTTCGCCACGTAAAAGTGGTTTTGTATTACGAAGTAATTTTGTTTGCCCTGTTGAAAGTATTTCTTCTATGGCATTAAACATATCGGGTTCGTTAGCCAGTGCACCGTGAGTAACAGTTGAATAATAAACGTCATTGCTTTCAACAAGCTGTTTTGGTATGCCCAATGCCCAAGTTACACTTTGATCGCCTTCACTGGTGTAAAGGAAATAGAGTTGTTTTTTCGGAGGAATTTCATCAAGGTAATAACCACAAGGAGTCATTTTATCTTTTCCAGCAATATATACCATACTTGAATAATCTATTTCGTCCCTTTTCTTCAATATATTATCGCGGTAATTTTTGAAATATTCTAAATCTGATTTAAGCGGAAGTGGCCAATCTGGTTTTCCGAAGTATTTCCGCATATTTTCCCAAGTTTCCATTTTCGCAAAATCATTCTTAGCATCAGTAGTTAAAGGCAACAAAGCCAATAGCCCCGGAAGTTTAGAGAACATTTTAAGCAGTCCTTCTTTAGTATGGAAAAGATCTAATTTGCTCAGCTTTTTAATAATGGCGTCTTCCCCAAACAAAACAGTAGGAATTCTAAATGAACCACCAAGAGGCGATCCCAAATAGAGTATTCTAAAACCTTTTGAAGCTTTTAAATCTTGCCAAGTATCATCGTGATTCAGAATAAAATCGCGCACCAAAAGTCCACCCATGGAGTGTCCAATAATTTTTATAGGTTGCCCAATTTTAAGCAAACTTTTAATTTTTGTATTGAATTCACTCGCACATTCAGGCAATGGTTTGCGCCAATCAAAAGGATAAACAACTACATCATATTTAGCAGATAACCATTTATAAAGTTTGTAATACGAAGTTTTTACAACAGAATCTGCCACAATCTTGTTAACATTGGAATACCCAAGATTTATCAATCCACCGGAAAGAATACGGCCGTAATGAAGCCATATTTCCTTGTCTTTTTGTGAAAGGTTGGAACCCATAATTCCGGGAAGCATAATCACGATAGGCTTTAAGCCTGAAGGTGGCAATTCGGAAGGATACAATTCGCCACATTCCAAAAGTGCTCTATCGCTGCCTGGGATTTGATTTTGTGGTATAGATTTAAAGCCGGGTATCAATTGACCTTCGGCAGTTTTAAGCACTAGCTCTATCGCTTCCCGCGTTTTATCATTTATAAAATATTTTACGTGATTTACCTCTGCACCTTGGTCAAAGAAATACTGAATATTGTTTTTGCGTTTTGCACCCAAATACATGGAATCTGTATTCACAACCAAATCATTACGCTGCCAATAGAACAATTTTCCTAAGATTACAAAAAGTCCCTGTCCTGAAAAACTTACTCTTCCGTTCCCCGAAATAATTGCCAACGGCTTACCGTCAATAGCAGATTCTGGGGCGGGATCGTTCAAGATTTTTATAAAGGGCGATTCTGGTCTTTGCGCCTCCAAGCCCGGAAGTACGTTTATATCGTCTTTACTTTCTACGGCTGCTGAGAGGAGTTCTTTCAGAATATCTCCAAATGCACCTCCTACAACATTCAATAAATTGAAGAATACGTTTAGAATATGATCTAATCTTTTTGAAGCCAATTTGGTTCCTGCCGCGGGACAGCCTACCCTAATAAACTTGGCAACGGTAATCTTTTTATCCTTAAATATTTTATTAAGTGCTTCTATATTATCAATATCAGCTTGCCTGTCGCCTTCCTTTTCAAGTAACGCAATGTGGCGATTATTAAACCCAATGGAAGTTTCGTCGTTACTATTACTGTATTTATTTAAAATGTCGCCTACAATTCCTCCTCTAGAATGGGTGAGCATATGCACCACAGAATTATCGGGGAGCATTTGAGCGAGTTTCACAACATTCTCCAACGGACTTTCAGTAAGTGTTCTGTGCTGAAATGCGAGTACATTTTTACCGTAAAGTTGGTGAAGCGTGCTCCAAACGGGAGTAGCTTTTAAATCTTGAAAGGCCCCAAATGTGTCTGAATTTGTACCGTGTATAAATAGAAAAAACGGACTGCTAGAAGCTTTACCGTCAAAGGTTCCGAATTTAAAATTTGAATCTACAGTAAATAAAGCCGCTCCAGTAGCCAGAAAGTCTTTTGGAATTACGGTAGGGTCAATTTCATTTTGCAAATGTTTGTCTTCCAGTTTTTTTGAAAGATCTGCCACGCCTTTGCTTATGGTTTTTTTTGCTAAAACTTTCAAAAGTTTTAGTGCAATTTTTCCTATTATTCCCCTTTCTGTTGAAGGCGCTTCCACAGAATGTGGCAGTACAAAAACATCTGAATGTAAATCGCGACTTCCGGGCGGTTTCAATGCTGGATCGAGCTCAGGAAATACTTCGTGCATCGTGGAGGCATCGCACATCCAAGTGGTGCCATCGTCAAGAACTAACTCCAGCAACTTATCATTAGCCTCCAGATGTATTTCGTGTTGGTTAGAAACATCTCTATTGCTTGCCTGTAAATTATAAACTACAGCTCCTTCATCATCGGTTTCCTTTTTGCCATAAACCACCAGTTTTTTAATTGGATCCATATTATTGGGTATTAGGTTATTTGAAAAAATTGATTCATTTATTTAATTTAAAAATCACACATCAAGCATATATCGCTTAAAAACAGCAACTTAAATAAATAGTTGCAGACTGATTGAAGCACTACTAAAAGTGTATTCTTCTGAAAATGAGCTAATTAAATAAAGGGGAATTCTATTTTGAGGAGTTTAAAAAGTTACAATAATTTTTCAAACTTCAAAGGATTTTTACGTGACGTATTTTAAACGGCGGAATTAGAAATGATTTTTTGAAAATATCTTTTAGCTTTAATATCTTTAGATAAAATGAATAGATATGAAAAAGTATATTTTTTTGGCCACCGTTTTTGTTTTTTTCACTTCCTGTGCTCAGCAGAAAAAGAAAAGCGATGTAGCACTAAAAACAGAGCCGCAAACCTATAAAATTGAAGAAGTAGTTAAAGACCTCAATAACCCATGGGGAATGACTTGGCTTCCCGATGGCAGCATACTCATTACGGAAAAAGAAGGTAGATTAATTCATTTTAAAAATGGCGAAAAGACCGCGATAGCAAACGTACCAAAGGTTTACAATAGTGGACAAGGTGGTTTACTCGATATTGAATTGCATCCCAACTATAAAGTAAATGGGTGGATTTATATTACGTATGCTTCAGAAGAAGGTCCGGGTAATGGTGGCCACACAGCTTTAATGCGGTGTAAATTAGAAGGCAATTCGCTTATAAATATTGAAACACTTTATAAAGCGACACCCAATACTACTGCTGGGCAACATTTTGGGTCACGGATAGAATTTGATAATGATGGATTTGTGTATTTCTCAGTCGGCGAACGTGGCGAACGAGAAGTAAATCCGCAAGATATAACACGTGATGGCGGAAAGATTTACAGGTTGAATGATGACGGCAGCATCCCAACAGACAATCCTTTTTACAACGAACCAAATGCTAAAAAAGCAATTTACACCTACGGAAACCGAAATCCACAAGGCATGGCGAAACATCCCGAAACCGGGAAAATCTGGATGCACGAGCACGGACCAAAAGGAGGCGACGAAATAAACATCGTTAAAAAAGGCGCTAATTACGGCTGGATGACGGTTACTTATGGAGTAAATTACAGCGGTACAAAAATTACTGATGAAACTACAAAAGAAGGAATTGAGCCACCTGTTTATTATTGGGTTCCATCAATTGCACCTTGTGGGATGGCGTTTGTAACAGGCGATAAATACCCACAATGGAAAGGCAAGTTATTAGTGGGCTCGTTGAAATTTGCTTATGTGGAATTGCTTACCCTTGATGGTGAAAAAGTAATAAACCGTGAAAAAATCGCGCAAGATATAGGTCGCGTACGCAATGTAAAAATAGGTCCCGATGGGTTAATTTATATAGCTGTAGAAGGGCAAGGAATATTTAGATTAATTCCTGAATAATCGAACATAAATTGTCCGGTTTAGCGCAGTCGAAACCTAATTAGTTTCGACTGCGCTAATAGTTCTCGACTGCGCTCGAACAGACAGGGCTTTTACTTTTTAGTTCCTTTTTTCTTTTTTCTGAAAAAATCAAAAGCGAACCAACCTATTAAAACAATTACAAAATACATTAAATATGAAACTGGTTTTCCGCTACCACCAACGGTTGTGAAAAGGCGTTCCCAACGTACTCTTTTATTGATTCCATCCCAGCTCATCCACACAAAAACAGGTTTCCCTACCACGTGGTTAAAAGGCACAAAACCCCAAGTACGAGCATCTTCACTGTTGTTGCGGTTATCCCCCATCATCCAGTAGTAATCCATTTTAAAAGTATAATCTGTAATAGCTTTTCCGTTCAATAAAATTTCAGTTCCAGATTGGGTGATTTTGTTTTCTATGCCAATCTCACTTCCTTCGTAAACTTCAATTACGCGTTTGTACAGTGGCAATGTTTCGGGAGTGATGGCAACTGTTGCGCCTTTCTTCGGAATATACATAGGTCCGAAGAAATCGTTATTCCAAGGATAATTTTGATTGTTTGGAAAAATACCTTCGTTCCATTCACCTTTTTCACTTCTAAGACGAGAAACACTAACCACATTTGGGTTATTTTTCAGCATATTCAAAGATTCGTCCGAGATTGCACCAAAACGATATGTGTTGTTTCCAAAACCATAACGGTCGGTAATGTCATAACGATTATGCAACATTTCAGGATTTAGCTGGCCGCTTACTTGAACGTCATAAGAAAATTGAAGTCGCGCTCTATCTGGCAACTCATTCTTTTTTCCGTTTATATATACATAGCCATCGCGTACTTCCAATGAATCGCCCGGAAGCCCAACACAACGCTTAACATAATTAGATTTTTTGTCGATTGGTTTATAATAATATTTACCATCGCCGTACTGCTGAAAAGCATTCACCGTATCTACAGGCCAGTTGAAAACTACAATATCATTATGCTTTATATCTTGAAAACCTGGAATTCTGAAATATGGTATTTGAGGCTCTGGCAGATAAGATTTTTTATGAACCACAGGAATAGTATCGTGAACCATAGGAAACGATACAGGGGTCATAGGCGTGCGAGCCCCGTAGTGGAATTTGCTCACAAAAAGGAAATCGCCAACCAAAAGTGTTTTTTCCAACGAAGAAGTTGGAATGGTAAAAGGCTGCATAAAATACGTATGCACAATGGTTGCAGCAACCACGGCAAAAAGAATAGAACTAACCCACTCGCCAGTAGAAGTGCGGGGCTTTAGGCTCCTATCTGCTATATACGTAACCTTTTGTGTGTAGTTGATGTAATAAATATAAAGGCCAAAAGTTACAATCCCCAAAATAGTATCGGTTGTAGAATTGCGACCAAAACTGCGCAATGTTTCCACCCATACAACTGGAAACATAATTAAGTTTACAATTGGAACAAAAAGTAAAATCGTCCACCACCACGGACGATTAATAATCTTCATTAAAACCACCGAATTGTAAACTGGCACAGCGGCCTCCCAAGCTTTTCTACCTGCTATTTGATATAACTTCCATGTTCCAGCAAAATGGATTACCTGAACTATCAAAAAAAATATAAACCATTCTGTCCAACTCATCGTTTTATTCTTTATTACTATTTTTTATTCTTTATTGATGTTTACGTTTAAATTCCCAAAACATCTTTCATCGTAAAAACACCTTTATTATCCTTTAAAAATTCTGCGGCTAAAATAGCACCTTTTGCAAAACCTTCGCGACTGTGTGCTTCGTGTTTAAACGATATAGCGTCTATCTCAGAATCATACGAAACTACATGTGTTCCTTTTACGTCCTTTTCTCTTTTAGCGGATATCTTCAAACTATTTTTATCTGAAGTATTTAGTTTCCAATCCTTTTTATCACTGTATTTTAAAATTCCTTCAGCAATAGTAATTGCTGTCCCGCTTGGCGCATCCTTCTTTTCAAGGTGATGAATTTCCTCTACCGAAACATTGTATTCCTTCCAAGGTGCCATCAACTTTGCAGCGTATTCATTTATACTGAAAAAGAGATTTACTCCAACACTGAAGTTGGACGCATAAATGAAACTTCCGTTACGCTTTTCACATAAATTTACCATTTCATCATAACTGTCCAGCCAACCAGTAGTGCCCGAAATTATCGGAATACCGGCTTCAAATGCCTTTGAAATATTTGCAATGGCAGCCTCTGGAGAAGAAAATTCAATAGCAACCTCTGCATCTTCAAGATTTCCTTCGGAAGAATTGCTGCTGCTTTTAAAAACAATTTCATGACCTTTTTCCAAAGCTATCTTTTCAATGATTTTACCCATTTTCCCATAACCTAAGAGTGCTATTTTCATAGTAAATTTATTTGAAACGATAGGTTAACGACATTCCATACTGCGGTTTTGCCGTAAATTGATTGTAATCAAAATTAGGCTCGAACGATAGATCTTCACTCACTTCATATTGTTTAAGATGCGCATCTACATTGGCATCTACAACGTTCAACAAATAAAATACAACAGTTACAATTACGCTAAGGCCTTTGTTTTTTTGTGCAGATTTTTGAGCGTTTATCAAACGGTCGTCTGATATTCCTTGAAATTCATCATCGCTAAAACCCGCAAGTCTGCGTTTATAAGCATTTCTGAAGCGTTGGTATTCATCATCTTGTTGCTTATAAAAATAAACTCCTGTTGCCATTCCGGCATAAATAACTGGAATTTTCCAGTATTTTTTATTGTAAGCCTGCCCCAGTCCTGGCAACACGGCAGAATAAAATGCAGCTTTGGCCGGAGCCAGTGGCTGGTATTCTTCCTGTGGCAAAATAGTATCGTTTACAACAATTACCCTTTCTTCCTTTTTTACAGTCAAAGAATCAGGAGTCTGCGCAAACATTGATGTAGCGAAGATTAGAAATAAAATATATAGGAAATTACTTTTCACTTTTTATGAGCTTCAAAATACGTTCGAAGTCTTCTTGACTTTTAAAAGGAACAACCAATTGACCTTTACCAGATTTTGTAACCTTTACATCAACTGAAGTTTCAAAAAGATCTGTTAACTCTTTTTTTGCTTTTTTGGCGAAAGTTGGAGCTGCCGGTTTCTGTGGAGCCGCTTTTTGATTGGGATTTTTAAAATTTCGAACCAAAGCTTCTGTGTCGCGAACAGAGAGATTCTGACTTAAAATCTTTTCGTAAATATCAAGCTGATCGCTTAAATCGTCAACATTTATCAACGCTCTACCGTGCCCCATTGTAATGAAACCATCGCGCATTCCGGTTTGGATAATAGGATCTAATTTCAGCAAACGCAGATAGTTAGCGATTGTGGAACGGTTCTTCCCTACTCTGTCGCTCAGTTCTTCCTGAGTAACGCTAATTTCTTCAATTAATCGTTGGTACGAAAGTGCAATTTCAATAGGATCTAAATCTTGCCTCTGAATATTTTCAACCAAAGCCATTTCTAAAGACTCTTGGTCATTTGCAATACGAATGTATGCTGGAATGGTTTCTAAACCCACCAATTTTGAAGCACGGAAACGACGTTCCCCACTTACTAATTGGTATTTATTGAAATCTAATTTACGAACCGTTATTGGCTGAATTACGCCAAGTTCTCTAATAGACGAAGCCAATTCGCGAAGCGATTCTTCATTAAAACTGGTTCGCGGCTGAAAAGGGTTTACTTCAATACTTCCCAAATCTAGCTCGACAATACTCCCAACAACTTTGTCGGCATTTTTGTCTGCTACAGATTTTATATCATTGGACGGGTCTTTCAACAAAGCTGAAAGTCCGCGGCCTAAGGCTTGTTTTTTGGTCGCTTTCGCCATTTATTCTTTTTCGTTTTTCTTAATTAATTCGTGCGCAAGGCTTAAATAATTATCGGCTCCTTTGCTGGAAGCATCGTAACTAATAATGCTTTCGCCATAACTGGGCGCTTCACTTAAACGTACATTGCGTTGAATGATTGTTTCAAAAACCATTTCATCAAAATGCTTTTTAACCTCATCAACAACTTGGTTTGAAAGGCGTAAACGCTGATCGTACATTGTTAGCAACAAGCCTTCAATATCTAGGTTTGGATTGTGGATTTTCTGAACGCTTTTAATCGTATTTAAAAGCTTTCCAAGACCTTCCAAAGCAAAGTATTCACATTGAATTGGGATAATTACAGAATCTGCTGCCGTTAATGCATTCAGTGTTAATAAACCCAATGATGGGGCGCAATCTATAAGTATATAATCATAATCTGCTTTTAGGTCTTCAATGGCCTTTTTCAGCATATATTCGCGGTTTTCTACATCTACCAATTCAATTTCAATAGCCACCAAATCTATGTGCGATGGTATTAAATCTAGGTTTGGTGAATTTGTGGAAATTATAGCATCCTTTGCAGTAGCACTGTGCTCAAGTAATTGGTATGTGCCAATTTCAACGCCTTCTACATCTACACCCAATCCCGAGGTAGCATTTGCCTGCGGATCTGCGTCTATGAGCAGTACTTTTTTCTCAAGAACGCCTAAAGAGGCTGCTAAATTTACTGAGGTCGTGGTCTTGCCTACGCCTCCTTTTTGGTTTGCAATTGCAATTATTTTACCCATTAATTTGCTTGAGATTTTAGCAGATAAAAGTACAATTAATTATGAGGATAGAAAATCATTTTTGTTAACAGGAACCCCTCCTTCAAAATAATTAGGTTTCTGGCAAATGCAGAAACCTATTATTTTGACACCTCCCCTTAAAAAAAAGGGGAGGAACCATTTTTAGTTTTATTTGGAGTTTTTTACTTGGATTTTTGTGAACGAATCATTTCTTCAAGCATATCCCACATTTTTTGAGGTACTTCTTCCAGCTGATTCATTTGGCCTGCGCCTTTTAACCATTCGCCACCGTCAATAACTACTACTTCGCCGTTAATGTATGCTGAAAAGTCTGAAACTAAATAAGCGGCGAGATTAGCCAATTCTTGGTGTTCGCCAACACGTTTTACCGGTACTTTTTTAGCAGGATCGAATTTTTCTTTTAAATCGCCCGGAAGTAATCTGTCCCAAGCTCCTTTTGTTGGGAATGGACCCGGAGCAATCGCATTAAAACGAATGCCGTATTTTGCCCATTCTACCGCCAAAGAGCGCGTCATTGCCAACACGCCAGCTTTTGCCGTTGCACTTGGCACAACATAAGCTGAGCCTGTAAAAGCATAAGTTGTAACAATATTTAAAACGGTTTTATTGATTTCTTTTTTATCTATCCAATGTTTTCCGAAAGCGAGTGTACAGTTTTTTGTTCCTTTTAAAACAATGTCGATTATAGTGTCGAAAGCATTTGCAGAAAGTCTTTCGGTTGGTGAAATAAAGTTGCCTGCAGCGTTATTCAAAAGAACATCAACGCTACCAAATTCTTTTACCGAAGCTTCAACCATTGCTTCTACTTCGTCATAATTACGAACATCGCATTGCACGGGCAATACTTTTCCGCCGGTAGATTCTTCAAGTTCTTTTTTTACGGATTGTAGTTTTTCTATATTTCGCGAAGTAATAACCACATTGGCGCCCAATTCTAAAAAGTAGGTCGTCATTGCTTTACCAAGGCCGCTTCCGCCGCCAGTTACTACTATTGTTTTTCCTTTTAATGCGTCGTCACGCAGCATTTTTGCAGTGTAGTCCATTTTTTTCTAAATAATGATGTTGTACAAATATACGCAGACTTAAAGGAGCACAATTTATATTACGAAAGTTTTTAAATCTGCTCTAATACAGAATAGCTATTTCAAAATAAGGATTGTAAAAGGCGATGCTTTCAGAAAAAAATCATAATTTTATAAACGCCACTCATTCAGCATAATAAAGCTATCCCCTCCCCAATTTTAATCTTTTAATAGTTACTGTATGGAACCATTATGTAAAATTTCAGTGAAAATGCTATTGCTCGTTTTTACTTTTTGCCTTTTAACATCCTGTTATTCGGTTCGAATTGTAAGCACTAAAGGAGCTCCCATGCCGCCGGATGAAATGACGCGAGATGATTGGTACAGAGATAAAATGGTGTTTGAGCTGGATACCGTTATAAAAGCTGGAATAACTACAGACGATATTACTTTCCGTGTTTTAAAGGATAAATGTGAAACCGGAAAATTGTTTTCGGTTGAATATAAAAACACCTTCAGCGGCAGCCTACTTTTCCTTGTTTCTTTCGGCAACAAACGCAAAGTGAAGCTTAAATATGTATGTATGAAACCTGAAAATTAAAACTATGGCTACAACTACCGTTTTCAATAAAACCGAATGGGATACACTTCATAAAAATGGACCCTTCCCATTAAAGAAACTCTATATAACTAGGCTTGAAGGGAAGGCGAACATGCCGTCCACAATAGATCGTTACAACGATGTTGCCCTTGAAATACAAAGGCTTCTGAAAGATAGCAGCGATAACAACGAAGGGTTTAGAGCCTACGGATCGCGCTGGTCTATGTCTAGCATTGCACATCAAAAAGACCGTGTGCACCAAAACAATTTAATGAATTTAGACATTAATATTTTCCCTACAGACTTGCATCCTCAATCTCCTTTTGATGCGGAAAATCTATATTTCTTTGAATGCGGAAATACAATTAAAGAAATTTCCCAAAAGCTGGAAGAACACGGTAAATCGCTAAAAACTACTGGCGCCAGTAATGGGCAGACAATTGTTGGCTGTATATCAACAGGGGTTCACGGTTCAGCTTTAGATGTTGGGTCTGTACAAGATTACGTGGTTGGGCTCAATTTAATAATCGGACCAAAGCCAGAAGACAATATTTATTTGGAACGGCACACCAAGCCAGGTCTTAACAATGCTTTTGCGCAAAAATTAAACTCAAAAGTAATTCGCAATGATGATTTATTTAACGCAGCCTTGGTGGGATTGGGCTCCTTCGGCTTTATACACGGCGTGCTGCTTGAAGCCGAAAATATTTTTCTATTAAAAAGATATGTGCGTAAAATAGATAAAAATGTAGCCTTGGAGCTGGCGAGAACAATGGATTTTAAAAATTCTACTTTTAAAATTAATGGCGAAGTTGATGCAGCCGGAAAGCCTTTGCGCCCTTATCATTACAAGGTTTTTATGAATCCATACACCGATGAAAGTAAATATGTGGTGGAAGTAATGTATAAAAAACCTTATAAATTACCCTATCCCGATCCGTTTACAAAAATACAGCAATCTATCTATCGAGATTTGATTTATCTATTGATAAAAATAAGTGAAAGCTTTCCCGCAAGTATTCCGTGGTTTATAAAAAGACTGGAGAAAACAATTCTTCCAGCAGTCGACGAAGAAACCATTGGAACTTTATACGAAACTTTTTGGGATGCTGCCTATCAAGGCCCCGCCTTCGCGTGTTCCGTAGGCGTAGATATTAAAGATAGTGCGAAAGCGTTGGAGGTTGTTAGCGCGATGACTAAAAAAGAGGGGCCAATACCCGGAATTTTTGCGATGCGTTTTGTGAAAAAATCTGATGCCACGTTGGCCTTTTCTAGATTTCCTATTACGTGTATGCTAGAAATAGACGGCGTGCTTTGGACCGAATCTGGCAATCTTATGAGTCTCGAAAATTATGGAAAACGAATTATCGAAACTCTTCAAAAAAACAATATCCCTTTCACTTTACATTGGGGGAAAAATGCAAATTGGGCATTTCCCGGACTGGCAACGAAAATGTACGGTACTAATGTAAAAGTTTGGAAAGAGCATCGAAGCAGTTTTTTATCCAAAGAAATGGCGAAAGTTTTTACAAATGATTTTCTGAATACTTTGGGTTTAGCAGATTTTGAGGAAAACGCCGACCAAGATTTAATTGCTTCAAGGCTGTAGTAAGTTAACAAAGCTATAAAAGATGGCTTTTTAAGGGTTAAAGAATGTGAAATATTATAACTACGCGTTAATCTAGCTATATATTGTAGCTATGGAAAAAATATTAGTAGCAGGTGCCAACGGTACCACGGGGAAAAAGATAATTTCAATTTTAAAGAATTCTGATAAATATGAACCTGTTGCAATGGTTCGAAATGAAGAACAAGTTTCGCATTTCAAAAATGAAGGTGTAAAAACTATTCTTGCAGATCTTGAAAAAGATGTAAGCCAAACAACAAAAGGCATAGATCGCGTAATCTTTGCAGCTGGCTCAGGCGGAAACAAAGTTAAAGAAGTAGATCAGGACGGTGCAAAAAAGCTAATGGATGCATCTAAAAAATACGGAGTAAAGAAATTTGTAATGCTAAGCTCTATGGGAGCTGATAATCCCGAAGAAGCTTCAGATTTAAAAGATTATTTAAAGGCCAAACACAACGCAGACGAACATCTGAAACAATTAGGTATGGAATACACGATTGTACGTCCCGGTGCTCTGACAAATGACGATGGAAACGGAAAAATTGAAATAGCCGATAAACTCAATAAAAGCGGTGAAATTTCCCGTCGCGATGTAGCTGAAACATTAGTGGGCTCGCTGGAAGATTCAGTTGCAAAAAATAAAACCTTCGAAATTTTGAAAGGTGACACTTTTATTAAAGCAGCACTCGAAAAAATTTAAAAAGTAAGATTACATAAATACCAAAAAAGCACGTGAGTTTTATCACGTGCTTTTTTTATGAAAAATGTGGAATAATGATCATTTCGAAGTCCAAAGTAATTTCTGCGCCGTACCGTGATCGCCTAATTGGTATACGCTCATAGAAGCTGCTTTAAATTGTATCGCTTTGAAAACATTTTGTGCTAAGCTGTCTAAAAGTATTGTTTGCGCCACCCCAAGACTTATGTGTGGGTCAAAATTTTCATAACTGTATTTCTCCACAAAATTTGGAACATATTCTACGGTAGATTCACTTATCGAACTGCCATCAGGGTTTTGTACAAACGATTTTTCGGTGCCGTTACTTACATTAAAAGGTTTTAAAAGTTCGATTGTTTTTTTGTGAATTTCCATCAATGGCGCTGAATTTTCAACGCGAATCATCGAAAAACTTTCTGCTTTGTCTTCGTAATAAAAAAGACTTTCTGCCTTTAAACTGTCATCTTTAATATTTTCAAACAAACCTTCCAAAGCTGTATTCACTTTCGACAAATCGCTTTCATTTATAAAACACTGCAATAATGTAATATGCGGCACATGCTTTTCGTCCAGCCTAATTGTTTCAGGATTGTTGTTTTTAATAAGTGAATTAAGCTGAAGCGCCTGCACATTCATTTCTTCCGAAGGGATTAATAACACATCAATCGCAATAACATTCTGTTTTTTTGGAGCACACGATAGAAGCCCGAAACCAATAGCCGCGGCTAAAAAATATTTCTTCATAAATTAAAACTGATTACTCAACGATCATTTTTATGGTTTGCACAAAAGTACCTTCTTCCAGTTTCAACAAATAAATTCCTTGAGATAGATTATGATTCCAAGTTATTTTTCCGCTTGCGTTCGCCCAAGTATTTTGCATAAGTTTTTGCCCAGTAATACTGAAAACCGTGGTTGTTAGATTTTTTGCTGAAGTGTTATTCGGAATTACAATATTGATAGTTTTTTCAACAGGGTTTTGCGCAAGAATAAATTGATTGATAAATTGATTTTCGCCAACCGATAATACACCATTTCGTATTTCGTCTAAAGCAAATTGGGCACTTGCCGCAGTTACGGTTACGTGGTCTTCATTTTCGGTGGGAATGTAAAAATTCACAAAAGGTGAATCGCTTAAATTTGGAATTGCAAACCAATCTGGATTATCAATCGCCAAAGAACTCATTGTAGGTATAAAAGAATATAAATCTTGTTGCAGTGCGTCAATAAAATCTATCAGCACTGGGTTGCCGCCACCATCGCCAAGGGCATCGCTGATGCTACCCGTCCCACCTGGTGCGCTGTCCACACCATCTGTATTAGTTGGTGCCCGCGACGTTGTTTGGTAAGTGTCAACTGGAGCGCCAAAAAAGTTTACAGTAACATCGGTAACCGTGTTGGTCTGATTTGCCAATGGCGTAAATTTAAGCGCAACATCTACATCTGTAAAAGCATCTATTTCGAGGTTGGTATCAACAATCGTGATACCGGGGCTAGCAGTAGTAGTACCATTTCCGCTGCCGTTAATCATTGTTACATTTCTTACGGAACTGGGGAAACCAAGTGCATCGAGTTCAGCCTGAAATTCATTTCTAAAACCGGGAGCTCCCAAGGGCAATACTTTTGTTGGGTCCTGCTCATAAGTGGATCCCGCCAAAAGATGGCCAAGCAAATGATCTGTAAGCATTTCTTTAGCAGCTGGCGAATTTAATAATTGGTCAACAACCTGTTGTGCGGTGGGATCACCCACTTGTTCTGCAAAATAGTTTATCAAATACTGAACACTTATCGGAATATTTGCGCCGCGATGTGGCGAATCAAACGAAATATAAAGTCTTGTTTCAGGGTCGAGGCTATTGCTTTCCATATACGAAAGCGCATAGCGCGCAATCAGCCCACCCATACTTGGGCCAAGTACTACGAGTTCGTTATCGCCAACTTTGTCTGCATTTAATTGCTCAATCATAGCAACTAGAACCATGGCGTTACGCAGAATATAATCACCGCCGCCGTCAATGGTTTTACCATCAGTGGTATAAACCGGAGCGTTTAGAATTACAATATCATAACCCTCATTTCGTAAAATGTCTGCCATGTTTTGTCCACCAAAACTTAAGCTCGCATAAAGGCCAGGAATATCTCGACCGTCACCCGGATCGAAGCCATCCAATACAATAATGGGATTATCTAAAATGCCATCAACATTATCTAAATAGATTTCATATTCACCTTGGCCAAAATAAGCTTGGGTTTCTTCATAACCTTGATAGGCTATGTTTGCAGTAATTGTTTCAACTGCTAAACTCTCGGGATATACTGCGTTTTCAGGGATATTTTGAAAACGTATTTGAGCGAAAGCGAATTGTGTGCTGAGGATTAATAGAAATATGTAAAACTTTTTCATTGGTAGTGGGTTTGTGATTCTGCTCGGTAAGTTAGTGAAATTTAAAAAGATAGCTTTTGCTTAAAAAATGAATTTCACATTTAAAACTTCAAAAACCAGCGCATCAACTTCAATCTAAAAGGGGTATGCGGAGAATAACGAATGGATGGATCAAGCCAAGTTGGTTTATCCATCACGCTTTTGTAATGTGTAAAAGTTTTGAAACCTGCCTCGCCGTGGTAGTTGCCAATACCACTATTTCCTACCCCACCAAAAGGTAAGTTGGAGTTAGTAATATGCATCACAGTTTCGTTAATGGCGCCACCACCAAAAGAGATTTCTTTTAAAATTTTCTTTTTTATAGAACTGCTTTTAGTGAAAAGATAGCACGATAAAGGTTTGGGAAGGCTGTTTACAATGGCGATAGCATCTTCAATAGTTTCATAAGTGAGAATCGGAAGGATTGGGCCGAAGATTTCTTCCTGCATAACCGCATCGTCCATCCTTACATTTTGCATTATTGTAGGCTGAATGTAACGAGATTGCGCATTTGTTTCGCCGCCGAAATAAATTTTTTCCGGCTGAAGCATTTTGGTGAGCCGCTCAAAATTAGCGTCGTTTATAATTTGAAGATAATTATCATTTTCAAATGCAAAATGCTGACTTTTAATTTCTTGCTTCGTTTGTTCAAGAAATTCCTTCTCAATACTTTTATGAACCAAAACATAATCTGGTGCAATACATGTTTGCCCTGCATTTAGAAATTTTCCCCAAACAATTCGTTTTACTGAAACTTTTAAATTGCAGCTTTCCGTTACTATTGCTGGGCTTTTTCCGCCGAGTTCTAAAGTTACGGGAGTTAAGTTTTCGGCGGCAGCTTTGTAGACTATCTTGCCTACTTTAGTGCTTCCCGTGAAAAATATCTTGTCGAATTTTTGCTTTAATAGTTCTTGGGTTTCTGCTACGCCACCTTCAACCACAGTGAAAAAAGCTGGGTCGAAATTTTCCTTTACAATTTTAGCCATTGCAGCTGCAGTGTGCGTTGGTAGTTCACTAGGTTTTAAAACTACTGTATTTCCAGCAGCTATTGCCGCAATTACTGGGGCGAAAGAAAGTTGGTACGGATAATTCCACGCGCCTATAACTAAGCAAACGCCCAATGGTTCTGGAATAATATAGCTGGAAGCAGGAAAATTTAGAATTCCTGTAGGAACCTTTTTCTTAGCTGCCCATTTAAAAATATTGCTTCTGGCTTCTTTAATGTCTTTATAAAGAAGCGAAATTTCTGTGGAATAATTATCGAATACTGACTTTTTGAAGTCTTTGTAAATGGCTTCGTGCAGCAAATCTTCATTTTGCTCCAAAGCCTGTTGAAGGGTTTTGAGTTGCGCTCTTCTAAAGTGTAGATTTTTAGTTTTGTGCGTGTTGAAGAAATTGCGCTGGATAGTAATAATTTCTTTCATGGAATCAATTTTCATTAAAAATACTTTTAATGAAATTGAATCTTGTTAAAGAAAGTAGAAAGTTACTATTTATCCCTATTCAAAATCTTGTATTCTTCATAACAACCACTAATTGCATCGAGAATTTGAAGATCGTTTGCCGTGCGAATAAAGTCTTTAGAATAGCTGCATTTGTTCAGTATTTCATCAATGTCTGCACGTTCTAGTTGCAATACGGCCATTAATGTTTCACGATCGAACTTGCTTTGAAGAAGGTTTCTAATTTCGTCGTCTTCCTTCATTTGGCGGAGTTTTTTCATCTGTCGCGGTCGTTTTCCGAAGACATTATAAAGAAAATCTGCAGGATTGAAAATGGAACTTAAAACTTTGCTAACTGCGCCAGGTTGGTTACTTCCGCCTTCGTAGCCGGTACTAAGCCCAGAAATTCGGTAACGGTAATTGTCGTAAATAGGTATTAATTTTGCGTCAATTTCTACATAACCCGTAAGTTGTACAGGTCTAATCACGACTTCTTCCAACGCAATACCAAGCTCAGTCATCTTCACTTTAATGTCGCCAAATTTTAACCAGTCATTTGTTACGCGAACGCGAAGTGATTTAAAACCAAGGTACGAGAAAAACAGGGTGTCGTTTACTGCCGCCATAATTTCGAATTCTCCTTTTTCGTTGGTCGTGGTTCCTTTTACCTGATTCAGATTTACGATGTTCACGTTTTCCATAAGCTTGTCGTCCGCATCGTTCATTACGGTTCCTTTAATAAGATTATTATCTTGCGCAAAGGAATTTACGGCAATTGCAAGTAGGGCAATAAAGAGAATATACTTTTTCATAAAATGTTTAATATACAGAAAAATTTATTGGAACGATATGTTTGATTCTTTTTCAATTTTAGCCTTCAAGGTTTCTTTTACCCCGCCGAACCATTCGTTTTTTAAAATACTTAATACAATACTGTCTCTTCTGCCATTGGGAGCGGTACAATTGCTGCGCAAAATTCCTTCTACGGTGCAACCTATACTTTTTATTGCGGCTATACTGCGTTCGTTGTTAGCATCTGCACGAAATTCTACACGATCTAGTTCAAGATTTTCAAAAGCAAAATCCAGCATTAGCATTTTGCACTGTTTGTTTAGCCCGGTGCCTTGAAAAGCATTGCCGTACCAAGTGTAGCCAAGTTGAATTGTGTTGTTGTTTTTCTGAAAATCGTAGAAACGCGTACTTCCTGCAATTTGTTGGGTGCGTTTGTCGAAAACTAGAAAAGGATATGTTACTTCCTCTTTTCTTCCGCGCAATGCCAAATCTATGTAGATTTTTAAATTTTCCAAACCATTTGCTGGTTGCAGCGAATACTTCCAAATTTCTGGCTCATTCTCTGAGAAATGCAGAATTTTATCCATATCGTGATAGTGTAGCGGAATTAGCCGCACACGCTCGTTTTCCAATATGTATTCCTGCAGAAAATTGAAGGTTGCCATAAGTTTTAACAAAAAACGGGCCTCGTTATAAAAGGCCCGTAAATATACTTATATAGACTCAAAAGATGAACGAAAGTTTAATCTTTTGAGATTGAATGCGAATGCGTAGAGTAATAACGAATAGTATATTTAAAACTAAACTTAAAAACTCATAAGCTTCTTACTCTTTTCTTCTGCGTCTGCCGCCAGTTCCTTTGCTATCTGGACGGTCGCTACTTCTGCGACTTTTACCTTTAAAAGCTGGTTTGTCTCCACCACTAGCACCACTGCTACGTTTTTTGAAGCCACCTTTTCTGTCTCCTCTGTCTCCGCGATCACCACGGTCTCCACTTCTATCGCCTCGGTCGCTTCTTTCGCCTCTTCTTTTGCTACGGTCTCTTCCGCCGCCGCCACCGCCGCTGCTTCTGCCGCCACGACCGGTATCTTTAGAAATTTCAATGTTGATTTGTCTTCCTTCGAGTTTAAAGTCTTTAAAAATACCCATCACCACTTCTTGGTGTGTTGTATCAGTATTAAAGAATGAGAAACTGTCTTTTACATCAACTTTATAAACATCATCTTTTCCTAGTTGAAGTAAATCGCGAAGGAAATCCTTCAAACTCATCCAATCAAAATCGTCTTTGCTACCGATGTTTAAGAAATAACGCGTACTATCTTTTGAACCTTCATCTGAGAAGTTGCGTTCGCCAGAAATATTTAAATCTTTACTATTCTTGTAGTAATTCAAGAAACGTGTAAATTCTACTGAAAACACTTTTTTAATAAGTTCCTCTTTAGAAAAATCTTCCAATACTTCGTTTATATTTGGAAGGTATGGGTTTATCTCAGGATTTATTGCAGTGTCTTTAATGTTGTTTGCTAAATGAAACATCTGTACTTCACAGATTTCCATTCCTGAAGGAATTTCCTTAGAAACGAATTTCTTTTGGATCATCTTTTCGATAGTGTGTATTTTACGCACTTCACTTTTCGAAACGATTACCATAGAAACTCCAGTCTTTCCTGCACGTCCTGTACGACCACTACGGTGCGTATAGATTTCAGTTTCGTCTGGCAATTGGTAGTTTATTACGTGTGTAATATCGTCTACATCAATTCCACGTGCGGCAACATCTGTTGCAACAAGCATCTGTATTTGGCGTGAACGGAAAGATTTCATTACCATATCGCGCTGACCTTGGCTTAAATCGCCGTGTAGTGCAGCTGCGTTGTAGCCATCTTCAATAAGTAGTTCAGCAACTTTTTGAGTATCGCGTTTTGTTCTACAGAAAATTACTGAGAATATATTTGGGTTCGCATCTGCTAAACGCTTTAAAGCGCTATAACGGTCGCGAGCATTCACTAAATAATACTCGTGTGAAACTTGATCAGAACCTACGTTTTTGGTTCCAACCGTGATTTCAACGGGCGTATTCATAAATTTTTTCGCAATTGAAGAAACTTCTTTCGGCATCGTTGCGCTAAAAAGCCAGGTGCTTTTATCTTTTGGCGAATGTGAAAGAATTTCAGTGATGTCTTCATAAAAGCCCATGTTGAGCATTTCATCGGCCTCATCAAGCACGCAGTATTCAATTTTTGAAATATCAACCAAACCACGGCCAATCATATCTTTCATACGACCAGGAGTGGCAACAATTATTTGCGAGCCTCTTTTAATTTGACGCGCTTGGTCTGTTATACTCGCACCACCATAAACAGCGGTAACGTTAAGGCCTGGCATATATTTACCATAAGCAATCATTTCATTTGTAATCTGAAGACAAAGTTCGCGTGTTGGCGAAAGGATAAGACCTTGAGTTGTACGACTGTTTACATCAATTTTTTGCAACATTGGGAAACCAAATGCTGCAGTTTTACCTGTTCCTGTTTGCGCTAGTGAAACCATATCGGTTTCGCGATCTAAAAGAATTGGAATTGCTTTTGCCTGTACTTCTGATGGGGTTTCAAAACCCAAGTCGGCGATGGCTTTTAGAAGATTCTCTTCTAAGCCGAGTGCTTTAAATGCTGTCATTTTTTATAATATTATTTTTTATATGTGTGCTAACGGGAAGCGACTGGACATATAAAAAATCGGACAGCTTCACTATAACACTCCTCACCCTGAGGACTTTCTTTGAAATCTAATGTCGTTCGACCTAAGATTTTTCAAGGGCGCAAAAGTAACGTAAAGTTTTCATTCAACAGTTATAGTTGGCAATTTATTTTGAAACTGAAAAAATCTTGTATCAAATCGGCAATTTAAATGACAATATTCAGTCATTAAAAAAATATCTAAATAATACCTTTAGTATTTCTATTTTTGAACAAAAACCGATTCATTTAAATTGTAATTATGATAAAGCGTATAATAATGCTAGGGATTGTTTTAAATTCTCTTTTGGCCATTTCCCAAACTTTTGAAATTGGACCTTTGGTGCAGTATCACCGTACAGCCTTTACTTTTGAGGACAGAAGCAAAATTGTTGTGGGTGACAATAATACAGATTATGGAACAACAACCACCGAAAGCAACAGCCATATTGCCTTTGGGGGTTATGCGGCTTATTATACCGAGAATACATTTTCCTATGCCGCAGATCTTTTTTATGTGGCTACCTCCTCTCCAAATTATGGCGATAATACTTTTCAAAGCATTAATTTAATCCCAACTGTTGGGGTAGAAATAGGTAATTCAAACTTGCATTTTAATTTGGGAATCGGCGTTGGTTTTATTTTGAACAAACCGTCTTTTGAAGGTGTAAATGATGTGGAACCAATAAACTATAAGGCAATAGATGGTCTAGTAAAACTTGCAATACAATACAGAATTAGAGAAATATTGAGTATTGACGGCGGCGTTCTTTACGGTGCAAATAACATAGTAGACGAACAACGTCGATTTCATTTTTATTTAGGAACCCGAGTGCCTTTAAATTTGTTTTTGGATTAACGTATTAGAAAATTTTGGGGTTTCTAACTTTGTACTGCAACTGCCACTTATTTTGAGAGGTAATCAATCAACTGTCGCATGGCCTTGCCACGGTGACCTATTTCGCTTTTTTGCTGCAACGTCATTTCTGCGAAAGTTGTTTCAAAACCTTTAGGTTGGAAGATTGGGTCGTAGCCGAATCCAGATTCTCCGCGAAGATCTTTGGTGATTTCACCTTCACAAATTCCTAAAAACATAATTTCTGAATGGTTCATAGAAAGCGCGATGGCTGTTTTAAAACGTGCGCTTCTGTCCTCTTTCCCTTGTAGATTTTTCAGTAACTTTTTAATATTTTCTTCAGAATTGTTTGATGCACCCGCGTAACGCGCGCTGTAAACTCCGGGTTCATTATTGAGCGAATTTACTTCCAATCCAGTATCATCTGCAAAGCAATCTAGTTTATAATTATCGCGCACATAGTTTGCTTTCAGAATGGCGTTCCCCTCGATAGTGTCTGCAGTTTCTTCAATGTCTTCATTGCAGCCAATATCGTCCAGACTTAGTAATTCTAAGTGGTGCGGAAGCATGGCTTTTACTTCTATAAATTTGTTTTTGTTATGGGTGGCGAAGACGAGTTTCATTTATTTAGATATTAGATTTTAGATGTGTGACGTGAGATTTGAGATTTGAGATAATAATTTTTAAATTTTGAACATTGAATTTTTCATTTGGATTTTTCAAGATTATACCTCTCAATAATCTCATCAGAAGCCTTAATAGTTTTCTTCATCCACTCCATTTCAATTTCAAATACTTCTTCTTCAGAAAGTTGCCAGTTTACATCACTCTGTTTCATTTTTGAAACCACGCTTTGCAAAATAATTGCTGCGGAAACCGAAATATTCAAACTCTCAGTGAAACCATACATTGGAATTTTCAAAAAACCGTCTGCTGCATTCATCAGTGTATCGCTCAAACCATCGCTCTCTTTTCCGAAGAAAAAGGCACTCTTTTTTGAAACATCAAACTCGTGGAGCATTGTAGAGTTTTCGTGTGGCGTTGTTGCGATAATTTGGTAACCGGAACTTTTCAAGGTTTTTATGCAATCATTTATTGAATGGTATCTTTTAAAATCGACCCATTTTTGTGCCCCCATCGCAATTTCTTTATCGATGCGCTTACTCACTTTTTCTTCCACCACATGCAGATCCTGAATACCAAAAACATCGCAGGTACGCATAACGGCGCTGGTATTGTGAAGTTGGTAAACATCTTCGGTAACTACTGTAAAATGACGCGTCCGCTCCGAAAGTACCTTTTGAAAACGAGTATTGCGGTTTTCGGTAAGGTAGGTTTTAAGATGTTCTAAAAGTTTTAAATCCAAGTTGAGTAAGTTATTGAGTTATTCGAAAAAATCGATTTCCTTTTCGATTTCGATTTCACTCGGCTAAGATAAAAGTTATTAGTTTAATGGTTTGTTTCTGAAATGAGCAATTTTGAATAACTTAGTCACTAAATATTTTGAAAATGAAAATTGCAGTATTAACAGGCGCTGGCGTAAGCGCCGAAAGCGGAATTAAAACTTTTAGAGATAGCGATGGTTTGTGGGAAGGCCACGATGTTATGGAGGTTGCTTCGCCCGAAGGTTTTGCGCGCAATCCCGCTGCAGTGCTCGATTTTTACAATCAGAGGCGACGACAACTATTAACCGTGCAACCAAACGCCGCACATATTGCTTTGGCAGAGCTTGAGAAAACCCACGATCTAACTATTATTACTCAAAATGTAGACGATCTGCACGAAAGGGCGGGCAGCACAAATGTTATTCATCTTCACGGTGAGCTATTAAAAGTAAGAAGCACATTTGATGAAGATTTGGTTTTTGATTGGAAAAAAGATTTGAATCTCGGCGATTTTTGCGAACACCACCATCAATTGAGACCGCATATAGTCTGGTTTGGCGAAATGGTGCCAATGATTGAAGTTGCAGCCGAAGTGGTAGAAAAAGCAGACGCAATTATTATTGTAGGAACTTCGATGCAAGTTTATCCAGCTGCAGGCTTGGTACAATATGCAAAACAGGATGCGAAAATATATTTTGTTGATCCAAAACCTACAATTTCAGAAAATAAAAGAATCATCGTTTTTGCTGAAAAAGCTTCCACCGGTGTTCCAAAGGTTGTTGAACTTTTAAAATAAAGATTATGCTACCCGAAGATTTAAAAGAAAAATTGATGGAGGTTGATAGTCGCAGCAAAAAGCGATTGGAAATTGCTTTTTGGATAACCAAAAAACCACACTACGTTCGTGAAACCTTGCAATGGTGTTTTAATGAGGAAAGCGAACTTTTAGTTCAGTCTGCCTATGTTATAGAAATTATCTGCCAGTATAAACCTAAATATTTTTTTAAGTACAAAAGGCTGTTTTTTGAACAACTTCCCAATATTAAAAACCACTCGGCACTACGGTCTTCTGCAAAAATTTGCGAAATGCTTTGCCATTATCATTTTATGAAAACCTTCGGCATTGTATCAAATATTTTAATCGAAGAACAACTGAAAATAATTACCGAGTGCAGTTTTGATTGGCTAATCACCGAACAAAAAGTTGCCTGCCAAGTTCCCGCTATGCAGTGTCTTTATTATTTGGGAAAGGATAATGACAAAAAATGGATTTACCCAGAATTAAAAAATATTTTAGTGCAAAGCGCACCTAACAAAAGTGCTGGTTATCAAGCCAGAGCTCGTAAAATCTTAAAGCGAATTTGATAAAAATTTCCTGAAATAGTTAAAATTAAGTTTATCATTTTAAATAAAACCTGATATTTTTTAGCTTTACATAAATTTAAAAACTACCAAAATGAACTACAGATTATTACTCGTACCAATTTTCTCTCTAATTATTGCAACTTCCTGTAAAGAACCAAATAATAAAACTGCCGAACCCATCGTCCCTGCTGATACTCGAGCAACAATGGAGTACAACGAAAATCAATTAGATACCGCCGCCAAACAAACTAAAGATGAAAAATCTTTTACCTTTAGTGGCGGAGGAATTGATCCATTTTGGAGCGTAGATTTTGTCAACGGACAAATTCACTTTAAAGCCCCTAGTGCAAAGCTCAGATCTTATGTTGCTCCAATCCCAGAACCAGAAGTTTCAGGAAATTCTACAAAGTATATTGCAAAATCGCACCGAGTTATTATGGAGGTTTTAATTACAAAAGAAGAATGTGTAAATGCCTCTAGCAGTAAAAAGAATTCGCATAAAGTGAAAGTTTCAATTAAGCCAGTTTCTGAAGAAAATTATAATGTTTATGAGGGCTGCGGCTCTTAGAAGGGAATTTAAAAGTGAAACAATTTAAAGCACTACTATGAAAAATCGACTATTAATTATCACCTTTTTAAGTGCGATAGCATTTACATCCTGCAAAAATGAAACTAAAAAAGCTGCGACTGAAGACACTAATTTAGAAGAAACAGATATTCTTGAAAATGAAATAGATTCACCTGAAAATGTGTGTTATAGTTTTATTTCTGAAAAAGATTCTGTTCTCCTAAAAATGAATAAAATAAATGATAACGTTGCCGGAACCTTGAGCTATAATTATTTTGAAAAGGATAAAAATGAAGGCACTTTTGAAGGCACAATGGTTGGCGACACCCTTCGCGCAGATTACACTTTTAATTCTGAAGGAACCAAATCTGTGCGTGAAATTTTATTTGTTCAAAAAGGAAACAATTTAATTGAGGGTTTTGGCGATGTTGAAGAAGTGAAAGGTAAAATGAAATTTAAAAAAGACGCTAAATTTTCACTAAACAAAAATATGCCGCTAAAGCAAGTTGATTGCGGAAAAAATTAATTAAAATTGAATAATTTCAAGTATTCTCGGAAACATAATAAACTATAAAATGCCAACTTTTATAGTTTGGTTGAAACGATAAATCACGAAACATTCAACTGCTAATCAAAACTTTCAAATAGAATTAACAGCTAACGTTGTACATCTTCTAGCAGAAAATCTTCTACCTTAACATTTTCATCTTTGCTGTGTAGCACCGCAATATCGCCTGTAGATTCAAAAATTACAGCTCGCACTTGCGATAGTTCCAAAACGTTTGCCTCCCGAAGTTTAGACCTAAGATCTGCCTCAGTAACCCTGGCTTTTACCAAATTATCCTGTAGAATCTTTTCGCCATCCATTAATAGCAACGGCTGATTGTCTATTAGTTTTTGCACAAATTTATAACGCCGAATCATTGCCACTGAAATTTGAAGTATATAAACTGCCGCCAATCCAACAACTCCCTGCAACAAACTCACCGATTTCGATAAAACTGTAGTGGCAATAATAGAACCAATGGCAACTGTCATCGCAAAGTCGAAACTGCTCATTTTTGAAAAACTCCTTTTTCCTGCCAGTCGGGTAAATATGATTGTCGCAACATAAATTCCTGCCGCTGTTAATACTATGGCGATTATTGAGGTTGTGGATGCTTCAAACCATTTAATCATAACTTCTGTTTTTAATTAATACTAAATTTCTATCTATTGAATTTATAATATTCTAAATGTGGATGAGGTGTCTTGTTGATGGAATGTACAATAGCTTCCATTCCCATTACGCTAAAGGTGATACCGTTTCCGCCAAATCCTAAAATATAATGCTCGTTCTTTTTAGGGTCTGGTTTGCCGAAATAAGGCAATCCATCTTTTGTTTCACCAAAAGTTCCCGCCCACGAATAATCTAACACAAAAGGAATATCTGGAAAACACTTTGAAAAACTTTTAGTCAGTTGTTTTTCCTTTTTAGGAAGCAAAGCATCGCGACGAATAGCATTTTTGAAATCGCTATCGCCACCGCCCATAACTATACGTCCGTCATCGGTACTTCTGAAATATAGATATGGCGAGTCAGTATTCCAATAAATATGTTTTTTGAATGCGTGCGGTATTTTTTCGAATGCTTCGGATGCCAGCGCGAATGTGCTTTTCAAATCTACGATGTTTTCTTTTATTGTCTCAGTACTCTCGTAACCTGTACAACGCACAACATCTTCCACTTCAATAGTAAGTCCGTTTTTTGTTTTGGCTATAAGCTTTTCATTGTTAGATTTTATTTCATCAATATCTGTTCGATCATAAATTTGTAAGCCACGATCTGAGCAGTATTTTAAAAGATCGTTCGCCAATTTATAAACATCCATCACCGCGCCCGACTTCGATTCGATGGCGGCATGAGCTTTAAGTCCGAGTTTTTCTAATTCTGTTTTTGAAAGCCACTTCACCTTAAAACCATGTTGTTTGCGGGCATCAAATTCATCTTTCAAAAAAGCTTCATCTTTTTTAGAAGAAGCAAAATAGACACTATATTTCTGTTGAAAACCACAATCGCTTTTCACTTCAGCTATAATTTTCTTTAAATCAGTAATCGATTTTTCACAATTCTGGTAACTGGAAACTGCGCAGGTCAACCCTACTTGCTCGATTAACTTATGCAGCGGCACGTCTATTTCATATTGCAGCATTGAGGTGCTAGCGGCAGTGCTCCCGTTGCAAATGTCGCGACGATCCACCATTACTACTTTTTTTCCTTCCTCTAAAAGTTTGTAGGCAATGAGTGCTCCGGTAATGCCAGCACCTATAATTAATACTTCAGAAGAATTTTTTTGTTGAAGTGAAGGATAGCTTTGTGCTAGCGAATTTTTGATGAGCCAAAAAGGCTCATTAGAGCGAACATCCATAGTTGAAATTTTTCTTAAAGTTAAAAAATCGCTTGCCTTAAGTAATACCCTTTAATATTTATTTAATGTTTTCAATATTGAAATTTTAAAACCCATTAACACTTTTCGTTAAACAGTTCTCAATTGTGAAATTGCTAAGAAAGTATTTGGCTTTATAAATTTAATTTTATTGAAAATTGTAAAACAAAAACTATGAAAACTACAAACGAAAAAGCCAAAGAACACAACCACGATAAACTTGTAAGCAACTTACAAGAGCTGTTGGAAAAAAATTATGACGCCCAAAAGGGTTTTACAAAGGCGATGGAAGATGCTAAAAACACTAGTTTAAAAAGTTTTTTACAGCATCAAGCCGCACAACGTAACCGATTTGCTACGGAGCTCGATCTTGAAATTCGTAATTTAAATGAAAAACCAAAAGAAAGCGGAAGCTTTACGGGCGATTTACATAGAACTTGGATAGATATTAAAAGTGCTGTTGCTGGAAATACAGACGAAGCGGTTTTGGAAGAATGTATTAGAGGCGAAAAAGCTAGTTGGAATGAATATGAAGAAAAGTTGAAAGAAGAAAACTTCCCTCCAAATATTTCAAGTGTGCTTCAAAAACAAGCTACTGAAATTCACCAAACACTTAATCGTGTTAAAACATTAGAAGACCTTGCCGATGTTGAATAAATCAGCACTATGAAGAAGAAAAAGGCAGGAAATAAGCCCTGAAACTTAATTGTTTCGGGGCTTTCCGATTTAATATATTCGTCAAAGTTTAAGACTCCACTGGAATACCTGCATTTTTAATAGCCGCAAATCCGCCAGCTACATCTACCACATTATGAATTCCTCTACTTTTCAATATTGAAGCCGCAATTACGGAACGATACCCGCCCGCGCAATGCACGTAGAATTTTTCATTTGCTGGAAAATCGTTTAAATAGTCATTCAAAAAACCAAGCGGTGCAAGCTTTGCATTTTGAAGGTGTGCGACAGTATATTCACCATCATTGCGGACATCAAAAACTGGAATGTCGCTTTGCAATTTCTTCTTAAAAGTTTCGGCATCTACAGACTCCAAAGTATCAATTTCTTTTCCAGCTTCTTTCCAAGCTTCAATACTACCATTTAAATAACCCAAAGTTCTATCAAAACCAACACGAGATAATCTCGTTATTGCTTCTTCTTCCCTTCCTGGGGAAACAACCAATAATATTTTTTGCGAAACATCTGCCAATAGAGCGCCTACCCACGGAGCGAAACCACCGTCTAAGCCAATAAATATTGAACGTGGTATATGTGCTTCAATAAACTCTTTTTGATTTCGAACATCTAACACAATTGCACCAGTTTCATTCGCCATCTGCTCAAACGCTTCAGGATTTAAAGGTGTTGAACCTTGGGCAACAACTTCATCAAAAGCTGTGTAACCTTCTCTGTTCATTTTAACATTCATGGGGAAGTACAGGGGTGGTGGCGTTAAACCATCGGTTACTTCATTTATAAATTCATTGCGGGTCATATCTGCGCGAAGCGCGTAATTCATTTTCTTTTGGTTACCCAAAGTGTCTACCGTTTCCTTCATCATATTTTTTCCGCAAGCGGAACCGGCGCCATGAGCAGGATATACAATAACAGCGTCGGCAAGTGGCATAATTTTATTCCGAAGACTGTCAAATAAAATTCCAGCGAGATCTTCTTGTGTAATTTCATTCGATTTTTGCGCAAGGTCCGGACGGCCCACATCGCCTAAAAACAGTGTGTCGCCACTGAAAATTGCATAATCTTTTCCCTTTTCATCTTTTAGCAAATAGGTAGTACTTTCCATAGTATGTCCAGGCGTGTGTAATGCAGTAATAGTAACTTCGCCCACTTTAAATACCTCTCCATCTTTTGCTATAATAGTTTCAAAAGAAGGATTTGCATTTGGCCCAAAAACTATAGCAGCATCGGTTTTTTGTGCGAGTGTTACGTGACCGCTAACAAAATCTGCGTGAAAGTGCGTTTCAAAAATATATTTAATTTTTGCGTTGTCGTTTTTAGCACGTTCCAAATATGGTTTTGTTTCGCGCAATGGGTCAATGATTGCGGCCTCGCCGTTGCTTTCTATATAATAAGCACCTTGCGAAAGGCAACCTGTATAAATCTGTTCAACCTTCATCTTTTCCTGTTTTCGGCAAATATAAGGATAGTATTTACTTTAATAAAAAACGAATAATTTAAAGTTTTCATTTTCACATATTATTTGCATTTAGACTTCTAACTTATTTTATCTTTACCAGTTAACTTAATAAACCAGTTATGAAAAAACTTATCTTTATTCTATTGTCAGTTTTTATTGTCTCTTGTGCTACAGAGAATAATCAAGAAGTAGTAATTCGTGAATTAGCTAAAAAAGATGCCATTGAAAAGTTACAACTTCCCGAAGGCACAATGTTTAATGACGACAATGTAGAAGTAACCGAAACGGAAACAGGCGAAGCCAACCTTGGCGTTACTTATTTGGTTAAAGTTACTATTAAGTCGCAAGACCGCGATGGCAAAGAAATCGTTAAAACTCATACTTTTAATTATAAAAAAGTAGGCGAAGGCGGCTTGTCACCACAGGATTACGAACTCACTTCTTTTGAATAACCCAGCTAAACTATCTATGAAAATATTATTTATTGCAGCTATTTCGTCGTTTATATTTTCGTGTAATTCTACACAGAATACAACCGATTCGAAAATACAAAGCGTTGAATACGCAAATACAATAACCGCAGCGGAATTAAAAACCCTTTTATACGTTTATGCAGGCGACGAAATGGAGGGCAGAATGACTGGCTCCAAAGGTCAAAGAAAGGCTGCTGAATTTATCCGCGATTTTTACAAAAAAGAAGGAATTGCTGCCGCTCCAGGAACTGTTGATTATTACCAAGATGTGCCATCAATTTTTTTCGAGGGCCGAAGAGATCCACTGGCTTCTGAAAATGTGGTCGCCTATATTAAAGGTTCTGAAAAACCGGATGAGATTATTGTAATTTCTGCCCATTTAGACCATGTAGGTACAGATAATAGCGGTAATGTTTTTAACGGCGCAGATGACGACGGCAGTGGTACGGTTTCAATTTTAGAAATAGCCCAAGCCTTTAAACAGGCTGTTAAAGATGGTCATCCTCCAAAAAGATCGATTCTTTTTCTGCACGTAACTGGTGAAGAAATTGGGCTTTACGGTTCGCGTTATTATACCGAAAACCCGTTATTTCCATTAGCAAATACGGTATGTAATCTAAACATAGATATGATTGGAAGAATTGATCCCGATAAAAAGGACAATCCAAATTATATTTATTTAATAGGAAGCAATAAATTGAGCCAAGAATTGCAAGATGTATCTTCCGCAATGAACGATAAATACACACAATTAGAGTTGGATTATAAATATGACGATCCAAACGATCCGAACCGTTTTTATTACCGAAGCGACCATTATAACTTCGCGAAAAACGATGTTCCAATTATTTTCTATTTCAACGGTGTACACGAAGATTATCACAAAATGACTGATACGCCAGATAAAATTGAATACGATTTAATGGCTAAACGCGCTCAATTAATATTCTATACAGCTTGGGAAATTGCCAATCGTGAAAATAGAATTGTTATAGATAAGAAATAAGGGAAACTGGATGGTTTGAAACAGTATTAAAAAGAAACATAGAAACCAAAAACTTGATTTGAAAAAATCCTCCTCAAAAAGGGAGGCTTTTTTTTTGAGTGTAAATCAATTAGCTCAGAATAAGTCCACAAAAAAAGCCTCTCTAATAAAAGAGAGGCTTTGTTTTTGGGTGGAAGACCGGGTTCGAACCGGCGACCCTCGGTACCACAAACCGATGCTCTAACCAGCTGAGCTACAACCACCATTTATTGTGTTATAAAAAACACAACTTCGCTAAGCGGATGCAAATATAAATCAAATCTTACGGTTCCGCAATACTCTTTCAAAGAATATTAAATTAAATCGAAAATAGAATCTACTGCGGGGTATCGCTCGGTAGTAAAACCTTCGCCATATTCAGTACCAATAAGCCTTCCCAAGTCTTGAGCTCGGTAAGTTATGCTATCCCTGAAATTTGTAGAAGTAATTGGAGTCTCCGGCTCATTGGCTTCTTTTTGATGAAATTGGCTTTTGTACTCAAAAACAGATTCCAACTTTTTCTCCATAAATCCTGTAACATCAACGACAAAATCGGGTTCAATATTTTTCCATTGAATATAATGGTAAACGTGTTTTGGCCGCCAAGCTTTTTGATGATTACCTTCGTAGATACTTTCAATTTTCTGTAATCCACTTAAAAAACAAGCATCGCTAGCCAGTTTACTAGCTTTTCCGTGATCAATATGTCTATCGTCAATAGCATTGCAAAGCACAACATCGGGCTGATATTTTCTAATAATCTTTATTATTTCTAATTGAGCCGCCGCATTATTCACTAGAAATCCATCAGAAAACTCAAGGTTGTGGCGAAATTTTACGCCCAACACTTTAGCCGCAGCTTCAGCTTCTTGATCGCGAATTTCCGCAGTACCACGCGTTCCGAGTTCACCACGGGTTAGGTCTAAAATACCTACTTTTTTACCGTTATTTATTTCTTTAGCCAAGGTTGCCGAACAGCCCAATTCTACATCGTCGGGGTGTGCGCCTATGGCAAGTATATCAATCTTCATAACATATGCCCTCGCCGCGGCAAGGGTATCTTTTAATTAAACTAAATTTTTATTTGAAACTGCTTCAAAAGCACCTTCTAAATCGGCAATTAAATCTTCTGTTTCTTCTATTCCAACAGAAAAACGTAAAAGTCTGTCACTTATTCCCTGCTCTTTTCTTGCCTCTGGAGTTAATAATCCGTGAGACGTTTTTGCGGGTGAAAGAATAGTAGATTCTACTCCCGCTAGGCTCAATGACGGTTTTATCATTCTTAATGCTTTTAGAAATTCACCTACATTTAAAGATTCATTAATTTCAAAAGAAAGCATTCCTGTGTAGCCCCGCATCTGCTTTTTTGCAAGTTGGTGTTCTGGATGCGATTTTAATCCAGGGTAATAAACCATTTCAACCATGGCGTGGTTTTCCAACCATTTTGCCATTTTCTTGGCATTTTTATTTTGAGCTTTTACACGAAGCACCATCGTTTTCATACTGCGTTCCAAAAGCCAAACGGTATAATCGCTTAAACTTCCTCCTAAATTTTTAGCAAGATTCCAGATTTTTTTAATGTGTTCTTCGCTTGCTGCAACAGCACCCGCACAAATATCGCTATGACCACCCATATATTTTGTGGCGCTATGTATCATAATATCAATTCCAAAATCTGCCGGAGTTTGATTTACGGGAGATGCAAAGGTATTGTCTATCATCGTAACAATTCCGTGTTGCTTTGCCAAATTAGAAATCATTTCTAAATCTGTAATTCGCATCAATGGATTTGAAGGAGTTTCAACAAAAATAACCGTTGTGTTTTTCTGAATTTTTTCCGAAAAATCCTTTTCCGAAAATCCTTCGGCAAAAGAATATTCTATTCCAAATTTATGAAACTCTTCAACCACAAAATTATACGTGCCACCGTATAAAGTTTGCGGAAGCACGACGTGGTCTCCTTTATGTAAAAACGCCAACATAGTGGTACTAACTGCAGCCATCCCACTTCCGAAGATAAGTGCAGCTTCACTCTTTTCGAGCATTGCAATTTTTTTACACAGCGCTTCTTGGTTTGGAGTGTTGAAATAGCGTGGATAGCGCTTCACATCCACATCTTCATACGCATAGCTGCTCGACATAAATAAAGGTGAAATGGCTCCTTTAAACTGTTTGTCTTCTACTTCGCCAACGTGTGTGCAGATAGTGTTGATTCCTATGTTTTTTGATTTCATTATGTATAAATTTTCGATGTGCTTAAAGGTATAAATTAGTTTAAAATTAAAGCGTCAATAATTTTCTTAAAGGATTTATTTATTTTAGTGTTATAAAAACTCCATAAATGACATCTATTTGGTCTGATACAGCAACGAAAAATTACAAACAAAATCTTCGTTATTTGTTAGAAGAATGGGGTTATAGCGTAATGAAAGACTTTATAAATAAAGTGGAAAAAACTGTGGAAAATCTAAAAAATTATCCAGAACTAGGCGCATTTGATGAAAGTATCGGATGTCAAAAAATATTGATTGTAAAACAAATTTATCTTTTTTATGAAGTGCATAATGGAGATTTGCACGTCTTAGACATGTGGAATAATTATAAAAAACCATTTTGGAATTAAAGAAATTCCTTTCTTATTTCTTCCATCAATTTATCATGTTCTGTTGATTTTCCGTTTTGGATTTCCTCACGTGAACGAGTGATGTTTTTTTTAATTTCTTTCAAATAAGCTTCTCTCGAAAATAAAATTTCTGTGAGTTTCTTTACTTCTTCCACAGTAAAACTGTTATCCTTCAATTTGCGATAATAAGTAGGCTTCGGAATTTGAAGTTTTTCAATAATATAAGCCGCTTTATAAGGCGAATTTTTTATAAGCTCGGGAAGCTCATTTATATAATTGGAATATTCTGAAACTAAATGTATCATTTTTTGAGACTTTTAGTTTCAAATATAGTGATATTTTCAACAAAACACAAAGCAATTATGTTTTAATAATGTGCCGTTTTAAGAATTTAATACTTTCCCAAATCACTGCAAACCGCCAACGGCTACTGTAAACTTTTAATTATCTTTATAAAAAATTTGCTATAAAAATTAATCGATGAAACTACTACTCACCCACATAAAAGAACTACTTCAAGTACGCGAAGATTGCCCTTCAAAACTTAGTGGCGTAGAAATGAAAGAACTCCCAACGCTAAAAAACGCATGGGTGTTTATAAACCACGGCATAATTGAAGATTATGGCACAATGGATAAAATGGGGCCGCACCAAGGTTTTAAAACTTTGACTTGCAGTGGAAAAATTGTACTTCCCGCTTGGTGCGACAGCCATAGCCACATAGTTTATGCTGGCAATCGCGAACAGGAATTTGTAGATCGAATTAATGGCTTCAGTTATCAGGAAATTGCAGAAAAAGGCGGAGGAATTGTAAATAGTGCAAAAAAACTACAAGAAACTTCGGAAGAAGATTTGTACCACCAATCTGCCGCACGATTAGAAGAAGTGATGCGTTTGGGAACTGGCGCAATAGAAATTAAAAGCGGTTACGGACTTACCACCGATGCGGAACTAAAAATGCTTCGCGTGGCAAAAAAGCTAGCCGAAGAATACCCAATTACAATCAAAACAACATTTTTGGGAGCGCACGCCATTCCCACAGAATTTAAAGGCAATAAAGAAGGTTATCTGGATTTACTCTGTAACGAAATGCTTCCAAAAGTAGCTAAAGAAAAGCTCGCCGAATATGTAGATATTTTCTGTGAAGAAAGTTATTTTTCGGTAGCAGATATGGAACGAATTCTTACTGAAGGGAAAAAACACAACCTAATTCCAAAAGTACATGTAAATCAATTTAATAGCATCGGCGGAATTGCGGCAGCAGTAAAACACAATGCATTAAGCGTAGATCATTTGGAAGTTATGACGGATGAAGATATTGCTGCGCTTCAAAACAGCGAAACTATGCCAGTGGCGCTTCCCTCCTGCTCCTATTTTTTAAGTATTCCATACACTCCCGGTCGAAAAATAATTGATGCAGGACTGCCTTTGGCGCTTGCAACCGACTATAATCCTGGTTCTACACCAAGCGGAAATATGAATTTTGTGGTAGCAACGGCCTGCATAAAAATGCGACTTACGCCTGAAGAAGCCATAAATGCTGCAACTATAAACGGTGCGTATGCAATGGGATTGAGCAATACCCACGGCAGTATAACCCGAGGAAAAGTCGCCAACCTCATCATTACAAAACCAGTACCTTCTTACGGATATCTGCCTTATGCTTTTGGAAGTAATTTAATAGATTCTGTAATTATTAAAGGCAAAGAGGTAGAATGAGTTTTCTAAAAATATATTCTGAAAAAGATATAGCTTCCTATTTAAAAAAACGAGGTGGTGAAACTAAGTTTGGCGAAAAAGTAGGCTTTGTTGAAAAGCTTGAAGATTTAAAAAATCATACCGCTAAATATGTGCTTTTAGGAATTCCTGAAGATATTGGTGTTCGTGCAAACTATGGAAATCCAGGAACTTCAAAAGCTTGGGAAACCGCATTGGGAAGCCTTTTAAATATTCAACACAATCATTTTACAAATGCTGAAAACGTAATTCTTTTGGGTGAAATAGACTGCGAAACTCAAATGAAGCAAGCTGAAAGTATTTCGAAGGAAGAACCTCATTATGCCGAAGAACTTGGCGAACTCGTTACCCAAATAGATCACAAAGTTTCAGAAGTTGTAAAATCAATTGTTGAAGCTGGAAAGTTTCCCATAATCATCGGTGGCGGCCACAACAACAGTTTTGGGAATATAAAAGGCACTTCCGAAGGATTAGAAAAAGCAATCAATTGCATCAATTTTGATGCGCATACAGATTTTCGGTCTTTGGAACATCGTCATAGCGGCAACGGGTTTTCGTATGCTTATGTAGATGGATTTTTAGATAAATACTTCATCTTCGGACTTCATAGAAATTATACTTCAGAAGCTGTTTTTAATTCAATGGAAAAGAATTCGCACAGAGTGAATTTTAATCTGTTTGAAGATATTTCTATCCTTCAAAAACTATCATTTTCCGAAGCATTAAAAGAAGCAGAAAATTTCTGTTGTAACGAAAACTTCGGAATAGAATTAGACATGGATGCCATTGAAATCATGGGCAGCAGCGCAATCACGCCCAGTGGATTTACGCTTACTGAGGCCAGAAAATTTGTTTCATATTTTTCTAAAAACAGCAACGCTTGTTACCTTCATATTTGCGAAGCTTCACCATCTGCTGGAGTTTTTCCGAATCAAATTGGTAAGGCGATTGCTTATTTGGTGAGTGACGCAATTAGTTAGAAATTTAGAAAATAGTTCGGAAATTCATAAAAAGGCAAAATAAATTAAAGCATTCTTAGTATCTTCATTCAAAAAATATGCTTTATGAAAAGTCTACCCTATATTTTACTTGCTACAATATTACTTATAGCTTGTAAAAATAATTCCGAAAAAATTGCGGAAGACACCTTAAACACGCCATTAATCGAAGTTGACAATGGTGACACCAGTACAAATAAAGGATTAACGATTACTCCAATAGAGCATGCCTCCATGGTTCTCGATTTGGATGGAATTGTAATTTATGTTGATCCGGTAGGAGGCAAAGAATTGTTTTCAAAAAATACTCCTCCCAATTTAATTTTAATAACTGACATCCACGGCGATCATTTAGACGTTCCCACTCTTGAAGGAATAGTAGTAGAAAACACAAAACTGATAGCTCCAAAAGCAGTTTTCGACAAATTGCCGAAAAATCTTCAAAACAAAACACACGTTTTAAATAATGGTGAAAAAACTTCAGATTTCAATATAACTTTTGAAGCAATTCCGATGTATAACCTTAGGACAGAGGCTTTAAAATTTCACGAAAAAGGACGCGGAAATGGATATGTTCTTGAGAAAAATGGCGAGCGAATTTACATTTCTGGCGACACCGAAGATATCCCCGAAATGCGCAATCTTCAAAATATTGATATCGCTTTTGTATGTATGAATTTACCATACACAATGACGGTCGATAAAGCTGCCGAAGCAGTTTTAGAGTTTAAACCAAAGACCGTTTACCCCTATCATTACCGCGGAACAGACGGTTTAAGTGATGTTTCAAAATTTAAAACGTTGATAGAGGCTGGAAATCCTCAAATAAATATTACACAGCTAGATTGGTATCCAATTAAATAATTTCAAATTTTAAATATTTATGATGAATAATTACAAATCAAATTTTAAATCTATTCTAGGTTTAACCTTGTTTTCGGTATTTTTTATTTCAGCTTGTAAAAATAATTCTGAAGAAAAAGTAGTCGAAAAGGAAACCGGAAAGATGGAATATCCGGCAGAATGGATGTATAACCAACGCGCCTATCCCAACAACTACATTAATAAAGATGCTTATAAAGAAGCCGTTTTTCAGTCCAAACAAATACTCGCAAATAGATCTCCAGAAATGGCTGGTGAATGGACATTTGTTGGTCCGTTAAATACCGGCGGAAGGGTTACCGATGTTGCTATTGCACCAGATAATGACGACCATCTTTACGTTGCTACTGCCACTGGCGGAATTTTTAGAAGTTACGATGCAGGTGCAAACTGGACTCCAATCTTTGATGAAGTAACAAAACCTTCCATTGGCGATATTGCCATTGCTCCTTCCAACGCACAAATAATTTATGCCGGAACCGGTGAAGCCAATGGAAGCGCTACGGATGGTGCTTATTTTGGCGATGGAATTTACAAAAGTGAGGATGCTGGTGACACTTGGACTAATGTAGGTTTGCCAGAAAGCAACCACATTGGTCGTTTAGTTGTTGATCCCACAAATCCGAATCGCGTTTTTGCCGCGGCCACTGGCGAATTGTACGGTAAAAACAACGAACGTGGAATTTATAGAACTACAAATGGTGGTGGAAACTGGGAACAGGTTCTCTTCGTGACAGATTCAACGGCGGCAATAGATGTGGCGATGAATGTAGCAAATACAAATATTATTTATGCTGCTATGTGGGAAAGAACCCGCAAACCTTGGCAACGCGATTATGGCGGGGTAACTTCTGCAATTCATCGTTCTATGGATGGAGGAACAACTTGGTCAGCATTAGGAGCCGCGAATGGTTTGCCCGCGCCAAATGTTCAAACGGGTAGAATTGGAATTGCTGTTTCAGAATCTGATCCCTCAACTGTTTATGCACGTTTTACGACTAATGAAATTACCAATGAATTCAATGGCTTATATAAATCAACAGATAATGGAGATAACTGGACGCAAGTAACCACAGCCGGGACACTCAGCGGAATAGATGCAAACTTTGGTTGGTATTTTGGAAACGTTCGCGTTAACCCAACCAATTCAGCCGAAGTATATGTTGTAGGTTTTGAAATTGCAAAATCTACCAACAGTGGCGCTTCGTGGCAAACATTACCGGGAATGCATGTTGATCATCACGCCCTAGATTTTTCTAGAACCAATAGTGACTTCATGCTCTCAGGAAATGATGGCGGCGCATATTTTTCTAATAATGGCGGAAGTAGTTGGACTAAGTTTGTAAACCTTCCCATAACGCAGTTTTATAATATTGAAGTCGATTATCAGCATCCTGAAAGGCTTTATGGGGGAACCCAAGATAATAACACCATACGCACACTTACAGGCGGACTTGATGATTGGAACTCCATAATTGGAGGCGATGGTTTTCATGTAAATGTAGATCCAATTGATAATAGTTTTGTTTACGCAGAATCACAATACGGGAATCTGCGTCGTTCAACCAATGGTGGATCGTCTTTTCAAAATGGAACTAACGGAATTAGTGGTAGTGATCGCGTAAACTGGAACACACCTGTGATTCTTTCCCCTTTTAATCCAGAAAAAATGTTTTATGGTAGTAACAAGTTATATACATCAACAAGAGCGGTTTCTTGGTCTGCCATTAGCCCAGATTTAACTGATGGCCTTCACCCGAGCGGTTCATTGGCGTTCGGAACACTTACTGCAATTGCGGCTTCATACAATAATCTGGACGTAATTTATACAGGAAGCGATGATGGAAATGTAAACGTTACTTTCGATGGTGGAACAACGTGGACGGACGTTAGCGCTGGTTTGCCAGATCAATACATTACTTCTATCGCAATGGTCCCTAGTGATGATATGACTGCCTATGTTGCCGTTTCTGGCTTTAAATATTTGGACTATACGCCACACGTTTTTAAAACTATAGATGGCGGGCAAAATTGGACAGATATATCATCCAATCTACCAAATATTCCAGTGAATGATATCATTACCTATCCTGCCGAAAACATACTGTTTGCCGCAACCGATCTAAACGTTTGGTATTCTAAAGACGACGGTGCTAGTTGGGCGATTTTAGGAAATAATCTACCAATGACGGTGGTTATGGATTTAAAATTTCACGAACCCACGAAAACACTTTATGCGGGAACATTTGGAAGAGCAATGCACAGTTATGATGTGAGCGATATTTTAGGTGTTGATGAAAATGAATTGACCTCAAATTCAATTAAAATTTATCCAAATCCTGCCACTACAGCGTTTACGATCTCACAATCGCTTTCTGCAAAAGGAACTATTCAACTTTTTGATGTTTCAGGGAAAAAGATAAAGGATTTGTTCAGCGGAAATTTTGGAACGAATAAAAACATTACTGTAAAAACCGATGGTCTTGCCGCTGGAATTTATTTAGTAAAAGTAAATAGTGGGAAACAATCTGTTACGAAGAAACTTATAATTAATTAATAAACCTATTGTCTGGTCGAGCGTAATCGAGACCTAATTTGCAGTTCTCGACTGCGCTCGAACGGACAATTTACTGCTTTTCACAAAGCACTCCCCAAATAGAAAGTGCATTCTTCGATGTATTTATTTTTACATTTTCTTCATCGATTACTTTAAAATCTGATGCATTTGCATATTGTGCATCAAAAATTGCAGCTAGTGAAAATTTAGGGTTTTTAAAATTTAAAGTCTTCCAACTTCCGTCTGAAATATAAGTTCCTTTTTCAGAAATTCTTATAGCTTTCTCGTCTGTTTCCGGCTGTGGAATACTGTTGAAATCAAATTTAAAAGTGTTGTTTTCAAAAAGTTGTACTGAAATTGAAGCAACTCCGTTTCCTAAACTTTTATAGGAAACAGCTTCACTTTTCCCCAAAACAACTTCTTTAGATTCCTTGGATGAGTTCACTGCAGTTTTTTTACTTCCGCAAGATGAAATGGTTATCACCAAAGCAATTAGAATTATATTTTTCCACATAATTTAGCGTATCAATTTTTTGTATTTAATTCGCTTCGGCATCAAATCGCCACCCAAACGTTTCTTTTTATTTTCTTCGTATTCACTGAAACCGCCTTCAAAATAATATACTTCACTATTTCCTTCAAAAGAGAGAATGTGCGTACAAACTCTATCTAAAAACCAACGGTCGTGACTAATAACTACGGCACAACCTGCAAAGTTTTCTAAGCCTTCTTCAAGTGCTCGCAGCGTATTTACGTCCAAATCGTTCGTTGGCTCATCCAGTAAAAGCACGTTGCCTTCTTCTTTTAAAGTCATTGCGAGGTGAAGTCTATTTCGTTCACCACCAGAAAGCATCGAAACTTTTTTGTTCTGCTCGCTTCCACTGAAATTGAAACGACTTAGGTAAGCGCGTGAGTTAACTTGACGGCCTCCCATCATTATCAATTCCTGACTATCACTGAAATTTTCCCAAATGGTTTTATCTGGGTTAATGTTTGAGTGTGCTTGATCTACATAGGCAATCTGCGCCGTGTCACCCACTTCAAAAGTACCTTTGTCGGGCGTTTCTTCACCCATAATCATTTTGAAAATGGTGGTTTTACCAGCACCATTCGGACCAATAATTCCAACAATTCCCGCTTGTGGTAATTTAAAGTTTAAATCTTCATACAGCAATTTATCGCCAAATGCTTTTGAAACACCTTTAGCATCAATAACATTGGTTCCCAAACGCGGACCGTTCGGGATGTATATTTCCAGCTTTTCGTCTAATTGTTTTTGATCTTGGCTTAAAAGTTTGTCGTAATTCTGCAAACGCGCTTTTTGTTTTGTTTGGCGTCCTTTCGCACCTTGGCGAACCCATTCTAGCTCACGCTCTAAAGTTTTTTGTCTTTTCCCAGCTGTTTTTTGCTCCTGTGCCATACGTTTAGATTTCTGATCTAACCAAGAAGAATAATTCCCTTTCCACGGAATGCCTTCTCCCCTGTCTAATTCTAAAATCCAACCTGCAACATTATCAAGAAAATATCTATCGTGCGTTACGGCAATTACGGTTCCTTTATAGGCAGCCAGATGATGCTCTAACCAGTGTACACTTTCTGCATCCAAGTGGTTTGTAGGCTCATCGAGTAAAAGTACATCGGGTTCCTTTAGTAAAAGTCTGCACAAGGCTACTCGTCTTCTTTCTCCACCTGAAAGCACACCTATTAATTTATCGGGCTCTGGCGTGCGCAAAGCATCCATCGCAATTTCTAATTTGGTGTCTAATTCCCAAGCATTGGTAGCGTCAATTTTATCTTGAAGCTTTGCCTGCTTTTCCATTAGCTCGTCCATTTTTGCAGGGTTTTCATAAACCTCTGGCAAACCGAACATATCGTTTATTTTGTTGTATTCATCTAGAATATCCACAACTTCCTGTACGCCTTCCTTTACAATTTCTAAAACGGTTTTAGTTTCGTCTAGTTTAGGCTCTTGTTCAAGATAACCTACGGTATAACCTGGTGCGAAAACCACATCGCCTTGGTAGTTTTTTTCTTCACCGGCAATAATTCGCAATAAGGTAGATTTACCACTTCCGTTTAAACCGAGGATACCAATTTTGGCACCGTAGAAGAAGCTTAAATATATATTTTTAAGAACTGGTGTTTGTGCATTTTGATAGGCTTTTGTTAGCCCAGACATTGAGAAAATTACTTTTTTATCGTCGCTCATTTTTAATAATTCGTTAATTCGTTAATTTGGAATTTGTTAGTACAGGAGTGTATTCATGGATTGGCAGCAATTGCTTAATTATTAGCCATTGTAATTACACAATAAACATTTATTAAACCCTGCCTTTCAGCGCATTAAAAACCCACGCATTAGCAAAAAAGCCTATCCCCACTGAAGCAAAACCCCAACCGGCAACATCGTCATAACGAAAAGCACCCAACGCAATTAAAACGCAGCCCATAATTATCATTACAAACGTGGCCCAAGCTAGTACCGTATTTTTATTCATACTCATAGTTAAATTCTTTTATTTTTTTACTCTGCAAATTTAAGCGCAAAAACAAATATCGGCAATATATCGTAGAATTTCGTTAACAAAATGTCATAGTTGGAAAAAGAGGAAAGAAAAAAGAGGAAAGAAGAATGATAGATTTTACTTTAGTTATGGAAGTGAGTTCGCTGCATTTCGTATTTTTGCCCAAACTTATTTTTCCGATGGATTTAAACTTCAACAAAAACGAAGATCACAATAAATTACTAGTTTCAGATTTAAGAAACAAACTTGCTAAAGTTAAGCTTGGCGGAGGCCAAAAACGAATAGACAAACAACACGCGCAAGGAAAGCTTACGGCTCGCGAACGTATTACATATTTACTGGACGAAAAGAAACCGAGCATTGAAATCGGCGCTTTCGCTGGGGATGGCATGTACGAGGAACACGGTGGCGCTCCCGGCGGTGGTGTGGTTGTGAAAATTGGTTATGTGAAAGGCAAACAGTGCATCGTTGTTGCCAACGACGCCACTGTAAAAGCTGGCGCATGGTTCCCTATTACTGCTAAAAAGAATCTTCGAGCTCAGGAAATTTCAATCGAGAACCGCCTACCAATTATATATTTAGTAGATAGTGCAGGAGTTTATTTACCGATGCAAGATGAAATTTTCCCCGATAAGGAACACTTCGGAAGAATTTTTAGAAACAATGCTGTAATGAGTAGTATGGGCATCACGCAGATTGCAGCCGTTATGGGCAGTTGTGTTGCAGGTGGCGCATATCTTCCTATTATGAGTGATGAGGCTTTAATTGTAGACAAAACTGGAAGTATTTTTCTTGCAGGAAGTTATTTGGTAAAAGCGGCAATTGGCGAAAGCATCGACAATGAAACCCTTGGAGGCGCAACAACCCATTGTGAAGTTAGCGGCGTAACTGATTATAAAGCAAAAGACGACAAAGACGCACTCGATAAAATAAAAAACATTTTTTCTAAAATTGGCGATTTTGATAAAGCTGGTTACAATCGCGAAAAAGCTGTAAAACCAAAGGAGAAGCAGGAAGATATTTATGGTTTACTACCAAAATCGCGTGCTGAACAATACGATATGCGCGAAATTATAAAACGCCTTGTTGACGATAGCGATTTTGAAGAATACAAAGAAGGTTACGGCCAAACAATTTTAACCGGTTATGCACGTATCGACGGTTGGGCAGTGGGAATTGTCGCTAACCAACGTAAGTTAGTGAAGACTACGAAAGCAAAAACGAAACCGAGCGAAATGCAATTCGGCGGTGTAATTTATAGCGACAGTGCAGATAAAGCCACCCGATTTATAGCCAATTGCAACCAAAAGAAAATTCCGTTGGTATTTTTACAAGATGTTACCGGATTTATGGTGGGCAGTAAAAGTGAGCACGGCGGTATTATTAAAGACGGTGCCAAAATGGTAAATGCCGTTAGTAATAGTGTAGTTCCAAAATTCACTATTATAATTGGTAATAGTTACGGTGCAGGAAATTATGCAATGTGTGGAAAAGCTTACGACCCAAGATTAATTGTAGCTTGGCCTAGTGCCGAACTTGCAGTTATGAGCGGCAACAGTGCGGCAAAAGTATTACTTCAGATTGAAACTGCTTCCTTAAAAAAGAAAGGTGAAACAATCACTCCCGAAGTTGAAAAAGAAATGTTCGATAAAATAAAAGCGCGATACGACCGACAAATTTCGCCATATTTCGCAGCATCAAGAATTTGGACCGATGCTGTAATAGACCCACTCGATACTCGAAAGTGGATTTCTATGGGGATTGAAGCAGCCAACCACGCACCTATTGAAAAGGCTTTTAATATGGGCGTTATTCAGGTATAATTAGCAATCTCATTGTTTAGATTATAAATTGAATTTTTCCACATTATTATTAATGACTAAAAAGCATAAATGGATTTAATAGAAATTACTGGTAATATAAGGAGGCATCCGTGGGAAATAGCTCGAAAATTAATTGTCCACAAATTTATTTCTAAAGTTAAAAAGCAAAATATTAAAATCTTGGACGTAGGCAGCGGAGATGCTTATGTGGCTGATAGCTTTACTTCAACATTTGATAATTGTCAGTGTTATTGCGTAGATACGGGCTATACTCCTGAACTCATTAATAAATTTAAAGCTGATTTCAACAATAAAAATTTAAACCTTTATCCTTCGCTTAATGATGTAAAAATCGATTCTATTGACATTGTTACTTTACTGGATGTAATTGAGCACGTGCCCGACGACGTTGCTTTTTTGAAACAAATAATCGGTCACTCTTATATTAATGATGACACTCATTTTATAATTACTGTGCCCGCTTACCAGACGCTTTTCAGTAAACACGACGATTTATTAAAGCATTACAGAAGATATAATCTTAAGAAATTAAAGAAAACAATAAAAGCCTGTGATTTAAAACCAATTGAGAGTGGATACTTTTTTTCATCTTTAACAATTCCGCGGATTGCGCAACTTGGTTTGGAAAAAATAAAACCAAATAACAATAAAAATCCAGAGAATTTAGGCGAATGGAAAGGCGGAAAACTAAAAACATCTTTCGTGAAAAACATTTTATTACTTGATTATAAAATAGGAAGCGTTTTAAAATATGTAGGTATTAATTTGCCTGGATTATCCTGTTATATGATTTGCAAAAAAAATACTCCATAAATTTCGACTCATTGGATAACCTCATTAAAAATATAAACGTTTTATTTATTATTCCCTGTTATAATGAGGAATTTAGGTTAAAGGCGGAAGCTTTTTTACATTTTGAAAGTGAGAATCCGAATGTACATTTTCTGTTTGTTGATGATGGAAGTGAAGATCAAACCTCGAAAGTTATTGAAAATCTGTGCAGCAAAATGACTCACGCAAATGCCCTTATTCTCGATAAAAATATAGGAAAAGCAAATGCGATTAGAAGTGGCGTTTTAGCTTCGAAGGAAAATTTAAGTGATTTTGAATTTATCGGTTATTTAGATGCAGATTTGTCGGTTCCGCTTGAAGAAATAGCTGACTTTTTAAAGATACTTCAGAAGAATAAAAACATTAAGTTTATAATGGGCGCTCGTATTGCACGTATGGGAGCTAACATAAAACGTATACGCAGCAGGCATTATCTGGGTAGAATTTTTGCAACCTTAGTAAGCGTGTTGCTGAAAGAACCAGTTTACGACACCCAATGCGGAATTAAGCTGATTCATTCTTCTGTGGTTTTTGAACTTTTTAAAGATGAATTTATAAGTAAATGGCTGTTCGATGTAGAATTACTATTTCGTTTTAAATTATTTTATCCGAATAACGAGAACGCCCTTTACGAACAACCATTAACGAATTGGACCGATGTTCCCGGGTCTAAACTAAACTTAAGTAATTTTTTAATCGCCCCAATTGAACTATTTATAATCTGGAAGAAATATCGAAAAGTATCCAAAAAGCCAATATAACCTAAATAAACCCATTGTAAGTTATGCAAAATAATACGCCTCCAGCTACTCCAAAAACATTTTTGAAAACGTTTTCTATAATACATTTTGCGCTTGTAATGGGCGTGTCGCTTTTTGCTGTAGTTACATATATGATAACTGAAAATCAAAAATTTTCAATAGATTATTCTGGTGATGTTATGTTCTTCGTGGTTCCTTTAATGGGCATTGCAGGAATAGTGGCAGGGAATTTTCTCTACGGAAACACTCTAAAAGGATTGGCTTCAAAAAATACTTTAAAGGAAAAACTGATCGGCTTTCAAACAGCGTCCATTATAAAATATGCACTTTTGGAAGGCCCTGCACTTTTGGGGATTGTAGCTTTTATGAATGAAGGAAATCAGTACTTTTTAAGTATTTCATTATTTCTTATCGGTTGGCTATTAATGCAAAGACCTACCCGAGACAAGGTTGAAAGAGATTTGATGTTGGAAGGCGCTTTAAAAAGTGAATTTCGGCAGGAAGACAAGCCAATGGTTTAAAGATTACTTCAATAAAAGCATTTTCAAAACCTCAGCACGTTTTATTTTCCCTGTTTCAGTATAAATAAATTGCCGCGTTGTATAAACTTTTTTGGGCTTTTCATAAGTTGAAAGAGCTTCGAAAATTTCGGAATATTCTTCCAGTTTCAGCTCTTTATCACTTTCAACAATTAAAATAACCCGCTGGCCCAATGCCTCGTCTTTTTCGGAAGCGATAAAAAATGGTTTATTTATGTGCAGCGAGAGTTTTTCTTCCACCGCTTCTGGGTGAACCTTTACGCCGCCAGTGTTGATTACATTATCAATTCTTCCCAAAAATTTAAACGAAGTTGGAGAAATTAATTCCACTACATCATTTGTTGAAACAGATTCTTCAGATATTTCGGGAGCTTGTATTTGCAAACAATCATTTTCAGTTTGTGAAAAATTTACTTTCGGTAGCGCGCAAAAAATAGTAGATTTTTCGGCACCATTTAATGGTCGGACAGCAATATGACTAATAGTTTCAGTCATTCCGTAGGTCGCAAAAACACTTGTGGAAATTTGCTGAAGTTGTTGTTCTAATTCAGCAGAAACTGCTCCTCCACCAATAATCAGTTTTTTCACTTTGTGCAAATCTGCCAAAGAATGAAAAACCTGATACGGAACCATTGCCGTAAAATCGAAATCGTTATCCTGCTTTTCCAAAGGGAACTTTTCGGGTGCGGCGGTGTGTATATCCCAACCCGCAATCATAGCACGCACTAACATCATTTTGCCTGCTATATATTCTGAAGGAAGACATAGTAATGCTTTGGTTTCTTCCCTTAAATCGAAATAGGTTACCGTGGCTGTAGCACTATTAAAAACGTGTTCTTTTTGAAGTTTAATTTCTTTGGGAACGCCCGTAGAACCGGAAGTTTTTACAATTATAAAATCATTATTGTCTAGCCATTCCAAAATGAATTTTCCAATAGCTATTTCATCACTTTCACCATTTTCAAGAAGTTGTTTTGCCCGTTCCATCAAAACTTCAACGGAAGAAAATGTTTCGCCGTTGAATCTAAATTTAGGATGTAGCACGTTTTTCACTATTCAATAAAAGTTGATTGTTGTGTACTTTCTTCATCTAAAACAATGGGCTCTTCAACTTTTCCGAAAAGCTTCCCGCTCCAGTCGGTCCATTTATAGCGATACGCCATAATTAGCAAAAAAATTGGGTATAAGATTAAAACCGGCGCAATTACGTCAATACCGGCTGTTGGTTCTGAAACATCTTTTAAAATGGAATTGGTTTTAAATACAGTCCAATCTGCCGTTACCAACAGTGCAGAAATTAAGTTATTACCCGCGTGAAAGCCCAGAGAGAGCTCCATTCCTTCATCCATTAGCGTCATTATTCCAAGGAAAAATCCTGTCCCTATGTAATAAATCATAATTATGTTGCCTAGTTTATCAACCTCTGGATTTGCTAAATGCAGCCCTCCAAAAACCACCGAAGTAATAATCAACGGCAACCATCGGTTTTTAGCCAAAACACCTATTCCCTGCATTAAATAACCACGAAAAAGATATTCTTCAAAACTGGTTTGTAACGGTATCATTATAACGGCAATTACTGCTAAAATTATAAATGGAACTAAGTCAAACTGCACAACATAATCTTGGGGATTGTTGTAATAATCAAGCCATGTAACTAATAAAGTTGTTATTGTAATAATTCCAAAACCGAAAAATACACGTCCCCAATCCGTTTTTTTACGAGACGTGGTAAGCTCCACAAAAGGTTGCTTGTGAAGGTAGCGCACCACTAAATAAATAGCCACTAAACCAACAGCAAAACTGAGCAACATCAGAAATAACGTAAGGTTTGAGTCTAAAACGGTAAGCAAAAGGTTTTGATCTTGAAGTGCATCCATGCTGCCGCCTTCCGAAATTGTTTTAACAAGTACCGCAACAATTAAAGGTATTGTTCCTATTTGGCTAGCAATAATAATGATGACGAATCCTACCAAATAGCGCCACCAATCGTGAAGAGATTTAAAAGCTTGTTTTATATACATTTTTTGATATTAGATTTTAGAAATTATATTATAAATAAAGTATTAAACTTGAAAGTCCCAATTAGCCGTTGGAACGTAATGCAACGCGCCATTTTTAACTTCCAGCGGACTTTCAATATTATTTGTGTAAAGGCTGCCCGTGCCCAAACCTTGCGGCAATTTACTGTTTTTTGTAAAGGTGTATTGCGAAATAGCGCTCAAACCAATATTACTTTCTAAGGCTGAAGTAATCCACCAACCTGCATTGTGTTTTTCGGCGAGCTTAATCCAAGAGTCGCTTCCGCGGAAACCACCAATTAATGAAGGTTTTAGAATTATATACTGTGGTTTTATAGTATTGAGCAATTCGTTTTTATCCACTTCAGAAATCACGCCGATTAGCTCTTCGTCCAATGCAATTGGAAGCGGCGTTTCTTCACAAAGTCGCGCCATTTCTTGCCATTGCGCTTGTTTTATGGGTTGTTCAATGGAATGCAATTGTAAATCTGAAAGCACTTTTAGTTTTTCCAAAGCTTCTTTATGTGAAAAAGCGCCATTTGCATCTACACGCAATTCTACTTCTTGCGCAGAAAATTCTTTACGGATAGATTTTAAAAGTTCTAGTTCAGTTTTAAAATCAATGGCACCAATTTTCATCTTTATACAAGTGAAACCTTGCTTTAGTTTTTCTGAAATTTGTTCTTTCATAAAAACTTTATCGCCCATCCAAACCAAGCCGTTTATAGCAATTGATTTCTCGCCACGCGTAAATTCCGAAGGAAATAATTCAAAAGGATTTGCTGATTGCAACGACTTAAAAGCTGTTTCTATCCCAAATTGAATTGAAGGGAATTTTTCTAAGTCTTCGTATAATTTGGCTTCACCTAATGAAATATTATCACAAACCCATTGTAGCTTTTCTTCGTAATCTGGACGGTCGTCGATGCTTAAACCTTTCAATAAACCACATTCGCCCACGCCAAAGCCTTCGTCATTTTTCAAAATTAAAAAATACGTGTTTTTGGTTTTCATAACACCTCGCGAAGTTCCGCTGGGACGTTTAAAATTTAGAATGTGTTTTTGAAAATTGGCTGTCATATTTTTCTCTTAGCAGTTTATAATTGTAGGCGCGCGATAGATCGCGCACCTACAATAAGTTTTTGCGACATTTCGAACAAATTATAATTCAATAGATTCACCAATTTCAAGCAGCATCAAATCTTTATTTGCATCGTAAAACTTGCGTTTTGCATCTTCGTGGTCTATTTCAATATAGCCGAAAGTATCGTAATGCACACCCAAAACTTTATCGCATTGTACAAAATCACTAGCGATTATGGCGTCGTCTACACCCATCGTAAAATTATCGCCAATGGGTAGAATTGCCAAATCTAACTTAGTGTACATCGGGATTAGTTTCATATCCATAGTTAATGCGGTATCGCCAGCAATGTAAATATTTTTGTGTTCACCTTCAATTACAAACCCGCCGGGTTGTCCGCCGTAACTACCATCTGCGAAACTGCTTGTGTGAATTGCGTTTACATATTTTACTTTACCGAATTCAAACTTCCAACTTCCACCGTGATTCATTGGGTGAACTTCAATGCCTTTTGGTTCGTAATGATTTGTAATTTCGAAATTGCTTACGATAATAGCGCCCGTATTTTTTGCAATTTCTTCGGCATCCAATGTGTGATCTTGGTGTGCGTGGGTTAAAAGAATATAATCTGCTTTTAAATCGGCGACTTTAATCTTGTCTTTTGCAAGGTCGTTTCCAGAAATAAAAGGATCCACCAGAATGTGTTTCCCCTTAATTTCGATACCGAGACAATTTTGACCGTAGAAGGTAATTTTCATAGAAATATTTTTTATTACATAAATATACTAAACAAGATTGCAAACAAAAAAGTGCTGAGTGCAACCTTTTTCAATTCGCTGTCGAGCAGCATTGGGACTGTGTTTATAAAAACCGTTTTTATATTTAAAAGAAAAGGAATAAATGCAATTAGATATACAAATTGAAGTGGTTCGCGATAATTAATAACCGTATAAATAATTGCACAAATCATTCCGAATAGCAATAAAAACGCGTGATATCGTTTTGATTTTTCGCTGCCTAATTTTACAACCAGGGTATTTTTTCCTGCCGCTGCATCGTTTTCTATATCGCGCATATTGTTCAAATTTAGAACTGCCGTGCTGAAACAACCAATAGCAATTGCGGGTAGTAATAGATGCCAATTAATATTATGAGTAAACAAATAATTGCTTCCTAAAACGCTTAATAATCCAAAAAAGAGAAATACAAAAACATCGCCAAAGCCAGAGTAGCCGTACGCTTTTTTTCCCACGGTATATTTCACTGCCGCAATCAAGGATACAATTGTAAGATTGAAAAACACAAATGAAATAATAAAGTTTTGGTTTCCGAAGGCCAAGAAAATCAAAATAGTAGCCAAAAAGAATGTGATGATTCCTGTGATAAACATTCCAGTTTTCATCTGATTTGGTGTGATAATACCAGAAGCTACCATTCGTCTTTCTCCCTGTCTTTTAGCGTCTGTTCCGCGTACGCCATCACCATAATCGTTAGCAAAATTTGATAAAACTTGAAAGCCGACGGTTACTAAAATAGCAAGCCAGAACAAAGGTGATTCTAAAACAGTTGTCCCTGCTAAGCAAACTGTTCCTCCATATTCCATATCCAATTGAACTGCTAAGAGATTGGTTTTCTCAAAAATCCCCGCACTCGCCCCAACAATAATCCCCGAAACAGAAAGCGGCAGCGTTCGCAATCTCGCAGCGGCAAACCAGGCTTTAATTTTTTTCATTCAATATATTTTTGAAGCTGCAAAAATACGTTTTAAAATGGGGTGCGGCAATTTTTTGGAAAGTGGTGTTTTCTGAATTGTTTTTCTATATTCGTAATCAGAATAAAACATATGAAAAACTCAAATATCCACAGTATTGCTTTGTTATTGCTTCGTCTTGGTTTTGGCGGAATGATGCTTACCCATGGAATTCCAAAACTATTAAAAATGCTTTCGGGCAATTTCGCTTTTGGAGATCCAATTGGAATTGGCGAAACAGCTACTTTAGTATTAGCGATTCTTTGTGAAGTGTTTTTTCCAATTCTCGTAATTATAGGTTTTAAAACACGCTTGGCTGCAATTCCTGTAATTATTACAATGGCTGTTGCCGCATTTATCGTTCACGCAGCAGATCCATTAGGAACAAAAGAAATGGCGATTCTTTATCTAATTGCATTTACTGTAATTGCTCTTTTAGGAGCGGGGAAATATTCTGTAGATAGGAAATAAGTGAGCAATCTTTAAAAAGAGAAATTATTAAATTCTTCTCAGAAAGTCTTAATTAAAAATCTTGACTAGCAATTCTTTCAGCAAATCGCCTTGCGGAAGATTGGCGGCGCCCACTCCTTTACTTTTCATATCTATATCGCGGATTGCACTAATAATAGCGCTTACTTTTTTCATTGGGTAATTGCGAGCAGCGGTTTGATAATCTTTAATAAAAAACGGATGTACCCCTAAAGCTTTTGCGGCATCGCCTTTATTTGAAAGTGCGTGGTATTTCAACAATTTAGCAAAAAAACCGTAAAGCAGTGCCACCGTCATCACCAACGGATTGTTTTTGGGGTTTTGAGAGAAATATTGAATAATGGCAAAAGCCTTTTTAATGTCTTTATTACCAATGGCATTCTGAAGTTCAAAATTGTTGAAATCCTTACTGATACCGATGTTTTCCTCAATTAATTGTGGCGTAATCTGGTCACCAGCTTTTAAGATAAGTTGAAGTTTTTCTAGCTCGTTGTTTACTTTGCTTAAATCGTTACCCAAAAATTCAACCAACATCTGCGCGGCTTTTGGCGTAATGGTGTAACCTTTTCCGGCTAAAACACGTTTTATCCAGTCTGGCACTTGATTGTCGTACAGTTTTTTGCTTTCAAAAACGACGCCCGTTTTAGCAACAGCTTTGGCTAGTTTTTTACGTTTGTCTAGTGTTTTATATTTATAACAAAGCACCAATATTGTTGTAGGCTGGGGGTTTTCGGCATAACTCACCAAATTCTCAATTGTACGCGAAAGATCCTGCGCCTCCTTTACAATTACAACTTGCTTTTCAGCCATCATTGGGTATCGCTTGGCATTGCTTATAATATCTTCCACCGAAACATCGCGTCCATAAAGCACCATTTGGTTGAAACCTTTTTCTTCTTCAGACAAAACATTTTCTTCAATATATTTCGAAATTCCGTCAATATAATATGGCTCCTCACCCATCAAAAAATAAATGGGTTTGGTTTTTCCGTTTTTAATATCGGTGATTATGGATTTTACTTTGTCGAGCGGCATTGGACGATTTTGTGTCTGTTCGAGCGCAGTCGAGAACTATTTTAGACCTCTCGACTGCGCTCGAGGGGACATTCAATATTGATTTGTGAAAGAAATCATCGTCGAAATTTGTTTCTTTGCGTATGCAAAAACTAAACTTCCCTGAATATTCCTTCCGCTTCAAAAGTAGCGAAAATAAAACGTTGGTTTTTGATGAAATTAGAAAAAAATTCGTTGTGCTCACACCCGAAGAATGGGTTCGATTACACGTTGTTCAATTTCTTCTAAAAGAAAAAAACTACCCCAAAAGTCTTATAAACGTTGAGAAACAACTGAAACTCAACAATACTACTAAAAGGTACGATGTGGTGGTTTTTAACAATGACGGGAGTATTTTTTTAATCGTAGAATGTAAAGCACCCTCCATTCCAATTTCGCAAAATACTTTCGATCAAATAGCGCGTTATAACATTGCTTTAGAAGCCAATTATTTAATGGTTACCAATGGTTTGGAGCATTATTATTGCCAAATGGATTTTGAAAGTGAACGCTATGTTTTTCTGAAAGATATTCCAGATTATAAATAGGTAGAAAAAACACTTCAAAAATCTATCTTTGCAAAGTGAACGTAGCAGTAGTAATACTTAATTGGAACGGACAGGAGTTACTTGAAAAGTTTCTGCCTTCAGTCGTCAAATTTTCTAAGGAAGCCACTGTTTATGTAGCAGACAATGCCTCTACCGATAATTCTGTGGCATTCGTTTCTGAAAATTTTCCATCGATAAAAATCATTCAAAACAAAGAAAATGGCGGTTATGCCAAGGGCTATAACGATGCTTTAAAAAACCTTTCCGAAGATATTTTCGTTTTGCTGAATAGCGATGTTGAGGTAACAGAAAATTGGTTACCGCCCGTAATTGCAGCGTTTGAAAAAGATATTTCGGTTGTTGCTGCACAACCAAAAATACTCGATTATAAAAACAAAGAATACTTTGAATATGCTGGAGCGGCTGGCGGATTTATCGATAAATATGGTTACCCATTTTGTCGCGGACGCATTTTCGATACTTTGGAAAAAGATAACGGACAATACAACGATATTTCTGAAATATTTTGGGCGTCCGGCGCTTGTCTTTTTGTAAAAGCTGAAACCTTTTGGCAAGCGAGTGGCTTAGACGAAGACTATTTTGCACACCAAGAAGAGATTGATCTTTGCTGGCGTTTACAATCTAAAGGCGGAAAAATACTTTATGTGGGTACTTCGGAAATATTTCATGTTGGCGGAGCAACTTTGGCTGTATTAAACCCCAAGAAAACTTTTTATAATTTCCGTAATTCACTACTAAACCTACTTAAAAACGTTGGCGGATTAAAGGCTTTTACTACAATCTTTATAAGAATGGTATTGGATGCAATCGCCGCTTTTCAATTTTTGCTACAAGGAAAACCAAGGCACTTCTTCGCCATTTTGAAAGCGCACTTCAGCTTTTATTTATTGGTTCCAAGATTTCTTCAGAAAAGAAAAAAATTCGCTTCACAAATTACATATTTCAAAACCAAATCTATTGTATATCAGTACTTTATATTGAAAAATAATTATTTTAACAAATTATAGCATAAATTATTGTTAATCGTTTCTACACTGCATGCTTATTTGATAATTTTGGTCTATAATTTGATGACCACATTTTATAACAATAACAATTAAACAACTTAAAAAATTATGAAAAAACTATTGATTTTAGCAGTATGTTCAAGTCTCGCATTCACTTCTTGCGTATCGAGCAAGAAATATGCTGCACTTGAAGCAAAACAACAAACTACCCAAGATTTATTGAACACGGCAACCGTGAAACTTAATGACTGTATCGCAGAAAGAGCAGCTTCTACTGCACGTGCAAAAGAACTTGAAGAGCGTTTGGCTGATATGAAGAAGACAAATTCAGATCTTATTCAGAGTTCAAAAGACCTTACAATGCTAACTTCTAAAGGCGCAACTAACCTTGAGAAATCTTTAGAAAGCTTGAAAGAAAAAGACATGAAAATTACACGTTTGCAAGATGCACTTACCAAAAAGGATAGTGTTACCCTTGCACTTGTTACAAGTCTTAAGAGAGAAGTTGGTATGAACGATCCAGACATTGAAATAAATGTTGAAAAAGGTGTAGTTTATATTTCACTTTCTGATAAAGTAATTTTCAAAAGTGGAAGCTACCAGATTTCTGGCAGAGCTACAGAAATTTTAGGAAAAGTTGCAAAAGTAATCAACGGAAAACCTGATTTCGAAGCTATGGTTGAAGGACACACTGATAACGTACCTTACGGTAAGAGAGGTGAGTTGCTTGACAACTGGGATTTAAGTGTTAAACGTGCTACTGCAATTGTTCGTGAGCTTCAAAATCTTGGTGTTGCACCATCACGTTTAGTTGCTGCAGGACGTTCAGAATACGTACCATTAGTACCTAACACTACTGCTGAAAACAGATCTACAAACAGACGTACTCGTATCTTGGTTCTTCCAAAAATTGACCAATTTTACGATATGATTGAAAAAGAAATGAAAAATCTTGAAGCTGGAAAGTAATTTCTAAAACTTCAAAAATAATTAAACCCGGTCCTAATAGACCGGGTTTTTTATTGCCCTATTGAAAAGCATTTTTGAATAGGTTTTTGTACCTTAGTTAAGAATATAAAATTTTAGAATATGGAAGAATTTAGAACCGATTGGTCTCGCGAAGAACTTAAAGCCTACATTTTACTTTACTGCGCCAATGCTAATTTTGTGGAAACAAAAGAGGAAAAAGATTTTATATTGTCGAAGGTTGGCGAAGAAAAATACCAGAAAATTCACAAAGAATTTGATCGTGATAATGATTACCAACAAATTCAGAAAATTCAGCACTCCGTTTCGCGTTTTGATTATTCCAAAGATGAAATAGATAGACTATTTAAAAACATAATAAAAATGTTTTTAACCGATGGTTCTATTGATATTATGGAGAAGAATATCTATCGAGGCTTGCAACATTTGCTGAAATCGTAAGCATTATATTCTACGCAAATAGAATTTGTCCTGCTACTTTCTTTCAATTTTTTTTAGGTGTAAATTCTTCGGCTTAAAGCTCTAGACTTCCCTTACCCTCACGCACTACAATTGGCTCCGAGCCAGTAAGATCAATTACCGTTGAGGCAACGTTTCCGCCATACCCGCCGTCAATAACCAAATCTACCAGGTTGTCCCATTTTTCAAGAATAAGTTCTGGATCGGTAGTATATTCAATTACCTCATCTTCATCTTTTATGGATGTAGAAATTATAGGATTGCCCAATTCACGGACTATTGCAAGGGTTATTGAATTATCTGGAACACGAATACCCACTTCTTTTTTCTTCTTAAAAACATTTGGAAGATTACTATTTCCGGGTAATATAAAAGTATAGGGTCCTGGAAGATTTCTCTTTAATAATTTAAAAGTTGGCGTATCAATTTGCTTAACATAGTCGCTAAGATTGCTTAAATCTTCACAGACAAAAGAAAAATTTGCCTTCTCCAATTTTACGCCTCGCAGTTGCGCCACACGTTCCAACGCACGGTTATTTTTAATATCGCAGCCCAACGCATAAACGGTATCACTAGGGTAAATTATTACACCACCGTCGCGAAGTATTTTCACAACACGTTTTATTTCCTTGGGGTTTGGATTTTCTTCGTAGATTCTAATAAATTCGGCCATATACTATTTTTTAATTCTTCTTTTTTCCTTCGCTTTCCAGCTTTAATACTTTGTCGCCATCCGCCTGCTCAATGTAGAGCACTTTATTGCCCTTTTCGCCTTTGCGTGTAATATCATTTCCTTTAATGGTTTTGGAAATTTCTTTGGAAAAAGTTTCAATAACTTTCCCTTCTGCAGTACCTGTGCCCCACTTCCAAGAAACTTTCGAACCTTTGCGAATCATTATTTTTATTTAAAGTTACTAGAAATTTTAAGAAAACGAAATTTCAATTGTATTACTTAGCATAAAATAACTTTTTCAGCGTTATGGCAACTACAAAATTGTAATATGAAAAAATTCCTCTTTATAATTCTATTCGTTAGTTTTCAAATAAGTTTCATTTCCTGTTCAAAGGACAATGATAATAATCAAGCTGAACCTTTAACCGCAGAAACAGTGCTAAATGTTTCCTACGGAAATGATCCACAGCAAAAGTACGATTTGTATTTACCTGCAAACAGAACTTCCGCCAAAACAAAAATAATAGTTTTAGTTCACGGCGGCGGCTGGACTGAAGGTGACAAAGCCGATATGGATTTTTTCATTCCATACATCAAACTAAGACATCCCAACCACGCAATCGTAAACATAAATTACGTGCTTGCAAATGCTATTACACCTGCTTTCCCCAACCAGTTTTTGGATGTGGATGCGGTAATAAACAAACTGACTTCAGAAAAAGATGAACTTCAAATTTTACCTGAATTCGCACTAATTGGTGCTAGTGCTGGGGCGCATATTTCATTAATGTACGATTATGTTTACGATACAGACGACCAAGTTAAAATGGTTGGTGATATTGTGGGACCCACAGATTTTACAGATCTATTTTATAGCGATAATCCTAATTTTCCTTTTTTAATGGCTGCGCTAGTTGATGAAAGTGCTTACCCTTCTGGAACAAATTATCCTGAAGTTTTGAGTCCCGCACTGCTTGTTTCTAATAACAGTAGCCCAACATTGCTTTTCTACGGAAATGCAGATCCTTTGGTTCCTCTTACAAATGGAACGACTCTAAATTCTGCATTAAATAATGCCCAGATAGATCACGGATTTACAGTTTATGAAGGCGGTCACGGAGATTGGGCACCCCTAGACATTGACGATATGACAGAGCAAATAAGCGTCTATATTGATACTTATTTGGAAATTTCAGAATAAAATTATTGTTAGTTATCTAGCACTTTCAATTTTGCAAAACGAAGTAGTAATTTCTTTAAACCACCGTTTTCAAAATCGATTTCAGCTTTGGTATCTGCGCCAATACCTTCAACTTTAAGGATTTTACCTTTTCCGAAGCGAACGTGTTCTACCATTGTTCCCTCCGCCAGATTTGCATCCTTAGCATTGAAATTTTTGTCAGTATCACTAGAAACTGGTCTTATCCTTCGCAGTTTCCGAAGCTGCTCCTCTGTCGGGCCTGAAGGGGCTCGACCCGCAACAGGTTTTTTTAACCTTAGTTTGCTGTGGTCCACATCATCAAAAATATCTGAATCTAAAAGTGGCTTGTAGCGATTTTCAGTAATTGGAGTTAAGTATTCTAAAAAGCTTTCGTCAATTTCATCTATAAAGCGGCTGGGTTCAGCATCTATCAGTTTTCCCCAACGGTAACGAGATTGGGTGTAAACTAGATAAGCTTGCGTTTCGGCACGGGTTAAAGCTACATAAAACAAGCGTCGCTCCTCTTCCAATTCGCTTCGTGTATTCATACTCATTCCACTTGGGAACAAGTCTTCTTCCATCCCAACAATATAAACGTATGGAAACTCCAATCCTTTTGCTAAATGCACGGTCATTAAAGCCACACGATCATCATCGCCTTTATCGTTATCTAAATCTGTTGCAAGCGCAACATCTTCCATAAATTCTGAAAGCGATCCGGTAGCATCTGCAATTTCTTTTTGCTCTTCCACAAAATCGCGCATTCCGTTTAGCAATTCCTCTATGTTTTCAATACGGGCTATACCTTCGGGGGTACCGTCTTTTTTTAATTCTTGTATAAGACCCGTTTTTTTCGAAACGTGTTCTGTAATAGTGAAAACATCATAATTAAGATTCAAAACCTGAAAACTTTCAACCATAGTTACAAAATCCTGCAACTTAGTTTTAGTTCCTGTATTTATTTTTAAATCGATTTTATCAATGTTTTTCATCACTTCAAAAATCGAACGATTGTAATGGTTTGCCGCAACAATTAAACGCTCCATTGTAGTTTCGCCAATTCCGCGTGCAGGATAATTAATAACCCGTTTTAGTGCCTCTTCATCTTTCGGATTTAACACCAAGCGCATATATGCCAAAACATCTTTAATCTCCTTTCGTTGATAAAAACTTAGGCCTCCATAAATTCTGTATGGAATATCTTTTTTCCGAAGTGCATCTTCAATGGCGCGACTTTGTGCGTTTGTACGGTATAAAATTGCAAAATCGCCATCTTTTAATTGATGATTCATTTTGTTTTCGAATATAGAGCTTGCAACAAATCGACCTTCGTCACCATCGGTCATCGTTCTATTTACAAATATTTTATTGCCCTCGTCATTTGCGGTCCAAACTACTTTATCGAGCCGCGTTTTATTTTTTTCAATAACGTTGTTTGCAGCATTCACAATGTTTTTTGTGGAACGGTAATTTTGTTCCAAACGAAACATTTTTACATCATCGTAATCCTTCTGAAAGTTTAGGATGTTGTTAATATTTGCCCCGCGGAAAGCATAAATACTCTGCGCATCATCGCCCACCACACAAATATTCTGGAATTTATCTGAAAGTGCCTTCACAATTAAATATTGGCTGTGGTTGGTATCTTGGTACTCATCTACCAAAATGTATCGGAAACGGTTTTGGTACTTCGCCAAAACTTCCGGGAAACGGGTAAGTAATTCGTTTGTTTTCAGCAATAAATCATCAAAATCCATCGCGCCAGCTTTGAAGCATTTATCTACATACGATTTGTAGATATCGCCCAATCGCGGCATTTTTGCCATAGAATCTGCTTCTATTAAGTCAGGATTGCTGAAGTATGCTTTTACAGTAATCAGACTGTTTTTATACGAAGAAATACGCGAGTAAACCTTCTTGTATTTATACACTTCTTTATCGAGGTGCATTTCTTTAATTACCGCACGAATAACACTTTGCGAATCTTGCGTATCATAAATAGTGAAGTTTGAAGGATAGCCCAATTTATCAGCTTCAAAGCGAAGTATTTTTGCGAAAATACTATGAAATGTTCCCATCCAAATATTCTTCGCCTCGCTTGCACCAACAATTTGGGAGATACGTTTTTTCATCTCGCGCGCCGCTTTGTTAGTAAAGGTTAACGCCAAGATGTTAAATGGATCTACACCTTTGGACATTAAGTACGCAATTCGAAATGTAAGCACTCGTGTTTTGCCTGAGCCAGCACCAGCTATAACAATCATTGCGCCGTCCTTTTGCAGTACTGGCGCTAGTTGAGCTTCGTTAAGTTGTTCTAAATATTTTTCCAAAACTTCATTTTCTTCAAGTGGTGAAAATAACCATTATCAAACTTTTAACGAAAATGAATTCACAGAAATTATAAACAATAATTTCGCGGAGAAGCTTTCTTTTAAAACTAAACATTTTTTTAAAACCACATTAATTTAAATATCTTTATAAAAAAACTAGCAATGGATTCTATCTTGTCTTTTCTAGCCCAAATTCCTTGGTGGGGTTGGGTTCTTCTCTTTTTACTGCTCGTTGTAATTCGCGATATATTTTTCAACAAGCGCCATACTGTTAGTCACAACTTCCCGCTTATTGGGCATTTTCGGTACATGTTAGAAAGCATCGGACCAGAATTAAGGCAATACATAGTTGCAAACAACCGCGAAGAACTTCCTTTTAACCGCATAGAACGCGGGTGGATTTATGCTTCTGCGAAAAACGAAAATAACTACGAAGGTTTTGGAACCGACCGCGATATTTATGAGCCAAATTACATTTTCATAAATAATGCAATGCTTCCGTATAAAGTTGAAAAAGAAAACCCAAACTATAAAAACCCGTATTTTTTGCCTTGTGCAAAACTAATGGGTGGATTCCATAAACGCCGTCGTCCATATCGTCCTGCCTCGGTAATTAATGTTTCAGCGATGAGTTTTGGCTCGCTATCTGCACGTGCTGTAGAATCGCTAAATAAAGGCTGCGCGATGGCTTATGCATACCACAATACTGGTGAAGGAGGACTTTCACCGTATCACAAAACTGGGGCAGATGTTGTGTTTCACTTTGGAACCGGATACTTTGGTGTTCGCGATGAGAATGGAAATTTCTCCATGGAAAAAATTGTGCAACTCGTTAATGATAACCCACAAGTTAGAGCCATTGAGGTAAAACTCTCCCAAGGTGCAAAACCAGGAAAAGGTGGTGTTTTGCCCGGATCAAAAATTACGCAGGAAATTGCAGATATTAGACACGTGCCTTTAGGACAAGACGTACTTTCTCCTCCTAATCATTCTGCATTTGAGGGAATTAAAGGCTTGGTAGATTTTGTAGAAAGTATTGCTGAAGCAACTGGATTACCTGTGGGAATTAAATCGGCTGTTGGTCGATTGGGTGAATGGGAACAGTTGGCGAAAATCATGAAAGAAACTGGCAAAGGCCCAGATTTTATAACTATTGACGGCGGAGAAGGCGGAACCGGTGCTTCGCCCCCAAGTTTTGCAGATCACGTTTCGTTGCCTTGGCTTTATGGTTTTGCTGAAATTTATAAAATTTTCAAAAGGCACGAAATGTGCCAACAAATAGTTTTTATAGGAAGCGGAAAATTAGGCTTTCCTGCAAAAGCCGCTATGGCATTCTCCATGGGTGCAGATTTAGTAAATGTTGCCCGTGAAGCTATGATGAGCATTGGCTGTATTCAAGCGCAGCAATGCCATACAAATAAGTGCCCCAGCGGTGTTGCAACACAAAATAAATGGTTGCAGCGAGGTATAAATATTGAAGACAAATCTGTACGCGCACATTTCTATTTTAAAAACTTTAGCAAGGAATTATTAGAAATGACTCACGCCTGTGGTTACGAACATCCCTGCCAGTTTACAATGGACGATGTGGATTTAACGGGTGGCGAAAAAAATCTGATAAAAACCCTTTCACAATCTTTTATGTACCACAAATGTGCAGTACAATTTGAAAGTATGAAAGCACTATCTCATTGCGAACATTTGGGTGGAAATTTCCACGAAAAAGAAGCCAAGAAAGAAGTGAAAGCAATGAAAAAAGAAAATAAGGTTCGGTATTGATTTATGGCAATCATTATTGTCTAAGTGCCATAAACAGTTTAAGTTTGTTGCCAATTTAAAAATTCTATGGAAGAAGCAAACCAAGTTATTAATTATGTAGCCTACTTATTGCCAGCAATCGTTGTGGGCGTAATTGCTTATTATTTTTTTAAAAGTCATACTGCAAATGAAGAAGGCAGAAGACGGTATTTAATTCAAAAAGAGGCGCAGAAGCAATTGTTACCGCTCCGTTTACAGGCTTATGAACGCATCGCACTATTTCTAGAACGCATAGACCCTAACAAATTGCTGGTGCGTGTAAAGCCATTTTCAGATTCAAAAGATGAGTATGAAATCTTGTTGGTGAAAAATATTGAACAGGAATACGAGCATAATTTAACGCAACAAATTTATATAACTGCGGAGTGCTGGAGCTTAGTGAATGCTGCAAAAAACGCTACTATTCAAATAGTTCGTCAAGCATCAATGAATGAAAAGGCTGCCAATGTAGATAAAATGCGCGAATGGTTATTGCAGCATTTTATGGAAGAAATTACGCCTTCGCAAAAAGCAATGGGCTACGTTAAAAAAGAGGTCCGCGAGCTTTTTTAAAACCTTGCTTTCTTTAAGTTAATCGTCGTTAGTTCGAATCTCGTTAAGCTCGTTGTTTTTATGATCGGCGTATTGATAGCCCAGCTCCCACCATTTTTTCATCATTTCCTTATCGAAGATTAGCGAATTGGTTGTTAAAACCGTAGGCGTATAATAGAGATTGATGATTACGTCTTTATTTGTCGCCGCAAATTTCCCGATACGTATATTCTGCTTTTCAATTCTATCTGCCATATAATTATGCATATTGGTTAGCAATGAAAAAACATTTTTGGAAGGAAGTCGATTATAATACGCAATCTCAGTTTCTAAAATAATAACATCTATTGTTGTAGCACCTCTATTTATAGCCTCTTCAATTGGAACCATACTGCCAAAACCTCCGTCGGCATACTCACAACCATCTTTTTTAACCAAGCTCATAAATGGTGTGTAATTTGAAGATATCCAAATCCAATCTAAAAAATCCTGATATTCAAAATCGTTGATTGATTTATATTCCACTTGATTTAAAGAAAGGTTGGAAACCGTTACCACCACATCTTTGTTCGATTCTTTCAATATATTGAAATACTCTTTAGTTAGAGTCTTTTCAATCAACTTGCGCAGATTTAAACTTTCGCCAAAGGTTTTTTTGCCTTTTAAAAAATTCCGAAGTACAGTAATATGATTTATAGCAATCTGTTTGCCGCCAAATTTATCTTCTTTAATAACGAAGGGGCAACTGCTGAAAATACTTTTTTGGTTTACTGAAGTATAAATATCGCGTATCTCCGAAACCTTATCCAACGCCAGATGCGAAATGAGCAAACTGCCTGTAGATGTGCCCACGAAAAGGTCGTACTTATGATTCAGCTCTTCAATTAAAAACTGAGCCACACCCCCTGCAAATGCGCCTTTACTTCCGCCACCCGAAATCACCATTGCTCTCATTCCTTTGTAATTGAATTTAAATAATTAGCTGCCTCATTAGACAGTTGTCTGCCTAAAACTTTCACTGCTTCGTGATATTTTTGATCCTGAAGCAAATTATTCAACATTGCTTTTGAATACTTCGCAAAGCGCCAAGTAGGATGTACGCATGCTTCAACTAAATTTTTCAGTGTTTCCGAATCCCAAAGTTGAAGCTCGTTTATATATTCAAAAGACTTTTCGCGAATTTCGAAACTGTTATTGGTTGAGGAATATCCTTTCAACTCATTTAAATAATTTTCCTTTTCTAAATTTTCATATCCGTCTGTAATCAGCGCCAAAGCCAGCCACAACTGTTTAATATTTTTATTCTGAAAACCGATAACACTTTTAGTTTGGTTGAGATATTCAGTTCGTTTCTCCGGAAATTGCATCCATAATTGATACAATGCAGTTTCCATAGTTACATAAGATTCGTCTTTTAACAAACTTTCATATTCCGTTTGAAGCTCCTTCGGAATAGTTTGCAGCGAAAGCGCAATAGCCTGCCGAACATAGAGATTGTTGCTTTCAAAAGCATTTTTATACAGTGGAAGCGTTTCAGAAAGCGGCTCGTCCACCAACTGAAAAACTGCTTCCTGCCCAATAAAATCATTTGGAAAAGTAAGTGCGGTTTTTAACAGATTCTTCTTCTCTGAAAAAGACGTCGTCCGAAGCGCAGAAATTTCAAAATACTTATTTATAAAAGGCGATTTCAGCAATGATTGATAAGCATCTTCACTTTGAAAAGCCGTTTGTTGCAACCAATCTTTTTCGAATGCTGAAATATCTACATCGGAAACCATTTTCACTTCCTTTAAAAAATCTTCGGTATCAACATTTTTGAATTTATATTTTTCCAAATAGCTTTTGATTGCCGTTTTAAAAGCGTCCTCCCCTATTCTTTCGCGTAAAATATGCAATGCCCACGCTCCTTTTTGGTAAAATGTAAGCGAGCTCGCCTTCGGATTTAAAAGCGATTCGCCATTGCTTTCATCGCTAATTGCCTTTAATTGCTCCGCGGTTTGATACAGTTGCCAGTAATAATAATCATCGCCAAAAATATTTCTTTCAGCCAGCAAGGCGTAGTAAGTTGCAAACCCCTCCTGCAGCCAATGGTCTTCGTTTGCCTTTTCAGTAACCAAATTTCCAAACCACTGATGCGCCAATTCATGGGCGTTTACGTTTACATAATTTCTATCGTTAAAACCTGTAGAATCAACCACAAATGCTTCCGAAAAGAATGTAGCCGTTGTATTTTCCATTCCAGCATACAGAAAATCGCGAACCGGAACTTGTTTGTAATTTTGCCACGGATACGGCACGCCGATTTCAGTTTCTAAAAAGTCGAAAATTTGTTTGCTGTAACGATAGGTGGGTTCTACTTTTAGGGAATCCTTCGGATTGAAGTACAATTCAATAGGAATTCCAGAATTTGAAAGTATTTCTTTTCTATCAAAATCACCAATCGCGAAAGCTACAAGATAGCTGGACATTGGTTCTTTCATATCGAAACGCCAAGTATTTACTTCGTGTAAATTACCGAAATCAATTAATTTTCCATTTGCAATTACAGCTTTATCAATTGGCGCAAAAAGTTGTAAATCGAACTCTATTTTTTCGTTAACATCGTCTATGCTTGGTAACCAATGCGAAGTGTATTTTCCCTGACCTTGTGTCCAGATTTGATCTTCAAAAAAGTACAACGTTTGTTTCGGATTCATCACATACCAAAAATCTGCTTTGTATGTTTTTCCTTCTTCAAAATTTCCTACAAACCAAACCTTTTTTTCATCAGCAGTTATTTTGAAGATTTTAGTTTCAATTTCATTAATTTGAATATTTACAGCATCCATAAAAATAGAGTCTGTTTGTTTTAAAACCTTAAAAGTGGTTAAAAATCTTCCTTCAATTTTCTGTTCCGAAACATCAGTCCCAATTGAAGTTTCAATCTTCAAAAAATCCACGATATCAGTCTGTTGCGCTTGCAACTTAGAGTTTGCCGCAAACACAAAAAATAGTAGAAAAAGTAGTGCCGAAAATCGTCGCAGCAAATTAATAGACTTCAACTTCAAAAAATTAAACATAAAAAAAGGTTATTCTTGAGAATCAAAAATAACCTTTTTAAAAGTCTGTGAATTAATTTTCTATTCTAATATAATTCTTTTCACGCCTGTACCATAACTATTTTCAAGATTGATGAAATAAACACCGCTTGAAAGATTGGAAACATCGAAAGAATAATTATTCAATTCTGCAACCGAATTAAAATAATAAGCCTTTACAGATTTGCCGTCCACAGTATTGATAGTTAATCGCGAAACACTTTCGGGATACTTCGTTTTTATTTGAAATATTCCGTTTGAAGGATTCGGAAATATCGAAATGTCATAAACCTGCGTATTATCTATACTATTAACTCCCAAGATATTTCCGTAAACCATCGGGTTATTGCTTTGGTTTATAATGTGGGTATCCACGTAGTATATAGGGTTGTAACCGTCGTTACAGTCTGCACAAGTTTGTCCTGAAATACAATCGGGATTGTTTGGGTGACAAAAATCTTGATAAGAAGGATGAAAACGGTAGTCGAGATTAAAAGTAGTTCCCGCATATTGGGTTAAATCGAAAATATCTGGTGGCGAAATAGCGCCTGGACACCAACCAGCACGATTGTATTGCCACGTACCTTGCTGACCCGTACAATTATCGGGGTTGGGATTACAAGAGTTAAATAGATGCTGCTCAAAAGTTTCAACACCATCAATATCAAAGTAGTGATATGCATTAAAAAACTCTGCGGCATTTGATGTATTGTTTCCTCCCCAGCCGTGGCCAGTGTTAGAAACACGTAAATGTGAAGCTTCAACCTGCTCTGGTATATTTACGCTAAAAGTTTCAACGGGTTGCAAATTGGCAGGATCGCCAAAAGCATAACCATCGTCCCAAACTTCCACAACGTTGCTGTAAGCGTATTCAGGTGCGCCAGCTGTATATTCGGCGTCTAGGGTAAGTTGCCATCCACCAGTTCCCCAAGTGTCTATAAAAACGCGTATTTCTACCTCACCTTGAAGAAGCGACATATAATCGGTAATATTTAATTCGTGATCGCAAGCCACGCGATATGGTGTAATATATCTAATTAGCTGAATCCAATTGCCATCTGGCGCTTTCACATCTATAAAAGCCCAACGATCCCAGTCATCACAACCTCCGGGAATGCTAGGGCATTCCACTTCAAAAATTGCGTTTAGGTCGTTGTAAGCACCCACAGACTGCGGAAAAGTATGGGTTCCGTAATACCAACGGTCGTTTTGGCCCGTAAATTCAATTACCACATCTTCTAAACTACGCACTACTTGCGATGTGGCAGTTTCATTAACCGTAATGTTTCGGGTAAGTGTAGTTTCGTCGCCATCGGTTGTTTTCGCAGTAATTACAATTGTATGCGCTCCGTAATTAGCGGGAGTCCACAAATAGTAATAAAAACCTGTTTCTGCTACCGCTGGGTAATCTGTACCGTTAATATTTACAATCACTTCCGAAAGGCTATCGGGTGCATCAACAGAGGCATTCATATAAATTGGGTATGGTTTTAAAACTGGCATTTCTAACGGAAAAGCTTCCGTAAGCCTAGTTGAAAGTTCTGGAGTGGTAACCGCGTTCGCAAAAGCCGAGAACTGCAGGAACAACGCTAATGCAAATAATAGGTAGTTTTTTTTCATTTTTAAATAATAATCGGTTAAGAAGGGTGAAATGTCAAAATATCCTTCCCTTGGTTAGTTTTATAATCGTTGATGGACATTTCATAAAAAAAGGATTGCTTAATTTAGCAAAGATTTAGACAAATATATCATTTAAATCTAGAGACCAATTGGTTCGAAAGAATTATACCGAAACTTACCTCAATACTTTATGAATGCTAATTTCCTGCAAACTCCCATAGATTATCTTAAAGGCGTAGGCCCAAACCGGGCAGATTTGCTGAAAAAAGAACTCGGCATTCACACCTTTCAGGATTTGTTGAATCTTTTCCCGAATCGATACCTAGACCGAACACAATATTATAAAATAGGCCAACTACAACAAACCAATGCCGAAGTTCAAATTGTTGGAAAACTAACACATATTAAAACCGTAGAACAAAAACGAGGCAAGCGATTGGTTGCAACTTTTATTGACGAAACTGGCAGCATGGAATTGGTTTGGTTTCGTGGTCAAAAATGGATTCGTGAAAATTTAAAGCTGAATGTTCCGTATGTAATTTTCGGAAAAACGAATTATTTCAACGGCAGTTTTTCAATGCCACATCCAGAAATGGAATTGCTCGATGCGCACGAAAAAAGCATTCGTTCAGCCATGCAACCGGTGTATCCTTCAACCGAAAAATTGGGTAACAGCGGCATCACAAATAGGGTGATAAATGGACTGATGCAACAGCTGTTTTTAGAGAGCAAAAATGCCTTCGCTGAGACCCTCTCAAAACCACTTTTGGAACAGCTAAAATTAGCCTCAAAAAAGGAGGCACTTTTCAACATACATTTTCCAAAAAGTCAGGCACATTTAGCACGTGCAGAATACCGATTAAAATTTGAAGAATTGTTCTATATTCAACTGCAATTAATTCGAAAAAACCTTGTCCATAAATCTAAAATTAAGGGGTATACTTTTGATAAAATTGGGCATAATTTCAATACCTTTTTTTCAGAGCATTTACCCTTCGAATTAACCGAAGCACAGAAGCGAGTAATCAAAGAAATCCGCAACGATTTAGGTAGCAACGCACAGATGAATCGACTTTTGCAGGGTGATGTAGGTTCGGGCAAAACAATAGTAGCGTTAATGTCAATGTTAATAGCACTTGACAACGGTTTCCAAGCCTGCTTAATGGCACCGACTGAAATTTTGTCAGTCCAACACTATAACGGTTTAATGGAATTATGTAAAAGCCTCAACACCAGTATTGAATTACTTACTGGTTCAACCAAAACTTCAAAGAGACGAGAAATTCACAAAAAACTCGAAAATGGCGAATTAGATATCCTAATTGGCACACATGCATTGCTCGAAGATAAGGTGAAATTTAAGAATTTAGGGCTTGCAATTGTGGACGAACAACATCGTTTTGGAGTGGAGCAACGCAGCAAATTATGGCATAAAAATGAGTACCCACCACACGTGCTTGTAATGACCGCTACCCCCATCCCCCGCACCCTTGCCATGAGTGTTTATGGCGACCTAGATATTAGTGTAATTGATGAGCTTCCACCGGGCAGAAAAGACATCAAAACTGTGCATCGTTTTGACGCAAATAGACTAAAGGTTTTTCGCTTTATAAAGGACGAAATTAGCAAGGGAAGACAGGTGTATATTGTGTACCCTTTAATACAGGAAAGTGAGACCATGGATTACAAAGATTTGATGGACGGATACGAGAGTATTGTACGTGAATTTCCGCAGCCAAATTATCAAGTTTCCATCCTTCACGGGAAGATGAAACCTGCCGATAAAGATTATGAAATGAACCGTTTTGTGAAAGGCGAAACGCAAATTATGGTAGCCACAACAGTAATTGAAGTTGGCGTAAATGTTCCAAATGCCAGCGTGATGATTATTGAAAGTGCAGAGCGTTTTGGGCTTTCACAATTACATCAATTGCGCGGAAGAGTTGGTAGAGGTGCCGAGCAGAGTTACTGCATTTTAATGACCAGCCACAAACTATCCGCAGATGCCAAAACCCGACTTGAAACTATGGTTCGCACCAGCGATGGTTTTGAAATTGCCGAAGTAGATTTAAAACTTCGCGGTCCCGGCGATTTGATGGGCACCCAACAAAGTGGCGTGCTAAACCTTCGTATTGCCGATATAATTAAAGATTCTGAAATATTGAAAATCGCGCGTAGTTATGCCATTCAAACACTAAAAGCAGATCCTAATCTTTCTTCCGAGGAAAATATTCCTATTAACAATACCTATGCACAGCTCGTGAAGTATCGAAATATTTGGAATTATATATCTTAACCAAATAATATCACCAAGTTGAAAACAATAATTAATTAAATAATGCATGGTTTGCTTATATTTACATCGAATAATATGAAATAAATAAAACTTTATTTATTTCATTATCAAACTTTGAAAAACTGAAAAATCTCAAAAAACCTGTTATGAAAGGATTTAAAACTCTAAAAGCAAGCATCTTTTTATTTGTCGCAATTACTATCATTGCTTGTAACGACGATCATAACAGCGGAAAATCTACGAACGCTTTACTTGGAGAGTGGCTTAGAAGCGATGTTACTAACGAGTTTGAATACAAATTAGTTTTTAGTTCAGACAACACCGGAATTAGAACCCAACGCGAAGGCGATGAAAATCAAGGAATATCGAGCGCTTTGACGTTTGAGTGGACTACTAATGATAATATATTAAAACTTGATTTCAACGGGGATATTGAGACTACCAATTATTCTATTAATAATGAAGGCCAGCTTTATTTAAGCGATATAACCGAATTCTATTTCACTAAAATAAAGTAGTCTTCTAGAATTCTCTGATTGTGGATTTACTTAAATTATAATTAGTCTTATCCCACTCACCTATTTAATTCATTGAGTACTTTTAACTGAATATTTAGGTAATCATTCCTCCGGAAATATTCTAAAAACACTCCCAATTCATTCTTCAGAAGGATATATTTTTATAGAAAACAATTCGCCACGGCCTGTAACAGATTGGACTATTTGGAATTATATTTTGTAAAAACTTAAAATGTCTTTCAGTTTTAATCGAAAAAGAAATACTTTCACCAAAAATTTAATCCAATGAAATCCCTACTCCGCTTATTTATTTGCGCATTCTTTTTCTCTATTTTACCTGTTAATGCGCAGGTTTTCAACCCTTACTACAACGGAATTGTCGAAAACGTTTCCGCCACAAACATTCTAGATGATTTAACAACATTGGTAGATTTTGGCGTAAAAGAACCCGGAACCAGCGCCATAGAAGACGCAAAAGATTGGATAATTGGCAGATACCAAACCTTAGGATACACTGCAATTGAAACGCAGCCTTTTACGGTTTTCGGACAGACTACTTCCAATATTATTATAACAAAAACCGGTAGCGTTTACCCAAATACACTTCTTATAATAGACGGGCATTACGACACTGTAAATGGTCCCGGCGCCAACGATAACGGTAGCGGAACCGTGCTTATAATGGAATTGGCCAGACTGCTGAAAGATGTAGATACCGAATATTCCATCAAGTTTATACATTTTAGCGGCGAAGAAGAAGGATTACTTGGCAGTGAATATTATGTAAACAATACTGTAATTCCTGAAAACTTAGACATTAAGTTAGTTTTGAATATTGACCAAGTGGGCGGCGTTGCCGGAATGAACAATACTACTATCGTTTGCGAACGCGACGAAAGTTCGCCAAACTCTAACAATGCTGCGTCTTCACAAGCTACGCAGGAAATGGCAAATTGTTTTGGGCTTTATTCAAACCTACAGACTCAAATTTCATACGCTTATGGTTCTGATTATGTTCCTTTTGAAAACAATGGCGAAGTAATTACCGGCTTATACGAAGCAAATGAATCGCCCTACCCACACGGTCCCAACGACATTATTGAAAACATGGATCCCAACTACGTTTTTGAGGTTGCCAAAGGCACAATGGGCTCAGCATTGCATTTTGCAGTTGCCCGCGAAACTTTGGGCGTTTCTGAAAATGGATTTGCTGAAAATATTATTGTTTATCCCAATCCTTCCAACGGCAGCGTAAACATACATTTAAACTCACTTTCTGAAGATCAAGTAGAATTAACGGTTTTTGATGTTTTAGGAAAAATAGTTTACAGCAATTCTTTAAATTCTATGACCAATATCTTGGATTTAGGCTTTTTACAAAGCGGCATATACGCCGCCGTCTTCAAAAATGGAAAGCACTTAGCTACCAAGAAAATTGTTATTGAGTGAAGCAATTTATTGTAGTTTTGGGATAAAGAGCTTTCATAATGAAACACAGTTTTATATTTCTCACCTCATATAACCAATTCTATATATGTGATAAAAATACGCCCGGAAGAACCGATTCTGACGATTTTTGGACACAAGTGGCTCATAATGACCGATTAGCGATTTAAAATAGAATTTTTGGAGTTAGCACAGCCAGTTACGGGCCGGTAATAGGAGAAATCCACATACTGGAGAAAGAGAATAAAACGGAGACTTTTAGTAACTATGACCACGTCGTTGAAGCCGGTTGAAATCTGAAATCTGGAATTTTACAAATTCACGATTGTGCCAACTCAATCGTAGAACTTGAAATTCAAATTAAACCTGACGATTACAAAATCCGAATTTATAGCTCTGACTTAGCTATCGAGGACGACGAGATTGGTGGAGATTCTTATAAAATTGAAATCTGGAGTGATAAAAACTTTGAAAAGAAAGTGCTGAAAAGATACCTCGCCGAGTAACACGCACCACATCAGACAACGAAGGTTAATACACCACTTCTTTAAAAATATTATTCTCCCCTACTAAACGATAATCTTCACAGATTTTCAATTAGTTTTGCAGTTACCAATTAGGCGCCAAAACAACACAACTTATACAAGAACATGGAACAAACTGAATTCTTAGAAAAAAATATATTTATTGATTTAAAAAACTTGAACGACGGATCAGACAATGAGACCATTCAACATTTTTCTGAGTCAGATTTTGAAACCGTGCTTGAACGTGTTGAACACTTCGGAATTGGTATTTATAAAATTGAGTCTTGGCAAAATGGCGCAGTCCACACAACTGCCACTCACGAAGAATCTAAAAAGAAAGCCACTGACCCAAAATGGTATAAAAAAGCATTCTTGACATTAAAATCTTCTCAATCCGGACTTATTTATTCTGCCACTTATAAAGTTTCAATTAAACTTTTAGCGCGAAATAGTGAGGACAACACAGAATTGAACTAAAATTACTTCCCTAGTTTTAATTTAGCCAATCCTCCTTTTTAACCTTTAATTCTGCTATAAATTCTGCAAGCTGCTTCATTAATTTTCTTGTCAATTAAATTACTTATCTGTACTTTTAGGATATGACAGAAGCCGCCATAGAAGAAGAGAAAAAAGAGCTCGCAAAGCAGTATAAACAGTTGCTCAAGATAAGTTACAGAACCCTTTCTAAAGAGGATAAAAAACTGATTCGCAGCGCGTTTGACCTTGCCGTAGATGCTCATAAAGAACAACGCCGTAAAAGTGGCGAAGCCTATATTTTTCATCCTATTGCTGTTGCTAAAATTGTTGCTGCAGAGATTGGTTTGGACGCCACCTCTATCGCCGCAGCGCTTTTGCACGATGTAGTTGAGGATACCGAATACGATTTAAATGATATTGAACGTATGTTCGGTTCCGTTGTGGCCCGCATTGTAGACGGCTTAACAAAGATTGCGCATATTAATATGTCTGAAGATGTATCTATGCAAGCCGAAAATTTTCGGAAAATGCTGCTTACATTAAATGAAGACATTCGTGTAATCATTATAAAAATTGCGGACAGGCTCCACAATATGCAAACGATGGACAGCATGCCGCCCGATAAACAACGGAAAATTGCTTCGGAAACTCTTTATATCTACGCGCCCCTAGCCCATCGCATCGGACTTTACAACATAAAATCTCAACTGGAAGACTTGGGTCTCAAATTTACTGAACCCGAAGTTTACTCAGATATTCTAGGTCGCATAAAGGAAAGCAAAGAAGAACAGGACGCTTATATTGATGCTTTCAATAAAGTGATAAAAAACACGCTGGACTCAGAAAACCTTGAATACGAAATAAAAGGTCGTCCAAAGTCCATCTTTTCTATCCGAAGAAAAATGCTGGCGCAGAACGTAACCTTCGACGAGGTTTATGATAAATTCGCTGTTCGTATAATTTATAAAAGCACGCCAGAAAACGAAAAATTCTTCGCTTGGAAAATATATTCAATCGTTACAGATCATTTTCGCCCAAATCCTATTCGTTTACGCGATTGGATTTCTTCGCCAAAATCTACAGGTTATGAAGCTTTGCACATTACCGTAATGGGTCCAAAAGGCCGTTGGGTTGAAGTGCAGATTCGCAGCGAGCGAATGAACGAAATTGCCGAAAAAGGATTTGCCGCTCACTATAAATATAAAAACAAGGAAAAAGATGACGGCGGACTTGAAAACTGGCTAGATAAACTGCAGGATACACTTGAAAATTCAGAGATTAGCGCTGTAGATTTTGTAGAAGAATTTAAACTGAATCTTTACGCGAAAGAAATTTTCGTCTTTTCTCCAAAAGGAGATTTATATTCTCTTCCGAAAGGCGCAACGGCTTTAGATTTCGCTTTTCACATTCACACCGAAATTGGGATGCACACTCGTGGCACAAAGGTGAATGGCAAATTAGTCCCTTTAAGCCACGAAATTAAAAGTGGCGATCAAGTTGAAGTAATTACAACCGATAACGCCAAACCCACCGCCAACTGGCTAAATTACGCCACTACCGGACGCGCACGTTCAAAAATAAAATCGTCTTTAAAAGACGAAAAGAAACAACTTGCTGAAGAAGGCAAAGTTATTTTAGGACGTAAGTTAAAGTCATTAAAAATAAATCTTGACGAGAGTACGCTTAATCAATTGGTTGTATTCTTTAAAGTAAAAACCAGTCTCGATTTATATTATCGCGTGGGTGCGGGAATTATAGACAATCCAAAATTGAAAGATTTTGCTGCTTCGCGAAGTAATGCTTTTATCAGTTTCTTTAAAAACAGAATCCGGAAGCCAGACAAACCTGAAGATGTAAATAAAGAAGAAATCACCGAAAAGTTCGATCAGCTTGTATTTGGTAAAAACGAAGATAAGCTAGAATATAAAATGGCGAATTGCTGCAATCCCATTCCTGGCGATGATGTTTTCGGTTTTGTAACGGTGAATGAAGGCATTAAAGTTCATAAAACTAACTGTCCAAATGCCTTGCAACTTCAGAGTAATTACAGCTATCGGATTATGCCCGCCAAATGGATTGATAGCACGCAGCGCGAATTTAAGGCAGTTTTAAATATTTCAGGCATAGACACCATCGGACTGGTAAATGAGGTTACGAAAGTTATCTCTAACAACCTTCATATAGATATGAAAAGCGTACACTTTGATAGTAACGACGGGGTTTTTACAGGAAAAATTGTGGTTGTTGTAAAAAACAAAACCATTCTAAATAATTTAGTAGACAACATCAAAAAAATAAACGGAATTGATAAAGTTACTAGAGTGTAAAAATTGAGTAACTTTGCAACCGTAATTATGAGTTCAAAAACAGATATAACAAATCAGGCAATTGTAAAGAACGTTTTCACCGGATTCCTTGAGCAAAAAGGACACCGAAAAACGCCAGAGCGCTATGCCATTCTTCAAGAAATTTACGATCACGACGACCATTTTGATATTGAATCGTTGTATATAAATATGAAGAATAAAAATTACCGCGTAAGCCGCGCTACGCTTTACAATACTATAGAATTACTTTTGGAATGTGGACTGGTACGCAAACATCAATTTGGGCAAAATCAAGCACATTACGAAAAATCGTATTTTGATCGCAACCACGACCACGTTATCCTCGGTGATGGCGAAGTAATCGAGTTTTGCGACCCACGAATACAAAGCATAAAAAAAACCATCGAAGAGGTTTTCGATATTGAAATAACAAACCATTCACTTTATTTTTACGGAAATAAAAAAACACCCGCAACAACCGATGACGGGAACAATCAATAAAAAATTATGGCAGTAGACTTACTACTTGGACTACAATGGGGCGACGAAGGCAAAGGAAAAATTGTTGATGTCCTAACGAAAAACTATGATATAATTGCACGTTTTCAGGGCGGGCCAAATGCTGGTCACACGCTAGAATTTGACGGTCACAAACACGTATTGCACACTATCCCTAGTGGAATTTTTCACGAAGGCACAATCAATTTGGTGGGTAACGGCGTAGTGATTGATCCGGTGATTTTCAAAAGAGAACTGGACAACCTTGCAAAATTCAATTTAGATCTTAAAAAGAGTTTGCTTATTTCTCGTAAGGCACATCTTATTTTGCCAACGCACAGATTGCTAGATGCAGCTTCCGAAGCTTCAAAAGGAAAAGCAAAAATAGGCTCAACTCTTAAAGGTATTGGCCCAACTTACATGGACAAAACAGGCCGCAACGGTATTCGTGTGGGCGATTTGGAAATGAATGACTGGCAGGAAAAATATCGCGCTTTAGCAGATAAGCACGAAGCGATGATTGATTTTTATAATGTTGATATTCAATACGACTTGGCAGATTTGGAAGCAGACTTCTTTAAAGCTGTTGAAGTATTGAAATCCCTTACTTTTATTGATAGTGAAGAATACCTTCACCAAGCACAGAAAGAAGGAAAAACCATTCTTGCCGAAGGCGCACAAGGCTCTCTGCTCGACATTGATTTTGGAACCTATCCTTTTGTAACCTCATCGAACACTACAGCTGCTGGAGCTTGTACCGGCTTAGGCGTAGCTCCGGGCAAGATAAAAGAAGTCTTCGGAATTTTTAAAGCATACACAACCCGCGTGGGTAGTGGCCCCTTCCCTACCGAACTTTTTGACGAAGTAGGCGAAACAATGGGTCGTGTGGGTAACGAATTTGGCGCAACCACTGGTCGTCCAAGACGCTGTGGCTGGTTAGATTTAGTTGCGTTGCGTTATGCAGTTCAAGTAAATGGTGTTACTCAATTAATTATGATGAAAGGCGACGTTTTAAGTGGTTTTAAAACCCTTAAAGTTTGTACTGCTTATAATTATAAAGGAGAAACTATTCACCATTTCCCATATAATATTGAAGCGGAAAACGTAACTCCAGTTTATACTGAAATGAGCGGTTGGCAAGCAGATTTGACTAAAATGACCGAAGATTCGCAAATGCCAAAAGCATTAAATGACTATATAAGTTATTTAGAAAAAGAGTTAGAAGTGCCAATCAAAATCGTTTCTGTTGGACCAGACAGAAAACAGACAATTATTCGATAATCAATTTTTGGTTGATATTTTCGTTGCTAATGAAAAATAATTCTTTTGTGAAGAATTCAGTTTCTCCTGCAAGGTTTTTAAAACCTTGTAGGTATTCGAGATGTTTGGGTGGAAGTTTTTAAAAATAAAAAACATTTGAAAGCAATTTCATTATATCATTTTTACATTTTTTTTCTTCTCTTCTTCGGAATAAATCTTTCCGCACAAGAAAAACAAAAAGTCGATATCCAATCTGGTTATCTCGAAATACGGCCCGAATTTCCGAATGCCGCAATTTATACTAAAGACGAAACTGGGCAAGTTTACATCGTGCACGAAGGTGTAGAAATGTGGTGCGACCAAGCTTTTGTATATTTGAAGAGCAACTTCGTGAAAGCCTATGGCGACGTACGAATTACACAAGGCGATACGGTTTCCATGAACAGCAAATACGCTGAATACAACGGAAACACTCAGTTTGCATTTGCTACGGGCGATGTGGTTTTAACCGAACCCAAAACCACTCTTAAAACCGACACCCTCTATTTTGATAGAATAAAACAGCAAGCCTATTACAGAACCGGCGGCACCGTGCAAGATACTGCCAGTGTTTTGACCAGCCGCTCTGGCAGGTATTTCGCTGAAAGTAAAAAATACCAATTTCTTCAAAACGTAAAAATTGTAAACCCAAAATATACGGTAAACAGCAATCAGCTCGATTTTTTCTCAGACACTGGAGCCGCGTATCTTTACGGGCCTTCCACAATTGTAAGCGAAACCAGCACCGTTTACTGTGAGCGCGGCTATTACGATACTCGTGGCGATACGGGTTATTTTGTGAAAAATTCAAAAATAGATTACGAAAATCGCACGCTTTATGGCGATAGTATTTATTTTGACAGAAATAAAAGTTTTGCTTCTGCCACTAATAATATTCGGGTTTTAGACACAATTAATAAAAGCCTAATCCGTGGTCATTACGCCGAAGTTTTCCGAGAAAAAGATTCTGTTTTTATAACGAAACGTGCCGTAGCTATTACCGTTCGCGATGGCGATTCAATTTATGTACACGCAGATACGCTGCGAGTAACGGGAAAACCAGATAATAGAATTTTGAAAGGATATTATCGCGCACGCCTTTTTAAACCAGGGAAAGTTGGCGATGAACCCACCAGTGGAAAATGCGACTCTATTTATGTGAATGAAAAAAGAGGAATCACAAAATTACTTCGGAATCCAGTGCTTTGGAGTGGCGAAAACCAAATGATTGGCGATACCATCCACCTACTTTCAGATACGATTACCGATAAACTTGATACGCTCAAAGTTTTTAACAACGCCTTTTTAGTTCAAAAAGACAGTTTGGGTTTCAATCAGGTAAAGGGCGAGCGGCTTATTGGGCTTTTCACCAATAATGAATTAGACACTGTAAATATTAATAAAAACACCCAAGTAATTTTTTATTCCCGAAATGATAAAGATGAATTGGTGGGGATAAATAATACGGTTTCTAGTTCTATCCAAATGTATTTGGAAGAGCAAAAGATTACCGGAATTCGATTTATAAAAAAAGCCGACGGAAAAGTTTATCCTCCTTCCATGTTGCCCGAAAACGCGCGGATACTGCCCGGTTTTCAATGGCGAGGCGAAGAAAGATTGTACAAGGTTGAAGATTTATTTAAAGGAAAACCGGCACCCATACTTCCGAAAATTACAGGTATTCCTTTACCCAAAGATGAAGGCGAATTTTTTGAAGATGTAACCGAAGATAAACTACAACTTCCCGAAGAATCAAAATTAAGTCCGAAAGATTTTCAAAACCGACCCGACGATCCAAAACCGGAAACGGCCCCCAAACCCCCAAAAGGGGCTTAAAAAATGAAAGAAGATTTCTACAAATATCAAGCTCAAACAACTCCGCATCCGTTGGCGCTAGAAATTTCGCACGCCAAAGGAAGTTATGTTTACGACACTTCGGGCGGAAAGCATTTAGATTTTGTGGCCGGTGTTTCTGCATCTACTTTGGGGCATTGCCATCCGCGAGTGGTTTCGGCAATAAAAAATCAAGCTGAAAAATATTTGCACGTCATGGTTTATGGCGAATATATTCAAGACCAACCTGTAGCACTTGCAAAATTGCTTGCCGAAAATCTTCCGAAGAATTTAAACACTACTTATTTAGTAAATAGTGGCACCGAGGCTATTGAAGGCGCTTTAAAACTCGCACGACGTGCAACGGGAAGAACCCAACTTCTGTATGCTAACAATGCTTATCACGGCAACACTATGGGCTCGATGAGCGTAATGGGTTTTGAAGAACGCAAAAATGCTTTTAAACCGTTGGTTCCAGATTGCTTCCCGATTACTTTTAATGACGAAGCAGATCTACAGAAAATTACTTCAGAAACGGCAGCGATTATTTTGGAAACAATTCAAGGTGGCGCAGGCTTTATTCAACCTGAAAATGATTATTTAAAAAAGGTGCGTCAACGTTGCGATGAAACAGGAACGCTACTTATTTTAGACGAAATTCAACCAGGGTTTGGACGTACCGGAAAACTATTCGCTTTTCAGCATTTCGGTATCGCGCCCGATATTTTAGTGATGGGAAAAGGAATGGGTGGTGGTTTGCCAATTGGCGCATTTACGGCTTCGCACGAGGTTATGGCTTTGCTTCAAGATAACCCGAAACTGGGACATATTACCACTTTTGGCGGAAACCCAGTTATTGCGGCTGCCGCTTTGGCAACGCTCCAAGAACTGACAGAAACGGATATTATAGCGCAAACACTTCAAAAGGAAAAACTTTTCAGAAAACTTCTGAAACACTCTATGATAAAAGAGGTTCGCGGAAGAGGACTAATGCTTGCGGCAATGATGGAAAATGCTGAAATTGCTACTAAAGTAATCCTTGCCTGTAAAGAGCGCGGGTTAATTCTTTTTTGGCTACTTTTTGAAGGTCGTGCAATTCGCATTACGCCACCACTCACAATCAGCAATGACGAGATTGAGGAAGGTTGCAACATACTGTCAGATGTTTTGAACACGCTGCAAGTACGATAAAAAACACGCAATCCTTTTAAATACAACGCTTTACCAATTGTCGTTTTGTTGATAAGTCCGTTAACAAGAAACGCGGCATAACTATTGAACTTATTTATACATTATTATCTTTAAAATAGAAGAAACCCGTTAAAACGTGCGTATGCAATTAAGTTCAAACGAGCATAATAACTTCTCGCTGGAAAGATTTGAATCTATGCTGAAAACCAACAGCGTTCTATTTTTCGACTCTGAGGAATTTGAAGAAATAGTGCATCATTACCTGGAAAACGGAAAAATTGCACTAGCCAAAAAGGCAACTAAATTAGGGCTGGAACAACACCCATCTTCCACAAACCTGAAGCTTTTTAGAATTGAAATGTACATTTTCGAAAACCAATTAGACATCGCTGATGAACTTTTGGATGAATTGTACCAATTAGAACAAAGCAATGAGGAAATTTACATTCAAAAAGCAAATATCTTTTCGCGTCGCGACAAGCACAAAGAAGCAATTACACTTTTAGAGCAAGCTTTGGATATAACCGACGATGAAGCCGATGTGCTTTCATTATTGGGTATGGAGTATCTTTTTATGGAAGATTATGAAAATGCAAAGGTTTATTTTATGAAGTGCTTGGAAGAAGATGATGAAGATTATTCTGCGCTTTATAACGTAATCTATTGCTTCGAATATTTGAATGAATACGAAGCGGCAATTGAATATTTAAACGATTTTCTAAACAAAAATCCTTACTGCGAAGTTGCTTGGCACCAAGTGGGCAAGCAATATTACGAACTTAAAGATTATACAAAAGCGCTCGCAGCCTATGATTTTGCTATTATAAGCGACGATCGTTTTATAGGCGCGTATCTCGAAAAAGGTAGAGTGCTCGAAAAATTAAAAAGGTATAGCGAAGCTATCGACAGCTATTCTATAACTTTAGGATTGGACGATCCTACCTCCTACGCTTTATTGCGAATGGGCAAGTGTTACGAAAAAATAGGCAATGCCGAAATGGCAATTCAATTTTACACTAAGTGTGTAGAGGAAGATTCGCTGTTAGACAAAGGCTGGATTGCTATTACAGATTTCCACACAAAAAACAAGCAATTTCATAAAGCGCTTTATTACATTGAAAAAGCCATTAGCATTGATAGTGAAAATGTACTTTATTGGAAACGCTATGCCAAAATAAACAACAAATTAAGTCTTTTCGAGGAAGCTGAAGTTGGCTACCGAAAAGCTTTGGAATTGGGTAATTATGAAATTGAATCGTGGTTAACACGAGGCGATCTTTTAACCAATTTAGGTGAATTTGAGGCTGCCGTTAATAATTTTAACCAAGCCTTAGAGTTCTATCCCGAACACGCCGAAATAGAATATCGTCTTTCTGGGCTATATTTTACGCTTAACGAAAACGATAAAGGAGCGTTTCACCTTAAAAACGCGCTTAAATCTGAACCCGAATTTTTGATGATTATTGAGGAATTATTTCCGCAGATATATCAAATGAAAACGGTGGAGGAAATAATCAAACAACACAAAAATCCTTCGATTTAATTTCTGTATTTTTGGGGTTATTTGAAAAGTAAAACTATGCCTCAAAGAAATTTTCTTCAGTATTTAGTTATAACTGCAAAAGGCCTCGCTATGGGCGCCGCCGACGTGGTTCCTGGTGTTTCGGGTGGTACAATCGCCTTTATTTCTGGAATCTACGAGGAGCTTATAGAAACTATTCATAACATAGATCTTGGCTTTTTTAAAATTTGGAAAAAAGAAGGGTTTTCTCCAGCTTGGAAACAATATAATCTCGGTTTTTTACTCGCACTTTTTTCGGGAATTTTTATAAGTATTATCTCCCTCGCAAAATTGATTACCTGGCTTTTAGATGTTTACCCAATAATGGTTTGGTCTTTTTTCTTCGGATTAGTAATTGCCAGTATTGTTTACGTTGGTAAACAAATAACTAATTGGAGGTTAGCCGTAGTGGTAATGCTAGTTATCGCTTCTGTGGCTTCGTACTTAATAACAATTGCAGATCCCGTTGGCTCTCCAGACAGCACGTGGTTTCTATTTTTAGCTGGCTTCATCGCTATTATTGCAATGATTCTTCCCGGAATATCGGGCGCATTTATACTCCTACTTTTGGGCGCATATACAGCGGTTATTGGCATTGTAACCCAATTAGGCGAAGGAGTTACCACATTAAATAGTTCGCTTTTCTTAGGCGCATTAGGTAAACTTACAGTATTTGCCATAGGCGCAATTATAGGGCTAAAAGCATTTTCCAAAATATTAAATTGGATGTTTAAACATCACAAAAACCTTATTCTAGGAGTGCTTACAGGATTTATGATTGGTGCGCTTAATAAAATTTGGCCTTGGAAAGAAGTGTTGCAATACCGTTTAAACCATGCGGGAGACGAAGTTCCTTTTATTGAAAGAAGCATCCTTCCCCAAAATTTTGATGGAGATCCACAAATTATGTACGCTGTTCTATTTGCTATTATTGGTTTTCTAACAATTTTCTTATTGGAAAAATTAGCAGTTAAAAAAGAGACAACTAAATCGTAAGTCAAGCTCAACTTAATGTATATCTTAAACTTTGAAAATTAAATTTTGAATTAAAATGTACGAAAACCGCTCTGTTTCAGATAAAGTCTGGCTGGTCTTAAAAGGACTGGGGATGGGCGCGGCCAATAAAGTACCCGGCGTTTCTGGTGGCGTGGTTGCTTTTGTAGCGGGTTTTTATGAAGAATTTATTTATTCGCTTCAAAAGATAAATAAGAAAGCTTTAAAACTATTAATTGGCGGGCGCTTTAAAAGCTTGTATCGCTATACCAACGGGCAATTTTTAAGCTTGTTGATTTTTGGAATGGTGATTAGTTATTTTAGCATTTCCAAAATTTTAGATTTTCTAATTGTTCATTATGAGCTCTACGTGTGGAGCGCTTTCTTCGGAATGATTATAGGTTCCATTTATTTTATTGCCAAAGATTTTGGCGACTGGAATCGCAAATACGCGGCTTATCTGCTCTGCGGTGTTGTTGCTGGTGTAGCGATCAGTTTCTTGGAACCCGCAAAAGAAAACAGCAATCTAATTTTTGTGTTTTTCTGCGGAATAATAAGTGTCTCGGGAATGACGTTGCCTGGGCTTTCCGGATCTTTTATCCTAATGCTTTTAGGAAATTATGTTCTACTTTTAGTGGATTCCGTGAATGCATTGTTTGATACGTTTGCAGATATTTTTCAATGGGATTTTAGTTGGATTTACAACGTACAACGCATAGAGCTTTTAGAGGTGTTGGTGGTTTTTTCTTTAGGTTCATTGGTTGGCTTGGTCTCGCTTTCGCATCTTTTAGCCTTTGTTTTAAAACGTTTCAAAAAAGCTACTTATGCCGTAATCATTGGTTTTATTGCAGGTTCTTTGGGCGTAGTTTGGCCGTGGAAAATAGAAAGACACGCGCTGGACAGCCTCGGAAATATACAAATTGACGCCAGTGGCAGAGAAATAATAACTGGCTATTCTCGCTATTTTCCTTCACAAATTAATTCAGAAACTATTCTGGCAATCGCTTTTATTATCATCGGTATATTGATTGTTCTTAGCCTAGACTGGTACGACAATCTTAAAAAGAAGCAACATGTCTAAGTTTGGATTGATAGGTAAAGACATCAGTTATTCTTTTTCGAGAAAGTATTTTTCTGAAAAATTTGAACGCGAAAAGTTTCCGCATACCTATGTAAATTTCGATATTCCTTCTATTGCATTCTTTCCGAAGATTCTATCGGAAACTAACGATTTAAAAGGCTTTAACGTAACAATTCCTTATAAACAGGAGATTATTCCGTTTCTCGACAATTTAAATCCAGAGGCTAAAAAGATTGGTGCCGTAAACACAATTAAAATTTCCGAAGACAAAAAACTTACAGGTTTTAATACCGATTTCTTCGGATTTAAAATGGCACTAGAAGCATTTTTACCACTTCTACAAAAAACAGCGCTTATTTTAGGCACGGGTGGAGCTTCTAAAGCGATTACCTATACTTTGAGCAATTTGGGTTTCGATTATAAATTTGTAAGTCGAAAAAGTGGCGTCAACACCTTCCTGTATTCTGAACTGAATCAGGAAATTATTGAAAACCATCTTCTAATTGTAAACTGCACACCACTGGGTACTTTTCCTAATATTACCGATTGCCCGCCCATTCCGTACCAATTTCTAACAAAAAATCACTTGCTCTTCGATTTAATCTACAATCCATCCGAATCTGAATTTTTAAAACGCGGAAAACTAAAAAGTGCCGAAACCAGCAACGGACTGAGAATGTTAGAGCTACAAGCCGAGAAAGCTTGGGAAATCTGGAATTCATAAAAATAGTACAAAAACACTCAAAAAAACGCTGTGTGCTTTGCCAATTGCACAGTTGTTAGTATATTGACCCTCTAAGAAAATGAACCTAAACATTGAAACAAATGTCTGACGAAAAACTGCCCCACGACGAAAACGAAAAAGAAATTACAACCAACGAATTAAATCAGGATATTAGTACTGCTTCAGAAAATTCCGAAACAACGGACGAAAGTGTAGTTGAAACTGAAAATGTTTCCGAAGAAAAAGATGCTTCTGAAGAAAATTCAGAGAATAGTATAAATACTGAAGAAGAAAACGTTGTGGAAAAAGCAATGGTCGAAGAAACAGAGGCTGTTAAAGAAAATGAATCATTAGAAGCTAGTCCCAGTGAAAAGGTTGAAGCTTCCGATAACGAGCCTTCAACAGACACAGCTAAAGAGGAGGATTCTCCCGCCACTAGAGCTTCAGAGGACGAAGATGATGAGGAAGAAGTTGCTTCGTCTGAAGATGAAGACGAAGAGGAAGACGTTGAAGAGAAAGCCCAAAAAGATTACAGTACGCTTTCAGAAAAAGAATTGGTTTCTGAGCTTGATAAACTTCTGAAATCGAAAAGAATACAGGAATTAAAGCACGACGTTGAGGAAATTCGATCAGAATTCAATAGTAAATTCAACGAAGAGCTTGAGCATAAAAAGGAAGAATTTCTAGCCGAAGGCGGAAACATCATCGACTTCCACTACACTACTCCGCTAAAAAAAGAATTCAATTCGCTTTATTTCGATTATAAGGAAAAGCGTAACAGTCACTATAAAAACCTTAAAAAAGACCTTCAATCCAATCTGGATAAGCGTTGGGAATTAATAGAAGAGCTGAAAGGACTTTTGGGTGCCGAGGAAAATATAAATACTACCTACAAGCACTTTAAAGAAATTCAGGAAAAATGGCACGTTGCAGGCGCTATTCCACGAGATAAATACAATACTGTTTGGAATACGTACCATCACCACGTTGAGAATTTTTACGACTTTTTACATTTAAACCGCGAGTTTCGCGATCTAGATTTTAAACATAATCTAGACGCCAAACTAAAACTTATTACCCGTGCCGAAGAGCTTGCTCAAGAAGCAGACATTAACAAAGCATTCCGTGAATTGCAGATGCTTCACAAAATGTGGAAAGAAGATGTAGGCCCCGTTGCTAAGGAATATCGCGACGAAGTTTGGGATAAGTTCAGTGAGGCTACCAAAGTTATTCACGATAAGCGCCAAGGACAATTGGCCGAAATGGAAAAGGATTTTGAAGATAATTTGGAAAAGAAAAACCAACTTATTGAAGAAATAAAAAAGGCTTCCGAAGAAACTAAATCTAGTCACCAAGCTTGGCAAAACGCCATCAAAAAAGTACAAGAGCTTCGTGATGCTTTTTTCAATACAGGAAGAGTTCCAAGAGCTAATAATAAAGAAATCTGGAAAGCTTTTAAAGATGCTACGGGCGGTTTTAATCACCAAAAAAACAGTTTTTACAAAAACCAGAAAAAAGAACAATACACAAATCTGGAAAAGAAACGCGAGCTTATAAAACTTGCGGATGAAAGTAAAGACAGTGAAGATTTTGACGCCACAACCCAATTGATGAAGAAAATCCAAAACGATTGGAAAACCATTGGGCACGTACCGCGAAAGGACAGCGACAAAATCTGGAAACAGTTTAAAAAAGCTTGTAACCATTATTTTGATAGACTGCACGCGCAGAAAAACGAAGCTAATAAAGAAGAAGTAGTTCACTTTGAAGCCAAACAAGCAATGCTTGAAAAACTCGCTTCATTTGAATTAAGCGGCGATCATAAAGCCGACATAAAATCTATAAAAGAAAACATTACTGCTTGGAAAGAAATAGGCCGTGTACCTTACAACAAACGCAATATTGAGCAGAAATTCAATAAAACATTGGATGGCTTGTTCTCTAAATTAGATTTGGGTAAAAAGGAAACCGAGCTTATTAAATTCGACAATAAACTGAATACGCTTGTAAATCGTGAAGACGATCGCAAATTGCAAAACGAGCATTTCTTTATTTCGAAAAAGATAGACGAAACCCGTGATGAAATTCGCCAATTGGAAAACAATTTAGGTTTCTTTCGCCATGTACCCGATGACAACCCAATGGTAAAAGAAGTGCATAATAACATTGCACGCCATAAAGAGCAGCTTGAAGTTTGGAAAGCGAAGCTTACCAAAATTAAAGAGATTAGAGAAGACTAATTGATATACGATTTTAGATTTACGATTGTAGATTGATTAAAAATTTTAATGGGAAGATTAGCATAATTTTATAGCTATTCTTCCCATTATTTTTTTTAAATATGTTTTGTCACGAATGGGACATTTGCTGTATTCGAAATAAATTCAACCAAGATTTTGTCCCTAGCGGAACAATTATGAATTCGGATTAAATTCTACCAAGATTTTTCCCCTAGCGGGACGAACACGGGTTTTTTTATAATCTGCAAACTGCCACTGAACACTGTCTACTGAAGTTTTGCCTCATTCCAGTAAACGTCCATTTCTGCAAGCGTCATATCTTTTAAAGATTTTCCGCTTTCCTTTGCTTTGCCTTCTAAATACTGAAAACGTTTGATAAACTTCTTATTTGTACGTTCCAGTGCGTTTTCCGGATTCACTTTTAGAAATCGAGCGTAGTTTATCATTGAAAATAGAACATCGCCAAATTCGGCTTCTATTTTGTCTTTGTTATCGTCGTTTATTTCGTGTTGTAACTCGCCTAATTCCTCTTGTAATTTTTCAAAAACCTGTTGCGGTTCTTCCCAATCAAAGCCAACACCTGCTACCTTTTCTTGAATTCTACTCGCTTTTACTAATGCCGGTAAGGATGTGGGAACGCCTTCCAAAACACTTGTTTTACCTTCTTTCAGCTTTAAATTTTCCCAATTGCGTTTTACTTCTTCTTCATCTGCAACAATTACATCGCTGTAAATATGTGGGTGACGAGAAATCAATTTTTCACAAATGCTGTTACAAACATCAGCGATATCAAAATCGTTGGTTTCACTGCCTATTTTCGCATAAAAAACAATATGCAACAATACATCACCCAACTCCTTTTTCACTTCCTGAAGATCTTTATCTAAGATTGCATCGCCCAACTCATAAGTTTCCTCAATGGTTAAATGGCGCAACGTTTCCATTGTTTGCTTTTTATCCCACGGGCACTGCTCGCGCAATTCATCCATTATGGTTAATAAACGATCGAAGGCTTTTAATTGGTCTTTTCGGGAATTCATAAATTGGTGTTAGGTGTTAGGTGTTAGGTGTTAGGTGTTAGGTGTTAGGTGTTAGGTTAAAATTAAAAAAAATAACCACGGAATTGAGCATGTATTTTGCGTGAATTTTTCTGAAATAAAAAACCCCCAAACCTGAGTAGGTAAAGGGATTTTATAATTCAAAAATCTAGTAACTAAATACTAGGTTTTACGTGATGCTGCACTTTTAGTAGATCCTCCTTTTTTACCAGAAGAAGCCTTTGGTGATGCTGTTTTTGGAGCGGCACTCTTTGGTGCTGCGCTCTTTTTAGCAGCTGGTTTCTTTGTTTCTTTAGCTGCATCGCCGGCTTCATTATCGTCGCCTTTCTTTTCTTCTTCAGCTTCAGAAAAATCTGTGATTCCGTTTTTGATGAGCATATTATACCACTGCACCACTTTTTTGATGTCGCTTGAATACACGCGATCTTCATCATAGTCTGGCATTATACCGAAGAAGAATTCTTCTAATTCCTCTTTAGAACCTTTGTGGTCTATGGTTGCCTTTCCATCTTCTTTTTCAAAAATCTTTTTGAAAACTACACGAAGTGGAACTTCTTCCGTTAGGGTATAAATAGCTATTTCTGAAAGTAGGCTCACATTGTGGCGTCCACTTACGTTTATAGTTTTACCGTCTAAAAGCGATTCGGCTAAAAAGCCCGCACGGGTTTGTGATTTTAATTTATAAAGTCCAGGTTTACCGGAAATGGAAAGCACTTTTTCTAAGCTCATAAAATACCTTTAAAATTTTTTAACAGATACAAATATCTTTGGTTTGATTAATATATACAAGCGAGTTAACGTTTCTTTTTTGCATTAGGGAATTTCATCTTGTAATCGATGCCCACATTGCCCTTAGAAATGTTTGCTAATTTGCTTTTTATCAATCGTTTTTTCAGCGGTGAAAGCTTGTCTGTGAAGAGAATACCTTCAATATGGTCATATTCATGTTGAATAATTCGCGCTACAATTCCACTAAAACTTTCTTTGTGTTTTTTAAAATTTTCGTCTTCATATTCAATTACGATGTTTGGTTGGCGAAAAACATCTTCGCGCACATCAGGAATACTTAAGCAACCTTCATTAAACGCCCATTCATCACCAGTTTCCTCAATAATTCGGGCATTCATAAATACTCTTTTAAAGGTAGAAACAAATTTTTGTTCTTCCTCCGTAAGATCTTCATCATCTTCAAATGGGCTTGCATCTACTATAAAAAGACGGATAGGTAAATTTACCTGTGGAGCCGCAAGACCGATGCCGTGCGCCTCATACATAGTCTCAAACATATTTTCGAGCACCACATCCAGTTTAGGATAGTCTTTCGTTATTTCTGCGGTTTCCTTTCTTAAAACTGGGTCGCCGTAGGCTATTATGGGTAAAATCATTTATTAATGTTTAATGGCTAATGAATATTGAATAATAATTATCTATTTAAATTTTTTTCGGCGGTAATTCTTGAAGCTATGAAAATGGAAGTCAATTCTGCAGATTCTTTGAGCAAAGGCTCACAGCTTTCTTTAGGCAAAAGATTTTCATCCATTAAAAATTCAATCCAAAAATTGCTCTCATCTGCTTCTTCAACAACAATACTAAGTTTGGCTATAAAACTCTTCTTTGATTGCCCCAAACAAGCTGCTCTATAATTAGCTGCAACTGACGTTGAACATCGAATAAGCTGACCTTCAATATGACTTCCCAATTTTGTTTTAGATAGTGAAATAGCCAGTTTAACACATTGATGCGCAAAGGTTTTGGAGCGTAGTTTTAAATCCTTTTCCATATTTATAAAATTTTAAAAATGAAATTATTCATTAAACAATATTCATTATAAATTATAAAGATACTCCTGCAAAATTATTGTCGCACTAATCTCATCGACCAATGCCTTGTTTCGGCGTTGTTTCTTTTTTAGGCCGCTGTCAATCATTGTTTGGAAAGCCATTTTACTGGTGTAACGTTCGTCGACACGTTTCACTTCTATATCTGTGAAAACATTGGAAAATTTCTTTAAAAACTTCTGAATTTCTACTTCTATGTTGGAATGGGTTCCATCCTTTTGCTTTGGCTCGCCCACCAAAACCAATTCTACTTTTTCTGAAGCAATATATTTCCTTAAAAAATCCATCAATTCAGAAGTGGCCACCGTTGTTAAACCCGAAGCAATTATCTGCAACTCGTCTGTAATAGCGACGCCTGTTCGTTTGCTACCGTAATCTAATGCTAAAATTCTTCCCATAGAGATTGCAAAAATAAGTGTTTGTGAATTACTATACTAAAAATCATTAGTTAATTGAATTGGAGGTTTTATATTTGTGAAAATAGAAACAGGAAACATGACTTATGGGAAACAGGACGAAAGCGTCTAATTTGCCTGTCTTGGTTCTTGATTCCCTTTAATCTTGATTGCAAAAAAATATGAAAGACCTTCAACAAACTATAGAAAAAGCCTGGGAAGACCGTTCCCTACTTTCCGAAACTGAAACTATTGTAGCCATTCGCGAAGTGGTAAACTTTTGCGATCTGGGCGTATTGCGTTGTGCAGAACCTACTGAAAACGGCTGGCAAGTAAACGAATGGGTTAAAAAAGCCATCGTGCTCTACTTCCCTATTCAAAAAATGAAAACCATTGAAGTCGGTATTTTTGAATATCACGATAAAATTCCTTTAAAATCTGGTTACGAAGCCAAAGGCATTCGCGTGGTACCACACGCTGTTGCACGCCATGGCGCTTATATTTCCAGCGGTGTAATTCTTATGCCAAGTTATGTAAACATTGGTGCTTACGTAGATGAAGGCACAATGGTAGATACGTGGGCCACAGTGGGCAGCTGCGCACAGATTGGTAAGAATGTACACCTAAGTGGCGGTGTAGGCATTGGCGGCGTTTTAGAACCGCTGCAAGCCGCACCAGTAATCATTGAAGACGGCGCTTTTATAGGTTCGCGCTGTATAGTGGTTGAAGGTGTTCGTGTGGGTAAAGAAGCCGTTTTGGGCGCAAATGTGGTGCTTACCGCTTCTACTAAAATTATAGATGTAACAGGCGATACTCCAGTTGAGACAAAAGGATCGGTTCCTGCTCGTTCGGTGGTAATTCCAGGGAGTTACACTAAGAAATTTCCTGCGGGAGAATACCAAGTGCCCTGCGCTTTAATTATTGGGCAACGAAAAGAAAGTACAAACCTAAAAACATCGTTGAATGATGCTTTGCGGGAATATAATGTGGCTGTTTAAAATTGCTTCGAAAACTTTATAAATTCAATAATGAAAAACTTCCTTTCAGCATTTATTCTCCTTTTCACCACAGCCCTATTTGCGCAAAACGTTGAAGAAGTGGATGCCGCTTCAGATAAACTCTGTAACTATTTGGCTACATTAGATTATATTGAAAATGATGAAATAAAAATGGATATTCTTTTCCGAGACCCTATGGATAGCGTTTTGGCGGATGTGCCGATAGATGAGCTGGAAGATTTTCAAAAACGTTTATATTACAGACTACAGCGTAATTGTGTGGTTTTTCAGGAGCTACTGCAAAGACTGGAACCACACAAAGACGATGTTGTTCTAGCCACAGAAAAACCAATAGCTAAAATTTCGAATAAAGATTTAAAGCGTTTTAAGAAAACAGAAAACTTCAGCTACTTTGAAGCCGACGGAATAAAAACAAATGTGACTATTAAAGATGGTTTTTGGCAAGATGATTTTGCAGACAATACCTATTCCAAGTTAACTTTTGAATGGACTGGTACTAACCAATTTGAACTTGAATTTATAAAAAGCAATAACGAAACGCGCGCTAATTTAAGCATCCCCGGCGATAGGTATTTATATGAAATAGTTGAAAAGACAGATACCTATTATTTGGTAAGCGCAACAGTGGAAGCACAGAAAATGTATCAAGTATTTAAATTGTATTACGAAAAATAGCAGCTTGGTTTAGCTATAATTTTACTACCAGCTTCCGCCGCCGCCGCCGCCAAAACCACCACCCGAAGATCCACCACCACCAGAACCGCTGCTGGATGGCGAACTTACCATACTAGTTTTTGCATCCGAAATAGAACCAGCAAACGAATTTGAAAAATTGTGCATCGTAAACGCACCGGTAGAAGATGTGTACCAACTTGGCGGTTGCAGATTTAACGCTTCAAATTTCTTCGCCCATTGATCGAACAAACCAAAAGCGAGCGCATAACCCATTGTAGTTTCAAAATAAGAAGGGCTATCGCGCAAGAGCATTTTCAGTTTGTTTTCTTCGGCTATTTTTATAAAGTTTTTAAATCCTTTTAAATCTGAAAGTATTTCGGTGCCTTTGGAATTTTTCTTCACCAAATGCACGGTCATAAATAATAAAAATATAGTTACCGGAATTACAGCCAAAGCCGCAAAAAGCCCCCACGTAAGTAAAAACACAAAGAATAATATAACTCCAATCAGTATGGTTGCTACAATTGTTCGGGTTTGCATTTTCTTGGCTTCTGCTTCGTAATATATTTGAGCCTTCGCCTTCAGCATTGCTTTGGCACTCGCCATTTTAGTGTAAAATGTGTTAACCAAACTGCTTATTAAAACTTCCTTTTCCCCTTGGGTGTCCGCGCTTCCAAAGAGGCCACTAAAAATTTCCACTTCGTAATCGGGAGCGCCATCGGGTAAAGGGCGCAATCTTGTGAGTTTGGTATCATCCTTTCCAAACCAATTTTTTTTAGGAATTTGCTCCATCGTTATCAACCCTCTCGAACCCCAATAAGGAATTAATGACAAAAGGTCTTGCGTGTCTTCGTTATCATCTATTAAAAAGCCGGCCATTGGTGGATCTATTCCGCTGGGCGGAAAATAACTAGTGGTTGCCACTACCCTATCATCTTTTCCGTATTTATTCCAAACACCATAAAAAGCAAGCAATAAACCTCCTAAAATTAGGGTCCAACCATAATCTGTCCAAAAGGGCCACCACGGTTTTATTTCCTTCACAGTTCCTAAGGGCATATTTATTAAAACTGTAACGTTCTCGCCAGCATACGATCTAAAATCTGGAAGACTCGTAGCACTAAAAACATCGTTATCGTATTTTATTTCATAATCGCTAGTAACCTTGTTTTCGCCATTAAAACCTGTGTAAACAAAAATATCGTCCAAACTTAAAGGCGCATTACCGGGTAGATGAACGTTGAAATCTATTTTTTCAAAAATAGTATACCACTCGTCCGATTTAATATTCCAGTAGAAAACAATCTTATCTTCTTCAAAAAGAAAGGCATTGTATACCCTGTATTTAATTTCGTAGGTTTCCGGCCCAATAACCGTTTTATTTTTATCTCCAATCTTTATTTCAAGCCTGTCGCTTAGTTTTTGTATAAAATCGAAATCTGCTTCAAACTTATGTTTGGCAACGTCAATATTTCGAACTTTAATCTTACGTTTTTCCTGAGTTCCGTCGGCATTTTCTAGATTGTAATTTGTTGTTATCCCTCTGTAAATACCGTGTCTTTCTTGATTAAAAGTGATATTGTATTTTTCTACCACATCAAAATAACCTTGCTCGTTAATATAAATATCTACTTGGGCTTTATTTACGGTAAAATCCTGTGCGGTAGCATTCAGAATAAAAAGCATTCCTATGCAAAGCAGAAATAGTTTTTTAAAGAACAGATAATTGTAAGTTGTAGTATTTTTGGGCAGCGTGCAATTCATAATAAATAATATAGCGATTTAGTTATGGGGTTACTCGCTTAATAAACAAGTAACCCAAAACTCAATAACTCGAAATTTCAATCAAAACTCACTTTTACATTTTCGCGCGTAGCCTCGTCAACTTCAAAATAGTCGAAATGCTGATAGTTTAGCATTCCAGCAAAAAGCACTCCCGGCAAGCTTTCGCCATAAGTATTGTTTTCCCGAACAGTGCCGTTGTAATATCTGCGGCTGCGCTCTAAATTCTCTTCAATTTCATTTAGTTTTTGCTGCAAGTCTAAAAAGCTAGCATTTGCCTTTAAATCTGGGTACGCCTCGCTTAATGCAAAAATACTTCGCAGAGTTTGCTGCAGCTGATTTTCCGCTTTAATCTGCGCGTTTATATCGCCAGACGGAACCGCCATTGCAGTGTTTCTGGCAGCAATTACACTTTCCAAAGTTTTCTTTTCGTGTGCTGCGTATCCCTTTACTGTTTCCACAAGGTTTGGGATTAGATCGTAACGGCGTTTTAGGGCAACATCTATATTGCTCCAAGCGTCTTTTACCACGTTTTTGTTTTTTACAAAACGGTTGTAAACAATCGCGAACAGTAGTGCCACGACTACTAGTACGCCTATTAAAAGTAGAATAATACTCATAGTGTTGGTTATTGGTTGTTAGTTTAAAATGAAATCTAAGATACTATAATTTCTGTGACTTTGCCTTAAAGAACAATCTGAAATTAGGTTTCAAAATATTGCTTTTTAGCCATTTACTGCCGCAGCACGATACACACACTTTTTTTTGGTTAAGTTTTCAGAAGAAAGCAATAGCTTTGAAGTCTATGAAATTGTTCGAATTTGAAATGGATAGCAACCGTAATCTCTTGCCTAAAGAGGGTGAGGTTTATTACTACGGAAAAATATTTTCTGAAGCCGAAGCTAGCCGTTATTACGAAATTCTCCTCAATACAATTGAATGGAAAAACGACGAAGCAATTATCTTCGGAAAAAAGATAATCACCAAACGAAAAGTAGCGTGGTACGGCGAACGCGAATTTGAATACACCTACTCTAAAGTCACCAAAAAAGCGCTTTTGTGGACGCCCGAATTACTCCAACTTAAAAAACATATTGAATCAAAAAGCGGCGAAACTTTTAATAGTTGCTTGCTCAATTTATACCATTCTGGGGACGAAGGCATGGCGTGGCACAGCGATGCCGAAAAAGATTTAAAAAAGAACGGCGCCATTGCCTCGGTAAGTTTTGGCGCGGAGCGCAAGTTTGCTTTTAAACATAAAGAAAGCAAAGAAACCGTTACGCTAAACTTAGAACACGGCAGCCTTTTAATAATGACGGGCACCACTCAAAAGCACTGGCTACACCGTTTACCGCCCACTAAAAAAGTAGATTCTCCAAGGGTTAATCTTACTTTTAGAACGATTGAAGTGTAAATTTTTTTTAAGTTTTAGGGTACGTATCTTCCTACGTTATAGCTATTTGTTTGTTATAAATAAAAAAGTATATTTGAAATTCTCCCCAATTAATTCCCTCCGCCCGCATGTCGCCGAAGTTTTATTAAAGACTCATGCGTTGTGCGAAGGAGGGTAATTAATTTTCCTCATTACGGTATTCCGCAATGGGGGAATTTTACTTTAAATTATATTTGAATATTAACCTGTTTACATGTGCGGGATAAATGCAATTTAGTTTTGCTGTAATCGCATATATGCATGTTGCTCACAATTATGAAAAAATGCAAACCGAGAATGATATAGTTGAAAAATTAACCGATTTCCTCGAAACGAAAGGATATCGAATTATCCAAAGTTTGACTACTAATCAAACCGGAATTGACATAATTGCGGAAAATGAATACGAAAAATTATACATCGAAGCAAAAGGCGAAACAAGTGCATCAAAAACCTCGAACAGATATGGACTCGCATTTAATGGAAATCAAGTTAAATCACATATTTCTGTTGCATTGTTGGCAACTATGAAAGTTATTTCCAATATGCCAGCGGGAAATAAAACCAAAGTGGGAATTGCATTGCCTGACATAGAATCACAAAGACAAGTAATTAATCAAATAATTCCTGCATTAAAAGAACTTAATATTAGAATTTATTGGGTAAGTCAAAATAATATTAGAATTGAGTAAAGAAAACACACATATAATATTTTAAAATGGCTGTAAGAAAAAGTAAGGAACAGAATTTCCAAGTTAGCGGAAACGTCACGGCAATAAAGGAAAAGTGTTTGAATGCACTAAATAATGGCGGATTTAGCAAAGTATCGTCAAATGATTTGCTTAACGAAATTTCAGCAAATTATAAAAAAGCCACAGTAGTTGGAAAAATACAAATCGTATTGACTGAACTAAATGACAAAACGAATATTAACGTAAAATCGACTGCGAATTCGGACAACATTTTTGCCCTATTCTCTTCACCGAATGACAAAATAATGAATGCATTTAAAGAAAACTTGGGGTAAAATAGCTATGGGCAACACTGTATAAAAGCTACGGATTGGTCTGTTCTAACTTGGAAAATCCTGGGGATATTTGGTTTGTATTTGGAGAGGTTCGGCTATAAAATGCTTAAGCTCGTAAAAATTAACGTTACCAGAAATCTTATAAAAACTAAAACTATGATTATAAAAACAAAAATGTTATTCATTCTTATTGGAAATGACCGAACTGGAAAAACAACAATACAAAAATCATTGATTGAGAAACTTTGTGGAATACAATATGAATCGTTACCAACTAATATAGGTTTGGACATCAAACATCCAGAAATAAAACGAAAATACAACAAAGCTTCTTTTGGTAATCGTAGTTATCAAGAAAAAAAAGGAACATACGGAACCGTGGACGAGTATTTTGAAAATCATTTTAATGAACAGATAATTGCGTTTATTTCGAGTCATTTAAATCAATCTGATATTGAGAATATGGTGAAAAATGGGAAAAGTCGATTTTATAATGTTTATGGAGTTTTTTTTACAAATTCAATGGAGGCAGAACTATACTTGAACTCTCAAATAAGCGAATTGAATTGGGATGAGAGGTTTGTGATAGAAAACGCAAATGTTGAAAAATCAAAAATAAATTCTCAACTTGAAAAGATAGCTGATAGTTTCGTCCACCTCTTAATAAACCGAACCAATATCGGATAAACGCCAGTTGTATATACCGCATATAATTAATTAATAAAAGAAAGAATGACAAAATTCGACCAAGAGGAATTAGATGAAAATTTGTATAACGACCCAGAAGATATTGGAGCTGAAAACGAGGAGGATATTGAACAGACTGATGGTAGTTTCAGTCAATCGGTTATATGGGGCACAGATTGGACAGCAGAAACAATTAACAATCAATTGCTCAGAGGAAACATTGATTTATTCCCAAAATTTCAAAGAAGGGATGCTTGGTCAAACAAAGCCAAAAGTAGGTTCATTGAATCTATAATTTTAGGTTTACCGATACCACAAATAATTTTAGCTGAAAAAAAAGGCCAGAGAGGTAAATACATTGTAATTGACGGCAAACAACGCCTATTAACAATTAGAAGATTTTTTTCGCAGAAAACTGACGATGAATTTAAGCCGTTAAGACTTATTGGACTCGAAATTCTAACAGATTTAAATGGTAAAACTTATAGAAAACTTAAAGAAGATGCCGATTACATTGATGAGTTAAATCAACTGGAAAATCAAAGTATTAGAACAACTATTATTAAAAACTGGCCCAATGAATCTTTCCTATTCACTGTATTTCTTAGGTTAAATACAGGTAGTATAAAATTAAGTCCGCAAGAATTAAGACAAGCACTGCATCCGGGACCATTCATTGATTTCGCGGATGAATTTTCAATAGAAAGTGAAGGTATTAGAACAATGCTAAATCTTAAGAAGCCTGATTATAGGATGAGAGATGTCGAAATTGTAATCCGCTACTTTGCAAATAAGTATTTTCTAAAAATTTACGAAGGAAACTTAAAAAAGGCTTTTGATAATACCGTCAAAATATTAAACGATAGATGGGAATTAGATAAAGACCAAATAGAGACCGATGCAAGTAATTTAAATGAGGCTATACTGTTTACAATTGACTTATTTGGAGGACAAAGACAAGCTTTTAGCAAGTGGTTAGGCGACTCATTTCAAAATAATTTTAATAGGGCAATATTCGATATAATGGTATATTACTTCAGTGTTAAGGACATTTTAGCAGAATCAGAAGGAAAGAAGCCAGAAATTATTAAAGCTTTCAAACAGTTATGTGTTAACGATGAGGCATTTTTGACTTCTTTCGAACATACGACAAAAAGTATGGATAACACCTTTAAAAGATTAACTACCTGGGGCACATCTTTGTCCATAATTCTAGATGTTCCTGTGACAGTGCCTTTTTATGAAGATGGTACTTACATAGAAAAAATATTATAAATGGCTAATTCTTCAAGACATAATAAACTTTTGTCCCGGATTAGTTTGATCGAGAAAAATCTTCTGCCAGAAATTAAAGTTTCGGGCAATTACACAAAGAAGGAATCAGATCAAATAAGAAGTTACGTTATTCTAGTTCACGCAGAAATAGAAGCATATTTCGAGGATGTGGCATCTGAAAAAGCTCAAAGAACTCTTGATTTATGGAAAACTTCTCGTAAAAAAAGTAATTGTCTTTTATCAATAATGACTTTCTGTGCAAAAGATATTACTTGGGATTCTAAACCTGATAGAAATAAAATTGAATCCCGTATTAATAAAACAGTCATTCACTACATCAATTTATTAAAGAAAAATCACGGTGTGAAGTCAAAAAATATAATGAAAATACTTTTACCACTTGGTGTAGAGGAAGATGAGTTTGACCAAACTTGGTTAAACGTAATGGATGACTTCGGAAAGAAGAGAGGAAGCTTCGCACATACTACACACAGTGTACAAGCACAAATAGATTTGCAGACGGAGAAAAGTAGAATTGATGTTCAAATAGTTCCAGAAATAAGTCGAATAGATGGAATAATCAGAACTCTGAAATAAACGAATACCAACGAAGAACTAAGGCAAGAAATAACCCTTTTCTTATTAATTTCTGACGTAATTAATCTAGACTACAGATTCACACAAAAAATCTTCAAACTAATCTTTTGATTTACAACTCATTTTTATTTACTCAATTAGTTTCCCGCAAAAATTTTTTTAATCCTTATCTTCATCCACCAAGCGATTAAAAAAAATTCATCCCCAATGAACCTAAAACAATCCTTCCTCAACTGCACGGCAGCCTATTTAGAAAACGAACTCAACTACGCTACTTTACTGCAAGCAACTACCGAGTACAAAGCCATTTTAAACGAGCTCTGCGGCGAAGAGATGAATGTAGAAGCTGGTCGCACCGATCTTGAATTTAGCAATGGAAAAGCCCTTGGCACGCATTGGGCAGCTATGTGCTTAGACGATTTGCTTAGAACACGGCAATTTATTAGAGGCATAGACGCCGCTATAAAAAATAAACTTAAAACCCAAAAGCAACTTCATATTTTATACGCTGGCACTGGGCCTTTTGCCACACTTATCCTGCCTTTACTGTTACGGCATCCTAAACAAAATATACACTATACCTTGGTGGAAGTAAATCCGTTTAGTTTTAAAATACTGCAAAATGTAATTTCAAAATTGGGTTTGGAGGATTATACTATTACATTGGTGCAGGATGATGCGACAACTTATAAAATAGACACTCAAAATGAGCCAGATATTATAATAAGCGAAACCATGCAAAATGCTTTGGCGAAGGAGCAACAGGTTTCTATATTTCTAAATTTGATGCAGCAAGTAAAGAAAGACACCTTATTTATCCCCGAAAAAATAGAACTGTTTCTTGGCTTATCACCAAAAGGAATTGCTGCAGATAAAATTGAAGCCAACCACTATCACAAAGCGAAAAAGATATTTGAAGTAAGTAAAGAAGCTATGTTTTCTGAACACGAAATCAATAATCAGCAGACTAGTGAAACCATATTTCAAAAATCACAAACTGTAATTACTTCTGAAAAATTGGAAGAATACGGTCAATTATATCTTTTAACGGAAATACAAGTTTATAAGGATGCGAAAATTAATATTAGTGAAAGCGGTTTAACCACGCCGCTTCGGTTAATGGATATTACAAACACTATGGCATCAATAACTATTGATACACACTATGAAATCTCCGCAGAGCCAAAGCTTGAATATAAAATAAGCGTTTCAGAAAAAGTTCAAACTACCACGCTCGCGTAGTGAAATCAATTCTCAATAAAACCTTAAACACTAGAACACAGCATTTTTCAAAAAAACTCTTATATTTGATACTCCTCAGTTTACAAATAGTAACTCCCCAATTTTTATTTTGAATTAAATAGGTTCGTAAAAGCGGTTTAAAGCCGCATCATTCCTATTCGATTATAAAAACGATACCAAGTAATCATGATGGAATTTTCGAAAAACGCCTTTTTTTACTTAGCCTTTTTAATATTTTCATACAGTTGCGGCGAGGCTCCACCTGAATCTGTTTCAATAGATGATAACGCTACAGTGTCTTTAGATTTAGACCCTATCACCGAAATTATAATTAAAGATGGCACCAGTGTTATTGCTATGCAAAAATTAGATTCGGTTACTAACAGTACTCCTTTTAAAAGAGAAGATTACAAGGTAGTTTTAGAAACCGATGAAAATCTTAAAATGAATGAAGCCGGCGAATTAAAAGTTTGGATTGGCGCTACAGATATAATAAAAGCAACGCTCCCCGATAAAGTACAGGATGAAACATTGATTCCTGCGAGCATTGGTCAATACGCTAAAATTACTCCCTATGCCCCAGATTTTACCGTAACCCCTTTAGAAATTACTTGTTTGCGCATTCACCCCAGTGGCTCTGATGTTCGTTTTACACTTATCCCCAAAAAATCTGGCACCTTAAAAGTGAGCGCTAATATTGAGCTTTTCGATACGGCAGATTGCACGGGCACTTCGGTTCCAAAAACTGCGGCAACGCTTGCTGTAGTGGTTAAAGTAGATAGCAAATTTGTGCTAATGTCTAAATTACAAGAATTGGGAACCGTAGTTTGGGACAACTTTTTAAGCTTTTGGAGCGCACTCATCGCCCTTTTGTTTGGGGCGTTGTTTTTTATAATTCGCCGTAGAATAAAGAAAAAAACAGGCTACGATCCTAAAGATGAAGATGCTGTTTAGCTTCAAATTATACAAGTTCTGCACTTGTATCTTTCTCCAAAAATCTTTCCGAATATATATTAATGAAGTTTATACGTTGATATTTCATAGCAGCTTAGTCACTCCTATTTTCAATCGAAATCTCCACCAATGAAAAACACTTTTCTAATTTCGCTATTAGTTTTCAGCCTTATTGGTTGCGCTAAAAAAGCAACCGTTATAAATAGCAATATTATAACTACAGACATCCCCAACTTTTGGAATGCGTATGATAAAATTGCCACTACGCAGGATTCTGTTTTACAGTATAAATATTTAGACAGCCTATATATTAAAAAAGGAAGTTTAGGGTTGAAAGGGATTATGCAAGCAAGAAATTACACGCCCGCAGATTATATAAACGCTATAAATAGTTATCCAAAATTCTGGGCTTCAATTCGCGAAAACACTTTAAAAACCGATGAATATGAAAAAGAATTAAACAGCGGTATTGAAAAGATAAGAGCAATTTACCCAGAAATGAAACCTGCTAAAATGTACTTTACAATTGGAGCTTTACGCACCGGCGGCACATATTTAGACAGTCTCGTTTTAATAGGAAGTGAAATTGCAATGGCAGATAAAAACGCGATAACTTCTGAATTTCCGGAAGCGACGAGAGTCGGAAGACGTTTGTATTTTGACAGCAATCCTATTAATGGTTTGGTGCTTATAAACGTGCACGAATATATACACACCCAGCAAAATGAATTAGTGCACAACCTACTTTCATATTGCCTTCACGAGGGAGTAGCAGAATTTGTTTCAACGGTTGCAATGCAAACCTCGTCTGACGCACCAGCCATAAATTACGGAAAGCAAAACCAAGCGGTAAAAAAGAAATTTGAAGAAGAAATGTTTTACGGCAACAACGTTTCTCAATGGCTTTGGAGCGATGCCATTAATGAATTCAACACAAGAGATTTAGGTTATTATATAGGTTATCAAATTGCTGAATTGAATTACAATAGCGCACAAGATAAGCAGGCAGCAATTAAGGAAATGATAGAATTAGACTACACTAACGAACCACAAATTGAAGATTTTATAAACAGAACCCAGTTCTTTTCTAAACCCATAGAAACACTTTACAACGATTTTGACAATTCGCGGCCAACTGTTTTAAAAATAAAGGAATTCGAAAATAAAAGTGTTTCGGTAAATCCGAATACAAAACAACTGACTATTGAATTTTCCGAACCGCTTAACGGGCACAACACTGGCGTGGATTATGGTCCGTTAGGGGAAGATAATTTTCCAAAAGTTGTTGACAGATATTGGGCCGAGGACAATAAATCTTGGATAATAAAAGTAGAATTAGAACCCAATAAGCAGTATCAGATTTTAATTTCAAATAATTTTAGAACGGAAAAAGGGATTCCGCTAAAGCAATTTTTAATTGAATTTAAAACTTCGGAAAAATAAAGCTAGTAACAGGGCATAAAAAAGTTCAATTAAATTGTATCCTTTTCAACAGTTATGAGTCTACTTTACGAACCTTAAAAGCAATATTATGAATACTTGTAAATGTACCAATTGCGATTGCACCAAATGCAATTGCAAAGACTGCGCAGCAAATACCTGCTCCTGTGAAAGATGTGAATGCAAAAAATGCAGTTGTTGTTAAATTAGCAAAGGTTGGTGTAAAAGCTAACCTTTGTTTTTATTTTTGAATATGGAAACACAACGAATTTGGCGGCTGCATAATGAAGAACTTTATTTTTTCATTTTAAAAAAGGTGAAAAACGAAACTGCCACCAGCGATATTTTTCAGAATACCTTTTTGAAAATTCACAAAAACCTGCAGCAGGTTAAGAAGGAAGAAAAAATAAGGGCTTGGGTTTTTCAGATTGCGCGGAATGAGATTGCCAATTACTTTAAAAATGAATCGAAATATTTAGCCCCAGTTACAGAAGTGGAAGAAACTGTTAGGGATAAAAACCAAGCATATTGCTGTTTTGATAAGTTTATAAACGACTTACCTCCCAAATATCGAGAAACCGTTGGATTGGTTTATATTGAAGGAAAAAAGCAAGATGAGGCTGCAAAAATTTTGGCTATCAGTCTTGCAAATGTAAAGGCGCGAATTCGGCGTTCTAAAGACATTTTAAAAGAAAAATTTAGCGAATGCTGCAAATACGAGTTTGATGAAAACGGGAATTTAATTGGGGAATCCGATTGTTCAACATGTAATTAGACTAGCTAACTATTCTCAACTTCATTCGTATATTTGTAAAAAAAATAATCCTATGCGAATCCTCCCAATAATCGGTTTCCTTATATTTTTCATTTCCTGTAAAGAAGAAAACAAACAACTCACCGCCCAGCAAATTATCGATAAAACCATTGAAAATGCTGGTGGCGAAAAATACGACGTTGCAACTATAAAATTCACTTTTCGCGATATTAAATACAGTAGTCACCGCCAACAAGGCACTTTTGAACTTACACGAACTATCACAGATTCGTTGGGAGAAACACGCGATGTATTAACCAATAGCAACTTTGATCGATTCGCAAATGGCACAAAACTTACTTTGGCAGATTCTACTGTTAGTAAATACTCCAATTCACTAAACTCTGTGCTATATTTTGTGCAATTACCTTACGGTTTAAACGCGCCTGCGGTTAATAAAGATTTGGTTGGCGAAGCGGAAATAAACGGTAAAAAATACTACGAAGTGGAAGTTACTTTTGCCCAAGAAGGTGGCGGTACCGATCACGAAGATGTTTATATGTATTGGATAAGCCAAGATGAATTTACTGTGGATTATTTCGCCTATAAATTCTTTACAGGTAAAGGCGGCATACGTTTTAGAAAAGCGTATAACCCAAGAATAATTAAAGGTCTCCGTTTTGTAGACTACGAAAATTACCAAGTAGAACCTTGGGAAAACGTGAGTTTAACTACAGTTGATGAGCTTTTTGAAGATGGAAAATTAGAGTTGCTTTCAGAAATTAAAACGGAAGATGTTACCGTAGATTTCTCCAAAAAGCAATAAAATAGCAAATTGAAGGCTTAGAAATCAATTTCTGATGAAAATTTTTTCCTTCTTTCCTTTTGAAATAGTAAACCGCAAATATTACAGTTACTAGTATCCCCCAGAATTAACGAAGAACAAAGCATTCGCTAAAAACAACTTCCCATTCTGCCAAAAGGAACGGAAGGACACATCGTCTACCATATAAATTACGCTGCCACTCCCCTTTTTCGCTTCAGCAAAAACGATGGAGTTTTTTAAACCTTTTTTCGCCACATCGCCCGAAAAACCTGATACACTTTCGGCTTCACCATTTATATAACCTACGTTATAACCATCGCTTAAAAATTTATAGGAATCGTTGCCTAGCTTCAAACTGTAATAAGTGTCGCCATACCCAAATGCCAACGGATGGGTATTGTCGAGCGTAACTTTGTAGATACTTCCGGTAATCATATCTTTAGTGCCATCCAGCTCGCGTTGTGCGTAGGGAACCATATTTGCTACTGTATCCTTTTCTTTTTTGGTGTTTTCATCTTCGTTTTTAACAAGATCAAAACCTTCCTTCCCTTCAAAAACTCGCATTGCACTACCAATAGCCACAACTTTTCCGCCTTTAGAAATCCAATCTTCGAGAGTTTTAAAAGCATCCTCATCGAATATCTTTTTGTAATTGCCTTCGGGAAGTACTAATACATCATAATCGCTCCATTTAATTCTGCCAATATCGTCTGTATTTATTGAAGTAATTGGGTATTTTAGTTGTGTTTCAAAAAAGTGCCAAAGTGCGCCATAACTTAAAGATGATGTGCCTTCGCCCTGCAACATGGCCACCTTTTTATTTTTAATTAAATGTACATTCTGCGATCCGAAATCGGTTAATTTATCTGCGAAACTCGTTGGCGAAGCGTAAAGTTGGCGACCTAATTCATTTGCTATTTCGGTAGTTATTTTATCGAAATCTGCGTTGGTTTTATTGTCACTTCGAGTAATAATTAAACTACCACGACCAAAAGTATTCCCACCAAAACCGAGTTCATTTTCTGAAAAGCGCACTTTAATATCATTTTGAAGCAAGGTTGAAAGAAACTCTGCATCTTTTAAACTGTTCCATTTTGCAATGTATCCCGCTGCATTTGGCGAAGCTATATTTAAGACCGTTTTACTCGGGTTGGCAGCATTTGCAGAAACCAAAGTAGTGCTGGCAATAGTTTCCAAGCCAAAAGCATACGGAAGACTCCAAGCAGTAATATCATAAGTCAACGGCGTAGAAAGCGCTGCATTAGGTTCAAAAAGTACTTGCACCATTTTCCCTTTTGGCTGGTTGGTACTTACTACCAATGCGCCGTTTGCATCCATTGAACCCTTTTTATTTTGGGTATAATTAAGGCCCGAAACGGTTCCGCCGTTTGCGTATCCGTATTTAATTTCGTGGCGATCCAGCATATTCGTCAATGCTTTTAGGTTATCTGGATTCCCTTTAAGCACAAAGCTTTTATACTTTAAATTATCATTTTTAAAGAATTTCCCAAATTCAGAATTAAGCTTAGCTGCTTTTTGCGAAGCAACTTCAATAGTTGAAAGCCCGGTGGTGGTGTGATGTGCCACGCGATCAACAAGGGTGAGTTCAATATCTTCATCATTTATAATTCCCAAACCTGCCATTCCGTGGCCAGCTTGCTCGTAAGTCATCCCGATAGCGCCCATAAATAGCGGATACGTATCGCCATAACTTGGATACAGCAAGTCGAAACTTTCGCGAGTAAAGAAAAGCCAACCGTTTTCATCAAAATATTTAGCGTTATTCTTACCTATTGTATTTTGGAATTCGCGTTGCCAAGGCGTAATAGTTTCGTGAAACGGTTCTGCCGCAGGTGCAAAATAGTACGGATTATTAATATATTGCTCGTGAAAATCTACGTGAATCTGCGGCATCCACTGATTGTAAATTTTTAAACGTTGTTGCGTTTCCACTTGACTTGCCCACATCCAATCGCGATTTAAATCGAATAAATAATGGTTTGGTCGTCCGCCAGGCCAAGGTTCGTTGTGCTCAATTGCGTCTCGCGATGAGTTATATGGCGAAGCTTTCATTTGGTTGTACCAGTTTACATAACGATCGCGACCGTCAGGATTTACACCGGGATCCATAATTACAACTGTATTTTTAAGCCAATCTGCGTGTTCGGTAATTAATTTATAAGCGGTATTCATTGCTGCCTCGCTACTACTCGCTTCATTACCGTGCACATTATAGCTAAGCCAAACAATTGCTTTTTCTGGCGAAGCAGTGCCTGCTAATACACCAATGTTCTTTAAATTGTCTGTTCGTATTTTTTCCAAATCTCCCAAATTTTCTTCGGAAGAAATTACAGCATAAGTAAGCCTTCTGCGTTCATTGGTTTTTCCGTAGTCGAAATATTGCACTTTTCCGCTATTGGCTGCTACATGTTCAAAATACGCAACCACGTCTGCGTGACGCGAAAATTCAGTGCCAATTTCATACCCCAAAAATTCCGAAGGAGATTGAAGTTGAGCGAAGATTAGTAACGGGCATACTAGAAATAATAGAGTGAAAAAACGCATCATTTTATACTATTTAAAAGGTGGTCTAAAACTACTAAAGTTTTACCAAATTCAGAATTCTGAATTCTGAATTCTGAATTATAATGTATTTTTGTTCGAATCGTTTTAAAATTCCTATGCCAGCCCTTTCTATTCCTTATAAAAAAACAAGTTATTTCTCTAAATTGATTTGCGATTATCTCGCTGAAGATGACGCTCTGAAACCTTTTTATAAACGTTTTCCAAAATTGGAAAATTTCAAACATCAATTCGAAGAAAAACAAAAGGATTTTACTGAAGAAAAAAGGCATTTATTGGCGAAACGAATAATGTTTCAATACGGCGATAATTCTATTTCTCAAGCTACGCTTAGCAATATTGATCTGCTAAAAGAACATTCCACATTTACAATAACCACAGGGCATCAGCTTAACCTTTTTACTGGTCCGTTGTATTTTTTATATAAAATATTTTCGGCAATCAATCTTGCAGAAAAACTGAATAAAGAATACCCAAAAAATCATTTCGTGCCAGTTTATTGGATGGCAACTGAAGATCACGATTTTGAAGAAATTAATTATTTCAACCTCTTCGGAAAAAAAGTAAAGTGGGATAGACCTTCTGCTGGCGCTGTTGGCGAATTTTCAACGGAAGGCTTAAACGAAGTGAAACAGCAACTAAAAAAGGAGTTTGGCGAAAGTGAAAATGCCAAAAAACTTATATCGCAGTTTGCCGATGCGTATATTAAACACGACAACCTTGCGGATGCGACACGCTATTTGGCGAATACCTTGTTTTATCAACACGGGCTTGTAATTGTTGATGGAAACGACGCCGATCTAAAACGATGTTTTATTCCCTATGCTGAAAAGGAGCTTACAGAAAACCTCAGCTTTAAAATGGTTTCGGAAACAACAGAGAAAATTACAAGTTTGGGTTTTTCGGAACAAGTTCATCCGCGGGAAATCAATCTTTTTTATTTAGTAGAAAATATTCGCGAACGCATTATTGAGCGGGAAGGCAGGTTTTATGTGAATGCTACGGAACTATCTTTTTCGAAAAAGGAAATTATACAAGAATTGCACGAAAATCCAGAGCGATTTTCGCCCAATGCATTATTACGCCCGCTGTATCAAGAGGTGATTTTGCCCAACCTTTGTTACATTGGCGGTGGCGGAGAACTGGCGTATTGGTTCCAATTAAAAGATTATTTTAATACGGTAGAAGTGCCATTCCCTATATTATTACTTCGGAATTCTGCGCTTTTGATTCCGAAAAATCTTTCAGAAAAACTTAAAGAATTAAATACCGATATCGAAGAATTATTTCTTCCGCAGCACGAGCTTATTACACGTCATACCTATAAAATTTCAAAAATTGAAATAGATTTTTCAAAACAAAAAGAATTTCTAAAACAGCAGTTTAAAGATTTATACACCTTAGCCGAAAAAACCGACGTGTCATTTTTGGGAGCTGTTGGTGCGCAGGAAAAGAAACAATTAAACGGTTTAGACAATCTTGAAAAGCGTTTGCTGAAAGCCCAAAAACGAAAACATACCGAAGAAATTGAACGTTTAAAAAATATTCAAAATGAATTATTTCCAAACCACAGTTTACAGGAACGGCAGCTTAACTTTTCTGAATTTTATTTGGAATACGGACCGGAATTGCTCGATGTAATAAAGGAAAATTTGGATCCGTTGGACTTCAATTTTACTGTTTTGGAATTATAATGAAATCCGTTAATAGTGCCCTTTTAAGGATAGAACAATAATCCTATCTCCCTTTACTTCATAAACTAATCTATGCTCCTTATTAATTCTGCGGCTCCAGCAACCAGAAAGATTATATTTTAATGGTTCTGGTTTACCAAGACCTTCAAAAGGATGATCTATGGCATCATTTAAAAGCTGAAAAATTTTTTGTAGTATTTTTAGATTGCCAGATTTTTTGTGAAAAGCAATATCTTCATTGGCCTGTCCCGTAAAATCTAGAACATATTCCATTGTTAAGACTTTAAATATTTCTCTAAATCTTCTTGAACCACGGTTGTATAATTACTTTCTTTATACTGTTCTTGACTCTTTTTAATTTTTTCAACAAAATCAGGGTTGTATGGACTATCTTCGTCTCCAGTTTCAAAAGTAACTTTTAGTTCTTTCAAATATTCTGTGATTTTTTTCATTTTATCACTTTCAGCATGGACGATGATTGTCTTCATAATAACATTTATTTTTATGAATAAATATACAAATTTAATCCAAAACAAATAGGTTTTAAAGGACCTGTTAGGTTTAATCAGCAGTCATATTTAAAAAATATTCGAGTATTCGCAGTAAAAATTACCACTGTTGAAAAGCCATTAAAAAATTCCGCACAACTCATTTACCAACTTATATATTTAAAGTATTTTTGCCTATGCAAAATAACGTCCTCATTTTAGACTTTGGTTCGCAGTACACCCAATTAATCGCAAGACGCGTGCGGGAGCTGAATATTTACTGCGAAATACACCCTTACCATCACATTCCAGAAAACTTGGATCCTTTTAAGGCCGTAATACTTTCGGGTAGTCCGTTTTCCGTTCGCGCGGAAGATGCGCCACACCCAGATTTATCACAGATTCGCGGTCATAAACCTCTTTTAGCGGTTTGCTACGGCGCACAATATTTGGCGCATTTTAGCGGTGGAAGCGTTGAACCTTCAAACATACGCGAATACGGAAGAGCGAAGTTATCGATGATAAAATCTGGCGAGGCTTTCTTTAAAGATATTCCTGAAAACACAAACGTCTGGATGAGCCATAGTGACACTATCGCGCAGCTTCCAGAAAACGGAGTGCGACTGGCTAGTACCGTGGATGTTTTGAATGCAGCTTACAGAATTGATGGCGAAGAAACGTATGCAATTCAGTTTCACCCAGAAGTATATCACACAACTCACGGCAAGCAATTGCTAGAAAATTTCTTAGTAAATATTGCCGATGTCCCACAAACGTGGACTCCAGCAGCTTTTGTAGACACAACTGTTGCAAATTTAAAAGAGCAAATTGGCGACGGCAAAGTAGTGCTTGGCTTAAGTGGTGGCGTAGATTCTACCGTTGCAGCAATTCTTCTGAATAAAGCTATCGGTAAAAACTTGTATTGCATTTTCGTAAATAACGGATTACTCAGAAAAAACGAATTTGGTAGCGTGCTTCACCAATATAAAGATATGGGGCTAAACGTAAAAGGCGTAGATGCTTCCGAACGTTTTTTGAATGCTTTGAAAGATGAAAGCGATCCTGAAAGAAAACGTAAAGCTATTGGCAACGCATTCATTGAAGTTTTTGATGATGAAGCGCATCTTTTAACTGGTGTAGATTGGTTGGCACAGGGAACTATTTATCCCGATGTTATTGAAAGTGTTTCGGTAAACGGACCTTCAGTTACCATAAAAAGTCACCACAACGTTGGCGGATTGCCAGATTTTATGAAGCTGAAAATCGTGGAACCATTACGCATGCTTTTTAAAGATGAAGTACGCCGCGTTGGAAAGGAAATGGGCATAGATGCAGAACTTTTAGGAAGGCATCCTTTCCCTGGTCCAGGGCTTGCAATTAGAATTCTAGGCGATATTACCGCAGAAAAAGTTCGTATATTACAAGAGGTTGACGCTATTTTTATCAACGGACTTAAAAAGTGGGATCTTTACGACAAAGTGTGGCAAGCAGGAGCAATTCTTCTGCCAGTAAACAGCGTTGGCGTAATGGGCGACGAAAGAACTTACGAAAAAGTAGTTGCGCTTCGTGCTGTAGAATCTACCGATGGTATGACTGCAGATTGGGTAAACCTTCCCTACGAATTTTTGCAGGAAGTGAGCAACCACATAATAAACCGCGTTAAAGGCGTTAATAGAGTAGTCTACGACATAAGCTCTAAACCGCCCGCGACTATAGAGTGGGAATAAATAAAATTCGAGACTATGTTTTGCAAATTTAAAAAACTGATTATCCCTATGTTGAAGTGTTTAATATACGTTTCTGTAACCTTACTATTTATGATTAGTTGTGGCTCTGCAGCCCAACAACAGTATAAAAGTCACGCAGTTCAAAAAGGCGAGACGGTTTATAGCATCGCAAAGCAATATAATATTTCGGAAGAGACTATTTACAACCTCAATCCCGATTCTAGAAATGCTTTAAAAGTTAATAGTTTGTTGATTATTCCTTCCAGTTCTATAATTAGCTCTGGGACTAATGATAACAACTATCGCGAGCATAAAGTTAAAAGGAAAGAAACCCTTTACGGAATAGCCCAATTATACAATGTTAGTGTTGACAATATTAAAAAGTTGAACAAAGAGTTGTATTCCCGTGGTTTGGATAAAGGCGAGCGATTATTGATTCCCGCATCTCCAAAAAACACGGTTATAACTGGCTCCAACTCAGAAAATACTTTGCCTGGCACACAGAAATATACTGTTAAGGCGAAAGAAACGAAGTTTGGTATTGCTAGAAAATTCGGGATTAGTATTGCTGAACTTGATGATCTAAATCCAGATTTAGAGGAAGGATTAAAAGTTGGAACAACCATTATAGTTCCCGACAAGTCAGTTATAGAAAATGCAGAGATTGACGAAGAAAACTTTCAATACTATGAAGTAAAGCCTAAAGAAGGTTTTTACAGATTGAAGGTGAAATTTAATCTTTCTGAAGAAGAAATCGTTGCTTTAAACCCGTATGCAAAAGAAGGTTTGAAAGAAGGAATGATTCTTAAAATACCGAAAGAAAAAACCTTGGTTTCTCAAGATGATATTTCAGAAATTAACCTTGAAAAGCGAATCGAAAACAAAAAAATGAAAACGGTTGCTTTAATGCTTCCGTTCCGTTTAATGAGCAACGTTGGCGATTCAACAAGTACAGACACCAATTTATTAAAAAAAGACCCTACTCTTCGCGTTGCCTTAGACTTTTACAGTGGCGCACTTATGGCTGCTGAGTTTGCAAAAGACAAAGGTATTTCAGTTACGATGAATGTTTACGACACTGAAAAAAGCGAAAGTAAGGTTGCATCTATAGTTTCAAAAAGCGAATTCAAAAAAGTAGATGCGGTAATTGGTCCGCTACTTCAAAAGAATGTTGAAAAGGCTTCGGCTATGCTAAATGATGACAAGATTCCGGTCTTTTCTCCTTTAAGTAATCGAGATATGGCAATGACCGATAATTTGTTTCAGACGTTGCCTACAGATGCAATTCTTCAAAAAACAATGATTCGCTATATAAAAGAGCACAGTGCAGGGAAAAATATTATTATAATTTCAGATTCAAAGCGATCTCAGCAACGGGAGATGATTCTGAGTGCTATCCCTTCAGCAAAAACTGTAACGCCTCGCGGCGGCGGTTATGTACAATCCAGCGATATTAGTGCAGTAGCTACTGATGGAATAGAAAATTGGGTGGTTTTAGAATCTCAAAATCCAGTTTTAATAAGTAGCGCGGTAAATGCTGCGGCCGCAATGTCTGGCAGTTACAAAGCACGATTATTCACTTTAGACAGAAACGATGCTTTTGAATGGCACGAAGTATCCAGCACCCGTTTGGCAAAATTAAACTTCACCTTCCCATCTGTAAATAGAAATATTGCAGAAGACGATCGCAATCCATTTTTAATAAGTTACAAAAATAAATACGGCGTACATCCCAATAGGTATGCCATTCGAGGTTTTGATATAACCTACGATGTGCTTCTGCGATTGGCTTCAGATAATGACATTTACGATGCTATTTATCCTGAAAACGAAACGATTTATGTTGAGAATAAATTTCGATACGAGAAATCGGCAACCCACGGCTACTGCAATGAAGCTGCGTATATTTTAAAGTATAACAACGAACTTAAATTTGAAATTGTAGAATGAGTACCGCCAAAGTAACCTATTTGGGAAATCTTCGCACCGAGAACGAACACCTAAAATCAGGCAATACGTTTATAACCGATGCACCCACAGACAATAACGGAAAAGGCGAAGCTTTTTCACCCACAGACACTGTCGCCACCGGACTTGCAAACTGTATGATTACCATGATGGGCATAAAAGCTCGTGATATGAAAGTGAATATGGACGGCACCACGGCAATGGTTACCAAATTTATGGCAGCAGATCCGCGTAGAATTTCAAAAATTGAAGTGATTTTAAACTTTCCCGCAGGAATTGATGAGAAATCGAAAAAAATACTTGAAAACACCGCACGTACTTGTCCTGTTCATTATAGCCTTCACCCTGATGTTGAAAGGGTGATTGTTTTTAATTGGGGGTAAAACAGTAAATCTTGACTTCGGTCGACGAGACATAAAAAGGACATTTTATAAGACAACGACATACATTTTTAGGTACTATTTTTGATTAACTGTTACTATGAAATTACTCTTTGTCTCCATATTTTTCTTTCTATCTATTCCACAGTCCAGTACTGAGAAAATTCTGTGGCAAGAAAATCAAAAACTTAGTTGGGAAGATTTTAAAGGAAAAGCTGTGCCTAGTGCCAGCTTTGTAGCAACCACCAATACGGGAATTAGTTTTGAATATTCCTATTCAATGAAGAATAACGAAGTGAACGTTAAATATTCTGTTACATGTTTTTTCTATCCGCAAGGTTCCTGGTTTATCCCAGAAAAGGTTAATTCACACATTTTAAAACACGAACAAGCACATTTTGATATATCTGAACTTCACGCTCGAATGCTTCGAAAGAATTTAGCGGGAAAGAAATTCACGAAAAAGATAAAGTCTGAAATTGAAAGCATTTATACCCAAGTAGAGCAAAAAAGACGCGCAATGCAAACAAAGTTTGATGCAGAAAGCGACCATTCTCGAAATCTAGAAAAAGAAGCTTTCTGGCAAAAATACATCACTCAACAACTCGCCGAATATGAATCTTGGAAGTAGCCCAGACCCAAACCACTTGGTGGAACTAGCAAACTACAAAATGCCTTTCGGAAAATACGAGGGTTACTATTTGGTAAATATTCCTGAATATTATTTGGTTTGGTACAGACAAAAGGGTTTCCCCGAAGGAAAATTGGGGCGAATGATGGCTGAAATGTATGAGCTGAAATTAAACGGACTCGAGGGTTTGCTCAAAAAACTCATAAAAAAGAAGTAGCAGTTGACAGCTATAATAAGCTGTGAGGTAGAATATAATTTTATAAATGAAAAAAATCCTTAGTTACATTTGGCCTACCACGGAACATTTTTCTTCTGAAATAAATGGTACGTTAGAAATAACTTACTTCAATGGTAAAAAGGTTTTAGATACTGCAAACGCCAACTACTCCTACGGATCGCTTCAAAAAATACTAGAAATTGGTTTAGAAAAAGTCGATTTAAAGTCGGTTGAAAATTTGCTGCTTTTAGGAATGGGTGGCGGAAGCATTATAAAATCGCTTCGGCAAACTTTTAATTACCAAAAAAACATTGTGGCTGTTGAAATAGATTCCACAATAATAGAACTTGCCAAAGATGAATTTGGTATTTCCGTTTCACAAAATCTTCAAATTATAGAAAGTGATGCTTTTCAATATGTAAAAACTTCCAAAGAAAAATTTGAATTAATAATAATCGATTTATTTATCGATGTCGATGTCCCACCTATTTTCTTCGGAAAAGAATTCTGCGAAAACGTATCGCGTTTGCTTCAAAAGGAAGGTTTTTTAATTTTTAATGTAGGTATTCATCTCAACAAAAATTCGACTACGGTTGAAACAATTACTTCCAATTTTGGGGATGCTTATACCTTTCAAATTTTTAAAAAAGTGAATGGAACTAACACATTGCTTGTAGCGCAAAAACACGCTTATTAAATTTATTTCCATTCGTTCAATTATCTCTTAACAATTAACTAGTATCGTTTCCTCCTTTCCACAATAAAAATGTACCTTTGCATCCCGTATAGTCATTTCAGCAAAGGCACTCATGAACACTACAAAATACATCTTCGTTACGGGCGGGGTTTCATCATCATTAGGAAAAGGAATTATAGCAGCATCGCTCGCTAAGTTATTACAAGCCAGAGGCTATCGTGTAACTATTCAAAAATTGGATCCATATATAAATGTAGATCCAGGAACACTAAATCCTTACGAACACGGCGAATGCTATGTAACCGATGATGGCGCAGAAACCGACCTAGATTTAGGTCACTACGAGCGTTTTCTTAACGTAAATACTAGTCAAGCAAACAACGTAACAACTGGTCGCATTTACCAAAGTGTGATTCAAAAAGAACGCCGCGGCGAATTTTTAGGAAAAACGGTACAGGTTGTTCCCCACATCACAAACGAAATTAAAGAACGTGTTCAACTTCTCGGAAACACGGGCGAGTACGATATAATTATCACCGAAATAGGTGGTACTGTAGGCGATATTGAATCATTACCATACATTGAAGCAGTACGCCAAATGAAGTGGGAAATGGGCGACGACAACGCATTGGTTATTCACTTAACCCTTGTACCCTACCTTTCTGCCGCTGGTGAACTAAAAACAAAACCCACCCAACACTCGGTAAAAACTTTGATGGAAAGCGGAATACGCGCAGACATTTTGGTTTGCCGTACAGAGCACGAACTTTCAGACGATTTACGTAAAAAGCTGGCCCTTTTCTGTAATGTAAAACAAGAAGCGGTTATTCAATCTATTGATGCTTCGACAATTTACGATGTTCCAAACATGATGCTTGAAGAAGGTTTGGATACGGTTACGCTTCAGAAGTTAAATTTGAAGAATTCAAAAAAACCAGATTTAAAACAGTGGAATAAATTTCTTGAAAGACACAAAAATCCAAAAGGCGAAGTTCATATTGGTCTAATTGGAAAATATGTGGAATTGCAGGATAGCTATAAATCTATTCTTGAATCTTTCATTCATGCAGGCGCAGAAAATGAAGTAAAAGTAAAATTAGAATTTATTCATTCTGAACATATAAATGCTAAAACCATCGGCAAGAAATTGTCAAAGCTCGATGGAATTTTAGTGGCTCCCGGATTTGGTGAGCGTGGTATTGAAGGGAAAGTTGCAGCAGTGAAGTATGCACGAGAAACCAATTTACCATTCTTAGGAATCTGTTTAGGAATGCAAATGGCAGTTATTGAGTTTGCTCGAAACGTTCTGAATTTGAAAGATGCTAACAGCACCGAAATGGATACGCAAACCAAAAACCCTGTAATTAGTATTATGGAGGACCAAAAAAATATTACAGACATGGGTGGTACCATGCGTTTGGGATCTTGGAAATGCGATTTGAAAAAAGGAAGTATTGCTAGCAAAGTATACAAAACTGACACTATTGAAGAGCGTCACCGCCACAGATACGAATTCAACGATAAATATCTTGCACAATTTGAGGCTGCAGGTTTAATGGCTACAGGTGTAAATCCAGGTACGGGGCTTGTAGAAATTATAGAAATACCCACGCACCCTTGGTTTGTTGGTGTGCAATATCACCCTGAATATAAAAGTACGGTTGCCAATCCGCATCCGCTATTTGTAGCTTTTGTAAAAGCAGTGCACGATCACTCTTTGAAGAACAAATAGGACAATTTGACGCAATACTAAAATAGGCGGGATTATTGTCTTGCCATATAACATTAACGATAATACACTTTTGAAATATTTCAAAAGAAGAAACAAAAGATGGAACAAAAGAAATTCGACTTAAACTCACTTGTAGGCTTTTTATTAATTGGTGGTATCCTAATTTGGATGTTGTACATGAACAAGCCCACCGAAGAAGAACTTCAAGCTGAAAAAGCTAAAACTGAAGCTGCAGCAAAGCAAGAAGCTGAAACTCAAAAAAAGGCAGGAGACATTACATTAGCAGATGCAACAGCTGATACAATGGAAGCTGTTAAACCTGGTGATTCTCTAGCTTTAGAAGCATTGAGAAATAAATTAGGATCCTTTGCATATTCAGGAACGCTTCCTTCTGCGACGGATGAATCTACCATTTTTGAAAATGACGTACTTTACTTAAAAGTAAACAACAAAGGTGGATACATATCTGAAGCACTTTTAAAGAATTTCACCAAATATGATTCTGTTCCAGTATATCTTATAAAGGATGGAAGCGCTTCATTAAATCTACAGTTTACTTCTGAAAACAGAACTTTAAACTCTCAAGATTTATATTTTGAACCTACGTTGAGCCAAAGTGGTAATGACCAAGTGCTTTCCATGAAGTTAAAGACTTCTGAAAATGGGTTTATTGAATACCGATACACATTGCATCCGGGCGAATTTATGATGGACTTTAGCATCAATAGCCAAGGTTTAGATGGGGTTATTAATACTTCGCAGCCAATGTATTTAGATTGGAAATTGAAGGGGTATCGCCACGCAAAAAGTATTTCGTACGAAAACCGATACTCGCGTTTAACGTATGAATACGAAGACGAAAAACATTCTAAACTTTCTCCTTCAGGCGAAGATGATGAATTGGAAAAAGATGTTACGTGGATGAACTTTCGCCAGCATTTCTTCAGTTCTATGTTACTTACAGATACTCCGTTTAAAGAAGTTAAGCTTACCTCTGTAGATTTGGTAATAGATGAAGAGATAGATACAACCTTCACCAAACAATACGGTGCAAAAATGCTTTTAGAACCTAAAAATGGTGCTATATCGTATGATATGAATATGTATTACGGCCCATCAGACTATCAGATTTTTAAAGAATACGGTCGTAATCTTGACGAAGCAATGCCACTTGGTTGGGGTATTTTCGGTTTAATAAACAAATACATTATCATCCCGCTTTTTGCATTTTTAACTGCTTTCCTTCCTGCGGGAATTGCAATTATTGTTTTAACAATTTTAATAAAACTAATGCTTTCGCCCGTTCAATACAAACAGTATTTGGCGCAAGCAAAAATGAAGGTTTTAAAACCTGAACTTGACGAGATTAAAGAAAAGTTTAAGGGTAATAGCTTAAAAATACAGCAAGAAACAATGAAGGTTCAGAACTCTGCAGGCGCCAGTCCGCTGAAGGGTTGTTTGCCCGCTATCCTTCAGATTCCGGTGTTTTATGCGCTCTTTACATTCTTCCCATCTGCGTTCGATTTAAGACAGAAAAGCTTCCTATGGGCAGACGATCTTTCCAGTTATGATACTATTGCGGAATTACCTTTCCACATACCGTTTTATGGAGACCACGTAAGTTTGTTCCCAATTTTGGCATCTATCGCCATCTTCGTTTATATGATGATGACTATGGGCCAAAGCATGCAGCAAACGCAGCAACCAGGAATGCCGAACATGAAATTCCTTATGTACCTTTCGCCATTATTTATGTTGGTATTCTTCAACAACTACGCGAGTGGTTTATCACTTTACTATTTTGTTTCAAACTTAATTACCATCGGAATTATGCTTGTAATTAAAAACTTCATAATTGACGAAGATAAAGTTCACGCCAAAATACAGGTGAAAAAAGCTACTCCAAAGAAACAAAACAAGTTTCAACGCAAAATGTCTGAAATGATGGAGCAAGCTGAGGAACAGAAAAAAGGCGGAAAAAAATAAAACAGCTATAAACGCTGGAAGAGTTAAAGCCTTCCAGCGTTTAAAATAGATTACGAATTACACCGTTTACTTTTAAGTAAATGAATATTTCTGAAATGAAAAAAATAGCTTTCATCTTCTTTATTGGAATTTTCTGCACTATTAGTGTTTTTTCACAAAGTGATATAAACCAAATGGACGCACAAGGCCAACGCCATGGACTTTGGAAGAAAACGTTTGACGGAACTACTCAGCTTCGTTACGAGGGCACTTTTGACCACGGTAAAGAAGTTGGTGAATTCAAGTTTTACTGCGAGGAATGCAAAAGCCAACCAATGGTTACTAAAAATTTTACTGGCAAAGACAATCTTGCCGATGTGAAATATTTCACCATTAAAGGAAAACTCGTAAGCGAAGGAAAAATGAATGATAAAGACCGCATTGGCGAATGGGTTTATTATCACGAAAAGTCTAAAAACGTAATGACTCGCGAGCAGTATACCAATGGTAAATTGGACGGCAAGGTTGTTACCTACTACCCTAACGGAAAAATCACCGAAGAAATTAATTATAAAAACGGCATTAAAGAAGGGGAAAGCAATAACTACTCTCCCGATGGCGTATTGTTGAATAAATTGCTGTACATCAACAATCTATTACAAGGTCCCGCAACTTATTACGATGCTTATGGCAATGTTGTTATTGAAGGATTTTATAAAAATAATAAGAAGCACGGACTTTGGAAATATTACAAAGACGGAAAAGTAGTTTTGGAAGAAACGTATCCGAAGCCCACGGATAAATAATTATCCTTTCAAGTAAGGCTATCTAAAAGCTTTCGACCACCATATCCTAAAAGTATTTTATCTTTACACCCTCATTACCCAAAGCCATTTTGGCCGAAGGCTTATACATTTTAATTATTATGAAAAAACGAGTTGTTGTCGGACTTAGCGGAGGCGTAGATTCCAGCGTTGCAGCCTATCTTTTAAAAGAACAAGGCTATGATGTTATTGGTCTTTTTATGAAAAATTGGCACGACGATACGGTAACCATTTCTGATGAATGTCCGTGGTTGGAAGACAGTAACGACGCAATGCTCGTAGCCGAAAAACTTGGTATTCCTTTTCAAACTGTAGATTTAAGCGAACAATACAAAGAGCGAATTGTAGATTATATGTTTCGCGAATATAAAATGGGACGCACACCAAACCCAGATGTGCTTTGCAATCGCGAAATAAAGTTTGATGTTTTTATGAAAATCGCTCTCAGTTTGGGTGCCGATTTTGTTGCAACTGGACATTACTGTAGAAAAGGTGTTATTGAGAAAGATGGAACAGAAACTTTCCAATTACTTGCAGGCAAAGACCCAAATAAAGATCAATCCTACTTTCTGTGTCAACTTTCGCAGGAGCAGCTTTCAAAAACCCTCTTCCCTATTGGAGAATTATTAAAACCTGAGGTTCGTAAAATAGCTGCAGCGCAAAATTTAATTACCGCAGAAAAACGCGATTCGCAAGGTTTATGTTTCATCGGAAAAGTGAGATTGCCTGAATTTCTTCAACAAAAACTAGCGCCTAAAGATGGTGCAATTGTAGAAGTGCCAGCAAGTTTTTCAGAATATAAAATGAAAGTTCCAACTTTTTCTTCCGAAGAAGAGAAACTGGAATATCTTTCTGCAAAACGCACCTATTCAATGACCGACGGCAAAAAAGTGGGTATTCATCACGGAGCGCACTATTTTACCAAAGGGCAACGTAAAGGCTTAGCCGTGGGAGGAACCAAAGAACCGCTTTTTGTAATTGATACGGATGTAGATGAAAATGTAATCTACACGGGGCAGGGCAAAGACCATCCAGGGCTTTACAGGCGCGGGCTGTTCGTTAAAAATGAAGAGATACATTGGGTTCGCGAAGACCTAAAACTCGCAGAAGACGAAAAAGTGGAAGTTATGGCGCGAATTCGCTACAGACAACCTTTGGAAAAAGCAACCTTGCACCGTACAGTTTCCGGACTTTATGTTATATTTGAAAATCCACAATCTGCTATCACCGAAGGACAATTTGTTGCATGGTACGAAGGCTCAGAATTATTGGGCAGTGGCGTAATTTCCTAATAAATAAATATGATGAAAAAATTATCCCTTTTAATTTTTGTTTTAAGTACCACTTTTGCTTTTGCGCAAATAGAAGACGCGCTTGTATTTTTGGAGTCGAAAGATCCAACCGTTGTTGCGGCGGCTCTTTCCAATCCAACTACCATTTTAAGCCAGGCAGCGATTAATAGAAAAACTGCACAAGGCACCCCCATTGACGATAGAGACGTTCCACTTAACGAAGCTCAGAAATCTGATATTAATGCATCTACCGGAATTACTGTTCTTGCAAAATCGAAATGGCTAAACGCTGTTTACGTTCGCGGAACTGAGAATAATATAAATAATTTATTAAACTTTCCATTTGTTGCAGATATTGAATTTGCAGACAAAAGTTTAAATAGACCTACCAACGGAAGACAATTTACAAATGATAAGTTTGAAGTTGAAAACGAATCGCAATCTAGAGTAATTTATAATTACGGAGATGCTACCAATCAAACAGAAATGATTACTGTTGACTATCTTCATGAAAATGATTTTATTGGAGAAGACATTCTTGTTGCCTTTATGGATAACGGTTATCCTGGTGTACTTACAAACCCTGCATATGCTACATTAAGAAATGAAGGCAGATTGTTAGGTTATTATGATTTTGCTGCCAGAGTTGAAAATTCTAATGGTAATGGAAGTCACGGTGCTAGTACTTTTAGCGATGCAGCAGGCTTTCTAGATGGACAATTTGTGGGTACTGCTCCAGGCGCATCTTACTATTTATACATTACAGAAGATAGTGATGAATCTCCTGCTGAGGAAGCCTATTGGGTTGAAGCATTAGAGCGCGCAGATAGTTTGGGCGTATATGTTACAAATACCTCTTTAGGGTATCAAGATTTTGACAACTCATCATTCGATCATACCTATCAAGATCTCGACGGGCAAACAACTATTGCCGCGAGAGGCGCAAATGCAGGATTTGATAAAGGGATGATTAACGTTACCTCTGCCGGAAATGATGGCCGACCAGGTAATTTTGGATATGTTGCTACTCCAGGCGATGCGCCAGGTAGTTTTACCATTGGTGCAGTAACCAGTTCTGGCAGCCCTTCAGATTTTAGTTCGTATGGTCCAACGGTTGACGGGCGTATCAAACCAGATGTTGTTGCTCAAGGTTCGAGTGCCGCTGTGGTAGATCAATTCGGAAATGTTACAACTTCAAGCGGAACATCATTTAGTTCTCCAATTATGGCGGGTGCAGTAGCTTCCTTATGGAGCGCTTTTCCACATATGAAAAATGAAGTAATTGCACAGGCAATTCGCGAGTCTGCAAGCAGATACACTAACCCAACGGATAAATTAGGTTACGGTATTCCAAACTTTGAAGAGGCTCTTAACTCCCTACTTTTATTAAGTGTTGAAGATCAAATGCAGGATAATTATTTCGCACTTTATCCAAACCCTGTAAGCACTCAAATAAATATTTCTTTCCCAAAAAACTCAGAAAACGCAGAGTTTACGCTTTTCAATGTTTTAGGTGAAAGAATTCTTCAAACTAGAATTACTTCTATGAATAACAGCGTTGATGTTTCTGGATTAAATTCAGGAATGTACATTGCTTCTATCACTTCAAATAACAAAACAACAAGCTATAAAATCATTAAAAAGTAGTGCAAAACCGGATTACCGAACTTTTTAATATAGAACATCCCATTGTTCAGGCTGGAATGATTTGGAATAGCGGTTGGCGTCTCGCCTCCGCTGTTTCTAATGCAGGAGGCTTAGGACTTTTGGGCGCAGGCTCTATGTATCCTGAAGTGCTTCGCGAGCATATCGTGAAATACAAAAAAGCTACCGATAAACCTTTTGGGGTAAACGTACCCATGCTTTATCCAGATATTGATAAAATTATAAATATCATTATTGAAGAAGGCGTAAAAATAGTTTTCACCTCAGCTGGAAATCCGAAGACATATACTTCAAAATTAAAGGAGAACGGAATAACAGTTGTTCACGTGGTGAGTAGTGTGAAATTTGCACTGAAAGCACAAGATGCCGGAGTAGACGCAATTGTTGCCGAGGGTTTTGAAGCGGGCGGACATAACGGTCGCGAGGAAACCACAACTTTCACATTAATCCCGATGGTGAAGGAACATTTAAAAGTTCCATTGATAGCCGCAGGTGGAATTGCCACTGGTCGCGGAATGTTGGCTGCTATGATTTTGGGCGCAGACGGGGTACAAGTAGGAAGCCGTTTTGTTGCTTCGGAAGAAGCATCTTCGCACCACGCTTTTAAACAAATGGTTGTTGACGCTAAAGAAGGCGACACTCAGCTTACTTTAAAAGAATTGGCACCCGTAAGAATGCTTAAGAATAAATTCTTCGAAAGCGTAATTCAGCTTTATACTACCAATCCTACAAAAGAAGATCTTGTAAATCATTTAGGTCGTGCGCGTGCAAAACGCGGTATGTTTGAAGGAGATTTAGAAGATGGCGAATTAGAAATTGGTCAAATTGCCGGACTTATTCACGACATAAAACCAGCGGCACAGATTTTAAAAGACATGCTTCAAGAATTTGAATTAGCTAAAAAGGAAGTTACTAAACTTTAGAAATTTCTAATTAGCAGAATATAATTTACAGAACATTAAAAAACCCTTCCGAAACTAATCGGAAGGGTTTTCTTTTAAATTAATAATCTGTACTTATTCCTTAATAAGTCTTTTGGTTATTCTACCGTTTTCACCTTGTATAATTACTATATAGGTTGCTGCGGCCATTTCAGAAATATCGATAGCCTTTTCAGTGCCCATGCTTCTAAGATCTATGCTTTTCACCATTCTTCCTCTAATATCAAAGATCTCGAGTTTTTCTAGTGAAAGACTTTGTGGATTACCTATGGTAACACTATGCTTGGCAGGGTTTGGATACATTTGTATACTGCCAATGTTTGCATTGTTATCGCCTACACCCAATACACTTTCAACGATAAGTTCAAAGTCGCAAGTTGATACGTTACCGTATTCATCTTCCGCAGTAAAGGTAATGGTATAAGTTCCATCAGATAATGGTGTGCCAGCTACAGGATCTTGTGAAATTATTGTTACAGGATCTGTGCAATTGTCTATTGCAGTTGCTTCACCATTTGCAAAGTAATCTGGGAGAATGTAAAATACATTCCCAGGTCCCGGATCAACAGTTTGGTCTAGTGGACACGTGAGAACAGGCGCTAAAAGATCTACAACTGTTACCTCAGCGGTACAAGTTGCTAGATTGCCATTAACATCAATTGTAAACACTTGAACTGTTACTGGGGTTCCAATATCACTACAACTAAACATTGTAATATCTACAGCTACAGCAAAAATGCCACATATATCTGTATTGCTAGCTATTACATCCATTGGATCTAAAATAGCGGTTCCATTAGCACCAAGCTCCAAAGTAAAGTCTTGACAAACCAAGACCGGGCTTGTGTTATCTTCAACAGTTACTATAGCGGTACAAGTACTGCTGTTTCCATTTACATCGGTGACAGTAAGAACAACCGTGTTATCGCCTACGTCTGAACAATCAAAGGTATCAATATCCAAAGCGTAAGTAGCTATTCCACAAGCATCCGTACTTCCGCCATCGACATCAGCTCCTACAATGGTTACCACACCAGTTATTGGATCTAATTGTACTGTGATGTTTTGGCAGTTTGCAACTGGCGCTGTAATATCCTCTACTGTTACAATTGCTGTACATGTATTAGAATTACCGTGAATATCTGTAACCGTTAACGTTACAGGGTTATCACCCACATCGCTACAATCAAAACTACTTGGACTTACAGATGATGTTGCAATTCCGCAAGCATCAGAGCTGCCACCATCAACATCTGCGGCAACAATTGTTGCATTTCCAGAAGCGTCTAATTGTATCGTTATATTCTGGCAGACCATTGTTGGTGGCTCGTTATCCGTTACCGTAATTGTAAAGCTACATACTGTTGTATTTCCACCGGCATCCGTGGCCGTGTATTCTACAGTGTTTACTCCTACAGGGAAACTACTTCCGCTTGGAAGGCCTCCAGTTTGAGAAGCCGTTGCGCTGCAATTGTCAAAGACTAATGGCATTGCGAAATTTACAACCGCACTACAGAAACCAGCATCAGAATTAGCTGTTATATCTGCAGGACATACAATGGTTGGTGGTATACTGTCTTCTACAGTAACTACAGCCACACAAGTACTTGTATTTCCATTTACATCCGTTACCGATAAGGTTACGTTGTTAGGACCAATATCTGCACAAGTGAAATCTGTTACATCTATAGAAGTGCTTGCAATTCCGCAGGCATCTGTACTACCTCCATCAACATCTGCTGCCACTATGGAAACATTTCCTGTAGCATCTAATTGTACAGTTATGTTTTGGCAAACTGTTGTTGGTGCTACATTGTCTTCTACATTTACTGTAGCATTACAAGTACTTATATTTCCTATTGCATCTGTAACTGTCAACATAACAGTGTTAGCTCCTACATCTGCACAAGTAAAGCTACTAGGCGAAACACTCAAAGTAGCAATTCCGCAATTATCTGTGCTACCACCGTCAACATCGGCTCCTACTATGGAAACGTTTCCTGTTGCATCTAATTGAACAGTAATGGTTTGGCATAAAGCTATTGGAGCTTCTACATCGAGTACGATTACATCAAAACTACAAGTGTCTGTATTTCCTGACGCGTCTGTAGCTGTAAATGTATTGGTTGTAGTTCCAACAGGGAAAGTACTTCCACTTGGTAATCCTACGGTTTGTGAGATAGTACTACTTGGCAAATCGTAAATCAAGGTTCCATTAAATACTCTTGGAGTGAAAACACTTCCAAATGGGGTATTAGAAGCTGATCCCATTGACATCGATAAATCGGCATTAGAATAGTTTTGATTAGCTCCCGTTCCATTGGTATAATTGTGCCCGTGTGTTGCATCCATTACTATAGCAATTCCATAACTCGTTGCTGCGTTTAAAGTAAATGGAGTAGTTAGAACCGCTAATGACGGATTATCTATACCTGCAGCAGTTCCAGTACCTGAGCCCACTAACGTCCATAATCCAGCGTTTGTTTCATTGCCTACATGCGTTCCTGGCGTGGTATAAACATCAATACTAAATGCGCCACCAGCTCCGGCAGCAGTGTTCACTTCAAGCGAATTAATATTTAAATTAGTACCCGCGATTGTAACATTAAAATAAACAGCACCTCCAAAATTACCACTATTGTTTGAGGCAAAGAGTGATGTTAATGAGCCTGATCCAACACAATTATCTGTCGCTGTAGGCATAGGGTAAGTAACAACTGCGCCACACATACCAGCATCGTTATTTACTATCATATTTGCTGGGCAGGTAATTACTGGATCTTCAGTATCATTCACAGTAACGTCGAATGAACAAGTTACAATTGGATTGATACCATCATTATACTCAAAAGTGTTTGTAGTTGTACCTACTGGAAACGCACTTCCAGAAGGAAGACCTGCGGTTTGCGTTAGACCACCATTAGCGTCCCGCGCAAAGGCTATACCATCTAAAGCTGTTGCTGTAACACCAACAAAGGTAACTACACCCGAAGTAAGATCTAAAGTTGCTAAATAATTTGGCCCACTACCACCAAAACCATCATTCACGCCAACATACATAACGTCGGCTATACTCGAATCCATAGTGCTTAATTTTGGATTAGCAAGTGGTGGAAATCCATTGAAAGTAACCGCTGCAATAGCAGTATCTAAACCAGTGACTTGATTAACGCTATACAAAGTACCGCCACCATTTGCATCACAACGATATAGCGTGCTGTTGGCAGAAAAAGCCATTCCATTACCAGGATTGCAGCTACCCGTAGAACCTATTAAATTAATAGCAGCGGTTCCAAGATCAATATCGCCTAAATCAACACATCCACCTCCCAGAATTCCATCAATAAACATTTTATTATCGGAAGGTCGCGAAGACATATCAAAAACTGGAGAACCTCCAGTGCCTGTTTGAGGGGTAAGAACCCCAACTTCGGTTCCAATTCCTGAAGATGGATCAATTGTTAATAGAACTTGCATATTATCTGAAATTCTTTTTCCTATTCCAAATAATTGTCCTGATGCAATATCATATTCTAGACCACCAACGTTATTAAAACCAATTGGTCCTATAGCAGTTGCTGAACCAGTTAATGGATCGATAATATGAAGCGTTGAAGGTGCTGAGCTACCTACTGCAGTTGTGCCGTATAAAATCTCTGTACCTATTGGACAATTATCTGTTACAGTTGGCATTGGGTAGGTTACCACTGCACTACATACATTTGCGTCATTATCAACTATAATATTTCCAGGACAAGTGATTACCGGATTTTCAATGTCATTAATTGTAACATCGAAGGAACAGCTTTGCACTGGATTTATCCCATCGTCAAATTCAAAAGTGTTGGTAGTTGTACCAACTGGGAAAGTACTTCCGCTTGGCAATCCTGCTGTTTGAGTAATTGCACCGCTTGCACCAAAAATGGTGTAGCCATTCCATCGGTCATTTGCATATATCCACGCTTGACTGTTTTCATAAGCAAAACCGAAATCGGTCGTGGTTAAACCGATTGAAGTCGCAGCGCCGTATGCACCTGTTGCTCTATCATATAAATGAACAGATTGGGTGGTTTTGTCATAAATTGCATATTCACTACCCACTATACCAGTATAACCTACAGAATATAAGGCATACACAGAACCAACAGGTATTCCTGTAAGTACTAATGTTCCACTTGTAATCCCTGTAGCTCTGTCAACTTGTGTAATTGACCCGGCATCGTAATAAATTATTTCATTATTACCATAATCTAGGTCTCCACAAGATTGATTATTGGGTTGATTAGCGGGAAAAATAGGTGTTAAATTACCATCTGGACAGTCTCCTGCTAGGTCAGTGCTAAACACACCAGCTGTAAAACCTCCGTTTGCTTCTGATTGACTTAAGGATGCATTCCACCACACACCTCTATAAGAAATCCCACTCGCAACATCGCTAATAAAAGCACCAGTCGTACCATCAAAACAATCTAAAGGATACGCAGCAGATCCAGCATTTGCGCTATAATATCTATCTGCTATAGGATTATAACTAACTCCAGATCTATTTCCGGTACCACCTGCTGAAGAAATTAATTGTAACGTGGCAATACCATTTGCCAATGGAGAGCTACTGCAACCGGAAGGAGTATCGACCGTGTAAGTAACTACAGCACCACAAATTCCCGGATCATTGTCTTGGATAATGTTTCCTGGACAAACAAATGGGCCACCGACTCCGCCACTAATTACATTAACAATAGCAGAACAGGTTGAAGTTGCTCCATTGTCGTTTGTAACTTCAACTGGAATCGTGTTCATACCTATATCTGCACAAGTAAAACTGACTGTTGGAGCTAAAGGGCTTCCAGCCAAAACTGTATAACCACCGCAATCAACAGTAACGCTATGCAATAAGTCGGCTGCATTTACAGTTGCATTTCCGGAGGGATCAAGTGTAACATCAAAAACTGGAGCAACAATTTCATAATCGTAATCTATACCCCAACTAACTAAGTTCCCCGTGTCTGCACCGGCATTATCAGAGACTGTTAATTCCCATACGCCCAATGTACTTTGTCCATCAAAAACTGATAGTGGATTGTTTGGAGTAAACAATCCGCTGATTGTTGGTACAGTTCCAGCGCACTCATTTTCAATTGGATTGGCTGCTTCGTCATCAAGTATCGCATCTATATCATTACCACCACACCCAAATGTGCCTGGAGGTGCACCAATTCTATCAACAATTGTTACGGTTGGCCCTGCAGGAGATTTTATTTTAATTATAAGATCACCGACAAAGGTGTGTGTTAAATTTAAAATAATATCTAAATCTGAAATCGTAACATTTTCGGTAACATTCATGAGGGAAGTTATTCCAGCCGCATTATTATCTGGTATTGCCACTCCAGGACTTTCAGATTTTGATCCCGTCATTGGTATCGCACCTGAACCTTTACAAATAATTACAGGTGGGTCATTGGTTACATTAATATCATCAGTAAGCACAGTTGATGCACCACTACAAAGATCATTAACAGTATAAGTAACAGTCACCAAACCTGGACCGCCAACACTTGGATCAAAAGTAAATGTACCGCCATTATCGGTCACCCCCGGACCGCCGTAAACACCGCCCGCTGGCGTTCCACCAGAAAGACCGGTTTGAATTCCGTCAGAAAGGCAAACTTCGTCAATAGTATCAAAACCTGAAAAACCTGGTGGTAAATCAAAAGCTTCTGTACCATCTGTTTTACTTGATGATGATCCTTGATTAGCACTAAATCCTAATCCTCTATCTGCAAATGCTTGCCAAATTGTACATAAGTGAGCACCTCCATAAAGCGCTTGATCTGCCGCAATAATTGCATCGCGACCATCAACAAATCCTGGGCTACACGGCTGTATTTTTAATCCTTCAGTTACAATTGCCAAGGCAACATTATTTCCACCTGTACCATTATAAAAATCTGGATCAAATCCGTCTGTTGCAATAATTCCCCAGGTCATATCCCAAAGCATAGTAGCCCAAACTTCTCCAACACCGTGTGGAGCTACCATAGTAATAATATCATCATATGTATGGTTGTTAACGGCAAAGTCAGTACTGTATCTCTGAGTTCGAACCCCAGGACCATTAGTAGGTTGGCCTAAAAGATAAGTACCTACCCCTCTAGCATCAGTTCCTGTGTCTCCGGCTTCAATGGTTACTAATAGACCATAAAAGTCGCTCCAACCTTCGCCCATCTGTTCTTGGTTACCTAAACAACCAACATTAAGAGCACCTCCAGTTAGCCTATTAGAAACACCATGGCCATATTCATGAACAACAACTCCAGCATCAAGATTACCGTCGTGTGAAGGGGTAGCGTTGTTACATAAAAACATATTCATTGTTGGATTTGAACCATCGGCAGGAGTACCAAAAGTCGCATTACAATTTCCCGCTGCCTGCGCGTTAGCATTAACGCTATCTGAACCTAGCCCACCATTTCCGTAGTTGTTTTCTTGAAAGTTACCGCTAGCTTCGTCAAATCCATAAAAGTACAAGACATCGTGAATAATATTATTCCAATAAAACAGATTGGTAATATATGGTGCTGTGTTTAAAGCAGGATTCTGGTTTAGGTCAATAGGAAAATCGAAGATTAATGCAGCAGTACCATCGGGACGGTCTGCAAGCTTATGTGCATCTACATTATTACCGGTTGTTACCGTAAATTCAGCACCTACAGCTCCATTGGTATCATGCCATCCAAAAGGTGATGCAGTAGCATTATCCGGATTATTTTCTAAAGTACGCGCTCCATGATTTGGAGATTCTATGGGCATGGCATAAACTCTATAGCCACCTACCAGCGCAGAACTATAATCTGTAATAATACTACTAGAATTATTATCGTTATTCTTATAAGTTTCAGCTTCATTTATTGGTCCTATAGGTGAAATAAACTCTACGGAATTTTCGCCATGGAAATGTTCATTATGTTCATCCATAATATTACAAGAAACCGTCCAATTTTCTTTGTCTATTATTTTTCCTGTTGAAGCATCCACACGAAAATTCCACCAATCCGTTGAAGTTTTTTCGGCTATGGAAAGTTCCCAAACAAGTTGTGTGCCTATTCCTTCTCTATAATAGTACATTAATTTTACGGGAACATCCACTAAAGATATTCCTGCTTTATTATAAATGGCGGCTTTATTTTTGCCGCCTATACTTTTTAATTCTTGAAGATTGGAAACTTTGTAACCCATCTGTCCAGCCACAGAAGAGATTGCCTGGCTTGCCGAAATTGCTTGTGAATTACTTTTAAGTGTTGCACTTACATCTGTTAGAAATTTATTGTGCTCCGTTAAAACTTTACCAGTTTTATCTAGATGAACACTAGATTCTGTGCCATACACTTCCAAACCGTTAATAGCTTGTCTTAAATAAATGTGGTGAATGCCGCTCGTTCGGCTTATGTGCTCATTAGTAATTACATACTGATTACTTTTTTGCTGTATTAGTTGGTTTAGCGAAATGGTTGATGGTTTTGCGGCCATTTGCGCTGCTTCCTTTTCTTTTTCAGGGTTTTTGTGCTGTGCAGATAGCTGAATAGTCAGCATACACAACACCATTAGGAGTAGTGTCGATTTTTTCATAATAAAAATATGGTTTAGTTAGTTCCATAAATTTAAAATAAAATATTGGGAATCAACGGGTTAAAATCACAAAATTTTAACAATTACAATAATTGCAAAAACTTTGACAAAAAAAAACCTCCCGAATTGGGAGGCTTTGTCTTAAAAAAATTGTGTGTATTAAAGTACTTTTACGTTAACCGCGTTCAATCCTTTTTTTCCTTCTTGAAGATCAAATTCAACTTCGTCACCTTCACGAACTTCGTCGATTAGGCCTGAAATGTGTACAAAATGTTCTTTGTTGGTTCCTTCTTCAGTGATAAAACCAAAACCTTTGGTGTCGTTGAAGAATTTTACTGTTCCTTTGTTCATTGTATTTAAATAAATAATTAATATAAGCGGCAAAGATAGTATTATTATTAACATAGAAGCTAATTTCTAATATTTATTTTAATAATCTAAAAAATTAAATTATTCATCTTAATTTAACGCTTCCACTAAACATTTTCCCTTTCAAGCCCCTCTTTTCCTTTATAAGCGTTAATTGAATACGCCTAGTCGCTATTCATTAAAAGTATAGGTGTGAATTTTTTTCGATTAAAAAGACTTATTCCAGTTTAAGCAACCAAAATATTATAAATCAATTGCTATTTGATTTTTTAAGATATCTTCAAAAGTCTCCCTTTTTCTAATTAAGTGCGCTTTTCCTTTATACCAAAGTACTTCAGCCGGTCGATAACGCGAATTGTAATTGCTTGCCATTGTAAAGCAATAAGCCCCCGCATTATGAAACGAAAGCATATCTCCTTCGTGTATTTCTGGAATTCGTCTGTTATTTGCAAAAGTGTCAGTTTCGCAGATATAACCTGTTACTGTGTAAAAACGATCTCTACCGTGTGGTCGAGAAATGTTCGAAATTTCGTGTTGCGAACCGTAAAGCATTGGGCGAATTAAGTGATTAAAACCACTATCAACTTGCGCAAAAACGGTAGAAGTGGTTTGTTTTATTACATTCACTTTTACTAAAAACTGTCCTGCTTCACTCACCAAAAACTTACCTGGCTCAAAAGCTAAGGTTAGTTTTTTGCCGTATTTTTTACTGAAATCATTAAAACGCTTACTCAGTTTTTTTCCAAGTTCTTCTACATTAGTTTCAATATCGCCTTCTTTATAAGGTACTTTGAAACCGCTTCCGAAGTCAATAAATTCAAGATTATCGAAATTTTCGGCAGCATTAAAAAGTATTTCCGAAGCGTAAAGAAAAACATCAATATCAAGAATATCGCTACCCGTATGCATATGGATTCCGTTGATGTTCATCCCCGTGTTTTCAACAATCCGTTTCAACAAAGGCATTTGATGGATAGAAATTCCAAACTTACTATCAATATGTCCCACGGAAATATTTGCATTCCCACCAGCCATAACGTGCGGATTTATACGAATACAAACCGGAGTTTTGGGGTGTTTGGTTCCAAACTGTTCCAAAATGGAAAGATTGTCAATGTTTATCTGTACGCCAAGTTTAGCCGCTTTTTCTATTTCTTCCAAAGAAATTCCGTTTGGCGTATAGATTATGTTTTCAGGTTTCGCACCCGCTTCTAAGCCAAGCATTACTTCCTGAATAGAAACGGTATCTAAACCGCTACCCATATTTACGAGCAGTTTCAAAATTGAAATATTTGAAAGTGCTTTTACTGCATAATTAATCTTCAACTTCTCCACCTTATCAAAAGCGCTGGTTAAACGTTTATACTGCTTTTCAATTTTAGCAGCGTCATAAACATAAACAGGGCTTCCAAATTCTTGGGCAATTGCCAAAAGGTCTTGATTTTTCATGGGTTTTGAGAATAAGTTTTTTTTAATTTAGGGCACAAATTTAAGAATGTATTGCCAAATACATTCCTCTCAGATACTTAATTTTTACAATTCTGTAAATCAATGTAAAAACAGAAGTACAAAGCTTTAAAAAACATTAGTCCATTCCTACAACATTTGTTATTTTTGCGTTCCATAAACAAGTACAAAACCGATACTATGAATTTACACGAATATCAGGGAAAAGAAATTTTAAACAGTTTTGGCGTTGAAATACAGCGCGGTATTGTGGCTACAACTCCAGCAGAAGCTGTGGAAGCCGCAAAAAAACTTACCGAAACAACGGGAACAGGCTGGCACGTTATTAAGGCTCAAGTTCACGCAGGTGGTCGCGGAAAAGGTGGCGGTGTAAAACTAGCTAAGAATATAAAAGAAGTTGAAGATATTGCAGGAAATATAATCGGGATGAACCTTGTTACTCCGCAAACAACTGCGGAAGGTAAAAAAGTACACCAAATTTTGGTTGCTGAAGATGTTTATTACCCTGGCGATAATGAGCCTGAAGAATATTATATGAGCGTTCTATTAAATCGTTCAACTGGAAGAAATATGATTATGTATTCTACCGAAGGTGGAATGGATATAGAAACGGTTGCTGAAGAAACTCCACATTTAATCTTTACAGAAGAAGTTGACCCTGCAGTTGGCCTTTTAGGCTTTCAAGCTAGAAGAATTGCTTTCAATCTTGGATTGAGTGGAAAAGCATTCAAAGAAATGACGAAGTTCGTTACGGCACTTTACAGAGCTTATAACGAGTCTGATTCTTCTTTATTCGAAATAAACCCTGTACTAAAAACAAGCGATGATAAAATTATAGCTGTTGATGCTAAAGTAAGTATTGATGACAATGCACTTTTTCGTCACAAAGATTATTTAGCAATGCGCGATATTCGCGAAGAAAATGCTGTAGAAGTTGAAGCGCAAGAAAAAGGCCTAAACTATGTTGACCTTGACGGAAACGTAGGTTGTATGGTAAACGGTGCCGGACTTGCAATGGCAACTATGGATCTTATTAAACAAGCTGGTGGAGAGCCTGCAAACTTCCTTGACGTTGGTGGTACAGCAAACGCAGAACGCGTAGAAGCTGCTTTCAAGTTAATTTTGAAAGACCCGAACGTAAAAGCAATTTTAGTAAATATTTTTGGAGGTATTGTTCGTTGTGATCGTGTAGCTCAAGGTATTGTTGATGCTTACAAAAACATGGGAACTATCCACGTGCCAATTATTGTTCGTCTTCAAGGTACAAATGCAGATATTGCAAAAGAATTGATTGACAATAGTGGACTAGACGTTCAGAGCGCTATTGAATTTCAAGAAGCTGCAGATAAAGTAAAGGCAGTACTTTCTTAAAAAAGAATATATTTTATTTAAAAAAACCCTTCGCAGTTGCGAAGGGTTTTTTTTTGCATTTATAATTGATGAAGGATAATCTTTTAGAAGAGCTTCTTAAAATTTTGAAAAGCTATCATAATTGTTCTGCAACCATTTTTTCAATTAAAGCAACATCCGTTTCAGAATCAAAAGATTTTTTAGCCTGCTTTAAAAGTGCGGTCATTTCTTCTTTTACTATATTATGATAGTATTCTTCGGCCGTAGGTTGTTTTAGAAGATACATCATCATCCACAGTAGCTTTTCTACCATGATTGGGTCGTGTTTGCAGTAAGTACGCAATGATGCCATAACATTATACATTAGCTCCTTAAACGTTACAACTGCAACTCTAAGATTTGCCTTTTCTTCGTGTACAATAATTCCGTTGTCTGCTTTTTGCATCCGCAACGCAAACAAATCGGTTAAATAATCAACAGCATTAATTGCGGTTCCAGGATCGTTTATTCCAGGAGACATTGCTTTTACTGCAATCTCTGTAATCTGCTTAAAAGCCAAGGCATAATTATCTTCAACGAGCTCTCCACGCGCAAAACTGATGTTGGATATTAAGGAATCAACTATTTTAGCATCCAACGGTTTCTCAGATTTTAGAAAAATTCCATTTTTCAGAACAAAAAGCCCTTTTGGCACCGTAATAAAAATCTTGGTTTCCTCCTGTTCGCATGTTTTTAATATGTTTAGAATAGAAATATTCTGAAAATAGCCACTGCGTCCCGCGTTGTATTCAAACCAATTGGAAGTATCTGGAAAATCCTTTGTTTGCCCCTTTTCTGAATCAATCAGTTTAATAAGCCTCCTTTCAGCCTTCGCGAAAATCCCATCCAAAATATTGTTAATCTGTATGCTCTGCGAAATGTTGTGAATAAAATAAATAAAAGCTATCAAGCAAATAATAGTTAATACAATACCCAAAAGCACCGAAAACCCCGGAAGAGTATATTTATCTTCACTAGGTTCTATTGAGAAAAGTGTAAAAATATTATAAAGAATCGTCGCGAGGTAAGTACCTAAAATAAACTGGTGTCGCTTGTCGCTAATTAAACCCGGAAGCAACCGTGGAGAATAATTACTCGACGCTTGACTTAACAGAAGCATTACCATTGAAAAGCTAAAAACCATTAATGATATTAGTCCCCCAAGACAAGCGCTAAGTACGGATAATGCGGTATCGCCATCTTCCACCATCAACAGTGGAAATACGTCCATTATTTCTCTCGAAATTCCCCGTCCCTCCAGATAAATCATTATAATAGCAACGATAAAGCCCGTAATAGCAAGCAAGGTCGGATAGAAAGCTATTTTGCTTTCTATAGTATTGAAGAAATCAAAAACACGATTGAATATTTTTTTCATAGCGATTTAGTTAGCAATATAAAAGTACTGAAACGATATGCTTTAAATCTTAAAAAGGAATTAATGTTATAAATGAAGATCGGAAGCGCGACATAAAGTCATATTAAATAACAAGAATTACGACAAAATGTCCACTTTCGAGTTGTGGAATTATAATTGAATATTGAATGGAGAAATTAAGTTAAAACTCAAAACAATATATAGATATGAAAACAGTTAATAAAAGTAACATTTGGCTGCCAGGATTATTAGATAATTTACTAATGGACAGTAAATTGGATGCTTTAAATCACAATTATGAAACATTTAGCATTCCCGCGGTTAATATTATTGAAAATTTGACGAATTTTGCAATAGAACTTGCAATTCCGGGTTTTAGAAAAGAAAACCTTACTATTGAGGCTGAGGAAGATACATTGATTGTAGCTTCAAAAAAAGCAGAATCGAAAGAGGAAAAAGATAACGATTTACGTTATACGAGAAGAGAGTTTAACTACAACAATTTTGAACGTAGTTTTACACTTCCAGAAAATATAAATACAGAAGATATTCAAGCCAACTATGAAAATGGTGTTTTGAAGATTATTCTTCCAAAAATAGAGGAAAAGAAAGCTTTGAAGAAAATGGTTGAGATTTCATAATTGAAATTTAATTTGGTTAGTTAGTTGAAATGACCGCGTGCTACTCAATCGGTGCGCGGTTTTTTCATGGTGCTAATTAGGCCCTCTTCTCCTTTTTCCGCCTGTGCTTTTTTGCTCACTTTTTAACTTGCGCTCCTCCCGTCTAATTACTTCAGGTTTTTTAGTTTCTTCTAATTTTTGACGATTCTCCTTTTTATAATCCTTCGGTAAGCCATCACTGTCTTTTACAGATTCTTTTAAAGCTTTTAACTCTTCCGCAGTAAGATCGCGCCACTGCCCTACTGGCAAATCGCCCAACTCCAAATTCATTATTCTAATTCGCTGCAGCGCTACAACTTCATAGCCCAAATATTCACACATTCTTCGAATCTGTCTATTTAAACCTTGCACCAAAAAAATCCGGAATTCAAACCTGCTGATTTTTTCAACTTTACATCTTTTTGTAACCGTATCTAAAATAGGGATTCCGGAAGCCATTCTTTTTACAAATTCATCTGTAACATGTCTATCAACTTTTACAATGTATTCCTTTTCGTGTTGGTTTCCCGCACGAAGTATTTTATTTACAATATCGCCTTGATTAGTCAATAACAACAATCCTTCGCTAGGCTTGTCTAATCTCCCAACAGGAAAAATACGCTCTGGATGCTTTACAAAATCTACTACATTATCATCAAAACGGGTATCTGTTGTGCAGGTTATACCCACGGGTTTATTTAGCATTATGTAAACCTCGGTATCATTTTTAGTAATAAGTTTATCGTCTACTCGCAGTTCATCGCCCGGCATCACTCGATCTCCAAGTGTACTCTTTTCGCCATTTACAGTCACGCGGCCTCTTTCAATTAAAGTATCTGCCTCGCGGCGGGAACAGTAACCACTATCGCTAATAGCTTTATTCAATCGTACGGAGTCTGGGTGATGCATCTCTTTTTTTTTTGCAAAGATACCATTATTGCCACGCATATAAAAAAGGTTAAAATTGATTTAATTCCTTCCTCAAACTTTCTGAAAAATTGTAGCTTCATCAAAAATTTAAAAATGGCTATACTCGGTTCCATTATAAAAACAGCGATCGATCTTCGCGGAGCAATAGTTTCAGAAAAATCGGCTGTTGAATCGCAAAAAGAAGTTTTAAAACATTTGCTTGAAAGTGCAAAGGATACTGCTTTCGGAAAATATTACGGATTCTCAAAAATTCTTGAATCTAACGATATTCAGAAATCCTTTTCAGAAAAAGTGCCGTATTTCGATTATAACCAAATGGAGTCTGAATGGTGGTGCAAAACTCAAGAAGGATTGCAAGATATCTGTTGGCCAGGCTCACCCAAATATTTTGCCCGAAGCAGCGGAACAACAGGGAAAACTTCAAAAAGAATACCTGTAACCGAAAAAATGATTGAAGCCATCCGCACCACTGGGATTAAACAAGTTGGTGCATTAACGAATTTTGAAATCCCTTCAGATTTCTACGAAAAGGAAATAATGATGTTGGGCAGTAGTACAGATTTAGAGAAACAAGATCAATTTTTAGAAGGCGAAATAAGCGGTATTAGCGCTAGCAATATTCCGTTTTGGTTTCGCGGATATTACAAGCCTGGCGAAGAGATTGCACAAATGGAGGATTGGGACCAAAAAGTTGAAACCATAGCCAAGAATGCTCGTAAATGGGACATTGGCGCTCTCAGCGGAATTCCATCGTGGATGGAGCTTATGATGAAAAAGGTAATTGAATATCACGACGCAAAAAACATTCACGAGATTTGGCCCAATTTGCAAGTGTTCACTTCTGGCGGCGTAGCGTTTCAACCCTATGAAAAAAGTTTTAATCAATTGTTGGCGCATCCAATTATTGTAATTGATACCTATTTAGCTTCGGAAGGATTTTTGGCGTTTCAAAACAGGCCAGATACTACTTCAATGAAACTTGTGACGGACAACGGAATTTATTTTGAATTTGTCCCTTTCAAGCCTGAATACATAAACGAGGACGGATCACTTTTACGAGATGCACCCGCATTAACCATTGCCGAAGTTGAAAAAGATGTGGATTATGTTCTAATTATCAGCACTGTTTCTGGCGCTTGGCGCTATTTAATTGGCGACACAATTGCGTTTACAGATATTGAAAAGGCCGAAATTAAAATCACTGGTCGCACTAAATTCTTTTTAAATGTTGTTGGATCGCAGCTTTCAGTTAATAAAATGGAAGTCGCTTTACGCGAAATGGAGGAGAAATTCGATATTGAAATTCCAGAGTTTACCATTGCTGCAGTAAAGATTGATGGTGAATTTTATCACCATTGGTATTTGGGTTCTGAAACTAATATAAATGCTGAAGAAATAGCCAATGCGCTGGATGAAGCCCTAAAAGAAGCTAATAATAACTATGCCGTGGCGCGTTCAAAAGCATTAAAAGGCGTGATAGTAACTACGATAGATTCAGCGATTTTCCACGAATGGAATGCTAAAAATAAAAAGAAAGGCGGACAAGTAAAGATGGAAAAAGTGATGGGTGAAGAGAAGTTTGCAGCTTGGGAAGCATTTGTGAAAACGCAGAAATCTTGATGTATTAGTCTTTCATTCCTGCAATTTCGGGGTCTTCCTCTACTTTATTTTTGTTAATAAGCTCCATTACTTCTTCAGGTGAAATATAAAGTCTGCGGATTCGCTCTTTGTATTCTTCAGTTAGATTTGCGTTTTCTAAAATGAAGTTTTTCGTCTTTAAAATATAATCACCCATTCCGTGGGCAACTGCATAAGTATCAGCGGCACGTTCTACTTCCTTAATGTGTGCTGAAGAGAAAAGATACTTCAATCCAAAAATTACCATCCCAACGTTTGTGCGTTCGCGATAATCCATTAAGTGTCCAAGTTCGTGACCAATCCAACCCACTTTTACGTCTGAAGGAATATCGTCCATGGTGAATTTTTCGCCTTCAATTTGGATATTTCTACTTATCAAAATAACGTATTCCCTCTCACTACTAGCCTTAAACAAACTAGCAAACCGCGGTTGTGCCTGCATTGTAGACTTTTTAATATTATCCTTAAATTTGAATTCAATTGCAGTATCGTACAATTCTGGATAAAATGATATAGCCTCAATCACTTCCTTTTTGATACTCTCGGGAATTATTTTATTGTCTAAATTGATGTTTTGCGTCGGACTCATAGAAAGAGAAAAATACAAAATAGGTTTAATGAGAGACGTTAAAAACATTGTAAATTTTGGATTTTGTTAATTCGAGATTTGTTATTTTCTATTATTCTTTTTTATATCATAGAATACTATTTCAAAATCGAATTGCGCAATAAAATAGAAACTATAATGGCTCGAGATGAATCGCGCGCCTACAGGGTTTCTAATTGCTTTTGAAATGTTTTTATTTTATCGCGGAGCTTGGCAGCCATCATAAAATCTAAATCTTTTGCCGCTGTTTCCATCGCTTTGCGAGTGTCGCGGATTTTCTTTTCTATTTGTGCTTTTGTCAAATACTCAACTTCAGATTCTGCAGCTAGACTTTCTGCTGTTTCAAAAGAATAAGCGGCTTGTTTTGACTTAGTCAACGCATTTTCAAACGACTTTTTAATTGCGGTTGGAGTGATGCCGTGTTTTAAATTATAAGCAATCTGTTTTTCCCTTTTGTAATTTGTACTGTCTATAGTCTTTTGCATACTATTGGTTATTTTATCTGCATACATAATTGCTTTCCCGTTCAGGTTCCGAGCGGCACGCCCTACTGTTTGAGTAAGCGAACGTTCACTTCTCAAAAATCCTTCCTTATCGGCATCTAGAATTGCGACTAACGAAACTTCTGGCAAATCCAATCCTTCTCGCAACAGGTTTACTCCTACCAAAACATCAAACAGTCCAAGACGCAAATCCTGCATAATTTCCACCCGTTCCAAAGTATCCACATCGCTGTGAATATAACGAGTGCGAACTTGTACTCGAATTAAATATTTGGTAAGCTCTTCAGCCATTCTTTTAGTTAAAGTAGTAACTAAAATACGTTCGTCTTTTTCAATGCGAAGATGAATTTCTTCTAACAAATCATCAATTTGGTTTAAGCTTGGACGTACTTCAATTGGTGGGTCCAGCAAACCAGTAGGGCGAATTATCTGTTCCACAAACACACCGCCACTTTTTTCAAGTTCATAATCTGCAGGTGTTGCTGACACATAAATTACTTGGTTTTGCAGCGCCTCAAATTCCTCAAACTTTAACGGACGGTTGTCCATTGCCGCTGGCAAACGAAAACCGTAATCCACCAAATTTTCTTTTCGCGAGCGGTCACCACCATACATTGCGCCAACCTGCGGAATAGAAACGTGACTTTCATCTACGATCATTAAATAATCTGATGGAAAAAAATCTAACAAGCAGAATGGACGTGTGCCCGGAAGTCTCTGATCTAAGTAACGCGAGTAGTTTTCAATACCGCTACAGTAACCTAATTCACGAATCATTTCTAAATCGAAATTGGTACGTTCATCAAGTCGTTTAGCTTCCAAATGTTTTCCTATTTCACCAAAATATTCTACCTGCTTCACCAAATCATCCTGAATATTATGAATGGCACCTTGTAACACATCGGGAGAGGTTACAAACATATTTGCAGGGTAAATATTCAATCTTTCGTATTTTCCTTTTATATCGTTATTTTGCGGATCAAACACCTCAATTTCTTCAATTTCATCTCCAAAAAAATGGATTCTGTACGCATCATCTGCATGACCTGGAAAAACATCTACCGTGTCACCCTTTATTCTAAAACGGCCGTTATGAAACTCTGCTTCGGTTCGCGAATAGAGACTTTGTACCAGACGGTGCAATAGTTTTGTGCGGGAAATAGTTTGCCCTTTTTCTAAACTGATTACGTTTTTTTGAAATTCGGCTGGATTTCCGATACCATACAAACAAGAAACCGACGAAACCACAATTACATCCCTCCTGCCCGAAAGCAAGGACGAAGTTGTGCTAAGTCGCATTTTTTCAATTTCTTCGTTTATGGAAAGATCTTTCTCTATATAGGTGCCGCTACTTGGGATAAATGCTTCGGGCTGATAATAATCGTAATACGAAACAAAATATTCCACCGCATTTTCGGGAAATAAGTTTTTAAATTCTGTATAAAGCTGCGCGGCCAAGGTTTTGTTATGAGCCAAAACAAGTGTAGGTTTTTGCACCTGCTCTACCACATTGGCTACGGTGAAGGTTTTTCCAGAGCCAGTAACTCCGAGGAGTGTTTGGTATTTTTCGTCGGAATTAAGGCCTTCCACCAAGGATTTTATGGCCCTAGGTTGATCTCCCGTAGGCTGAAATTCTGATGCAATTTTAAAATTCATATTTTCTTTTTCAATGCGTTACAAAAGTACAAAAAATAGAGGTGAGACGTGAGCATTGAGACTTGCGAGGTGAGAAGTAGACTTCCCAGATTTTTGATATCTGTTTTTCATTAAAAATCAGCTGCGTTCTTTGTGCCTTTGCGGCGAATCGATTTCAGGCAAATTCAACAATTATGTACTTCATAAATGCTATTGCGGATTATGTGAGAAATGAATAAATCAGTATTTTTTATAGTGCCCAAAAATATATGAATACATAGTCTTATTTGTTTATTTTTCAAAATGTTAACAGTTATCACTACAAAACAATAAGTTTTTCTTAAGTTTATTGTCCTTTAGAAAAAAGGAAATTATTTATAATAATTATATGAAATCTATAATCCTCCGAATCTGTATTCTTCTGTTTTCAATATTTGCTTTCAATTCGTGTAAAGACGATGAAGGCTCAGGTTATGTTCCTTTAAATATTGTGGCTAACCCAGATTCTGGAGAGGTATTTCAAAATTCATCCTTGGAAATTGTAGTTTTTATTAACGACTCAAACATTCCTGCTGATGGTGTAATTTCAATTACGGCACCACAAAGTGGAACGGCAATAATAAATAATAATGGCACTCCCGGAAATATTCTTGACGATACAATTAAATACACCCCAAATGCTTCATTTTCAGGTGAAGTAACTTTTGAATATACTGTTTGCGACCCAACGGAACAAAGTTGCGGCACGGCTACAGTAACGGTCGATGTTTTGCCATTTTCGCCTGTAAATTTTGATATTTCTATAGTTCCCTTCGATAAGCTTTCAGATTATAATTTTTTTGAAGGAAACCTAGCCGAATTATCTCCTGTTTACGGTGTTTTACCCTATGAACCCATAAACGCCCTGTTTTCAGATTACGCCCACAAAAAGCGTTTTGTTTGGATGCCCTACAATGTAAAAGCAACCTATGTGGCTGATGGAGATGTCTTAAATTTTCCCACCGGAAGCATTTTAATTAAAACCTTCTTTTTTGAAAATGTATTGCCTAATAACACCACTCAAAACATCGAAACTCGTTTGCTAATTAAAAAAGCTGAAGGTTGGATTTTCGCCAATTATATTTGGGACGAAAACCAACAAGAAGCCTTTCTTAATACAACGGGCTACGGCTTTAATGTTCCTGTTGAATGGGTGGAAAACGGCGAAACAAAATCGGTTAATTATAGAATTCCTTCAGATTTGGAATGCTTTATTTGCCATAAGTCCAACGACATAATTTTTCCTATTGGCACAAAGCCTCAAAATTTGAATGCTATTTATGAATATGCAGATGGCGTTGAAAATCAGCTTCAAAAATGGGAAGAAATAGGATACCTTTCAAACACCAACATTCCCGCAAATATTGAAACGGTACCAAGTTGGAAAGATATTTCACAGAGTTTAGAAACAAGAGTACGTTCCTATTTTGATGTTAACTGCGCCCATTGCCATGTAGTTGGTGGGCATTGCGGAGCGCGTTCGTTGCGGTTGGCATTTAGGGATAGCCATGACCATGATAATTTAGGAATCTGCACAGATCCAGACCTTCAAATTCCGGGATATGACGGGGCAAAACTCATTACTCCTGGCGATGCAGAAAATTCAATTTTATATTTTAGGGTATCCACTACTTTAGAAGAATATGCAATGCCTATGATTGGGCGTTCTTTGGCAGACAAAGCGTTTCTTCCTGTTTTGGAAGAATGGATTAACTCCCTTACAATAATTTGCGACTAATCAATTAAAACTAATTATATGAAAAAATTAATTACGCTATTCCTAATAATGACATTTATTGGAATTGGAAATGCACAGGTATCTTTTACCCCCGCACCTGTTTCTACAACCGGCTCCGAGCGAGCTGTGGTTGATATGAACGGCGATTTTTTAGACGATTTGGTTTCGGTATCTACTACCAATGTCCAAATACATTATCAACAATCAGATGGCAGTTTTATAGAGACAAACATCACTACTTCTCCTGCAGATAATTCGCCTTCCTGGAGTCTTGCCGCCGCAGATTTTGATGAAAATGGTTTTACCGATTTGCTTTACGGTGGAAATAACGGAGTGACTTTTATGAAAGCAAATAATAATGGTACCGCCTTCGAAGAAGTTTCTTTTCCAGAATACGTTTTTTCACAGCGTTCCAATTTTGTAGATATCAATAACGACGGTCACTTAGATGCTTTTGTTTGTCATGATGTTGCACCTAGCGTCTACTATATTAACAACGGAGATGGAACCTTAACTTTTCACCAAGGTGATATTGGCGACTTTCCCACGGGTGGAAATTATGGTTCTGTTTGGATAGATTATGACAATGACGGCGATATGGATGCGTTTATTGCGAAATGTAATGTAAACGGAGATGTAAATGAGAGAAGTGAAAACCAACTGTACGAAAATGACGGCGCAGGTAATTTTGTAGAAGTCGGCGAAGCTACTGGACTAAAAGACAAAATGCAAACTTGGTCTTCTACTTGGGCAGATTTTGATAACGACGGTTTTTTAGATGTTTTTATAGGAAGTAGTGACAGCAGTTTTACCCATAAATTAAATAGAAATAATGGCGATAAAACCTTTACAGATATTTCTGATTCAACTGGAATAAACGCATTGACCACAACCGGAATCGAAAATTGCAGCTACGATTTCAATAACGATGGTTTTGTGGATATTGCATCTAATGGAAATATTCTTTTAAACAATGGCGACTTAACCTTCACTTTAATCCCTTTGGCATTGCCGAATAACAATGGCTCTTTGGGCGATTTAAATAACGATGGGTTTATCGATTCATTTACGGGTGGAAATATTTATTACAACGATGCCAACGCAAACCACTGGTTAACCGTAAATACTATTGGTGTAGATAGCAATATTAATGGAATTGGCGCTCGCGTTGCCATTACCTCAGCCCTGGGCAATCAAATTCGCGAAGTGCGAAGTGGGGAAGGTTTTAAATATATGAGCACGCTAAACACCCATTTTGGGCTAGGTTTGGATACTGAGATTACAACGCTTACTATTACTTGGCCATCGGGCATTGTAGATGTTTTAGAAAATGTAGCTGTCGATCAGGTAATTTCCGTGGTTGAAGGGTCTACGATTCTGGGTGTAAATGATAATTTGGTGAGCAATCTTATTCTTTATCCCAATCCAACTGAAGGCGTTTTAAATCTTGGCAATTTAACCGATTTCAAAAATCCAGCATTTTCAATTTTCGATGTTCAAGGAAAAAAAGTGATGGATGCTGAATTAGGCGAAAACACAATTGATGTATCAAAATTGGCAGCAGGAAATTACATTCTTAAAATTCAGGATAACACTATTATTAAGACACAACGATTTATTAAGAAGTAGGTTTTAACGGTTTAATATATCGCTTGTTTCGCATGGCGCAGCGCGCTGCTGGCAGCAGCTTCGTCTTTAGTCCTACAGTGTCGTATGCCGTTTTATTATCATTTTAATTTTGTCTCCACGAAGTACATTTTCATTTTTCCTTTGCCTTTTGCAAGTATTCGTCCACGGCTTTTAAAAAATAAGGAGGGTTCATCTTTTAACAATTCATAGGTTGTATGGCTAATATTTATTTTTTCTTTCTCGCCGTTACTTTCCATTCTTGCCGCCGTATTCACAGAGTCTCCAAATAAATCATAAGCAAATTTCGTTTTACCTACAACGCCTGCTACAACTGGGCCTGAATGAATACCCACCCTCATATTCCATTGAATATCATTTGTCAAGTTTCTTTCAATAAGAAAATCAATCATTTTTTGAGCAGCTTGTACGCATCTTTGCGCATGATGTACATTTTCTTCTGGCAATCCACAGGCAGCCATATAAGCATCCCCTATGGTTTCAATCTTCTCTATTTCAAATTCATCCATGATATCATCAAATCGACCAAATATTTGATTTAGCTCTTCAATTAATTTGGTTGCACTAATTGTAGCCACCAATGCTGTAAACCCTTCAAAATCTGTAAATAAAATGGATACATTATCATACTTTTTGCTAGTCGCTTTTCCTGTGTTTTTTAATTCTTGGGCCACTTTTTTAGGTAGGATATTCAATAATAATTTTTCCGATTTTTCCTTTTCTTTGGAAATTGTTCTGTAATACCAGAATAAGGTGAGCAATAATAAAGAGCTAAATCCAAGAATGATAATTTGATTTCTTTTTTGCTGATAAAGAAGATCAACTTCCACCTGTTTTTGAGACACTTCATAATTGGTACGTAAATCTGCCATTTTCGCTACCTCTTCGAGGTTCGTAACACTGTCTCTGTAAGCAATATGCCTTTTATAATAGTCATAAGAGGCACGCGTGTTTGCTTCCAGCTCATAAAGTTCAGAAAGCGTAAGACTGGATTCGCTAATTTGTTTTTTCAAGCCGTGTTTGAGAGCCAAATCGAAGCTTCGTTGTGCATAAGCCAGGGCTGTGGCGCTATTTCCCTGCTTCATATATATATCAGACATATAAGTGAGGTACTCAGAAATCGCATAATAATCCTCCAATTCCTCCAAAACTGTAATGGCGTCATTCATATGTGTTTTGGCGAGCGAGTCTTTACCCAATTCGGCATAGACCATACCTACATTTCCTAAGTTATAGGCCGTACCAATTTTATAATTTGCTTTTTCAAAGATGAGACCGGATTCTTCAAAATTTCGCAACGCCAATTCGTATTTTTTACTGTTAAAATATTCGTCTCCGGCATTTAATAAGGTTGTGGCTAACGCAATAGAATCGCTGGTTTTTCTTAATATCTGAATAGCCTTATCGTAATAAAATTCAGCGTTGGTAGAATTTCCAATTTCTGAATAAGTGTCAGCAATAGCAGTATAGGCACTGCCTTCTCCTTCAAGATATTTAGCTTTCACAGAGGCTTCAGCGCTTTTATAGAAAGCGTCCAAAGCCGCATTTAAATCTCCCGCAAGTCTATGCGAATTTCCCTTCTGAATATACCCTCTATGAAGGTATAAATAGTTGCCCTCTTGCTTAGCTAAGACGATAAGTTCTTTAGCATATCCTATTGAAGCATTCAGATTATGTATCTCATTGAAAGATAAGTTTCGAAGCAGTTCCAATTTTTCTAAACCTCTAAGTTCGTCTTCCTGATATATGGTTAATAGACTATCTGCTAGCTTTTGATCTTGACCAGAGACTATACCTGAAACGAAACAAAATAAGCCAATTAATAAATAATATGCTTTTCTATTTAAAAACATATAGTTGATATCAAGAATTGATCTTAAGCTTTGGATCTATAGCATACTCACGAGTCACTCCATTGTGTGAAATAGTAAATTTGATAATATAAATGTAGCTTTTGTTCGTTACTGAATTGTTTTTAATGGTCGCAGTAACATTTCCAACAGATCCGACATTTAAATCCGCTGTATCGAAAAAATTTGGACTCCCTCCTGTTGGTACGTGATGTACACTTACAAGTTTAGCCTCATATCCAGTATCTGCAGTATTTTCAAGTTGTTGAGGAAGTGTCCATTGCATAGAATAATTTTTAAATACAGTAAGTTCAAAATCCTTGTGACTCTTCCAACTATTTACTAAAAAATCAGAAATGACGTCACTATGCTGATTACTCCTTAAGGAAGTGTGCTTATCAATTTGATTTTCCGTTGCGTGTGCACCAAGTTCAAATAGTTGTTTTGTTTTCACATATATTTCGACGAACCTATTCTTTTTTAGTGCACTTTCTTCATTGCTTGTGTCCATAATTAAATATTTAAATTGGTTATATAATTAAAGAGGTATTAGTTCAGGATTGGAAAGGACAAAAGAAGCTTATACGAAAAGAGATGAGGAAATACCTTAGTAAGATAGGCTAAATTAATGGCTTAGACTAATTTGAATCGATGTTTATAATTGGCTGTCAGACTTTTACACATTTCAGCTCCTGAGGTTGAGCTCTGGTCTATTTAAATGGCCTACGTGCTTGTGCATGGTTAGTGGCGTGTTTAAGTAGATAATTAGGCAAATAAAACAAGAATAAAAATCCGCGAGGATTTTCGTAAGTAGGCGAGGACTAGCCATTAATTATAAATGTTGTTGGCAAAGCGTTTTTTATATTCCGTTTTTTATTCAATTAGTTTTTTGTTTTTCAGAACGTCAAATCCGAAAAATCCATCTCGAATTTCAAATTCCACACTTTTATATAATTCCATTTTTTCATAAAATTTAGGAATGAATACTAATTCTTTCCTTTTGCCTTTATATTCAATTATAAAAACAGGCTTATTTTCAGAGCCAGCTTTTCCTGGTCTTTTGGGAAGAAAAGATCGGTCAATAATTTCATAATTTTCAATTGTTGTTTTTTCGTCTGCTAAATAATAATTAGTTATCATAAAAAAAGAGCAAGCAAGAAATCCAAATCCGCAAACGTAATGCATAGTAGAATAAAAGTAAAGTCCAATTCCGCTATAATTATATGTTTTTCCGAAATTCTTAAAATCTAATAAAAAAGAGATAATTCCAACAACTAATATTATTCCAATTAAAATTGACAATTCAATAATTGTATTTCTGTAAATTACAACTTGCCAAACCATTGAAAAAATTCCTAAAATGAATATTGTCGGATAAAATATTTTTCTTTGTTTTTTCGCCATTTTTGCGTTTCGGTAAATGTTCGTTAAGGCACATAGTTTACAAAGTTAAAGTCACATGCTTTACACTAGATTCTGACTTAGTCTAATTGATACTTGTTTATCTCTTATGCTATTTTCATTAAAGTACCCTAAAAAT